>CAWFJM010000045.1:0-52450 GCA_963816015.1 uncultured Planctomycetaceae bacterium | reverse complement strand
CCCCCACCTCGGTCTGCTTGTAGCCGGGCTTCAGTTCCATACCGCCCCCATCTTCTTGAGGTGTTCGTCCACGCGGGCGGCCAGCGTTTCGACTTCGCCGGCGAGCTGCGGCAGCGGCGTGGCGTAGCGTTCGGCCAGTTGCCGGATGCGGCCGGTGAGCGCCTGCGAGACGCGGTCCAGCTCGCTCTGCACGTCGGCAGCGAGCCAGGCGAGCCATTTGTCGTCCACCACCAGGGTCTGGATCTCCTCCGGGGTGAGTTTGGAATACTTGGCCGTAACCTGGGCATCGAGCGCCTTCTGTGCGTCTTTGACCCGCTTGTTCGCGGCGGCTTCTTTCTCGATGAGGGACAGGTAGGCTTGCAGCGACTGGCGTTCCTCGGCGGCGTCCTTGTCGTACATGGCCTCTTTGAGGCGGGCGTTGACGCTGGCTTTGGTCAGCTTGCCCTTGTCGGTTTTGGCCTCGAAGAGCAGGCCGTCCTCGCCGCCGTGTTCCTCGTCGAGTTCCTCCATCTGGCGGGTGATGGCGTCGCGGTCGGCCTCCAGCTTCTCGATGGCCGCCTGTTCCTTGGCGAAGTAGCGGGCGACGATGAGCGGCTCGGGGATGAGGTCGGTGTTGGGCTTGCCCCGATTCTGCCCGTCACTCTGGACGGCCTTCCAGCCGTCCTGCACGAGCAGGTAGACATCGTCCTGCATGGTCTCGGCCCAGTAATCCATGAGGTGCTGGTAGACGTCGTAGGGGTCGAGCAGGCGGGCCTTCTGAAAGGTGTCGAGCAAATCTTCGGAGAGCGTTTCGATCAGGGCTTTGGGATGATCTCCGGGCTTGATGGCTTTGAGGCGCGGGGTGTTGGCCTTCCGCCATTTCCCGAACAGCGCGGTCACGCTGGCGTTGAACGCGGTGAACTCGGCGTGGCCGAAGATCGCGGCTTTGACTTCGCCCACCGGCACTTTGAGCTGGGTGTAGCCGGGTCGCCCCGCCGGGGCGAAGAGCGTGGCGCGCACGGCGGGGAAGACCTGCCAGTAGCGGTCGAGGTCGTCGATGTCGCGGTTGGGGATGCCGCCGCGCAGGTGGGCGTCGATGTCCTGCAAGTCTTCCGGCTCGGTGCTGTCGATGTAGCGCGGGAGGTTCAGGTTGAAGTCGTTCTTCGGGTCGCTGATCTCGGAGAGCGGCACCATGCGGGCGTAGCGCGGGACTTCAATCTGGCGGGTGAAGGTGTCGACGATGCGGTGGATGTCCTGGGCGCGGAGGCGGTTCTTGTTGCCGTCCTTGAGAAAGCCCTTGGAGGCATCGACCATGAAGATGCCCTTGCGGGCGTGGGCGTGGTCCTTGTCGAGCACGATGATGCAGGCGGGAATGCCCGTGCCGTAAAAGAGGTTGGCCGGCAGGCCGATGATGCCCTTGATGTAGCCGCGCCGGACGATCTCGCGGCGGATGGCCGCCTCGGCACCGCCCCGGAAGAGGACGCCGTGCGGAAGAATGACCGCGCCTTTGCCCGTGCTTTTCAGGCAGGCGAGGATGTGGAGGAGGAAGGCGTAGTCGCCGTTCTTCGCGGGCGGGATGCCGTAGTCGAAGCGGTGAAACTCGTCTTCGGCGGGATTGAAGCCGTTGCTCCACGCCTTGGTGGAGAAGGGCGGATTGGCGACCACGAAGTCGAACGTCTTGAGGCGGCCGTCGGTGCCCTTGAAGTGGGGGCTGGAGAGGCTGTTGTCCTGCCAGATTTCCGCCGTGGGGCAATCGTGGAGGATCATGTTCATCCGGGCCAGCGCCTTGGTGGCGTTGTCCATCTCCTGCCCGTAGAGCGCGAGGTCGAGGCCGGTGCGGCCCTTCGCTTCATCGTGGGCTTTGAGCAGCAGCGAACCGGAGCCGCAGGCGGGATCGTGGATGGTCTGGTCGGCCGACTTGGCGCTACCGACGCCGATGACCTTGGCCATGATGCGGGAGACTTCCGCCGGGGTGTAGAACTGGCCCTTGCTCTTGCCCGACTCGGTGGCGAAGTGGCGCATCAGGTATTCGTAGGCGTCGCCAAGCAGGTCGTCGCCCTCGGCGCGGTTACCGGTGAAATCGAGTTCCGGTTTCGCGAAGATCGCCACGAGGTTGGAGAGGCGATCCACCATCTCCTTGCCCTTGCCGAGCTTGTCCGCATCGTTGAAGTCGGCGACGTCGATCACGCCCTTGAGGTCGTTCGCCTCAGCGAGCCTGGCGATGATCTTGTTCATCTTGTCGCCGATTTCCTTGTCGCCCTTGAGCGCGACCATATCGGCGAAACTGCCCCCCTTGGGCACGTCGAGCAGGTAGCCCTTCTGGCTGGCCGCCTTGTCGGATACATACTTCATGAACAGCAGGACGAGGACGTAGTCCTTGTATTGCGAGGCGTCCATGCCGCCCCGCAACTCGTCGCAGCTTTCCCAGAGGGAGCTATAAAGTTCGGATTTCTTGATGGCCATCGTTCTTTGGCCTCCAGCCCGCCGATCGCCTTGCCCGTCGCATAAAGCAGGTGCTCGACCTCCCCGGTCAGGATCGAATACTCACGGACAGCCACACCCAAGGCCGCCGAAATGTTCATCTCGTCCCCGGCTCTGCACCTGCCAGCCGCATAGAGCGAGTTGGCGGTCGATGTCTGGACTTGCTTCTTCCTCGGAGGTCATGCTGGAACCAGCGGATAGTCGGGCGCGAGGGGCGTCGAGGAGCGGACGGCTGCCCAACCACGAACTCCCCGCGCCGATCGGCCTTCGTCGATCCCGTCATTCTAAGACCAGGACGGCACGCATCCAATCCCGCGAAGCAGAAATATGTGGCCAAGTTTGTCGGCCATGCCTGAAGAGGATGGACCCCGATCCTGCCGGAGGTGATCACAGCGGAAGGGGCCCATGGGAGGATGATCCTCACCCGATCCTGGCCATCGCCTCTGCCGCCTTCGCCTGGTCCAGTTCGGCGTACACTTCCGTGACCACGGGGGAGGAATGACCCCAGCACAGCCCGAGCGGCGTCCAGACCAAACTCGCGACGGAGCCTCGTCGCTGCGGAGTGCCTGAGCTGGTGGGGATGCCAGGACGGAATGGGGTCCAGCTCCTTCTCGGCCCGCCTCTGATTCGCCTTGCCGATCGCGTAGATGATCGCTCGCCGGTAGCTGGACGTATCGTACCGCTCCCCGGGCCGCTTGCGGGCGCGCTGTTTCTTCCGGCAGCCCTGGGAGGGCTGACCTTGCTCTTCCGTTCGGACCGCTGCTCCGCTCGACGCTCCGCCACGGCCTCTCGGGGCTGGAAGAGGTAGGCGCCTAGCTCCGCCCGGAGCCAGGGCTTGACCACGGCTTGGGCCTGGGGGCCGATGAAGATGACCCGGGCCTTGCCGTGGTGGGCCGTCTTGTGGCGAGCTCGGGCGGTACTCCCAGATCCTTCCCTGAGTGTTGATGTCGCACGTTCGCATCTGGCAGACCTCCCCGGGCCGCATTCCGGTCAACCTCTGCAGCTCGATCATCGCCCAGACCTGGCGGGCGACGTGGGGCCTGATCGGCATCCACCAGGGCATCGGAACCGGCTTGACCGGCTCCGACTCCCGGACATCGCCACGGCCGCGGCGAAGCCCTTCCACGGCCTTCAGTGCCTGGTGGACGGATAGGTCCAGTAGCTCTTCGGCCACGGCCCAGCGGAACATCTGGACGATTCGCCTGGTTCGCTTGTTGATCTGCGAGCGGACCAGGGTCGGCCTCATGAACGTCTGCCGGACGTCTTCAGTGCCAGGGGCCCGAACTCCCGGGCCGGGGTCATCCCGTAGAGCTCGCGGACGGGCCTGAGGGCCAGGCGGATCTTCTCCGGCTCGCTCGGACGTGTACCGAGCATCGACGTGGGCCAGGTAGCGGACCATGAGTTCGGCGATCGTCAGGTCGGCCTGCGCGGTCAGGTGGCGGCCATTGGCCAGCCACTCGGCGATGACGCGGTCGTAACTCGGCCCTGCTCTCCCTGGTCCCGTGGCGGCCGAGGTAGATGTCCCGGCCGTTCAGGGTCACCACGGCTTGACCGGACTGGTTTGTGCAGTCGGTAAGAAGGGGTTCGAGGGGCTCGAGCGGTCACTGGAAAGCCTCCAATCCGGTAGACTACCGGCTTATCGGGGTCCACAGTACCGCTCTGCCAGATCCTGACAGGTAATCCCATCCTGGGACTTCGGCTGAAGTTACGGAAAGTGCGGCCCGCAGGATTCGAACCTGCAACCAAGGGATTCAAGTGCCCTCGCGTTTCCGCGAGGCTTGGACTATCTCATCCTCCGCTCGGTCGACTCGCTCCGGTCGCGAGGCCGTGAAGGCCGCGACTCCGGATCGAGCCGACCACGGAGGCCGGGCGCTCGTCGGCGGGGATTATTGTTGGGACTCACCCCGCTAGTCTCTGAACCTTCCTGGCCACCGTTGCCCGGCCAGGCTTGGCTGCGGATTGCCATGCCCCGTCGCTGTCTCGATCCCGTCCGGCTCACGGAGAACCGTCGGACCGCCGAGTTCAGCGCCGAGAGTTTAGGTTTCCCGCAATTCACCCGGTTCGCATCCGAAAGTTACCCTCCGGTGCCACCTTTGATCCTGATGAGTCCCCTGCTCTGCCGTTGAGCTAGGGCCGCAAGCAGAACTGCGTCCTCATCTTGGCCGTTCCCGGCCCCGAAGACAAGGGCACCCCGAACGGGCGACGGCCGAAGAGACCCGAGGATCCGCGACTCGACACAAGACCAAAGCCGCCAGGTTCGAGGCCACTCGAAGCCGGCGGTTCCACCATCGAGATCTTCGGAAAGAGCCGGCTCCAGCTCTACACGCCGCTGGGCACGAACTGGTTCGGGTCGTCCACCAGCGACTCCGCATCCACGCCGTTCGCTGCCGCGCCAGCCAGCGATGGACGTAGCGGCCTTGGGAATCTTGGGCAGCTTGATATTGCCGGCGATGCCGACCAGCGACATGAGCTTGATGGTCAGGTAGGTCATGTCGATCTCCCACCAGTCCAGGCCGTGCCGCGCCGAGGTCTGGAAGGCGTGATGGTTGTTGTGCCAGCCTTCGCCGTAGGTCAGCAGGGCGACCCACCAGAGGTTGGTCGACTTGTCGCGGGTGGGGTGCGAGCGATAACCCCAGATGTGGCTGGCCGAATTCACCAGCCAGGTCGTGTGCAGGACGAGGATCGTCCGGAGGAACCCGCCCCAGACCAGCCAGCTCATCCCGCCGAGGTAGTAAAGCAGGCCGAACAGCAGGATCGGGAAGATGATGTGGTAGCTGTCGATCCAGCGGTGGACGGGGTCCTTGTAGAGGTCGGGCGCCCACTTCTTGTAGTACTCCGCCGTGTGCTTCGAGCCGTCGTCAACAAGCATCCACCAGACCATGTGCGCCCAGAAGAATCCCTGGAGCGGGGTGTGCGTGTCGTTCTCGTCGTCCGAGTAGGCGTGGTGCCGGCGATGGTCGGCGACCCAGCCGATCTCGCCCCCCTCGGAGGCCATCGTGCCCAGGATCGTCAGGGGATACTCGAGCCACCTCGGCCAGAGCGTGAAGCTGCGGTGGGTCAGCAGGCGGTGATACGTCATGCAGATGCCGATCCCGCCGGTCAGCCAGTGCAGGAACAAGCACACGGCCACGGCGGACCAGGAAAAATAAGCCGGGATGAACGCAAGCAGGGCCCCGACATGCAAGGCCCCGATCCAGAGGACCGGAGGCCACGCAACGTGGAGCGAGGCCGGTCGAGCGGTCGTCGTCGTCGTCATGATCAACCTTTTCTCAAATCGAGGGAAAATCCGGGAGGGAGAGGCGGCCGGAAGGCCGGTCCACCAAAGTGAGCTCTCAGTTCTTGCCAAACAAAGCACATTCGGCGTCGAAAACCATCGTGCAGAGCTGGCTGATGCTTTCTTGAGCAGTTCGGGAGCGAATAAGAGATCTCGGGTTCAACCTCTCGCCCTATTGTTTTGCTTCTGGTCCAGGAACCAATGGACAGCAAGTCCCTGGTCGTCGCTTCACCGGATGGATTTTGGCACGAGGAGGTCGATGCGCGAGGGTCTCGCTGCGGAGGGCCTTGCGGGCGGAACAAAACGGCACCAAGTCTAGCGTCTTGAGCGGCCGGTACTCCACCGGAAAAGGGAGAAAATCGGAAATCTGCGCCGTGATCATGGACTCGAGAACCTGAACTGGGCTGACATACGCGACCGGTTCCGAACCCATGCCGCTTCGGGGTCGAGAAGGCTTCGATCGGGTGTCAGCACGAGTTGACGCCGCACGGCCCGATCGACGGCCTGTCAGAACGAGTTGACGAGCTGCGATTCGCGGGTGGACATATCCTTGGCCAGCTTCCATACGTGATAATGCATGACCATGTGGAAGACATAGAAAAGGAGCAGTCCAGGCCGGCGATGGACCTTGAGGAACCCCGAGAGCCGCTTCCGGTATTCCCGCCGCAGCGCGGATCAGGGACGCGGGTCATCAGGCGAGCGAAGAGGCCAAGGCTCTCGATCGCGCACTGGGCCTCCGACCCCAGCCAGCGCGGCGAGATCCGCCACCAGGGGCGCTTGCTTGGTAATGCCGATCTCGAAGGAGGGATCGAGAAACAGCGCGTCGGTCCGGGCGAAGTAGGCCTCGGGCTCGTAGAGTTCGTGGAGCACCCGGAGGTAGCCTTCGAGCAGTTCCTCGCGGCCGATCTGAAGCGGGATCACGTTGGTGCCAAACTCGGGCGGTCGGCCAGGTCGAGCCGGCCCTCGCGGGCCAGCCGCTCGTGGAGCGGCGTCTTGGGGATCGCGCTGAGCATCCCGCTCATCGAGAACGAGATCCGGCTGTCCTGGATGAACTCGATCTGACGATCGAAGATCCTCGAGTCATCGCTGTCGAACCCCATGATCATGCCGCACCAGACCTCCATCCCGGCGTTCTGGATGCGGTGCACCTTCTCCAGGAGGGTCCCCCCCTCGCGGACGTTCTGGAATTTCTTGGTCTCGCGGAGCGATTCCTCGCTGGGGCTCTCGATGCCGATGAAGGTGGCGATGAAGTTCGCCTCCACCATCAGGTCGAGCAGCTCGGGATCGTCGGCCAGGTCGATCGACGCTTCCGTGAACAGGGTCAGCGGATAGCCCTTCCGCTCCTGCCAGGCGATGACTTCGCGGAGCACCTCCTTGATCGCCTTCTTGTTGCCGATCAGGTTGTCGTCCACGATGAAGACGATGCGCAGGCCCGTCTTCCGGATCGCGTCGAGCTCGGCGAGCACCTGGGCGCTCGTCTTGATCCGGGGACGGCGGCCGAAGGTCACGATGATGTCGCAGAACTCGCACTGGAACGGGCAGCCGCGCGAGAACTGGAGGCTGCCGAAGGCGTACCGGTTCATCTTCAGCAGGTCGAACCGCGGCGTGGGCACCTTGGTCATGTCGGTCTTTTCGAGCTGCTCGTAGCGGTACTGGTGCAAGCCCTGCGGCCACTCGCGAAGAAACTGCGGCCAGGTCTGCTCGGCCTCGCCGATGAAGATGACGTCCGCCAGGCCCTCGAAATAATCTTCCTGGACCGTGACCCAGGGACCCCCCACCACGACGAAACAGCCGCGCTGCTTCAGCTCGGTGAGGATCTCGGTCATCCGGAACCGCTGCACGCTCATCCCGGTCACGCCCACGATGTCCGCCCGCGCACACCGCTCCCAGTCGATCGGCTCGACGTTCTCATCCATCAGGGTGACCGTATGCTCCGCGGGCGTCAGCGCGGCCAGCAGCGGCAGGCAGGCCACCGGCAGGTTGGCCGACTTGCCCATGAACGGCAAGGCGTGGTCCATCCCCCAGTAGGAGGGCTCAAACCGAGGGTTGATGATCACGATATCAGCCATCTTGTGCCTCTCTCTACGCGTGTAGGCAGGGAAAAAGTGGACATTTGCTTCGTTAGCTTCTGGTCAGATTGGTCATTGGTTGCCAGCGAAGTTGACCAGTTGAGCCTCTTGCATGGACATTTGCTTGGCCATCTTCCAGGCGTGGTAATGCATGACCAGATGGATGACGTAGAACAAGACAAAACCAGGACGGCGATGGACCTTGAGGAATCTCCAAAGCCGCTTGCAGTACTCGCGTCGGAGATCGGTTTCGGGAATCTTGGTGATCAAGCGGCTGAATAACCCCAGACTCTCGACCACGCACTGGGCCTCAGACCAGAGCCATCGGAGGGAAATACGCCACCACGGACGCTTGTTGATAATCCCGATCTCGAAATCGGGCCTGAGAAAAAGCGCGTCGGTCCTCGCGAAATAAGCTTGGGGATCGTAAAGCTCATTCAAGACGCGAATGTAGCCATCGAGCAGTTCTTCCCGGCTCATTTGGAGCGGGATGACGTTGGTCCCAAATTCGGATTTGTCCGACAGGTCGAGACGCCCCTCCGCCGCCAGCCGCTCGTAGAGCGGCGTCTTGGGGATGGCGTACAGCATGCCGCTCATGGAGAACGAGATCCGGCTGTTCTGGATGAACTCGACCTGGCGATCGAAAATCCCCGAATCATCGCTGTCAAAGCCCATGATCATGCCGCACCAGACCTCCATCCCAGCATCCTGGATACGGTGAACCTTTTCCAGGAGGGTTCCCCCCTGGCGGACGTTCTGGTATTTTTTGGTCTCGCGGAGCGCTTCCTCACTGGGGCTCTCGATCCCAATGAAGATGGCGATGAAGTTCGCTTCCACCATCAGATCGAGGAGCTCGGGGTCGTCGGCCAGGTCGATCGAGGCTTCTGTGAACAAGGTCAGCGGATAGCCTTTCCGCTTTTGCCAGGCGATGACATCACGGAGAACGCCCTTGATCGCTTTCTTGTTGCCGATCAGGTTATCATCAACAATAAAAACGGTCCGCAAGCCTGTCTTCCGGATCGCCTCCAACTCAGCGATGACCTGGGCGCTGGTCTTGATCCGGGGACGCCGACCGAAGGTGACGATGATATCGCAAAACTCGCACTGGAACGGACAGCCCCGCGAGAACTGGAGACTGCCGAAGGCGTACCGGTTCATCTTGAGCAGGTCGAACCGCGGCGTGGGCACCTTCGTCATGTCGCTTTTGTGGGCCTGCTCATAGCGGTACTGATGCAATCCCTCAGACCACTCGCGCAGGAACTGGGGCCACGTTTCCTCGGCCTCGCCGATGAAGACGACGTCCGCCAGGCCCTCGAAGTAGTCCTCCTCGACCGTCACCCAAGCCCCCCCCACCACCGTGAAACGCTCTCTCTGCTTGAGCTCCGTCAGGATCTCTTTCATCCGAGATCGCTGCACGCTCAGTCCCGTGACACCCACGATGTCGGCCCGCGCACACCGCTCCCAGTCGATCGGCTCGACATTCTCGTCCATCAGGGTCACCGAATGCTCCCGCGGCGTCAGCGCGGCCAGCAGCGGCAGGCAGGCCACCGGCAAGTTGGCCGCCTTGCCGATGAACGGCAACGCGTGGTCCATCCCCCAGTAGGAGGGCTCAAAACGGGGATTGATGATCACGATATCAGCCATTGTATTCTTATCTCTCTACGCCTGGCGTGAAGGAGGGGAGCTCGCCGATTCGTGCGCATTATGGTAGCTTGATCAAGCCCCGGGCGAGGCAACGGAAAGAGGTCGCCGACTCCCAGGGAACGCGGAGCCGTGCCCGGAAATTCTCAGCATTGCATGGACCGAGCATTACGCGGTCACTGCAAGCAAAGGACGCGCCACAACATTATCGTCAGACCCACGCCATAACCTCAAGTGCGGGCCTGGCCGCATCGGCCAGGCACCCATTAAATCATGACCTGCGGAGACATCGATGATCCGTGAGCTGATTCTCGTGGTTCTGGCCATCGACGAGCCACGATCTCACCGGGCCGGCACCGGCCAGCCGGGCCTACCGCGCGGGCGACGGCGGCCGGCGCCGTCGGGCCCGATGGCGACGTCTGGATCGGAGACACGAACAACCACCGGCTCCGCGTGGTCCAGCACTCGTTGATCGACCAGCGATTCTCAATATCCCCCTGGCTTGATAGAATCGGCGCCAGCCTGGCGATCCTTGCAGTTGCCGCCTCGACCGAGCATCCATGACGAAGACGGAACACGAGACATCCCGATCTCCCGCTGACTCCGACGCCGGAGCCCTTCCGTTCGAGCCTCCCGCCTGGCTCCGGAGCGGCCACGCCCAGACGGTCCTGGGCCGCTATCTGTTCCAGGGGAACCTGCGGCTGGACGCCACCTCCCAGGAAATCCGGCTGGCTGACGGTGACCGGCTCTGCGTCCTGGAATCCATCCCCGAAGATTGGACCGACGGCGACCCGGCGGCCGTCCTGATCCATGGACTGGCGGGCTGTGCCCGGTCGTCCTATGTCGTCCGGTTCGCGCGACGGCTGGTCCAGCGGGGCATCCGCGTGGTCCGGATGAACCTTCGAGGCGCGGGGGCCGGGTTTGGCCTGGCCCGGGGCATCTATCACGCCGGCCGGACCGAGGACGTGCGCGAGGTCGTCCAGTGGCTGGCACAGCGGGCCCCCTCGTCGCCCATCGCCCTGGCGGGCTTCTCGCTGGGAGCGAACCTCGCGCTCAAGCTCGCCGCCGAGGCCGCGGATCGTCCGGTCCCCGGACTGGACTGCGTGCTCGCCGCCAACCCGCCGATCGACCTGGCCGCTCTGCGCGAAGACGATGCTGCGGCCGGAAAACCGGTTCTATGACTGGAATTTCCTCCGCTGGCTCCGCGCCGAAGTGACCCGGCTGCATCGCCTCTTCCCCGAGCTGGGACCGCCCGACCTGAGCCAGGTTCGCTCGGTCTACGAATTCGACGACCGCTACACCGCACCGCGCAACGGCTTCGCATCGGCCGACGACTACTACGCCCGCAGCAGCGCCTTGCCGCTGATTTCCCGGATCACCCTTCCGGGCCTGGTGATCCACGCCGCGGACGATCCGTTCATCCCCTCCGAACCGTTCCGTCATGCCCGGTTCCCGGCGTCCCTCCGGTTCGAGCTGACCCGGCACGGCGGGCACCTGGGATACGTCAGCCGGTCGCGGCGGCAAGGAGATCGGCGCTGGCTCGATGCCCGCCTGACCGCCTGGCTCGACGACCGGTGGGGAACCTCGAACCGTCCTCTCGTCCACGCCCTGTCCTCCCGCGATCGGGTGGGTGCCAACCTGGGAGCCTGTAACCGCCATGCGTGAACTGCCTCTCAACAAGTACCGGGCCGCGATGGAAATCCTCCTCCAGGGCCGTGACCAGCTGGTCGAGACCCTGGCCGATGACGTGCTCGACCAGCAGGAGAACCTCCTCGAGGGAGGCTTCCAGTTCCACGAGTTCCTGGAATCCCAGGGGGCAAGGCTCCACTTCCTCGGCCTGATCCTGGGCCATCTCGAGCAGTCGGCCGAGCTGGTCGAGCAATTGACCGCAGCGGCTCGAGCCCTTGCCCTCGGCCTCGAAATCCGCCCCCCCTCAGCCCCGGAAGCGATCGAAGGCCCGCAACCCCCGCAGCCCCAAGCCCCGCCGCCAGCCTCCCCCGGACTCCGAGGAAACCCCCGACGAGACCCCGTTCTGAACGACCGGGCCCGTCCCGGAATCACTGGCCCTGGACGAGGGGCCGGCATCCGCCGAATCGGGTTCGTTCGCTGGCGGCACGCACCTGAGACCTGGTTTAACCCTCTGCAAGCAATTCGTTTACGTCAATTCATTTTGGCTTCGTTTGACGTCATTTCATCATCTCGTTTCTGTCCCCTGGCTCCCTCCCGGCTGAACCCGGCCGCGGGTCCCGGACCTGAACCACGAACTCACGAGGTGGGGCTGCTCCCTTGGTAGCGTTTCTCCGGCTTCTCGTTCCTCTTCCGTGCTTTCCGTTCTACTAACGTTCCATACTCTTCGATCGCTGCACATTCTGGAACCCCTTTCTCACGCGGCTTTGAGTCGTTGCTCCGTGTCGGCTTGCCGCATCGGTCCGTCGGAGTCTCCTTCCCGCCTGCGAAACACCTTGAAATCGCGGACGTTGATCAGCAGGTTCTCCAGACGCAGCACTTGCCCAAACTTGTCGTACATCTTCAGCAAGTTCTGCAGCGCCCGATGCTTGATACACGTGCCTTCCACCAGTTCTTTGATCGTCGTCACCACCTCCCCGGCGAAATCCCGACGGGGCCGGCCAGACTTTGTCACTCGGTAGCCCATGAACCGGAGTACGTCGGTGCTCTGGAGAAGCTCGGTCGCAAAATGCACCAGTTGCGGATAAAGCCGCTGCAAGTCCTCCGGCGTGCGAAACGCGATGTCCGTGGCGTACTCCCCTTCTTGCACCGACCAGTAATAGGGCACCGGCGGCGCCACAACCTTTCCAACAAGGGGTGACTCTCGTTCGCCCAGCGGTCCAAAGGGGCGTCCACGCCGTTCTCAATTGTTTGTCGAGCAGGCATTGTGCCGCTTCCCAATCCTCTACCCACGTGAAAGAGTTGTCCTTCTGGTGGTACGCCAAGCCGGCGTTGGTCATTTGCTGGGCCAGCCAATCCCGGCCGTTGAGACCCACATGCATTGTGAACGGAAACCAACTCTGCAGCCGTGTGTACCTCAGACCGTAGTTAACATCGAGATAGTAATGGTAATAATGCATACATTTGCCTGACTCGATTCGTGGCTCCAGCTTCTTGGTTTCTTTGTTGCCCCGTACCTGTACGATCTGGCAGGGCTCCACGCAGCCGAGCACCGCAATGAGCCCTTGCTGGCGCTTGTCGCGTGCCGGGTGTAACGCCGTTTCTTCCTTGCTCTCCCGGCTGTTGTTCAGATACCGGTACAGACCCGCTTCCTTGGCCTCGGTTTCGATGGCCTTGCACAACGTCACCGTGGTGTCCTTGGCATAGGACTTGTAGTCCTGCAGCGGCACTTGTACCTGCCACAGAAAGTTGAAGAACCCACCTGGATGACACAAGAGCCGCTTGCTGCCGCGAAACCGCAGCCGATCGAAGCCGTGCAGGACACCAGAGACAATCGAGCCAAAACGGTGTAGAAAAGACTTCATGATCGCTCCTTCGGAATCGAAGGGGACACTAATCCCTAGTCTACCGCGAGGAGCAATCTCTTTAAGCCACTCTTTAGGTTGCGGCTCGGCCGCGCTAGGTGTTCCGTGGTTCCCTTCATGACCATACCGAATTGTCAAAGAACGACTTGCCCAGACCCCACCTTCCTGATTATGCACCACGCCCGCCCCGGCGCTTTGAATTCCGGGAGAAGGGTCGCGGGCCAACGCCGAGCAAGGCGGATCGGAGGTGAGAGTGATGTCCCCTTTCCCCTTCCCTCCCCCTTTATTCGCCCATGACATCCAAAAGACTCCCGACCTGCTCTGTAGAAAACCCTGAGTCGAACAATCATTACGTTATGTGTTATGGCTCTCAGCACGGTCTCGCGGCATTGGCTCTGGTATTTCCTCGCACGCAGTGCGGATCCCAATCGCCGCTTGACCATCGAGTTGACCGTTTCCACCTGCCAGCGCTGCCCATACTTCTGTTTGTACCGACCGAACCGCTGCTTCATCCGTCGCCGCCAGCGGCCCGTCGGTGGCTTGTGCGTCGGCCGCCCGCGCGTTGGCGGGATGATAGTGCGAATGCCATGCGACCGGACGCCGCGATGAACCCATTCGGCGTCGAAGTCCGCGTCGGCCAGAAGCGTCCCGATCCGAGCACGGCGGACGGCCTGCTCCAGCGCCGCATCGAACTGCACCAGGTCCGAGCCCGGTCCTCGACCGGGTACTGCCGCCAGGATCATGTGGCTGGTGCAATCGACCACGAAGACGACCTTGGGGAACTTGGCGTAAGTCGTGATCTGGTCGCGGTCCCCGCTGTGCGAGCGGCGCTTGACGTAGTACCGGCTGGTATGTCGCGACTCCAGCCCGGTGCCGTCGACGGCAGCCAGCGGGACGCGTCGCTTGCGGACTCCGTCCCGCAGCGCCCGCTCGAGCACCGCGTCGAACAACCTGCGGGCTGGCGGGGCCAGGAGCAGTCTCCGGGCGGCCTTCTGGAAGGTGGTGAAGTGCGGCACGGCTTTCATCCCGATTTGAGTGGGGACATCCGGGTGATCCATGAGGTGCTCGGCGAAGCCGCGGTAGTCGAGCGCAAGAACTCCTTGAGCACCAAGCAGGCCAGCAACTGGGGCTGAGTAAACTTCTTGGGGCTGAACTTGTGTCGGTGCGCTGGAACAGCCTGGCAGGCAGCGTCGTACGCGACCTGAAGGACTCGGCGCGGGGATTTGCTCGTGGTCACATCTCATACTACGTGGCAAACTCAAGCCAGGTTCATGGGATTTCTACGGAGTAACCCCCTGGCTACTTTCGGCCGGAGCCGCCCCAGGCACTGACTTTATCGAACACGACGTCCATCCCCAGCAGTGTTCCCATTGTGATGCGAGTGATCTCGAACCGACCGGCCAATTCGAAGACCACTTCGTGGCCCATTCCCTGAACCCAGGATTGAGTGGCATCGCTACCGCCGCCACCCGCCGCCGTTGCTGTCAGCAGACCTGCCAGGGCCGCGGCGACCCGGAGTTCCTGGTGCGCACACCGGCCCGCGGGCTCGCTTGCTGACCTGTTACGGCCGCGCCCACCTGGGCATCTCCTTGAGGAAGACCCAGAACCTGCCGCGCGACTTCTTCGGCCTGACCATCAGCCGAGCTGGCCTGCTCGGTCACTTGCGCCGGGCCGGCCAACAACCGCTGATCGACCTGTTTCAGGACGCCATTGCCTTGGGCCAAGACCGTGAGAGACTTGGTTCCGAGGCGTTCTACCAGCTTCTCAAGCAACTCCTCGATCGTTTCGACGATCTGAGGCTGGTAAACCTGAATACGTCATCCCGAGTGTCTGCGGATTTGGAAGCGGCTGTATAAACCTTGCGATGAGCTGTTCACCTTCCTGGACAACCCGCAAGTGCCGGCTGACAACAATGGCGGTGCGTGACATTCGCTCGCCGATCAGCTGCACGACACGTGCCGCGACTATTTTGCGATCGACGGCTCGGCGGCCGTTTCCTCCGGGCACAGCCTCTGCCCCGGTGTCGAAACCGATCGTCGTGATCAACCCGGACATGCCCGAGGATCCGATCATGAATCGGCGCCTCTTCCAGCCCTGAGGCAATCAGCACGCCTCATGCCGGTGATTGGGAGCAGAGTGATGCCAACTTCGGCGGTCTTCCCGCGGAATGGTGCGGCAAGGGAACGGTCACTCGGCGAAGCCTAGCCGGGCCAGTTCTCGGTGGATCTGGTCGAAGTCCCAGATCTCGACGATGGGATCGACCCCGACGCTGCTGCTGGCCAGGCGCTGGCCTCGGGGGTCAAAAACGATGCTTCCCAGTCCGCGCTGGCCGGGCAACCGGAGTGACAATCGTGGCGAGGGGGGGCTCTGCACGGACCAAAGGAAGATCTGTCCTTGTGGCGATCCCACGGCCAGCAACGTGCCGTCAGGTGAGAAGGCCAGGGCGAACAGCATGCCCTGGGCCTCTTCGCCGGGAAGCTGAATCCGTCCCACCACCTTGAGGCGAAAGGTGTCCAGAAGAGTCACTTGACCCATGCGGTCGCCGAGTGCCAGAAGAGAGCCGTCAGGCCGCAACGCCAGGCTGGTGAACTCATCGGGCAGGCGTTCATTGAGATCGAGCCCGTGCGCCTTGATGGGCCCACTGGCATCCGGGGACTCGAGGGACCAGATATGAAGCCTGTTGAAATCACCAAGGATGTAAAGCCGGTCAGCCCCGGGGGCAACCTGAACCGCGAAGAGATTCTGCCGGAACGGGCCGTTGCGGCGTGGGGCGCCAGGACGGCCCCCTGGCTCGGCTCTTGATTTCGGAGACGCGGTCGTCGAGGGGGAGGAGGGAGGCGGCGGGAAGGCAGGAGGGAAGTCTTCCCCCGGAAGTGGAGGCGGAGCGATGATCTGCCGGACCCGGTCCGGGTGTTCCGACTGCCAGAGCGAGACTTCGGAAGATCTCACCAGCACCATCTGCTGCCCATCCGCCGTGCGCAAGGAGGGTCTGCGATTCCCACCGGCCAGGAGTTGCCGCCGGCATCGACACGATCGAGGGGGCCTGCGCCAGGCCGGAGCTTTCCTTCCAGATGCGCAGACCGCGAGGATCATGCGCGATCAGGCGGCCCGTGGCGTCGAACGTCACGGACGTGCGGCTTCGCTCGCGCTCCCGTTCAGGAGGCCGGCTCGCCGACTCGGCCGCGTTCGAGGTGGTCGAGGCGGAAGTCGTGCAGCGGTTCCCACCACCGCGATAGAACCAGACATCACCGTTACTGGCGCCGATGGCCAGGCAGCCCTTGGGGCCGAAGGCCAGCGAAGTTGGTCGGGCTTCGAATCCTCCAAGCTGGACTCGGCGGTGGAATCGGAGACCTGCCAGACCGATGTCGTCGCCATGCGCCCTCCGACCGCCAGCGTCAGGCCGTCGGGAGTGAAACCGAGATCGGTCACCCAGTCGGTGGCCGGGAGCACGGCCAGGATCTTGTGCGAGACGATATCCCAGAGCTCCACATGGTTGCCCCCTGCGGTCGCGAGCAGGGTTCCCTGGGGATTGAACCGCATGATCCAGGGCATTCCCCGGGCGGACGACAGGCTGGTCAGGAACGTTTTGGCCTCGCGGTCCCAGAGCTGGATTGTGTTGCCCGCGGCTGTGGCCATCACGTTGTTCGCCCCCAGGGCCATCGAGGTCAGCATCTCGGACTGAGTCTCGATCGTGCCGAGGTCTTGCCCATCCCACGCCGAGTGGAGTGCGACGGTGTACGTGATGCTGTTGTTGGAGGCGATGGCCACCGTCTTGCCGTCAGGACTGAACGCGGCCACCGGGAACCAGCGCCGCTGGGGCTCCATCTTGATCCGTTCCAGGGTGGCCACGGGCTCCTCGATCCGGTTCAGGTCCCAGAGAACGACCTCGATCTCGCCCTCGGGCTGGGGAGGGCCAGGGATCGGCCGTGGCGTGGAAGGGGAGGGACGCCTGCCGCGAGCCGGGTCGAAGACGTTCTCGATCGTGAGCAGCCGCTCGCTGGCCGGGTTGGCCAGCACGCTGATCACTCGCCGGCCGGGACGAGTCAGATCGTGGAGGCGGGACCCGGTCCGGACATCGAACAACCGGATGCCGTCATTGTCGGGTCGGACCACGGCCAGGATGTGACCGGCCAGCGCAAGGCGGTCGCGGAGGAAGCGTGGCTGGCGTGGAGGGGCCTGGCTGCCTCTGCCGCCCGGGCTCTGGCTCGCTCCGGCACGCGACGATCCCGCCTGAGCGCCGGCCTCGGCTCGCCCACCGCTTGCGGCCGCCCGGGCAGGCTCCTGGCCGGGGGCAGAGATCGGAGGCTGTTTCGGCGTGTCACTCAGCGAGATGGTCTCGAATCGCTGACGATGCTCGACGTTCCAGAGGGTCACCTGCTCGCCATCGTCGGAGAGTGCGGCAAGCACCGTTCCGCCGGGCCCGAACTCGAGGCCCCAGGTGGGTCCGGTGGCAAACTCGGGGCGGGGCTCGACATCGCGGAGAACCAGGAATTCCACGGCCTGATCGCGGAGCTGCGCGGGGGTCAATGCCGGATCCCGGCCCAGCTCGACGGCCTTCTCGGGATCGACCACCTTCTGGAGCAAGTCCAGCCCCCTGGCCCGTCGGTTGGGCAATTCCGACATGAGGAGGTTGGACGCGTTGGCGGACAGTGCCCAGCGAGCCGCGGCTCTTGCCTTGTCCGCCTCCGCCTCCTTCTCGAGCAGGGCGGCGTTCTTCTCGTTGCTGGCCCGGATCGCATCATTTCTCTCTTTGAGGATCTGCACGTAGGCATAGGTGGCGATGGCCAGCACGGCGGCGCTGGCCACGCTGGTCACAGTGGTGATTCCCGGATGGCGGCGCGCGACTCGCCAGAATCGACCGATCGGGCTGATCCGCCGGGCGCGCACCGGTTCCCGGTTGAGGAACCGGGCCAGGTCATCAGCCAGGGCCGTGGCGGACGAGTAACGATCGACGGGACGCTTGGCCAGGGTCTTCAGGACGATGGTCTCTAGATCCCGCGGGATCCTCCGATCGATCATCCGGGGAGGCGTGGCTTCGCGGCCGCCGATCTGATCCAGGAGCTCGGCCGCGGAGTTGCCGTCGAACGGCGGCCGGAGCGTCAGCAGCTCGTACAGCGTGGCCCCCAGGCTGTAGACGTCGGTCCGCCCGTCGATGACCCCCGTGCGCGCCTGCTCGGGACTCATGTACCGTGGCGTTCCCAGCAGGCTGTCGTGATGGGTCAGGCCGGGATCGGCCAGTCTGCGCGCCAGGCCGAAGTCCGTCACCCAGATGGTTCCCTGCTGGTCGATCAGCAGGTTGGAGGGCTTGACGTCGCGATGGATCACGCCATGATGGTGCGCATGCGCGAGCGCCTCGGCCGCCTGGAGGCCGACTTCAGCAACCCAGCGAAAATAGGCCGATCCGCGCGGGGGATCGAAGGGGGGCGACGCGGCCTCGTCATCACGGGGGCGGGCCAGCGAGGCCCCGGGGCCGGGCATGTCCTGGGCCGTGGCCTGGCCTGCCCCGGGCCGCCGCTCCAGACCGTTATTCTGACTGGTGCTCATCCACTCGGCGGTCGAGTCGTTTCCAGTGAGCACGGATCTCAGCGCAGGCCGCACTTGCCGAGGATTCGCGTGTGAGGGGTCGGTGGCTGGTGATGACGCAGGCTCGGGAGTGGATCGAGGGTCCGGATCCGCGTGTCGAGATCGGTCGAGGGTCGCCACGGTGCCAGGGCCGGCGCGTCCTGAATGGACGCCGGCTGCCCGGATGTGCCGCGGGTGGCGCCAGGGGAGGTTCTCGGAAACACGGATCCAGAGCCGGCTGAGACGAGAGCTGCTCTGCGAGCTCGAGGTGGGCTCGGAGCCGCCGGGCGGCTCGAGTCCGGTTCCGGGCGCGGCGTACCCCGCGATCCGGGGAGGCCGGGTTCGTCGAAGGTAGCGGACCACCCGATCCAGGCCGCTCCCCTCGATTCGCTGCATGGCGTAGTAGCACAGCCCGCCTGCCTGGCCAACGTCGAACACCGGCACGATATGGGTGTGGTGCAGACCCGCCGCGGTGCGCGCCTCATTCAGGAACCGTCGCCGGGCCGAGGAGTCGGGGGCGGCGTGAGTGCCCAGGACCTTGAGGGCCACAGGCCGGTCCAGCCCAACGTGGACCGCCTCGTAAACCGTTCCCATGCCCCCTCGGCCCAGCTCGCGGACCACGCGGTACCCCGCGATCCGGCGGCCCGATTCCAGGTTGCGTCCGGGCCCTCCGCCCGGGCCTCCTCCGGCCCCCGAGCCGGAAGCCTGGCCCACCAGGCCGTGAACGAGCTCGAGGCCATCGAGCGCCGCGCGGATGTCTTCGCGCAAGTCGGGGTATCGGTCCGCGAAGGCCTCGGGCTCGGGCGCCGTGCCCTGCTCGATCAATGCCAGGTAGGTCTCGATCGCCTCGCCCAGGCGGTCATCATCGTTGCTGTTCGAAGGAGCGTTGCTGTCGTCATTCCAGTTGGCCATCGTCGTACCTCAATGATCCTCCTGGAGGGCCCTCAAGCGATCGCTTCAGGCGCTTCAGCCCCCGAGCCCAGATGCCGCGGACCGACTTCCGGCTCAGTCCCATGCGGTCGCCAATGGCCTCGAACGACAGGTTTTCGGCATGATAGAGCCATAGCGTGTCGGCTTCGGTATCGGGAAGGGCGGCTAGCGCGTCGGCCAGCAAGACGATGAGCTCACGGCGGCTGGCGACCTCGCTGGGACTGGTCTGGCTCAGGGCCAGCATGTCGAGCAGTCGGCCGCCCCCCTCGCCGAGACGGCCCGCACCACCCGGATCGCATGGGGCGTCCAGCGGAAGAATGCTGCCAGCCCCGGTCCGCTTGGTTCGGCTATGGTAACGCCCCAGGTCAGCAAGTTTTTGGCCCACCAGCCGCCGCAGCCAGCCCACCAGCGCGGCCTCGTTCTGGCCCGTGAACTGGGGAAACTGCCGGACAACCTCGACCAACGCCTCCTGGACCACGTCCGAGAGCTCCAGCCGCTCGCGCAGCCGGGGCCCCAGACCAGTCCGTACAATCATCCTCAGATAGTTCCGGTAAAGGGCGCAAAGCTCGCCCAGCGCGTCTTTTCTCCTGCGCGTGCCCGGGATCAGTAATTCGATCGGTCCGTCGGCCATCAAGGTCGGCTCTTCTCTTCGGGATACTGTCCGACTGATGCCGTCGAAATGAGGCCGATCGCCCAGCTCTGCCTTGACCGGAGCAGGCCAGACCCCGTCGCGGCGATCACGGAGATCACCGCGGCCGTCGCTGGCCTTCCCGACGCTGGAGACGACACTCTTTTATTGTAGGCGTCAGTCTGGATCGATCCGGACCCGTTCCCCACGAAAAACGAGAGATCCACGAGAGATCCCGGCTTCTCTTGCCCAGCCTTCATGATCCGGCGATTCATCCGCAGCGGCAAGTCTAGCCATGGAAAAAACGTCAGGCGCCGGACAACGTGGACGTGCGGGTCAGAGCCACGATAGAAACCAGCAACCCGGATGCCGTCGCCCATCAGTTCATGAGAACTTGCCGGACTGCGCGCGAAACGACCCCCCGACGCTGACGTCGTCGGGGGGTCGAGGGGTTGATCGGTTGCTGTTCCGGCCTTTGCTTCACGGTCGGTTCGAAGGCCGGCTCAGTCATGCATGTCGGCTTGGTCGGCCGGGTGCCGCAGGGCTCAGATGGAGGCCTGGCGTCGGCGGGACTGGACATAACGCCGCAGGCCAAGTCCGCCCAAGGTCGTGAAGAACAGGGCGATGGTGCTCGGCTCGGGAACCGGAGACTCTCCAGCGGGCGGCTGGGGTGCTTGAGGTGCCTGCAGTGAACGTGACGAAGCCTTGCGCGGTGGTGTTACCACCGTTAGAGGTCGAGGGAACCAGCAAGAGCGAGCCGCTGGGAAGGCTGAAGTCTGCCGTGCCATTGCCAGTCCCCAACGAGAACGGGCTGTTGGTGACAGAGTCGAACGTCGCCTGGACGGTCGAGCTCGAAGGACCGTTCACCACGCCGTTGAGCTTCCCGGTCAGCACCACCGCAGGATCCGTTGCTCACTGACGTATCGCCGTTGTACGACGCGGGCAGGAAGCTGATCTGGAAAGGCGTGTTGGTGTAAGTGGTCGACGTACCGTCTACCGGGCGACGTGAGGACGAAGTTTCCCAGACTCACATTCGTTTGCCCCGAGCCGAAGTCAACAGTGTTACCGCTCAGCGGTACGAAGCTGATCACGGCGGTACCATCCACGCCGTCCGTGTTGATCTGGCCGGACGTGGTGTAAGAAAGTGGTGACGCCATGGCACCTGTCGCTGTCCAGGCGATGAGTCCCAGGGCGATGACCGCGGTTCGCAACCTAGGCCACCCTTCAGTCTTGCGCATCATTTCCTCCTGAAAAGGATGGGATTGTGGCACCACAATCCATTCACTTCGCAATGTCTTCGTCTGGGCTGGAGATGTGGCGTCCTCACCTGGACTGGTTCACTCCGGGCCATCACACCGGCCACACCGGTACGGACCTGGTCTTGTCACGAGGTGGATGAACGGCACGAGACACAACCATCACATCCCCGGCCGGACCCCGGCTCCGGGCTCCAGGCCCGACTCGAGACATCGTGAATGACATGACCAAGAAGAAGGGAGGCAATGACCTGACGGGATGTCTGGCATCCGTGCCTGCCCAGTCGAACTCGGCCATGAGTTCCTTCGTCGCGAGTCCAGGGTGTGAACGAACGGCGGGAAGATACTCCGATCCGCGGAATCTGTAAACCGGACTTTGCCCGTTTCTTGAGTTTTTTTTCCGATTTTCTGAAGCGAATCACGAGACCCCTGGCTCATCACAGCATGCTGATGGGGTCGACGTCGATGGCCAGCTCGATGCCATGAGGCGGGGGGAACTGGCCGGCCAGGTCGCGCATCATCCGCTGAAGGGGCCGGGCGGTCGGGCATCGTGCTTGAAGATGAAAGCGGAAGAGGTTGCGGATCTTGATGATGGGGGCCGGGGCGGGACCGAGGATCCGGACCGAGGGTTCCGCGGATTGCTGCAGGCCGGCTGCAAGCGTCTTCAAGTAGTCGTGAACGGCGGATTCCTCCGGTCCCCGGGCGATCAGCCGAACCATGCGACCGAAGGGGGGCACGCCGAACCTTGCACGCTCGGGGAGCTCGCTGCCGGCGAACCCCTCGTAATCGTGCCGGACCGCGTGGAAGATCGCCGGGTGATCCGGACAGTACGTCTGCACCAGCACGCGCCCCGGCCGATCGCCGCGACCCGTTCGTCCGGCCACCTGGGCCACGAGCTGGAAGGTCCGCTCGGCGGCACGAAAGTCGGGCAGGTGGAGTGCCGTGTCGGCGTTGACCACGCCCACGAGCGTCACGTTGGGGAAGTCGAGCCCCTTGGCGATCATCTGCGTGCCGAGCAGGATCTGCACCTCCCCGGCCTTGAACGCGGACAGCACTTGCTCGTGGCTGCCGGGCCTGCGCATCGTGTCGGAGTCCATCCGCCGGCAGACGTGGTTCGGGAATGCACCCTGCACCTCGCGTTCCAGCCGCTCGGTACCGATGCCCCCGTAATGCAGGTGAGGGGCGGCACAGGCCGGACAGGCGGGCGGGCAAGCGCGCTCGGCATCGCAGGTGTGGCAGATCAGCAGATGCCGTCCCTTGTGGTAGGTCACCGCGACGTCGCAGGAGTGGCACTTCACCACGTGTCCGCACCGCGGGCAGACGACGAAGGTGTGATATCCCCTCCGGTTCAAGAGCAGGATGACCTGGCCTTCCGTCTCGAGCGCCTGATGCATCGCCTGCCGCAGGGTCTCGCTCAGTCCGCCCAGAAACCGCTTCTCGCGCCGCAGGTCGATGATGTCGACGGCCGGCATGGGCCGGCCCTCGACCCGGCTGGGCATCGCCAGCCGGGTGTACCGCCCGCGCTCGGCGTTGTTCCAGCTCTCGAGCGAGGGAGTGGCCGAGCCCAGGAGCACGGGCACGCGCTCGAGCTGGGCCCGCTTCACCGCCACGTCGCGCGCGTGGTACCGCGGAACGGTTTCCTGCTTGAACGTGCTTTCATGTTCCTCGTCGATGACGATCAGCCCCAGCCTTCGCGTCGGTGCGAAGATCGCCGACCGGGCGCCGACGACGACCTCGACCTGGCCCGCGGCGATGCTCTGCCAGTGACGATGCCGCTCGACGTCGCTCAGGTGGCTGTGCAGCACCGCGACCCGGTCGAAACGCCGGCGGAACCGGCGGATGGTCTGGGGTGTCAGGCTGATCTCGGGGACCAGCACGATCGCCTCGCGTCCCCGGGCGACCACCTGTTCGATCGCCGAGAGGTAGACCTCCGTCTTGCCGCTACCCGTGACCCCGTGGATCAGGAAGGGGGCGAACGCATCTCCTTGCAAGGCCGGCGCCAGTGCCGCCAGAGCCGACTCCTGCTCGCCCGTCAGCACCAGCCGGGGATGGTGCGGCGGGCCGCTTGCACTTGCCTGGCTGCCGGTCTCGCCGGAACCCGCCTCGGTTCCGGCCGCCAGATCGCCGATCGCCGGTCCCGACCCGAACCCACGCGCGGAACCGTCGAGCTCAAGAGAGAGCCGGCGCCGCACCGAGTGCACCAGGCCCTGTCGGCGCAACGCCAGAACCGGGGCGCTCGTGCACCTGGCTCGCCGGCAGACGTCCGAGAGTGTGAGCGGCTCCGTGGTCCTGCAAAGCACCTCCAGCGCAGCGGCCTGCTTGGGGGAGAGCCTGGGCTTGAGGGCCTGTTCCTTCAGTGCCTGCCGGGTTTCCTCGGGGACGAGCAGGAAGGTCCCCACCCTGGTGCCCGACTGGTTCCTGACCCCTGCCGGCACCGCCGAATCCAGGGCCTGACCCCACGAGCACATGTAGTACTCGGCCATCCACCGCGTGAGCGCCAGCATCTTGCCGTCGATCAGTGGGACGGGATCGAGCACCTCCGCAACGTCCTTGAGCTTCCTCGGATCAAGGCCCTCCGGGGGAGCCACATCGGTGCTCACGCAATAGCCCACGGTCAGGCGGTTGCCTCGGCCCAGCGGCACCCGGACACGCTGGCCCGGCTGAATCGTGCAGCTCAGCCGCGGTGGTGCCCGGTAGGTGAGCACCTGGTCGATCGGGCGGTTGACGACCACGCCCACGAACGAAGCACCAGACTCCCCTTTGACGCCTTCCTCCAGCCCGAACCAGGCGGCCTGGACCTCGCCGGGACCCGTTTCGTCAGACTGGCCGTCACCATCGATCATGATTGACAAGGCTCATCATTCGGGCCTATCGTCGAAAGCCGCCGGTGTCCCGTGAGCGCGAATTCAAGGGAAGGGTGAGCCGGCGGCAATCTTACTCCACAAGTTCACCCGATTTCTGCACGTTTGTCCACAGGAAAGCCGGACGGTTGATGGTCCCGGGTGCGGATTACCACGAATCTGCGGGAGTTTTCGTTGCCATGCGTCTGGGGCTGTTCGGCGGCACGTTTGACCCGATCCATCTTGGCCACCTGATCCTGGCCGAGCAGTGTCGCGAAGCGTGCGATCTGGACCGCGTCTGGTTCGTCGTCGCCGGCGCTCCGCCCCACAAGCGGGGTGACCGCACGCCGGTCTCCCACCGCCTGGAGATGGCCCGGATCGCGACGGCCGGGCACCCGGGATTCGAGGTCTCTGATCATCGAGGCCCGACGCCCCGGACCTCATTACAGTGTCGAGACGCTGGAATCGGTGCATCGGGAACGGCCCGACGACGAGCTCTTCTTCCTGATCGGCGCCGATAGCCTGGTTGACCTGCCCTCCTGGCGCGACCCCGAGGGCATTGCGCGACTGGCCACGATCGTCGTGGTCAATCGTCCGGGCATCGAGGTGGCGGATCCTGATCAGATGCCGAGCATCGGGCCCGGAACCAGACGCCTGCTCTCGGTGACGATCCCTTCCATCGGGATCGCCTCCAACGACCTTCGCCGGCGACTCGCCGAGGAGAGGAGCGTTCGCTTCATGGTCCCGCGCGGCGTCGAAGCCTACATCGAGGCCCAGGGCCTCTATCGCGGATAAGTCAGTCATCCCGACGATCGTGGGAGATGGCGCCAGCAGGGGCGTCATCTCCCGGACTGCCAGCCATGGCTCAAACGGTGATCAGGGTTTGCGTCGCGCCATCGAACTTGACGACCTTGCTCTCGCGATGGGAGATGATGCCCATCGAGAGTGGGGCCTGCACCCGCACGGCCATCGACACGTTGCAGAGCGGCTGCTGCCGGGTCTTGACGCAGTGCAGGAAGTCGACCCAGAGCTTGCTCGTATCACCCTGTCCCTTCCAGGGCAGGAGGATTTCCTTCTTGCCGGCGGCGAAGGGCTGGATCCGGACCCCGTATTCCTGGCCCCCCTGGAGCATGCCCCAGGTGATGATGCCGTCGCTGCCTCGGATGACGGTGTCAGCAGGGAACGCGTTCGAGAGCGAGTTGGTCATCACGACGCTCGGTCCGCCGGGATAGTCGGCGAGGATGTTGCACTAGTCGGGCACTTCCCGGCTGTACTCGAAGGTCCCGCCGCCGCGACGCGGCGGAGGTACGCCTGAGCTTCGAAACGCAGAATCTCTCGACCGGCGTGAAGTCCGGCTGTGGGCACCAGGGGCAGGAGCCTGGCACCCGCCCGCCTGACGGCCGCCGCCGCGGCAGAGGCCTGATGGGGGGACAGGTTGTCCCATACGACCACGTCGCCGGCGTGCAGCTCCGGCACCAGAACCTGCTCGACATACGACTCGAACGCCGCGGTGTCGGTCGACCCCAGGAACACCAGGGGGGCACGTACCCCGTCCAGACCCAACGCGGCGATCACGGTCAGCGATTCCCACGAGCCGGGGGCCGAGCCGACGGCCCGCTCGCCGCGCGGGGCCCAGCCGTAGGCATGGGTCATTCGCCGTGGTCACCCCCGACTCGTCCACGAAAACCAGCCGTTTCGGCTCGACCCGCTTCACCTTCCTCCGGAACGACCGCCGCTTCTCCTGGACGTCGGGCCAGTCGCGCTCGTCGGCGTGCTGGGTCATCTTCTTGCAGGGTCCGTTGCCGGGAGCTATTTAGCTGCGTCCCGGTTCCTCCGTCAAAGACCCGTTCGACCGTCTGCTGGTCGCTCAGACGATGATAGAAAAACTCCCGCTTGTCAGTGCCGATGCGATCTTCGACCAGTATGGAATCCAGCGCATGTGGTAGGAGACAGGATGAGCCAGGGCGTCGTTTTCGGGAGGCAGTTAAGGGGTCAGAACGATCGATCAAATCATTCTGACCCCTTTGAGCTCAAGCTGCCTTCCCGGCCCACCCAGGAGAATGGGACCTCGTCGGAATGGAGCCCATTCCCAGGGGTTCACTGCAAGGAGCAAGGAACGACCCATCCATGGTCGGTTCAGAACATGCCCGGCATGCCCATGCCCGGTCCATTGGCAGGGAGCGAGGGCCCGCCGTCCTTGGCGATGGCCGCCTGGTCAGCGGCGATCTTGGCCTGGAGGTTCGGGTCCGTGGTGGTGAGGGCGTTCTTCAGATTCTGGAAATCGGTGACGATCGAGTTGGCCTGGGTCGGACGAGATGCCGGCCGCCGTGAGGTCGGCCGCCAGGTTGGCCGTGGGATCACTGCTGGAGGTTCCGCTCTGCGACCCACTGGGGTGCAAGGCCTGCCTCTGAGCGGGAGTCAGCGCGGAGAACGCCTGCCGGATGACGGCCCGATCGGCCTTGACCGCCGCGGTCAGGCTCGCCGGAATCTCAGCCTGGAGCGCTTTCTGGTCGTTCTGAAGGGTCTGGAAATCGGCCTGAAGCTTGGCGCTCGGCTTCGTGAACGTGTGACCGGCGAAACCTGGACCACCCAGGCCCTTGGGAGCGCCATGGAGATCGAAGGCGTGCGCTCCTCGCGCTCCGCCTTTCAAGTCGAAGGGGTGCACGTGCGCAGCAGGACCGGTTCCTGTACCCGCGGCTCCGTCCCACCTTGGGAATCCCTGCGGCCCTGTCCATGCGGCATTCAAGAGTTGCCGCCCTTCCAGCGACTCGCACGCCGGAGCATGCCGGACCTTCACTCGCGCCGGCTCCGAACTCGAGGTGTGAATTCTGTCGAAGACGCTCAACAGTGTCTGCAAGGCATTCATCGGTACGACTCCATTCTTCCCGGGATTGCCTTCTCTACCGGATCCGCCCACGCGGACCGTTTGGCATCCTTTCCTATAAGCCGAATCCAGGAACGAAAGCGCGCCCCAAAAAACGCCGGAAGGGTGGAGAATCTCAAGACTTGGTCGTCTTTCCGGAGACGTTCGGAAGAATCCGTATCGAGAGTATCGGCCACACGCAGCCTCGGCTTGAATCAAACTGCTGAAGAAGGTGGGACGCAGCTCGATTCACCCGAATTGAGTTGCGTCCGCATTTCTCCCCGCGCCGCCCATCAGCCCCGATGGGGCGACCTCATAAAGCCTGGGGTGTCAACCCCTGGTGCAACGGGGCCCCCAACCACCCTGCCCAGCCCCGTAGGGACGACATCTGCTGTCCCCCTGGCCGTTCGAGCGGAGGTGTCGCCCCTACGGGGCTGGAGCGCGGGGAACGGAGAGGTCTTCCGCCCCCGCCCGCGGGGTTAGCACCCCGGGCTCTACAAGGTCGCCCCTACGGGGCTGGAACCGTACATCCTGCTCAGCACAATAGAACTCAGGGTCGCTGTACTCTGCCGGAGGACCAGTCCAGCCCCAACACTTCATCCTCCCAGCCTCGCTCTCCTGGATGTTTCGATTCCTCAGAAGATCTTCGCCAGGCAGCCGCCGTCGACGATCAGCGAGGTGCCGGTGATGTAGCTGCCGGCATCGCTGGCCAGGAGGAGGGCGGGACCGATCAGCTCCTCGGGCTGGCCCCAGCGGCCCAGGGAGGTTCCTCGGGCGAACTCATCCTGCTTTTCCTGGGAAAGCAAGCTCTTCGGCAGGTCGGTCAGGAACGGCCCGGGGGCGATGCAGTTGACCGTGATGCCGAACGGGCCCAGATCGCTGGCGCTGGCCCGGGCCAGTCCCAATAGCGCGCTCTTGGTGGCCGAGTAGGCGTTGCGGCCGCCGGCCGAGCTGAAGCCCATGATCGACGAGATGTGGATGATCCGGCCCCACCGCCGCTCCTTCATGAACGGCACGAGAGCCCGGGTCAGGGCCATGCACGAGCTCAGGTTCAGCTCGAGCAGCCGGTCCCAGTCCTCGTCGCGGATCTGATCGATCGGCTGGGGGAGATTGCTGCCCGCGTTGTTGACGAGGATATCGACGCGGCTCATGGTCTCGATGGCCGCCTGGGCGAGCTGGTCGGCCTGGCCGCGCTGGGACATGTCGGCGACCACGTATTCGACCCGAGTGGTCGCCCCTGACCGGATCTCCCTGGCGGCACTCTGCAGCTCGTTCTCGTGCCGGCTGGAGATCACGACATCGGCCCCGGCCTGGGCGAAGCCTTGGGCCATCGCCTTGCCGAGTCCTTTCGATCCACCCGTCACGAGGGCCACTCGGCCCGACAAGTCAAAGAGTTTTGAAAGCACCATGGCCTCCCCGCAAAACAAGATCCCTCAGGATCAGACCGGCAAGCGACCGCCCCGCGACGGTCAGCGTCTTTGAGCGAACGTGCGGAGCAGGTACAGGAAGACGATGGCGCCCACCGTGGCCGTGATCAGGCTGCCAATGATATTGGTGGCCCCCAGTCCGAACAACCCGAAGAGGATCCCTCCCAGAAAGGCTCCCACGACGCCGACGATCAGGTCGTTGACGAGGCCGAAGCTCTTGCCCTTAGTGACCTGGCCGGCGATCCAGCCGGCGGCCAGGCCGATCACGAGGAAGAAGACGAGATGGACCAGGCTGCCCATGGAAATGCTCCCTTCGGTGAGGAGAATCTTGATCGCATCGGGGATCGATGAGCGGTAACGTGATCAATCGACCCCGCACGCAGCGCGGGCGCGGTCCAGGATCTTGCGGGCGGCATGTCGGGCTCGTTCGGCGGCGGCGGCGCGGACCCTGGCAACTCGCTCGGGATGGGCGACCCACTCGGCGCGGAGCTCGCGGGCGGGCGTGAACCGCTGCACGATCGCCTCGCCCAGCCGGGTCTTCATCTCGCCGTAGCCGATTCCCCCCTCGCGATAGCGCCGCTCCACCTCGGCAAGCTCCTCGGCCGGGGCGAACAGCTTGAAGAGCGCGAAGAGCGAGCAGGTGTCGGGGTTCTTGGGCGCCTCCACCGGAGTGCTGTCGGTCACGATCCGCTTGACCTTCTTGCGGATGGTCGCGGGCTCGTCGAAGATCTCGATCGTGTTGTTGTAGCTCTTGGACATCTTCTGGCCGTCGAGGCCGGGAACCACGGCGACGCTGTCCAGGATGTAGGGCTTGGGCAGGCGGAACACGTCTTCATTGCCGCCATAAACGCGGTTGAACCGTTCGGCGATGTCGCGGGTGATCTCCAGGTGCTGCTTCTGGTCCTGGCCCACCGGCACAAGGTCGGCGTCGTAGAGCAAGATGTCGGCCGCCTGGAGCACGGGATAGGCAAAAAGGCCGTGATCGGCGGGGAGCCCTTGCTGCACCTTGTCCTTGAAGCTCACGGCCTTTTCCAGCCAGCCCATGGGCGTGACCGTGGTGAGCAGCCAGGCCAGCTCGGTCGTCTCGGGCACGTCCGACTGGACGAAGAGCGTGGCCTTCTCCGGATCCAGCCCCAGGGAGAGGAGATCGACGAGCACGTCGAAGACATACTGACGCATCCTGGCCGCGTCGCGCACGCTGGTCAGCGCGTGGTAATCGGCAACGAAGTAATAGGCCTCGTTGCCCTCCTGAAGCGCGATGTACTGGCGGATGGCGCCGAAGTAGTTGCCGATGTGCAGAGCACCCGAAGGCTGAATTCCCGACAAGATCCGCATGGCCGACATCACTCGCACAAAGCGACGCGGGGTAGAGCCACCCGGTGAGAACGCGGGCTCCCGGGGCGTGAACCCGGATGTCAGGTCGCCACGGGACATCCGGGACCCTGCCAATTTACCAGGAGAGCCGAAGAAGGTCCAAGCGGGCGTGCCGCCTTCAGCTCAGGGCCGAAGTCGTCGAAGCCCCCTGCGCAGCCAGTTGCGCAGCGCCATTGGCGGTCTGGGCGGGGGGTGCTACGATGACAGACGCGTGGCAATGAGAACGATCCGGCTGCCACGGAGCGCTCGACGGATCACGATCTCGCGGACCACGTTTCCTCGTGCCGGCGGTCAAGATCGAGGGGTTCGCAACGACGGTTGACTGAGATGATAAGGAGGCACTCGGTGCCGAACGAGACCTTTGACGAGCACGGCTTGCGTTTCGAGTATCCGTCGACCTGGGAGCTGGAGGTGACCGACCACGGGCCGGTGCTGACCGTGGCCGTACAGGATCCCGGAGGTCTCGGCTTCGCGCTGATCACGACCGACGAGTCCTGCCCCGACCCGGCCGACGTGGCCGACGCGGCTCTCGAGGCGATGCGCGAGGAGTATCCCGACCTCGACGCCGCACCGGCCATGGAGACGATCAACGACCACTGCGCCACCGGTCATGACGTCGAGTTCTTCGCCATGGACATGACCAACGCGGCAAGCATTCGCTGCTTCCGCACTCCGAAGCGCACCGTGCTCGCCTTCGGCCAGTGGTCCGACGTCGGCGAGGCCGACCTTCCCGACCTGATCCGCGGGGTGTTCCGGTCGATCGAGGACACGGAGCAGTAGCCGCTGACCCTGGTCCGCTCGTCATCGCGTGCGACCCGGCCTGAAAACCAGGTGTTTCCCTGCATTGGGAATCCTCATCACATCCGGTCTTCGATCCCTGCGACGGGTGCAGAACCCCCCAACCTCGGTGGTCTTGAAGGACGAACGTAGAAGGAGGAAACCGAACCGCAATCCGACCACAAGGACGGGGTCATGAGGCTGACGAGGATTCCACTTGAAGTCAGCCTGATGATTGTACTGACCGTTTCGGCTGCCCTGCCTGCGCCGGCGGAAGGCGAGCGTCCGGATCGCGGGAGCATGGCGTTTCAGCTCTACGACGCCGGACGACTTCAAGAGGCGATCTCCGAGCTGGACCGGGTGATCGAAAGCCACCCCCGAGACATCGAGGCGCTCACGAAGCGGGGCAACTGCCACCTTCGCCTCGACCAGCCCCAGCGAGCGCTCGTGGATTTCGAGCGCGTCATCAAGCTCAGCCCGATGAACCCGAGCGCCCAGACGGATCGCGGCATCGCGCTGCTGATGCTGGGTCGGAACGACGACGCTCTGAAGTGCTTCGAGAAGGCCACTCGCTACTGGGCCATTCCCCTGAACGGCGCGCGCGGACTGAACGGCAGCCAGACCCGATCGATCGAGGCGGGAAAGAGCGCGGCCCATTGCGGGATGGCCCAGGCCTATCATCGGCTGGGCCGGAACGACGAGGCGATCGACGAATACAACCGGGCGATCGCGATCCTCGCAACCGATCCGAACGCCTACATCGGACGCGGCGACGCCCGCGTCGCACTCGAGCAAACCGACCAGGCACTGGCGGATTACAACGAGGCCGTCCGCCTTGGCCCGGGCTTCTCGCGCGCTTACAGCAGCCGCGGCATGCTGCTCGCCGACCTTGGGCAAGAGGATGGAGCGCTTGCCGATTACGATCGCGCCATCCAGCTCGATCCCGGCTTTGCGCACGCCTATAGCCTTCGAGGCGGCTTGCTGTCCCGGCGGGGACAGAACGATCGAGCCCTGGCGGACTTCGAGTCCGTGGTCCGGCTCCGGCCCGACGATCCGGGCGGATACAAGGACCGGGGCGGGGTCCTGGTCCGGCTCGGCCAGTACGAGCGGGCCATCGACGACCTGAACAGGGCGATCGCGCTGGATCCGAGCCGGGCATCCGCGTACCTGAATCGAGGGGCGGCCTACAACAGTCTCGGCCAGTACGAGCGGGCCATCGACGACCTGAACAAGGCGATCGCGCTGGAGCCCAAGAACGCCGGGGCGCACACGAATCTCGGGCTCGCCTGTTACATGATCGGCCAGTACGAGCGGGCCATCGAGAGCCTCAGTGAAGCGGTGCACCTGGCTCCGCGGAACGCGGTCGTTCACTTCAACCGGGGCAACGTCTATGCCCGGCTGGGGTTCAAGGAGCAGGCCACGGGGGACTACGAGACGGCGGGCCGACTGGATCCCCGGCTGATCGCCTTCTACGGCGGACCCGCCAAGCTTCTCGAGGACATGGGCCGGCAGAACCTGGCAATCCGGGACGAGAAGAAGATGACGCTGCGGCCCGACCCCACGGAGCTGGACTTGCACCTGGAACGGGGCAACGCCATGCGGTCCCGGGGAGACTGGGGCGGGGCCATTCTCGAGTTCAACCGGGTGATCGAGAAAGACCCGAACCGTGCCGATGCCTACGTCGCTCGGGGCTGGGCCCGGCTGTGTGCCGGCGACGCGGGCTGCGAGGACGACGCCCGCTCCTACCTGAACCTCAAGGGCTGGCGCGATCGGCTCTCCCCCTACATGGCCCTTCTCGGGGTCCTGGGCTGCCGTCAGGCCGGCAAGGACGACGATGCCCAGACCCTCCTCGATGAAGCGATCGCGAACTCGGCACCGGGCGCATGGCCGCTGCCGGTCCTTCGCTACCTTCGGCATGACGTCAACACGGCGTCCTTGCTCGAGGCCGCGGCGACCGAGACGCAGAAGACCGAGGCCCATGCCTTCGTGGCGCTCGAGCTCCTCCATCGAGGTGATCGCAAGGGAGCGAGAGAGCACCTGAACTGGGTCCGCGACCACGGTACATCCCGGTCGATCGCCGCCGACCTGGCCAATGCGACGCGCGAACGGCTCGACCAACCTCAAGACGCGCTCGCGAAGACCATCGAGAAGATGAGGCAGTAGCTGCGACCTCACGTCACTGCTGTCGCGCAAGAACTGAACGACCTGGTGCAGCACGGGCTCGCCGCCGATCGTGATCACATCGGTATGCCCTGCGCCGGGGACTTCGAGGATTCGAGCAGGGCTCGGGAACGCGGCGGCCAGCCGGCGCGCTTCGCGACCGGGGACGAGCGTGTCGTCGGCGCCATGAACGATGAGAACGGGACAGCGAACCTGCGTCGCGAGGTCGAGGGGCCGCGGCCGGGTCAGCGAGACGCCTGCCAGTTTCCCGGCGCGGCGGGTGACGAGACGTGCCAGCAGCCCGGGAAAGGGAGCCCGGCGCCTCCGGAACCAGACGGCCATTGCGTCGTCCAGGCTGACCATGGGGGATTCCAGGACCAGGGCCCGGATTCGCGAGTCCTCGGCGGCGGCTCGAACGGCGATGGCCGCTCCCATGGACCGGCCCCACAGAACGGGCAGGAGCTCGTTTCCCGGGCCGACCCGCTCCGCCAGGGCGTCGAGCCAGGTCCGAACGTCGCCCGCCTCTCGCCCTCCGAACGAAGCGAAGGGGCCCTCGCTCGTCCCGTAGCCGCGGAGATCGAGGGCGGCGACGTTCCAGCCAGCCTGGTTCAGCGCCGCCACGCGCTGGGCTTGCACACCGCTCGAGGATTCCGCGAACCCGTGAAGCAGGATCGCCGTCGCTCCCGTCGGTTCCACCGCCGGCGCGGGATACCAGAGCCCTGCCAGCATGGCTCCGTCGGCGGCCCGGACGGAGATCGGCTGCGCGCGGTTTTCCCGATCGCCTTCGCGTTCTTCCGGAGGTCCACCAGCGCTCTCTCGCCGCCCTGCGGCCGTGGCGGCAGCACCAGGGCCCAGGCGCCGTACTCGATGGCCGCCAGCAGGGCAACAGGCCAGAAGGCCCAGCAGGAAGCCGGACAGCGCGATGAGGAGGTGGTGCCGGCCCCAGAGAAATGCGAGGCCGATGTCACGAGCACGGCGATGGTCCGCGACGAGGTTGGTTCCCCTTCCGCCGAGCGTTCACCTTGAAGACGCGGCTCAACAGGATCCAGGAATCCTCGGGTGAAGATACCATCGTGTGTCCATTGAAAGTGGATGGCGCCGCGCTGCCAGGTGCGAAGCAAGCGGGTGCCGCTCTTTTCCAGCCGCGACAGGGCATCGCTCGGTTCCGGAGACATGAACCGCTGGCTGACCACAACGGTCTGCGGGCTAGCCCAGGAATAGAGCCAGGGAGGATTGGCGGATCTTCCTCCATAGCCGCTTCAGTTTTGTTCGGGCGTCGTCGATTTTAAATTGCCAGTCCACGCCGCGTTGTTTGGCATTGGTCTTGTCGGCCCAGATCCCGATCTCCGATTGCAGTAGTGGCAGTTCTCCGATGCGGCGGCCGCTCAGGCATTGGCTCGTCAGGCAACTCAACTCGCATTCGGCGATGTTCAGCCAACTGCCGTGTTTGGGCGTGTGGCAATAGTTGATCCGCTTGATATACGCCCGCCTTGCTTGGGCGGGAACGCCGTGTAGAACGCCCCCTTCGTGTGGGTGTTGAGGTTGTCGCACACGAGCGTCACCTTCGCGAAGTGGCGTAACGTGTGTCCAACAATTGGGCCACTTCGATCGCCCAGTCGACCTTGGTCCGACGCTCTCGGGCGGTTGCCTGTCGAAAGCCCGACAGCGGTTCCGCGAACATGAAAATGCTCGCCGTGCCGTTGCGTTCGTATTCGTAATCGACACGTTTCGCATGCTTTTTCGTCGCGGCGATCGGCACTTTCGTCTCCTTCAGCAATTGCACCGGTTGCTCGTCCATGCAGAGACCGGTTGCTGCGGATCATACGCTTCCGCATAGGTTTCGAGCACGTTTTCCATGTCGGCCACGAACTCGGCATCCTGGTCGGGCGGAATCACCCAATACTCGATCTTGCGCTTGGTCATGCCATTTTTTTAGCGTCTTGCGGACCGTCTCCGCGCAGATCGAAGGGACCACTTCCAAGACCGCCAGCTCATCGGCCAACAACTGCAACGACCACCGGCCATACCCCGCCGGCGGCTTCCCCAACCGCATCGCGATCAGCTTCGCTTCGCCCACGCCATCCAGCTTGCGCGGTGTCGGCGTCGTCGCACGTTTCTTGCGTTCCAACGCGGCGTCAAAGCCTGTTGTGACCAATCGCTCACGAAGATTCTCCACGGTCCGCACTGAGCAACCATACGCCTCCGCGATCTTTGCATCCGGCCAACTCGGCCCATCCGCATCCGCCTTGAGCAGGATTTGGGCCCGATTCACCTTCTCCGACGTCCCCTTGAGCCGCTTGACGATATCCTGGCAGACACCACGTTCATCATCCGACAGCCGGACGATATACTTCTTGTTCATGGGACACCTCCTTGTGCCTGGGAGTGTCCCTGAACTCGCGGGGGTCGCCAACCCCAAGATTTAGCGTGGATGCGGCACTAGAGCGGTTTACTCTCGGATTGCGCTACACGCCGTACAGGTGAAGCCAGGCTCTTCAGGCTGAAATCCGAGTTCCGTTTGCAACCCGAGAGTAAACCGCTCTAGGCGATCTAAACTCGGAATTCCTTCCGAGGGAGCACAGCGCGTAACCGAAGTCGAGCAGGGACGGATACCGCCAGAGTGAGGAAGGTTATATGCGTAGGGCCGTACATACGTACGGCTTCACAGGGGCGTTTCCGGCCCTACGCATATAATCCCATTGAACTGAGCCGCGTGGGCACGGCCTTTGCTTTAAGAGGTGTTTGAATAGCTGGGCGAGAGGCGCGGTTTGGGAGAACCTACGAACCCTCACCCAGCCCCGACGTGCGGCTCTGCAATCGCGATTATACCTACCGCGAAGCGGTTTAGTTCAAATGAGGTATGGTGTCCCCGGAACTCAATGTCCCTGGGAACTCAATGTCCCCGGAAATCAACTTGACCTGTGGTCAGCTCCATCACCGGCACCTGAAGGACGCGCAAGCTTCCCACCCCCACCGCAAGGGACGATTCAGAAACTCGCCGGAATTTTCTTGACACCGGAGAAAAGGCGGAGACAATTAGAGTCCGCGGCCGTCAACAGCGACAGGTAGTCCCCTTTCGGATGGTGAGGCCCGTCACACTCCACGTTCGACCCCGTGGGAATCGGGATTACGCCTGTGGTGGGTTTGAGCTGCTCGCTTCGAGACGGTCCACTCAAGTCCCCGCGCTCCACTGCCGATTTCCGGCTTCTTGTTAGCGTCCATAAAAGACAACCTATAGCTTTAAGCTTAACGATGTTGCTCATGCCCGGGAAACTTCGGCACCTCGAATAGCAGAGGGGTTTTCACTCCCCTGTTTTCTTACATTGGGGAGGTTACTTCGTTGCTTGTGCACCTAAGAACGGGTCCGAACACTTCAGGCTCCCGTGTTCACCGCATGAAACTAATCGGGGAGATTGCGCAAGAAACCGCGTGGTACACGTTCGCTGCTCCGCATGCTAACAGCTCCGTGGTATACACCCTCGATGCTCCGTTTGGCGTTAATCAGGTGGCGCGGTGCATTGTTTGATATTAGCGGCGAACAGGACGCGAAATGGGAATTAACGTTCGTCAGCATTACTGATGGATCAACGGGAACTTGGCAGTGGGTGCCAAACCAGATTATCCGGATCAATACGTCATCCAATTTATGGCACAGATATACGATCGGAGAGTATTCAGATGGCTTGGGACGACGACGGTCCGCGGTCTGGCCCAGGCGTAGAGCCATCGCGGGATTCGCGGACTTGCCGCCATGGTGGGGGGCCAGCATCAGGTCGATCGACGGGCCGGGCCGAGGGCTCGCGGCCAGCTCGACGGCCCCGAGCTGATCGAGGTCGCCGGTCAGCAGGAGGTGCCGGCCGCGGTGCTCGACGTCGAGCACCAGGCTGCGGGCGTTGTCGGTGGCTTCCGGGTGCCAGTCCGCCGGTGGATGCAACACCGAGAATCGCGTCGGGCCGTGCTCCCAGGTTGTCGGCGCGGAGATGGTCCGCACGGGAATGCCGCGGGCACGCACCTGCTCGAGCAGCACCACGGCACCAGGGTTGGCATCGCGTCACGAAGCCCGGCGGGATCACCACCTCGCCGATCCTGAACCGATCCAGCAGGTCGGGAAGCGCGTTGTAATGGTCCTGGTCGGCGTGGCTGAGGATAGACCTGGTCCAGCCTGGTGATGCCCCGGCTCCAGAGCGCCGGGGCGATGATCCGACGCCCGACTTGCGGATCGCCCATGCGACCGCAATCGTACAGGAGCGTATGGTCGTCTTCCAGGCGAAGAACGACCGCCAGACCATGCCCTACGGCAAGCAGGTCGCCTTCGATCGTGGACCCGGAGGGCCCGTAGCGAGCGAACAGCCAGCCAGGGACCATGGAAACTGCCGCGGCACACCAGAGAACCGCCGGCCACCGTTGCCGGCGCGTCTTCGCCGGCCCTCGCGTTGCGGCCCACGCGGCGACCGCGGCCAGCCCCAGAACCCGTAAAAGGCAAGGACCCAGCCCGGGGTGGGACCGGCCACGAACCGATGTCCCCAGCTCTGGGCAACGCCCCAGCGCACGATCGCCTCGGTGATCTGCAAGAGGACGTCCGCGGCCCGGATGGGCAAGATGCCCAGCGGAGTCCAGAGCAGGCCGAGGCCGAGCCCGGAGGCTCCCAGAAGGAGCGCCAATCGAGGTCAGCGGAATCAGGGGGATGTTCAGAAGAACTCCGATCGGCGAGACGAGATGGAATCGCAGGGCCACCAGCGGAAGGGCAGCCAGCCAGACGACTGCCGAGGCGATGATACCCTGAGCGATTCCGGCGCCGATCCGCCGCAGGTGTCGCCGCCACCCTGGCTCGAATCGCCGCTCCAGCTCGACGATCGGCGGCGGAGTCCTCCGTACCGCGGACGCGATGGATCCGGCCAGGACGCGGACGCCGTGCTGCGCCCTGGGCACCAGCCAGATCAAGGCGCCGATGGCCAGGAAGGAGAGCTGGCAGCCGACATCGAAGAGGAAGAACGGGTTCCAGGCCAGCGTCGCCAGCCCCGCCATCGCCAGGGTATTGGCCGGCCGGGCGGGCCGGCTGACGACGGCGGCCAGGCAGAAGGCCAGCGTCATGACGGCGGAACGAACCACCGAGGCGGCAAAGCCGACGAGCACCGAATAGCCCAGGGTCACGAGTGCGACGCCGAGAGAGGCCAGGCGACGGGGAACGCGGGCGAAGAGGAAGAGCTGATTCAAGAACAGGGCCAGCACCTGGAGCTGCAAACCCGAGATGGCCAGCAGGTGAGTCGTACCTGTCCGCGCGAAGGCGTCGTTGATCTCCGGATCGATGTCCTCGCGCTGACCGAGGATCAAGGCCGCCGCCAGCGGCGCGGTGCGCGGGTCGAGCTGGGCCGCAAGCCGCGCGCGACTCGAGGCGCGGAGGTCGCCCAGCCATCGCGTCCATTGCCAGGGGGTTCCCTGCGGGTCGAGAGACAGTCCCGATGGACTGTCCACGACGAGCCGCAGGAGGATTCCCCGGGCTCGAAGATACGCCCGGTGATCGAACTCGCCGGGGTTGAGCGGCCCGGAGATCCGCTCGAGCTGCCCCGCCGCCTCGACCGGTTCGCCCGCGTGCACGTCGGTCCGATCTCCGGCGACGATCAGGCTGGCGTGAGCGGAGGCCGTGCGCCACCGCGTGCCGTCGGAGATCTCGGTGAGCGCCAGAACCATCCGGGTCACCACGCGGTCCGGATCGCCGGGGCCGTAATTCTGCGCTGGTTCGAAGACCCATCTGCTCCGTCACAACTCCCCGAACCCAGACCGGCCGGGGCCGTTCGGTCACACTCTCGCTCAGGTCGTCGAGCAAGCGATCGTTCCACCAGAAATGATGCCATCCACCGCCCAGAGCAAGGACCGCCAGAAGCACGCCGAGGCTCGAGGCAATCTCATCGTGCAGGCCCAGGCAGGCCACGGTGATCGAGCCGAGCATCAGCGTGATCCACGCGCTGGTCTCGAGGGGATCGGCCTCCCGGTCAATCACGATGCCCGCCGCCAACGCGATCAACACCGGGACCAGCGGCGCCATGGGCAAGCTCGGAGCGCGGGATACCCCGAGCCGTTGCAAGGAGCCCGGGTTGGACTGGTGATTGGCCACGCTCTTTTTCCGCATCCCAGCTCGAACCGCCGTTGTCCGAGATCGGCCCGCGGCGATCGCCGCCCCAGGCGTCGGAGTAAGGGCAAGAACCCAGGATCGATCTTACGCCAGAAGATCGACCGATCCAACCAACCCTTCTCTCCCCTGGCTGAGGCAGAACAGAAGCCTGGTCACGGCGACTTGCGACAGAGAAACACAAAAGGGGAGCAGGGATGTTCGGCTGTTTTCTTTATGGCCGAAGTTGCGCTCAGTCTGTAACATGAACTGCCATGGCATTCCCGCTGGACGGATTCATCCCGATTCCTGACGCTTCGAGCCGGGCGACGTGGTGGGGATCAAGGTGGTTCCCAACGGCCAGCCGCATGCGCACTCGTCGTTCGAGCTGGTGCTCGAGGTGATCGAGGGATTGAAGTCGGCGGGGGTCAAGACCCGGGACATCTTCGTCTACGATCGATTCCGGCGCGAGCTCGTGGACGCCGGCTTTCCCCTCGTTCCGCAACGACCCTGTCGCAGGCTATGACCCTGATGCGTTCGTCTGGATGGACCTGATTCCCTACGGCGACGACCCCAAGGACGAACGGAAATATCGTTCTCACCTGGGCAAGCTCGTCACGAAGGTGGTCAACAAGATCGTCGGCATCCCCGTGCTCAAGGACCATGGCTCGTCGGGCGTGACCGGGTGCTTGAAGAACATGAGCCACGGCTCGGTCAACAACGTGGCCCGGTCGCACAGCAACACCTTCACCAACGTTTGCAACCAGTTCATCCCCCAGGTGGCCAGCCACCCGTCGATCCGCTCGAAGTTTGTCTTGCATGTGATGGACGGGATCCGCGGCTTGTACCAGGGAGGGCCGTTCTCTCGGGAGAACGGCAAGTGGACCTGGGAGTACAACGCCCTCCTGCTCGCGACCGACCCGGTGGCGCTCGACCATGTCGAGCTCGAAATCATCGACGCCAAGCGGGTTCAAGAGAAGATGGGCCGCCGGGTGCGGCTCGGGAAAGCTCGCGTCGGATCCGCTGGGCGATGAGGGATTCGACATGCGGATGCCCCAGTACATCGCCCTGGCCGTCACCCTCGGCATGGGCCTCTACGATTACAAGTCGCCTCGCGGCCGGAAGTTCTCGATCCAGCACATCAAGGTTTGACGTGGCTCGCTCGCGCGGATGCCACCCGATCGCGTGTCGGGAGGCGTCCGCGGCCTGGCTCACTTCTGCGGCACGAAGAACACCCGCACGCTTGACATCAGCCACCTGTCTCCCTTCTTGAGCCGTACCTGGTAGAAGGAGACCTTGATCGAATCGGGCTTGAGGGAGTTCGTGTCAAACGTTCCGGCGATCACCAGGATGTCGGGGGCGATCAGCCTGGCGTACTCGACGGTGTTTCTCGACTTGATCGTCTCGGGCTTCTTGAATATGTCGGCATAGGCCTTTTCGATCTCAGCCTGTCCCTTGTAGCGTCTGGACCTTGAGCCCCTCTCCGTCCCTGGTCGCCAGGGAGACCTCCGCGTCATCGAGATAGTAATCGGCCATGGCTTTGGCGTTGTAGGTGTCGAAGGTGGCTGCGCCAGCCTCGGTGAGCTTGACCGCAAGTGCCATGGCCTCGTCGGCGGGCAAGTCGTTCCCGGTGTCGGCCGCGCGAATCGCTGCCAGTGGAAGAGCCACGATGGCCAGAGCGAAGACCGAAATGAAGAGGCGCTTCATGAGGTTTCTCCTTTCGAGTGAATCACCGAAATCCTCTGCCACCATCTCACCCTCGCTCGAGGGCCCATGCAAACCTTGGCCGGTGCCAGGGATCAGGCAAGTCTCTGGGTGAATCCCTCTTGAGCCAAGCTAAGGACTGGCTGCAGCGCCCGCCGATCAGACCACCGAAAGCCCGGCCGGCTAGTCCTGGGCCCGCTCGCGGAGCAACGCTTCGATCTCCGAGGCCTTCGGAAAGAGGATGTTGTTTTCCCTGTGAATGTGGCGGTGAAGGTCGGCCTCGAACCCGGCCAGCTCCTGGAAGAGGACTTGGTAGGTGGGACAGCCGTCGGCGGGAGCGACGAAGCCGCCGCTCAGGTCGCGAAGCCGTTTCAGGGCTGACCCGGCGGAATCGTGCTCGTGCTCCATCACCAGGATGGGGTTGTCCACGCTGCCACAGTGGATCGGCGGCAGGGTCGCCGCAGCCTCGAGCCGCTTGATCAGGGGAAAAAGGACCTGTTCCTCCTTCAGCAAGTGGAGCTCGAGCTCGGCCTTGAGAGCCCGGAAAACCTGGTGCATTTCGTGCAGTTCGGGGTGATGCTCGCCATGCGCAGCAACGACCTTCTCGAACAAGGTGTCGAGCCGAGGGAGCGCCTGGCGAACGTAGTTGTGGTGGGTCTCCACGATCCGGTCGGCCAGCAGGCCCGCGGGCAATGAAGAATCGTCACTCGTATCCTCAGGAGCCGGCTGGCCCTCGAGGATCTCCAGCGCACGCAGCACCTGGGCCATCTCGATGCCTTTCTCGGCACACGCTCGCTCCAGCGTGGTCCGGCCCCCACAGCAGTAATCAATCCCGAACCGCTCCAGCACCTCGGCCCGCGCGAGCCGCTGCGCCACGATCTGCCCCACCGGGGTCTGTGCGTCGATGGACATGAATCTCCCCCTCCCGATCAATATTAGAGTTGAGGACCCACATATTCACTTTAAAGAAAAACTGACGACGCTTCAAGGGCGCTGGGGGGCGCGATCTGCGTCCACCCAGACCTCGGTTTCGGGGGAACTGGAAACTCGTGCGGCACGGCTGGCGGCCGCTGATCAGGGCCCTTGCCTGACCGAAGTCGTCGTGGCAGGAGCGGCGGTCGACGACCGAGTGCCGGCCAAGGGGCTGGGTTTGGATTCGACGGCTGGCTCGAGCTTCTTGATCATCCTTAGCAGCGAGCTTTCGGTCGTGAGGATGAGCCGGGTGTTATCGCTCTTGAAGGCCTCCCTGTAGGCCTCGAGGGTGCGAACGAACGTGTAGAAGTCGCCACTCTCGCGAATAGCCTTCGCATAGGAGTCGATGATGTCGGCGTCGGCCTTACCCTTGAGGATGTTGGCCTCCTGCTTGCCCTCGCCCTCGATCTTCTGGACCTCGGCCTGGGTCTTGTTGATGATCTCCTTCTTGCGCTGTTCCCCCTCGCTGATGGTCTTGGTGGCGATTGCCTCCATGAGCGAGACGGCGCGCCGGAAGGCAGCCTCCCGGACCTCGGGGACGAACTCGATGCGCGACAGGCCAACATCCACCAGCTCGATTCCACGTCCTCGGTTCTGGCCTTCCTTGTTGCCGTCCTGGGCCAGGGCATGCTGAGCCTCTTGCTTGATCTGGTCCATGATCTTGAGCCGGCCCAGCACGACCGATTCCCTCGCTTCGGGTGGGACGACGAAGTCGGGAATGGCCTGCTCCAGGTCTTTGGCCGCGGGCTTCTGTCCCGGGAGGGCGGTCGCGGCTGCGGTGGCAGCGGCAATCATCTCGGGGGGAAGCCCGAGGGTATAGGTCATCTTCCGGTTGGTGCTCCGGACGATCTCGGCGAGGTTGTGCGTAGTGATCGTGTCGCGGGCGGTGCTGCGGACGAACTCCTTGACGCGGGACTCGGCATTCGGCACCGTCCGCAGGGTCCGCACGAACTGGGCGGGGTCGGTGATCCGCCAGGCGGCCCAGACGGTGACTTCCACCTTCTTGCCGTCGGCGGTTGGCACGTCCACCAGCTTCTCGGACTGGTGCGTTCCATGCCAGACCTGGAGCGTCTTGGGGAGCCTGAGGACTTCCTGGATCAGGGGCAGCTTGAAGTAGAGTCCCGGCTCGGTCCGGGTGGCGACCGGCTGGCCAAACTGCAAGAGCACGGCCAGCTCGCGCTCGCTCACCGTGTAGCAGACGGTCCGGCCCAGGGGAATGATCAGGACCAGAAACACTCCGATCAGGACGGCAAGCCATCGGCGACCAGTCATTTGCCGCTTTCTCCCTTCGAATCCAAGTTCAAGAGTGGAAGGAACTGCTTGAGATCGGCATCGATGATGGTCTTGTCCTTCACGCTCTGGAGCAGTTCTTGCATGGCCTCGATGTAGAGCCGCTGCCGGGTGATCTCGGGGCGCGCTGGTAGGCGTGATACTTGGCCAGAAGGGCCTCGATCTCGCCCTGGGCCTCGGCCCGCTTGCGGGACGCGTAGCCCTCGGCCTCGCGGATCAGCTTGTCCCGGGAGGCCTTCGCTTCGGGAAGCAGCTTGTTCCGCTCCGACTCCGCTTCGTTCTCGAGCTTCTGCTTCTCCTGGATCGAGGCGTTGACCTTGTCGAAGGCCGGCTTGACCCGATCCGGCGGGATGACGCGCTGCATTTGCAGGGCGGTGATGGTGATGCCGCAAGCGTAGGCGTCGAGGATGCGCTGAGTCTCGCCGCGAGCCTCGTTGGCGATGTCACTCCGCTTGGGCCCGATCACCTCGTCGAACGAGTAGTCGCCGACCAGGCGGTTCATCACGGTCCGGGAGACGAAGGTGATGAGGTCGGTGGCGAACTCATCCTTCACGTCGCGGGGAAAGCGAAAGAGGTACTGCGACGGCTCGGTGACCCGCCACGCCACGGTCCATTCCACCGAGGCCGTGTTCAGGTCTCCTGTCAGCATCAGGGTCTCGTCCTCGAGCTGCCTTATCCCGTCCAGGGACGTGAGGTTCTCGCCCGATGACAGTGCCCCGAAAGGAAGGCGGAGCCCGTGCTCCTCGACGCTCACCTTCATCACCTGGTCGATCATCGGCAGCTTGAAGTGCAGCCCTGGCATGGTCGTGGCGTGGTACTTGCCGAACCGCAGCACCACGGCCTGCTCGTGCGGCTCGACCGTGTAGGACGAATCGAGCAAGACCCCGAGCAAGAGCAAGGCCCCAATGACCCAGGGGATCAGCGGAATCAGCCGCTGCCAGGGCTCGCTGGGCATCCCGGGTCGCCGAACCCTGCGTGCATACTCCTCAAAGGATTCCATGCGTAACGATTTCCTGTGTAGAGACTTATGGAGACGGATGCCGGCGCTGGCAATTCCCCTGCCTGATTCAGGACGGTCAGGGCCGGCCCGACTCACATGTCTGTTCGCCAGCCTGGCGAGAACCTTGGATCAGACCTGCGCGGGATTCCGGACGGGTTCTTTTTCAACGATCCGCGAGAGGGCTAGAAGATACGGGTTTCGCGGTGTAAAGTCTTGCCTTGTTGGCGTCAACGATGGCGTTCACCCGTGGCACGGAGGTCGGCAGGATGTCCTACGCTTGGCCCAAGGATACGGATTTTGCTCTGTGGGAACTCGATGTCCTCGACCGCCATTGTCCGGTCTGTGGACGGCTGATGTATATCTGCGACCACCGGTACCGTCGGGTTCACACCCTCGAGGGTCCGGTGCAGCTCGTCTGCAAACTCAACCACTGCCCCGATCCCGCCTGCCCCGGCCACGCCAAGACCAAGAGCCCCGAACTCGAGATCACGATCGCGCCGCCCAAGTGGGCGGTCGGGTGGGATGTCCTCTGTTGGATCGGTCATCGTCGATGCTCACGTCATTGGTCGATTTCCCAGATCCAATCCGATCTCTGGGATGATTACGGCATCAAGCTCTCGGCCGACTCGATCGCCCGGTACATCGGATCCTACCAGGTCATGCTCGCCGCGCGCGAGCAGGACCCCGAGTCGTTGCGGCGGCACTATGAAGCCGTCGATGAGATCATCCTCTCGATCGACGGCCTACAGCCCGAGAAGGGGCACGAGACGCTGTACGTGGTGCGCGAACTGACCGGCAAGCGGGTCTGGTTCGCTGAGCCTTTGATCTCCGCCACGGCGGACGAGGTGCGCCGCCTGATCGCGCAGGCCAGGGCGTGGGCCAAGTCCCTGGGTAAGCCGGTGGCGCTGTGGTTGTCGGACCGGCAGGACGCCTTCGTGACGGGCATCGCGGCGGAATTCCCCGACGTGCCGCACCGCTACTGCGACAATCACTTCCTCCGCGACGTGGCCAAGCCTGTTCTGGAGGCTGACAGCCACGCCAAGGTTCAGATGCGGAAGAAGGTGCGTGGCCTTCGGAAGATCGAACAGGCGGTACTCAAACAGCAGGGCGTCCAGGCGTCGGAACGCATCGTGGAGGATGATCCTGCTGCGACCGCGCCGCCGCTGAACCCGCCCGGGCCCCGAGTCGATGCCGCCAGCGCCGTGGTGCTCGAATACTGCACGGCGGTGCGTGGCATTCTCAACGACGATCAGGGAGGACCGCTCCACCCTCCCGGCTTGCGGATGGCCGATGCGCTGGATGAGGTTCGCGCGTTGCTCCAGCGGAACCTGGACGCGAAAAAAGGGGATTCGCCGAGCGGCAACTGGGCCGACTCGCCGACTGCATCGACCGCGGCCGAAACGAAGTGCGCGACGAACAGGAGTCGATCCGTGAATTCATCGCGGAAGTCACGGAAGTTGCCGAAACGCTCGATCCCGGCAAGGGAACATGTGCGGACCGGCAGGCGAAGTTCGAGGAACTGATCGATCGATTCCAGCAAACCGGGGGCCCGATTCATAAGCAAATGGCCCAGGTGATGATCAGTTTTCTCGCCGGCCTGTTCGTGGGCGAAGGACTGTTTGAAGAGATCAAGGACAACCTGGATTTGGAACGATGGTTTCGCTTGCCCAAGAGTCATGAGCGGCGGATTCACGGCCACCGCCACGCGGGGACCCGTATTGTTCTGGAGGGGCCAACTTTAGTGCACGCACTGGATGCACACGCCTTCCATCCGGAGCCGTTCACGGTGGACGACTTGCTGCCCTATCGCACGGCGCGCGAACCACAGTGCCAGAGGCAGGCACTGGATCGTCGCAAGATCATGAGGAAGGCACGCTCGAAGAAGAACCGCCCGATACTCCTGGCCGACCTCGAGCGGCGCTATCAGGAAACGTCGGGGTTCTAGCCCTCTCGCGGATCGTTGTTCTTTTTAAGACCTCTCCGGTCTGGAACGGTCATCGTGACCCACCGTCATTGTTGACGCGAACCGACTCGACGGGCAAGGAGCCTCCTTCCTGGGCTTGGGCCAGTCATCGGCCGCGTCTTGACTGGGAACGCCTTCTCCAGCGCGAAATGGTGCTCCAGGAGCGCACGCACGCCGTTGGCCATCAACACCACGCGGACCTTGGTCTTCTTGCCGTGACGGCCGCCCTTACCCTCGAACCGGAGCTGGCGCTGCTGCCAGAGGAAGTTCTCCGCGGCGAGGTTTCGCAGTTCCCCGACGCGGAGTCCGGTGTCAAGCAAGGTCCAGACGACAAGCCGCTCGGCAGGTGTCTCGCAGGCGTTGGACAGGCGATCAGACTCGTCAGCGGTAAGCGGTTCTCTCACATATTGATACGGAATCCTCCACCCCCGAATTCGTGCATCCTTTTATTTCTACTGTCTAAGCCGCTCGCTCCGACTGATCTTCAATGGTGCCAGTTGATTACGTGCCTTGTAGTGATAGAACCGTGCCGACTCGTTCCGCTCCAGCCAGAGCGTCCGCTCCTGGGTCACCCGGCTCGGCATATCGCAGCGGCTGGCCCGGTGCAGGATCAACGCCAGCCCAGCACGCACCTGCGGCACCGTCAACGCCGGCGTCGTCTTTTTTCCCCCGACCGGCCTCCGACACCAGGAACCACGTCGCGATCAACGACAACGCCATATGGTGGTGCCAGCCGAGCCAGTTCCGCACCTGGTACGCGCCCAGGCCCGTCTCGCTCTTGGGTCGCTTCAGGCACTCTTCGACCCGGTGCACCGCCTTGGCCGCCCGCGCGAACTCCCCAAGCGGCGTCTCAGACGCGGCATTGGAGAGGTGGTAGTCATGCTTGAGCACACCGCCGTCCAGGTAACGGACAACCACCAGTGTCTCCTCGAAACCGACGACCCGGCGGTCGACCTTCGATTCCACCCGCCGGACCACGATCTCGACCTCCAGCGGGCCTTTCTCGCCGTCGCGCACCGTCTGCTTCGTCCACGCCGTGGCCGGCAGCGCCTGGCACCAGGCCCGCACGCCGCGGAATGGAACCTTGGGTCGACGGCCATGCCCCCCGTAGGGTGGCGGCGCCGCCTCGAGGTCGCGGATGCTCGTGTTCGATGGCACGGCCAGCAGGTAGCGCTCGTGGTCGGCGGCCAGGCGCTTGCGGAACCACGCCGGCCGGCCCATCTCGTCGTCACCGGCAACCCAGCTGTGCGGCAGCGCCGGGCCACGCCGCCGCAGCATCTCCAGGGACAGCTCATGCCGCGTGCTGGAAGCGGACCTCCTTCGGGACCCGACATTTCTTGCGGCGCTTCCTGTCCTTGGCCCACTCCCGGGGCAAGTAGAGCCGGAAGTCGACCAGGGCATGCTCGGCATCGCGACGTAGCCCAGGTAGATGCCGACCTGGCAGTTCTCGACCTTGCCGAGCCGGCCGCACCACTGCCGCTGCACGCCGACCGAGGCGGTCCCCTTCTTGGGGAAGGCCGAGGGGTCGAACACGAGCACGGCGTCGCAGCAGCCGATGGCGTGGGCGACCTGACGGGTCAGCTCGTCGATGAGGGGGTCGTGGTCCCAGGCCACCTCGCCGATGAAGCGCTGGATGGTCTGGCGGTCGAGGTCGTAGCGGTAGGCGATCGCCTCGGCGTTCTTGCGATCGAGGTCGGAGAGTAGTCCGGCGAGGTAGGTGCGGGAGTGCCGGCGGCTCTCAGGGCTGGGCAACGAGGCGACAAACGGCTGGGCGAAGGACTCCAGCCGGCTGATCACACCTCGGAAGAATGTGGGCGGGACCTCACAGGCCGCCAGCAGTTGCTCTTTGCGACGCTCAAATCGAGGCTCCATCGCAGGGACTCCTTCCATCGGATCATGTCCTCTGGAAGGCATTGATACAAAATGTCTTGCGCCGGATCAAGTGAGTCCAGACAGTAGAATTATGTAACGGAAGGCGAACTTGGAAATTGGTAAATCGCGCTTTGATGTTTCATTGATTTCGAAAGGTGCGAATATTGTGAAATCGTGAAATGTCGATGCTGTCCTTGCATTCCGCGGTCAACAGAATTTAATGGAGTGAGATGACCCCACTCGCGACGGGCGGGGTTGACCCGGTCACGAAGGCCCCGCTGGGCAAACCCTTGCATGGACGGGTTTTTTTCATAGCCCCGCGCCGGCCAGATGACTGGGACTCCGTCGCAGCAATCAGGCTAGCCCCGCCCCGGTGCCGACCGCGCGGCCAGGCATATCCAGGAGGCCATGGCGGGATCCCGGACAGCGAAGTCAACGCTCATCTGGAAAATCCCGGACCGATTACCGCAGTCCGCAGACCGCTTTCAGAAAGGAGACGCAAATCATGTGGTGCCCCTTTCCCCTTGAATCACTGAAGCCCAGTTCGCTCCACAGGCGAACACGACGTGGACGATGCCCGCCCAGGCGCAGGTTGTGCCTCGACCCGTTGGAGGAGCGGACACTGTTGTCGTGCTACCAGGCCGTCCATCCCCTCTTTGACCTGGCTGCCGTGACAACAAGCCCTTTCCCCACCGACCGCTTCACGGTCGCCGACAACACCCAGAACACCGGGCGGCGGGTCAATCTACCACTCTGACTCGACGACGGGACCCTCTGACTTCCAGGACACACAGGTGCTCAACACCCTGGACGGTTTCAACCTTCAGCCCCGGCTGTCGATCCCCTTCGACGGCCCCATCAACCCGAACACGGTCAACAGCGGCCCAATCGATGTGAGCACGGTCAACAGCAAGGCCGTGTTCCTCGTCCGCATGGGAGACACGCTGGACCGGTGTGATCACGACGTCCAGGTGGTCGGCATCAACCAGATCGTTTGGGACCCGGCCACGAACAGCCTGCACGTCGAATCTGACGACCTGCTCGAACAGCACACGCGCTACGCGCTGATCGTGACCAATGCGCTCCATGACGCCAGCGGCCACCCGGTGGAGGCGACGTCGGAGTTCCGCCTCGCCCCGTTGAAGCTGCTGTCCTCCCACGATCCGGCCCTGAGGAGTTACGGCCTGGAGCTGGCGGAGGGGTTGGTGGCGGCCTACCGTGTCGGGGTACGGCCCCAGGACATCGTGGGCGCCAGCGTCTTCACCACCATGAGCGCCACGGCAACCCTGGAGAAGATCCGCGACCAGATCCACGCGGGGCTGCCGCCGGCGCCAGCGACGGCCCACTTCGACCTCGGGCCGAACGGCAAGCCCATGATGTTCAACCTGAGCGACGTGACGAGCATCACGCTCAACCAGCAGACCACGACGGGCGGGAAGTTCACGAGCTCCGACGTCGACCTCCAAATGCTCCGCGTCATCCCCGGCGCGGTGGGCCAGGTCGCGTTCGGCAGGTACCTCTCGCCCAACTACGAGAAGCCCGGGGGGTACATCCCGGCGGTGGGGACCCGCAACACGCCCGCCGTTCAGGGCTACAACGACATCTACTTCACCCTGTACCTCCCGTCCGGCCCGGAGCCCGAGGGCGGCTGGCCGGTGGCAATCGTCGGCCACGGCGCCAATAGCAGCAAGGACGGCATCTACGGCTTGCCGGCGGTTGCGGCGACGATGGCGGCGGAGGGGATCGCCACCGTCGGGATCAATACCGTCGGGTTCGGCTTCGGCCCCCTCAGCACAATCACCGTCAAAGCGGACGAGCCGGGCGGGGGCACCGACTCGGAGACGTTCCTCGCGGGCGGGCGTAGCATCGACCAGAACGGCGACGGCACCATCGCGAACTCCGAGGGCTTCCTGGCCGCCCCACCGCAGGCGATCATCTCCGAGCGCGACGGGAGGATCCAAACCGACGCCGACCTGATGCAACTGGTCCGGGTGATCGAGGCCGGGATTAACGTGGACGGCAAAGGGGGCGTGGACCTGAACGCCTCCCACATCTCTTACCTCGGCGTATCGCTGGGAGGCATGATCGGCGCCTCCTTCCTGGCGGTCGAGCCGGATGTCAGTGTCGGAGCCCTCGGGGTCCTGGGCGGGGCGACCATCGAACGGCTCCGGCTCGGTTCCAACAGAGGGGGGGCCGGTGTCATCCCCGGTCTGACGGCCGCCAACATTCTGGCCTCGCGTACGCCGTCACTCATCAACGGCCCGGGGTCGCTCATCAATGGCCCGGGGATCACCCAGCTCGATGGGATGAACGTCTCCGCGCCCTACTTCGACGAGAACATGCCGCTGCGGGACGGCGTCCCGCTCAACGTCACCGTCCGCCTGGCGGACGGAACGACCCAGACTCAAGTCATCCATTCCCCGGTGACCAACACCGTGGTCGGGGCCATGGCGATCCAGGAAGTCTTCGACAACTATGAGTGGGTCTCGCAGTCCGGCGACCCGGTGGCTTATGCGCCTCACCTGCGGAAGGAGCCGTTGCCGGGCGTCCCCGCCAAGTCAGTGCTCATCCAGTTCGCCAAGGGAGACCCGTTGCCCGTGAACCCCACCACGACCGCGTTCCTGCGGGCGGGGGACCTGGCCGACCGGGCCACGTACTACCGCTACGACCTGGCCTTCCCGGGGCAAGATCCGAATGCACGGCCGTCGCTGGCCTACCCGCACACTTTCGAGGGCTTGATCACGAGCACGAACTCGACCATAAAGGCCGTCGCCCTGGCCGCCCAGGAGCAGATTGCGGCCTTCCTCGCCACGCCTGACCACCAGATCATCCAACCGCCAGGTGTCCCGAAGGATTACTTTGAGGTGGGGCTGACGGAGTCGGAGCTGCCGGAGGGCCTCAACTTCACCAACCCATCCAGTGCCCCGGCCGCAGCGGCGGCGCTGCTCTCGGGAAGCCAGGCCTCTGGCTCAATCGCCACGGCCATGGCCACCTCCGGATCGACGAGCGCGCCGACCCGACCGTACCGCGGGAGGTCCTCGCCGTCCCGGTCCCGCCGGCCGGTCGTTCGGCGATGCCCACATCGCCGCTGATCGACCTGGCCCTCGAAGCCCTGACGCCCCTCGCCTGGCCCGACCCCTCCCTCGATGACCTCGCCGGCGGGCTTCTGCGTCCCGCGCGTCGCCGGCGCTGAGTCGAGGCGTCGTCCATTGTCTCCCGGGGTGCGTCCACGAGACGCACCCCCGCCGTCCTGTTCATGAAGGTATTCTCGGGGACACCATACTCAATTCCGAAGAAATAGGTATGGTGTCCTTGCGCTGTACTTTCCGCGATTTGGTTCCCTTGGTCGTTGACGTGACTCGGGTAGACGAATGCCGGTCCGGCCGGGACGATGGCGATGACCAAGCCTGCCAATCAACCCCGGACGGAGTCGGCCGTGACATCATCGCACCAGGACGCGACATCGTGCCAGTGGTTCTCTTGCCTTGCTTCACCCCTGGATCGCAGATCTGCCGTCAGGCTGGTGTGGCTCTTTATCGGCGCGATCCTCGCCCGCGGCCGAAGGACCGTCACCAGCTGGATCCGCGCTGCCGGCTTGAGTCGACAGTATCAGCCTTGCTACACGACCGTCGCAGCAGCCGGCAAGCGGGCGGACAACATCGCCGGCCGGTTGATCCACGAGGTGGTCAAGCCTTTGGTGGATGGTCAGACGCGGCTCACCGTGGCGCTAGACGACACGCCGACACAGCGGTATGGGCCCTACGTGCAGGGGGCTGGCATCCATCACAACCCGACCCCCGGCCCGGCTGGCTCGCCGCATGTCTACGGCCACGTCTGGGTGGTGCTCGGGCTCCTGGCGGTCCATCCTGCATGGGGAGTCATCGCTCTGCCGCTGTTGGCCCGTCTGTACGTGCGGGCCAAGGATCTGCCGTGCATCGACCCAAAGCATCGGCCGGAGTTCCGGACCAAGCTGGAGATGGAGTCGAGCTCCTGCGGTGGGCTTGGTTCTGGCTCCGGTTCCTGGGCAAGCCGCTGTGGGTGGTGGTCGACGGGGCCTACGCCAAGGCCCCGTTCCTCAAACCGGCGATGTTGCTGGGAATGACGGTCGTCAGCCGGCTGCGCAAGGACGCGGCGCTGATGGACGATCCCAGGGCCCCGGGTACCAGGTCGGCGCGGTAGGCCGCGGGTCTACGGAGAGACGCGCATCGACTTGGCCAAACGGGCCGGGCAGCGTCGCGGTTGGACGACTAGCATCTTCGACTTGTATGGCAAGCGGGCGAAGAAGCGGTATAAGACGTTCGTGGCGATGTGGCGGCCCGTCGGCGGGGCAATCCGGGTGGTGTTGGTGGAGGAGCCGAGTGGATGGGTGGCCTTCTTCTGCACCGACGTGTCAGCGACCGTAGCAGAGATTCTCTCGACGGTCGCCGACCGGTTCTCATTAGAGATCGCGTTCCGCGACTGCAAGGAGATCGTCGGAGCCGGCCAGCAGCAGGTGCGGTTCGTGTGGGCAAACATCGGTGCATTCCACATCTGCCTCTGGACGTTCACGATGACCGAAGCTTGGGCATGGGGTCGGGAGGAGGACGACTTGGTGGACCGCCGAGCATCGCCATGGGACGATCCGAACCGTCGCCCAAGCCACGCAGACAAGCGTCGGGCTTGGCGCCGTGAATTGTTGGCCGAGGAGATTCGCCGCGGTTCTACGCCCCGGGGTCACCGAGGAGGAAATTCGGGCCGTCGCCGAGCGGTTGCTTGCCCTGGCGGCATGAGAGCGAAGTCAATCGCGGAAAG
>CAWFJM010000044.1:0-14958 GCA_963816015.1 uncultured Planctomycetaceae bacterium | reverse complement strand
TGGGTGATAGCATCGCGCAACGACCCAGCACCGGTATCGTCGATGTTGGTGACCGTGTAAACCGTAGCAGATAACAGTTGCCGTGATTCAAGAACTTCGCAGAGCGGGTTGAGTCGGCGGCGTTGGGCGATTGCACGCTGAGTTTCGCGGAATTTAAACACTTTTAACACCTCCTGGAGAAATTGAATGGTGCCCCTGTTGTATGACGTCGCCGAACTAGACAATCTAGTGGGCCTGATCGCAAAAGATGCACCGAATTGGGATATGCTTGCTCGTTAATACATTGCTACAACTGTTTATGAATACGGCGGAGAAAGGCTGAAAAACCGAGCCTTTCACATTGGCTCATCCCGCTGCAAGATAATCGAGCCATCAGTGTCTCGTGGAATTCAGTGCAAGTTTTGTGAGCAGAAACACTAGCCCCGGGTCATCCCATGTTGATAGTGGTGCGGCTGAACCGGTTAACCCGGCTCCCGGCCACTACTCCACCACTGTGTGCCACCCGGTCAATTGGTGGTACGGCGTAGTTTGCACCAGGCGGTGGTGTGGTACCAGCAATCTTAGCTGGTATTACATCTTCAAATACGTCAGTCAGAGCGGCAATTAATCAGCTCGCTGGCTAGCTATCATTACCAGCGGTTGACGGATGCAGCTTGCCGAGGCGAAGGCTCTTGGTTCCAGCGATGTCGTGATTGTTATGAGAGTATCAGAGAACGACTGACGTTCAACGTTCGTCTCTTTTTATCAACATCGGGGGACGGCGATTCCCCCGTCGCGTAAGGATCCGACGCAAAATAACCTGTTCAATTTATCTTCTGGGTAGTATCGTGTAGTTTCATTCCCCGTGGAACTTCGTTCTTCTGATTCTGGTGTAACTACTCGCTTCCACCAGGCAGTCAGGTCAAAGGTAATTGCTGCTCAACGATTTCGGATTCTTGATCTCATGCCTCGCGGCCAAGGATCTCCGCTGAAAACGCGGACCATTTGGTAAGCGCTCGGTGAAAGCATTCCCCGAGGCGGGTAGCCACGCCAGACCCGCCGATCCCGCGGGGGGCTTCGCGGGGTCAGACACTATGTAGGGGCGTAATTCAAAACGTGAGCCGCTGTAGGTAAGCTCCTTTTGATGGGTTTCCACGACTCTTTCCGAGGAGCTTAGCCGTGACAGCGACTCACAGCACGGATTGTACCGCCGCCTGCGCCCCTATGCTCTACCTGGCTCTGGAGCTGGGCGCCAGCAATTGGAAGCTGGCCTTCACCGTCGGGCTGGGCCAGAAGCCCAGGCTCAAGACGATCACGGCCCGCAGCACTTTGGGTCTGCTCTTGGAGATCAAGGCCGCCAAGGAACGATTCGGCCTCCCGGAGGATGCTCCGGTGCCCTGTTGCTACGAGGCAGGACGCGACGGTTTCTGGCTGCATCGCTTCCTGCTGGCCCATGGAGTTCAGAACCAGGTCGTCGACTCCTCCAGCATCGAGGTGAACCGCTGCCAGAGAAGGGCCAAATCGGATCAGCTCGAATGTCCCACAGATCCGGCTCGGAGGGAGGGGGGACCGAACTCAATCGGTCCTTCCTACCCCTATCGATTCAGACCCTGGACTGGTTGCAGCTCACGTGAACTTGTACTGCCCCGGCATGGCCACGGGCGGGCATCGGGTAGGGGCCGAACTTGTACTCGGCGGGGCCCAGCTTCGTCTTCGACTTGATGGCCTCGTCCCAGGTGATGGCGTGGCCGCTGTAGACGGCCTCGCGGCCGAGGATCCCGGTCAGGGTCGACTCGGCGACGGTCTGGGCCTCGTTGATCGGCTTGCCGGCGAGGATGCTGGCGATCAGGTCCTGGTGCTCCTGGTGGTACGGGCTGGGGATTCGCGCCGCGGTACCGCCAGCGGCCCGAGCCTCCCTTGGTCTCGATCCGGTCGGAGCAGTTGCTCGTGCCCTTGGTGCCCGACGACGGCCTCGCCGACGATGTTGTCGCAGCCGTTGATCTGGCGGCACTGGCTGAAGACGCGTGATGCCGCCGGGATACTCGAACTCGACGGCGAAGTGGTCGTAGATGTGGCCCTGCCGCTCGCCCTGCCGCGCCTGGCGGCCGCCCAGGCCCGAGACCGCGCGGATCGGGATGGGTGCCGAGCACCCAGTTCATCACGTCCAGGTTGTGGACGTGCTGCTCGACGATGTGATCGCCGGAGAGCCAGGTGAAGTAGTTCCAGTTGCGGATCTGCCATTCCATGTCGCTCCAGGGCGACTCCTTGTCGACGACCCAGATCTGGCCGCCGTTCCAGTAGGCCTTGGCGTAGACGATGTCGCCGATCGCGCCGTCCTTGATCCGCTTGATCGTCTCGATGTAGCTCTTCTGGTGCCGCCGCTGGGTGCCGGCCGCGATGCCCAGGTTCTTCTTCTTGGCCAGCTCGCCGGCCTCCATCACCATGTGCACGCCCGGGACGTCGACGGCCGCGGGCTTCTCGATGAAGGCGTTCTTGCCCGCCTCGATGGCCGCCTTCAGGTGAGTCGGCCGGAAGTGAGGAGGCGTGGCCAGGATCACGTAGTTGATCTCGGGGACCTCCAGCAGTTGCTTGTAGGCGTCGAACCCGGTGAAGCAGCGGTTCCGGGCGATGTCGATGCCCAGCTTGGCGAGCTCGCCGCGGGCCCGCTCGAGCCGGTCGTCGAACAGGTCGGCCAGGGCCACGACCTTGATGTTGGAGTGCTCGACCTTGGCCCCCTCGGCCACGTCCTCGGTGTGGTAGCCCTCGGACGGGATAGATCACCTTCGTGGCCGCGCCCAGGGCGTCGAGCGTCGCCCCGGTTCCCCGCCCGCCGCAGCCGATCAGGCCGATCTTGATCTCCGTGGACCTTGGATCCGGCTCCGGATCCGGCATGCACCAGCGGCACCTGCGCGGCGGCAGCGGCACCAGCCAGTCCCAGGGAAGATTGCCTGAGAAAGGTCCGACGCGAGGAATCGGCGTGCGAGGGCGCGTTCATCGTCGAGGCTCCAGGAAAAGAGTGCCAGGCGGGTTCCATCCTTGCGGAAGATCGAGGCAGGCTCTCGCGGCTCCGGCCTCGCTCTTTTCCCAGGATACACCTCCAGGAAGCGCGATAGAAGGTCGTGGAGGATGGAGCATTGCGGGAAGGGGACGTGGTCAGGGGGCGGAGAGTCGTCTCAGTCCACCATCTCCACCCGCCCCCGGTAGCCCGAGGGGAGGGGCAGAGTCTCCAGGCTCCGGCGCACGCCGCGCCGCTGCCAGAAGCGGGCGGCCTGGGCGCGAAAAACCACCGTGCGGCCGTTGACGCGGACCTCGACCGAGCGGACACGGTCTCCCAGAGCCTGCTGGACCTGCTTCTCGATCCGCCGCTTGACGGCGGCATCGGCGGCCGGGTCGGATCGGGGCTCGACTGTGATCGAGCTGCTAGGTCCAGCGGCGCCACCGGTCGACGCCATCGGTCCCAGGAACCTCCCGAAGACCGTCGTCGAGCCCCGCGACTGGGCTGGACGGGATGCGGACGAAGCCGGCGCCGGTGAGGGATCCTCGCTGATGGATCGGGGCGAATTCGACCGGGGCGAGCGTGGCGTCCCGGAACGGCCGGCCGGCAGGTCCTCGGAGCCGGGCTCGGAAGGAGCGTCGTCGGGGATTGCCTCGAGCGTGAGCGGAAGCTGAACGCGCGGGGCCGGGGCACGCCCTCCCGGTTGAACCGCGGCGCGCGTGGAGGTGGGGTTCCCCGGCGACAGCGGGGAGGGCGAAGAAGGAGCATCTAGAATCACCGCCGGGCTCGGGGTCCGAGCGGGCCGGGTTCCCGAACGGGACGGCACGGGGGCCGTCACTCCGGGGATCACCAGGAGCGAGCGGTTTTGCTCCACCCCGGGGGCGGCCGCACGGGGAGGGGTCGCTGAGGCGGGGCCCGTTGCGGGAGCCGGCGCCTGTGTCGGTGCCGGTGCCTGCGCGGGAGGAACCAGGGAGGGTGGATCGAGCGGAGGGCCCTGGTCCTGGGCCAGCGCCAGCCCTGCGCTCAAGACGAATCCACAGAGTCCGCAGGCCAAAGCACTCCTGACCATTGCCCCCTCGCGTTCCGGGAATCCCACCGAGAGGCACCCATGCCCGTCTGGATAGATCGGCTCACGGATCGAGCGAGCATCCCTTTTTTCCCGGCGACTTCGCGATTGCCCCGGCTCGGTTCGCAGATCCGGTCCCTTGCTCCCTCACGGGAGTCCCGATTAGAGTCGCCAGAGCCAGACAGAGATTCGCTTCGCCCTTGCGCACTCCGATCCCTCCGCGAGGAACCGTCGATGGCCGCATCAAGCCCGGAACCGATGTCCAGCGACCTCAAGATCACGGGCGTAGAGGCGATTTATCTCCGGCTTCCCCAGGTCAAGAGCCAGTGCGACAGCGGACAGGACGCCCTGATCGTCAAAGTCACCACGGATGCCGGAATCAGCGGATACGGCGAGGTCAATTCGCATCCCCTTGCCGTCAAGGGATGCATCGAAGGCCCGTTCTCGCACACGGCGACCACGGGCCTGGCCCACGTGCTGATCGGGGAGGACCCGCTTCGGACGGAGTATCTCTGGCACAAGATGTACCGGGCGAACATCTACAGCGGCCGCAGGGGGATTGCGATCCACGCCATGAGCGGGATCGACCTGGCCCTCTGGGACATCAAGGGCAAGGCGCTCGGACTGCCGGTCTGGAAGCTGCTGGGGGGCGGGTTCACCCGGTCCCTGCGGCCGTATGCCAGCTCCCTCTTCGGGGCGACCCCGGCCGAGACGGGCGAGCGGGCCAGGCGGCTCGCCGGCCAGGGATTCACGGCGGTCAAGTTCGGCTGGGATCCGATGGGTCAGGATGCGAAGACCGACGTGGCGCTGGTGCGCGAGGCGCGGGCCGGCCTGGGGCCCGACCTCGACCTGATGATCGACGCGGGCCTGGTCTACGACGCCAAGACAGCCATCCAGCGAGCGCGGGCGTTCGAGGAGTTCAACCCGTTCTGGTTCGAAGAGCCGCTCCTGCCCGATGACTACGAGGGCTATGCCAAGGTGTCGGCGGCCACCAGCCTGCGGATCGCCGCCGGCGAGGAAGAGAGCGAGCGGAAGTCCTTCCTGCAGCTCATGGACGTGGGCAAGATCGATGTCGTCCAGGTCGACCTGACCCGGTGCGGAGGCTTCACCGAGGCGATGAAGATCGCCGCCCTGGCCGCGGACCGGGACCTGCCCATGGTGAACCATGGCTTCACCACCTACCTGAACGTGGCCGCCGCCCTCCATTACCTGGCGAGCGTGCCCAACACGCTCGGCCTGCTCGAGTTTGTCGTCGAGGAGGGAACCACGCTGCGACACGCCATCAGCCAGCCCATCCGCTCGGTTGACGGCCGGGTTGCCGTGCCCGACGCGCCGGGCTGGGGCTTGAGCTTAACGAGGCGGGGATCGCCCGGTTCCGCGTCTCGTAGGTCACGCCTTGCGTGACCGATCTCGGGTGTGACCGATCGCGACACGCACAGCGAAGAGACTGCAAACGGAGCTCGTGAAGACCCATGCCCACCGCAGAGCAGATCATCGCGGCCCTTCGGCTTCAGCCCCATCCGATCGAGGGGGGCTACTTCCGTGAGACCTACCGCGCGGAAGGGACCATCCCGGCACCGGCCCTGCCGGAGGGCTACTCGCGCGAGGGCTCACGATCGCTGGGGACCTCGATCTACTACCTCCTGACGCCCGAGACGTTCTCGGAGATGCACCGCCTGCCCACGGAAGAAGTCTTTCACGTTTACCTGGGCGGACCGGTGCGCATGCTCCAGCTTTTCCCCGACGGCTCGGGGCGGGAGGTTCTCCTGGGCTCGGACATCCTGGGCGGGCAGGAGCCCCAGGTCGTGGTGCCGCCAGGAGTCTGGCAGGGATCGCTGCTCGAGCCCGGGGCCAAGTTCGTCTTGCTGGGAGCCACCATGGCTCCCGGATTTGATTATGCCGACTACGAGCAGGGCCGCCGCGCCGAGCTCGCGGCTCGGTACCCTGCTCATGCGGAGCTCATCACCCGGCTCACTCGTGGTTGACCGCGAGTTTCAGCGGACGGATTCCCCGGCCTCGAACGCCAGCTCGAGCTGACGCCAGCCTGGAACGGATGTGCCCGGGTCGAGCCGCGCCGACAGGGCATCCCACTCGTTCCGCCGCCGGCCGAACCAGGCACGAGGATCGAGGAGCCCGAGAAGCCCGTCCAGCTCGTCGGGGGCCAGGAAGATCAGGTAGAGGGCAGTCATCTGCTCGCCGAAAAGCGGGACGTTGACAAGCGGCACGATCCCGGCGTGGAGCATCACGCCCGCCAGCGCGATCCACTTGCGGCTGGATCGAAACCAGAGCAGGAAGGCCAGGGCAAATTCGACCAGAAGCGCGGTGAGCGTCAGCACGCTGATCACCACCGGATAGCCTGCCAGCCACTCCAGGTTGAACTGGCCAACCTCGTGGTTGAACAGGATGTAATGAATGGCCGTGCCGCCCAGCCAGGTGGATCCGTTGCACTTGAAGGCGGCGGTGAGGAAGTAGATCACGCAGAGCTGAATCTGGAGCAGCCGCTGAGCCCAGGGGATGATGAGCGGCTCGGCGAGCGTCCCACGGCGGCGGGCTTCGCGCCGCGCATCGAGCGAGCACGCAGCGCCGCAGGGGCTGAGCATCATGTAGAAGCTCGTGATCATCATGAGCATGTCGGGGCCGCAGCTCGTCGAGATACTCCGATGGTAGAGCGAGAGCAGCCCGAGGTAGAGCAAAACGCTCATGACTCTCGTCCGCCAGCCCAGCACGAAAGCCACGGCAACCGCGGCAAGGCCGCCGACCACGCACCGGACCGACACCGGGTCTTGAACCCACTGCAGGGGCGAGAACCGCAGCGGACCAGCCGCCAGCCTGGCCTCGTCGCCCTGGAGTAGCCCTGCGCTGGTGTACCAGTAGTCGAGGTCGACGCTGATGAAACCCAGATGGGCCAGCACGAAGATCCCGAAGACGATCCGGTAGACCCCCAGGGGACGGGCCGAGATCGGGCCGAACCAGAAGCGGTTCCAGGTTCGCAGAGGGTTCATGGATGCACCTCGTCGATCGACGCGAAATCGAAGGTCCCCAGCGAGTGCAGCCGCGCTGGTGCCAGGGGATCGGCAAACGGCTGACCCGGCGGGGGCGGCTCCTTGATCTGGCAGTAGAGGCTCACATGAACGGGAAAGGCTTCGGGCTTCAGCTTGAGCTGCCGCACGACGTGGCGAGCCGCGAACTCGCGCTGAGGGGCGTATTCGTCGACCATCAAATTGCAGGTGTACTTGGGATGGCGAAATCGGGGCAGCTTCTGCCACCAGGGGAGATCGGCCACGCGGGGAAACTCGTGGATGTGACGCATCCCTTGAGCGTCGATGACTTCCGAGTCCAGCACCGCCGTCACGCGCATGGGATCGGGAGCGAACATCCACCAGGATTGCCACAGGCCCAGCGGCAGCATGTAACGCTGGAATGCCGGCAGCAAGCACTGCTTGAGCGGAGAGCTTGGGACGTTCCAGACCACCGTCGCTGTGAGGTGGAAGACCACGAAGGTCGAGATCGCCACTCGCCAAGCGGTCCATCGCGAGACCACGCGACCCTCCCTCTTTCCCTGGAGTGGGTCTCTGGTGGGGTCAAGAGTTCCTTGCGGGGCGTCACCTTAGATCAAGTCGGCCTGGTCGTCAACTCCAGCTTGGCAGGCCCGTTTTTCACGAGAGACGCGTCGTCCCCCGGCACCCGGAGCTGAAGCCGCGCTAGCTCCCGGAAGCTCCTTTCGCTTGTTGCCACCTTGATCGCGGCACTACGATATCTAGCGACGAGGGATCGGATCGGTCTCCCGTGGGACCACACCGCATCGACTTCCACGTGCACTCGCGGGGCGAGCCGCTGTTCCTCTCAGTCACCGTGGAGACCGGGCCGGCGGCCAAGCCGCTGCTGATTCGCGGATCCCATGTGGAGGGCCACAAGGAGCCGCGCCAGTTCAAGCCGATCGAGCGTGAGCGATTGCTGCTTCCCTGAGCCCCGGCTGCGGCAGGTTCGTCGGCCCCGGCTGCGATGCCGGACCTCGCCCGGGGCGATCCGAGGCGGGGAGAAGCCCTCTTCTTCGGCGAGCAGTCGCGTTGCTCGCAGTGTCATTCCTTTCGCCGCCGTGGCGGGACCGTCAGTCCCGAGCTCACCGGCATCGGCCGCAAGGGTTTAGACAACCGGGTGCGGCCTCGGAATTCTGTGGGCTCTGACGAGCCGCTTGGGTCAAGTCGAGCCTCCTTCCAGGGAGGTTGCCATGCCCGCTGCCATCGTCGCCCGCACCGAGTCCGGCTTCACCATCCAGGTCGAGATCCCTTACCGGTCCTCCATGCTGGAGTCCGAGGAGACGATCCAGGAAGGTCTCAACCAAGCGGGCGTCCTCGCCACCCAGGAGGCCCTGCAACGGTTCGACACCGACGGCTCACCGATTCAAGTCGGCGACACCAAGCTCACCTCGATGGGTCAGGTCCTCAAGGAGTACCAGACCCCCTACGGGGTCGCCCCCGTCGAACGTCACCTCTACCAGAGCTCCCGAGGCGGCAAGACCTATTGCCCGCTGGACCGCAACGCCCGCATCGTCGGCAGTTCTACTCCCCGGTCGCCAAGATGATCTCGCCCAAGTATGCCGAGTTCGGCTCCTCGGGTGATCGAGGACCTGCGGGAGAACCACGGCCGTACGGTGGCCCGGTCGTTCGTCCAGAACGTCGCCGACGCCGTGGCCGCCGTGGCGTTGGCCCAGGAGGAGACCTGGGAGTACGCCCTGCCCGCGTGGAGGAGCCGACGGCCACCATCACCATCGGCATGGATGGGACCTGCCTACTGATGTGTGAGGACGGGTGGCGGGAAACAATGGTCGGCACAATTGGCCTGTCGACCGGAACGGCGAGCGCCAGCATACGATCTACCTGGCGGCGACCCCGGAGTACGGCAAGGCGACGTTCCTGGACCGCTTGGAGCGGGAGATCGCCCGGATCAAGGTGGCGTACCCGCGGGCCTGGTACGTGGGCTTAGCCGATGGGGCGAAGGGGAACTCGGAGTTCCTCTCCCGGCATACCGAGGTCCAGGTGATCGACTTCTGGCATGCCGCCGAGTACCTGGGCGATGCCGCCGATGTCCTCTTCGCTGGATCGCCTGGGGCGAAGCGGCCGTGGCTGGAGTCGAGTTGCCACCGGCTGAAGCATGAGCCGGGGGCCGCCCGCCAGTTGGTCCGGGACCTGAAGCGGCTGGCGGCTGAGAAGGGGGTCGCTCCGGATCAGCCGGAGGTCGGGGCGGCGATCACATACTTCACCAATCAGAGCAAGGCCGGCCGGATGAACTACGCCCCGCTGGTGGCAGGGAAGATCCCCATCGGCAGCGGAGTGACGGAAGCCGCGTGCAAGGTGTTGGTCAAGCAGCGGCTGTGCGGGTCGGGGATGAGGTGGAAGGAGCCGGGTGCGGCGGCGGTGTTGAGTGTGCGGTGCCTGACGTACACGGCCGAGCGTTGGTCACAGTTCTGGGCCAAGATCGACCAGTATGGGTTCCCGATTGCGGCCTGACACTACATACATCCGAGGTCACACCCGACAACCTCTACCGGAGCATCGCCGCCCCGAGCGCGGAGATCGCGCCCGATTATGTTCCCTACACGGTCGCCGGCGCGACGGCCGCGTGCTCGCCGGCGTGGTCCGTGCCGAGGGAGCCAGCGCGATCCGGGTGACCGACACCAATGCAAAAGTGACCACCCTGAACCGCGATGAGATCGACCAGATCCGCCCCAGCGGCACCTCGATCATGCCCGTCGGCCTCGCCGGAGGCCTACGCGCCGTTTAACAACGGGTTGCAGACAGCGAGAAGAGAGATAGATGGACACGCAAGAAAACAGAGTGGCAATGGACCAGGAGGATACTGCCATGGCACCCTACTCGATGGATCTCCGCGAGCGAGTCGCGGCGGCAGTTGATCACCGGGAAGGTTCCCAACGGGAGATCGCCCGACGGTTCCGCGTCAGCCTGTCGTTCATCGTCCGGCTGCTGCAGCGGCGACGCGAAGCCGGCACCTTGGCTCCCAAGCCACACGGCGGTGGACCGAGACCCTCCTTGAGTCGTCGTGACCAGCAGCGACTTCGACGGTTGGTCCAGAAGCAGAACGACGCCACGTTGAACCACCTGAAGCAGCAAGGCGGCTTTAGCTGTACCCTGACGACCATCTGGCACACCCTGCGTCGCCTCGGTCTGACCTCCAAGGAGAAGACCCTGCACGCCGCCGAGCGCAGCCGGCCTGACGTCCCGGAGAAGCGACGGCGATTCCGAAGGCAGGTGCGGCGGATTGAGCCGAAACGGCTGGTTTTGGTGGATGAGACGGGGGTCAACACGGCAATGACTCCGACCCGCGCTTGGGCGCCGCGGGGTGAGCGTGCGATCGGCTCGGTCCCCACTTCCTGGGGGACGCTGACCGTCATCGCCTCGCTGGGCCTGGACGGGGTGCGGGCACCGCTGGCGTTCCCTGGCGCCACGGACACGGCCGCGTTCCAGACGTACGTCGAGACGGTGTTGGTGCCGGAGTTGCGTGCGGGCGACGTCGTCGTCTTTGACAACCTCAGCCCCCACCTGGCCTCCGGCGTGACAGCAGCGATCGAGCAGGCCGGGGCCGAGGTGTTGCCTCTGCCGCCGTCCAGTTCGGACTATACACCGATCGAGGAGCTGTGGTCGAAGGCCAAGCAGTTTCTCCGTCGAGTTGCGGCGCGATCGCGAACAAGTCTCTATGATGCCTTGGGACAAGCTTTGGAACATGTGACGGCTCAAGACATTATGGGCTGGTTTCAACACGCCGGCCTGTGTGCAAACCATGGTTAAACCGCGCTAGGATGTTGCGGGGGTCCGATCTGTCGCGTTTTCGCAGGGAGACAGCTCATGTCCGGGAGAACCTGGCGGGGGCTGATCGCGGGTCTGTACGCGGGGCTGATGGCCGGATGTGGCGGGGGAGAGACGGGGGAAGAGGCGGGTTCGGCCGCCGGCCCGGGGAGCTCGGGCAAGCGGGTTCATCTCGTGGGTTTCGAGGCCTGCAAGCCACTCGTGAGTGCGCTTACCAGGCGAGAAATCGCGGGTGTTGTCGTTCAGAATCCCTTCAAAATGGGCGAGATGGGCGTCAAGACGCTGGTCAAGCACCTGGAGGAGCAACCCGTGGAAGTCACGGTCTCCGCGGGTGAAACCATGGTCACTCCCGAGCACATGAACGACCCCGAGATCAAGCCGCTGCTCTCCCCGCCCAAGGCCGAAAGCGTGACCAGCAGCCACTCAGGGGCGAAGACGAAGAAGTGGCGAGCGATGGTGATTCCCAAGGGGACGACTCACGAGTTCTGGATGACGATACACACCGGCGCCTTGAAGGCCGAGCAAGACCTGGGGAATGTCGAGGTCGTCTGGCAGGGGCCGGAGAAGGAGGACGATCGGGTCCAGCAGATCCAGCTCGTCTAGATTCCGTTTCGTACTCGACCCTCAGTTATGATTGATCTGGACTGCCCAGAAAGTTTGTGGGAAATAGTGAATTCTGCCCTAGAGACTACCCCTCGACCCCACGAACACGGATGTTCACCATGCCGATGCCTTATTCGGAGGTGGTTTGCCTGACCGATCCTCAACGTGCCCAACTCGAGGCCTTGGTCCGGGCCGGTTCCACCCCTCAGGCCTTGGTCTTCCGATCCCGGTTGGTACTGCGGGCCGCCGCCGAAGACCATCCCTGCAACCTCGAGATCGCCGCCGAGTTTCAGTGCGATCGCCAGACCGTCGCGGTGTGGCGAAACCGCTACCTGAAAATGGGATTGGCTGGCCTTCAGGACGCGCCACGGTCAGGTCGGCCGCGACGATTTTCCCCCCTCGAAACGTCTCGATGTGATCTCCCTGGCCAGTAGTACGACCGAACAACAGGACTGTCCCGCCACTCGGTGGTCGCTGGACGATCTGGCTGCCACGCTGATCAACCAGGCTGCTCATGCCTGGGCCATGAGTCGGTCCACGATCTGGCGGACCCTTGACGAGGCCGACCTGAAACCGCATCGGAGCGTTTACTGGCTCAACAGCCACGACCCTGACTTCGACGCCAAGGCTCAAGCGATCTGCAAGTTGTACGTCAGGAGCACCACGATGTACCAACAGGGTCGATTGGTGATTTGCTGTGATGAAAAGACGGGAATGCAAGCCTTGGGCCGGCCCCATCCCACGCAACCGGCTCAGCCCGGCAAGCCCGCGCAACATGAGCAAGACTATATCCGATATGGGACGCGCGCTTTGATCGCCTCGTTGATCGTACCGACCGGTGAGATCATCGGCGATCTGGGACCGACCCGAACCAGCGTGGACTTCGCGACCCACTTGGGTCACGTGGCCGAGCGGTTCCCCGAGGTCAAAGGATTTGACTGGGTCTTGGATAATCTCAACACCCATTGGAGTCTCGATGTCTGTCGAATTATGGCCCAATTGTGCGATGTTCCCTTCGTGCCAGCACTATTGCAGACAGGTCGGCAACGGCGTGCCTTCTTGACAGATCCGACTCACAAACATGTGTTTCATTTCACTCCGACTCATGGTTCCTGGCTCAACCAAGTGGAACTGTGGTTCAGCGTGTTGGAACGGCGATTCTTGAAGCGGGGCGACTTCAGTTCGATGGCGGACTTCGAGGCGCGGCTGCTGGCCTTTGTCGACGACTATGACCGACGCCACGCCCATCCGTACTGTTGGACTTATACCGGGACACCTCTGGTGCGAGGGACTCCATTCAGTCAAACGCGCCGTCAGCAAAAGCAGGGTCGTGCGTGGTTTAGTCCACGGCCGCAGCAATTTAAGCACCACCTCTATCCCCCAAGGCCGTATAAGCGTCAGGTCAAGAAAACTGGGTAAGAACTTATGAAACGGACATCTAAGTGCCGTCGCCGGCGGGGTGTACGGCATCGTCCTGGCTCCGCTCGATGCGCGGGCGCTGGCGCAGCCCGTGGAGATGGCGGCCATCAAGGGAATCCCGGTTGTGATCATCGATTCGGGGCTGGATTCCTCCAAGCCCATCACCACGATCTCGACGGACAATTTCCACGGTGGGGTGCTGGCCGCCCGGCGGATGGGACAGGTGCTGGGGGCGAGGGAAAGGTCATCCTGCTCCTGTACGCGGTGGGCTCCGAGAGCACTGAAAACCGCGAGAAGGGGTTCAAGGACACCCTGGCCAAAGAGTTCCCGGCGATCTCGCTCCTGTCGGAATCGGAATACGCGGGGCCGACGTCGGACCAGGCTCAGCAGAAGTCGGAGAGCCTGGTAACCCGCTACCGGGGGCAGTTCGACGGTGTCTTCTGTTCCAACAAGACGAGCACCGCGGGCATGAAACGGGCTCTCGAGGCGGCCGGCCTGCTGCCGGCAAGTCCTTGACGTGAGCGAGAATACCCCCGCGCCTGGAGATGATGGACGTCACCAAGTCGTTCGGAGCAACCCGGACGCTCGACGGTATTTCCCTGCGCGTCGAGCCCGGCGAAGTCCACGCGCTGATCGGGGAGAACGGGGCCGGCAAGAGCACGCTGATGAATGTGCTCAGCGGCGCACACCGTCCCGACTCGGGCACCATGCGCCTGGAAGGCGGACCCTGCGCTCCGGGGAACCCGCGTAATGCGCGATGCGCGGCTGGCCGGCGTGGCGATGATCTATCAAGATCTGGCCCTGGCGCCTCACCTAAGCGTGGAAGCCAACGTCATGCTGGGCCAGGAGCGGGTGCGGGCCGGGCTGATCCGGAGGAGCGAACACCGGCGGGCGGTTCTCGAGGTCCTGTCCCTCCTCGAGCATCTCGATATCCATCCCGACACTCTCGTGCGGGATCTGAAGTATGGGATCCCAGCAGCTTGTCGAGGTCGCGCGGGCACTGGTCTCGAGCGCCCGGGTGATCATCTTTGACGAGCCCACCAGCTCGCTCACTGAACACGATGCGGAGTGCCTCTTAGGGTCATCGATCGCCTTCGCAGCCGCGGTCTGGCCATCGTCTACATCAGTCACTTTCTGGAAGAAGTGCGTCGGGTCGCGCAGATCTACACCGTCCTTCGCGACGGCCGCTCGGTCGCCTGGGGACGGATCGCGGACACGCGGCTCGAGACGATCATCGCGCACATGGTCGGGCGAGAACTGGGAGATCTGTTTCCGCGAGTGCACCACGCGGCGAGCGAGCCGATCCTGGATCTCAACGATCTCTGCAACGGGGCCACGTCCAGGTCGGCCAGTCTTCAGCTCCGTCGCGGGGAGGTACTGGGGCTCGCGGGACTGGTGGGAGCGGGGCGGACCGAGCTCTTGAGGTCGGTCTTTGGGCTCGCCCCGATCACCTCCGGCCAGGGGCGAATCGAGCACATTTCCGGCGGATACGCACCACCGCGGCGGCGGATCGCGCAGGGAGTCGGCTTCCTGAGCGAGGATCGGAAGCTCGAGGGACTGGCCATGGGCCGGTCGATCGAGGACAACCTGACCTACTCCGCGCTGGGGCGGCACGCGCGGCGAGGCTGGCTCAGCCTGGGCAGGCGCCGTGCCGAGGTGGCGGAGTGGATGGAGGGGCTGCGGATCAAGGCCAGAGGGCCCCTGCAGGCCGTCGGCGAGCTGTCGGGGGGGAACCAGCAGAAGGTGGCGCTGGCGCGGATCCTTCACCAGCAGGCCGACGTTCTCCTGCTCGATGACCCTACCCGGGGCATTGGCGTCGGCTCGAAGTCCGAGATCTACCGTCTGATCAGCGAGCAGGCCGCCGCGGGCAAGAGGATCCTGGTGGTGAGCTCTTATCTGCTCGAGTTGTTCGGCATCTGCGACCGGATCGCGGTCATGGCTCGGGGGGCGTTGAGCAAAGCCGGCCCCGTTTGAGAGTGGACCGAGAATCGTGTGATGGACATGGCGATCGGCGGCTGAACCGATCCAGCCAGCGTCTCGTGCCCAGCCTGAGAGGTATCCGGCGATCTCTGGGT
>CAWFJM010000043.1:0-97467 GCA_963816015.1 uncultured Planctomycetaceae bacterium | reverse complement strand
GACAACGGCTACTTCTCCGAGTTCGGCACGTTCAGCATCACCGACTGGATCGGCCACACCCCCAGGGCACTTCTGGCCAAGAACTTCGGCCTGCCCGAATCGGCGTTGGAAGGCTTCCCCAAGGACGAGGTCTACTTTGCCCGCGGCATTGTGCCGCCCGAGGAGATGCCGCCGAACCTCAGAGGGCCGATGCGGTCGCCCCCCGAGACGCACAAGTTCCGGTTGCTCGCCCAAGAGCCTCACTCGATCCACAAAGGGGGCCGCGAGTGGCGGGTCGGCTCCGACCGGTTCCCGATCTCGAAGACGGTCACCGGAGTGATCCTCGACCTCGAGCCTGGCGGGCTCCGTGAACTGCACTGGCACCCCAACGCCGACGAGTGGCAGTATGTCATCGAGGGCCGGGTCAGCGTCACCCTGTTCGGCTCCCACGGCCGCTACCGCACCGAGACCCTCGACAAGGGCGATGTGGGCTACATCCCCCAAGGCTACGGCCACTCGATCGAGAACGTCGGCGAGAAGCGCTGCCGGGTCCTGATCGGTTTCAACACCGGCCACTACGAAGCCATTGACCTCTCGATGTGGATCGCCGGCAACCCGACCCAGGTGCTCGCAACCAATTTCGGCAAGCCCGAGTCGCTGTTCGAGAAGTTCCCCCACGAGCGCGTCTTCATCGCCCCGACCGACCCCCGCAGCCAGCCGGAGGCGCGAGGTCCATTAGCCGGGCGTGGGCGGGGCGAGGCTGATTCGCCTTGCTCTCCTGGTAGGTCACGCTACAGCATGACAAGATACCGTGGCTTCGATCGCGGGCCAACGATCTAAGCCAATCTGGCAGCGTTTGAGGAGCCTGAGGACGCGAGGATGGGTCCTGGGAGAGGACTGGACGTCCGGTCAGAGCTCCCAGACGCGGCGGCCCTTGAGGAACATGGTGAGATACCCGTCCTCGCTGACCTTGAGGACCGGGCCGTGCTGGGAGGCGGCCAGGGCGGCGAGGGTTCGGGCACCCTGGACGGAACGTACCATCCCGAGAGTTTCGGGGGCGATGCGAAGAATCGCACCGAAGGTGAGCAGGCGGCCGTCGTGGTCCACGACCACGGCGCCATCCAGGCTGGCGATCGATTCCAGAACGGTGGGCTTAAGGTCGCACAGGGAGGCGCCGCGGACGGCGTGATGGAGGGCCCGCTTGGCCAGACGGGGAGAGAGGTTCTCGGGATCCTCGGGGTCGTCGGTGGCAACCTCCTCGGTCATCCGGTCGGCGGGCGCGATCAGTTCCCGGACGGATCGGGCCGGATCGCGGACGACCACAAACAGGGCGCCGGTGCGTGCCTCGCAGAGGTTGAGCGCGGCCTGGAACAGGCAGAGGGCGAGTTCCGGAGGGGTTGTCCGTCCCACGGCCTCGCGCCAGGCGGAGAACTTGCTGGGGATGTCGTGGATTCGCCACCGTGCATCGCTGAAGCTGAAGAGCATGGTCCCGCCCGAGAAGACCTTGATTTCCTGGCTGGGAGATAGGACCAGGCAGACGTGGCCGCCGGCGGCGGTGGCCTTGGCGTGGCTGAGGTAGGGGCGCGGGCAAGGATGTTCCGGCGGCTGGGATCCGTGGACGCGGTCGGCCCAGCATGCGATGTCGACCATGCGGAAAAGATTGCCGAGATGATCGACCACGAAGAGCGTCTGCACGCCGTCGCAAAGCCGGTGGAACCCCTTGATGGCCGTCAACCGTGCATTGAACCGAGGCGCTCCCTCGGTGTTGGCTCGATCGGGGTCCGCCGGGTCGCGATCCGTTCCGAGCAAGAGGGCCCCGGTCGAGACGCGCCGGTTTTCATAGGTCGACAGGGCGGCCACCCGCAAGGCCTCGAGCGCGGCGGGAATACGATAGGGGCTGACCGGCCGGAGGAAGTCGGCGATGATCAGGTCTTCGGTCACGTACTGGAACCGCTCCAGGCGATCGGCGAGATCCTGGTCAAAGAGCCCGTGAAATCGCAGGTCCAGGGCCCGAACGATCGCTTCCACCAGCCGTCGCTCGAGCGGCAAGAGCGGTACGGGACTGCCGGGACGGAATCCCAGGTGCGTGCCCAGCCACTCGATGGCCAGGCCCAGGCCGTCACCATCATCAGTGATCCGGTAATGCGTCTCGTCTCGCGAACCGTCCCAGTCGATGACGCTGCGGTCGCCCTGAGCTTCCAGGACGGCATCGGGAAAGAAATGCTCCAGGGTCTTCCGCAGCAGGGAGTGGTAAAGTCCCACAACGCGCGAGATCGGGCCGATCGGTCGCTCGGGTCGGGCCAGCAAGGATTGCTCCGGTTTTTCCGTGCCGAGATCGAAGCGCAAGGATCTGCTGGTGGCTCCTATCATCGTTCAACGGCCCTTCTCGATGCCACCTGACGCCGCACCGCACCGGCTTCCTGGTGCGTCAGGAGACCTCGAGCCAATGTGGAGCAAGGATAACAGGTTCCCCAGCTTTGGCGATTGCAAAAATCAGTCCAAAAGGATTTTCCGGTTTTCCTGGAGCGTCCGGCAAGGTCAGGCCGATTTACGGGAGAAGCGGCATTCGGTCCGGGCGAGCGTGCAGGTCTGACTTGTTGCCGTTGGTAACACTTGATAGGATCCGCCGCCTTCACCCGCCTCGAGCGGCCGAGAGCCGCCGCGACTCGGGTGCAGCCGACGGCCTTGGATCTGGACTGTTGGGAGATCGGCTGGATGACTGCTCGAAAGCTCTGGGTTCGCCGAGGATTGGTAATCTGCCTGGTCGTTCTCGGAGCCGAGCAGATCTGGAGGCACGGCCACGACTACGTGTTGCCCAGGGAGTTCGCAGTCGTGGAGCCCGGCAAGATCTACCGGGGAGCCTGGCAGAAGAGCTGGCCGATGCGGCGAATTGCCAGCGACTATAAGATCAAGACGATCCTCGCCTTGGCATCCCGACGATCACCCCCTCACGGTGGGCGAGCGAGCGCTTGCCCAGGAGCTAGGCATCCGCTGGATCCACGTTCCCATCGTTGATCAGCGGGACGCGGCCAATCCCAAGACGCTCTCCGACCTCCTGGATGACGCCGCGGCGGTGCTCGCCGATCCCGCCAACTATCCTATCTTCTTCCATTGCCACCATGGGTTGAACCGGGCCTCGATGGCCCAGATCGCGTACCGGACCAAGTACTGTGGCTGGACGCTCGATCAGGCCACCGACGAGGTTGCCCGCACGGTCGGACTGGTGAAGGTGACACACGGTCCCGACTATCGCCACATGGTCGATTACTACAATACGCGTGTGCTGCCCATGAGGAATGGCGGCCAGAATGCGGACGAACGCATCCAGGCTGCTCCCCCCCCGATCGCCACGGAATCCACGTCCTCGATGACCTCTCCTTCCCTATGGGCAGCACACGCGTGTCGGCGCTGAGGATCTGCCGACAGCCCTGCAACAGCCGCGTGCCGTTTCCGCGGGCGCGTCACTCACGGTGAACCGACCGCGTTTCGCCGTCTCCCCGTCTCGGAGCGAGATTCCTGAGTCTTTCTTGATTCCCTGGCGACTTCTCCTAAAATACCCTATGAGTGAGATTTACCGGCATCTCTTGTGGCGGTGGGGGTTTGGGGCAGATTCTTGGTGCGGTAACTCGGCTCTAGGGCCGGCCTGGGAGGTTCCTCGATTGAACATCCGTCCCGCTCGTGTTGGCGACGTACCGGCGATTTATGAACTGATTCGGACCTTTGCCGACCGGAAATTGATGATCCGGAGGTCGATGGGTGAGCTGTACGAGTCGATCCGCGAGTTTCTCGTGGCGGTCGATGAGGAGAATCGGGTCATCGGGTGTGTCGCCCTGCACGTGTTCTGGGAAGACCTGGCCGAGCTGAAGTGCCTGGCGGTGTCCGGGAACGCTCAGGGCCAGGGAGTTGGCCGGCGTCTGGTCGACGCCTGCTGGGAGGCGGCCCGCGAGCTCGAGATCGACTCGGTCTTCGCCTTGACCTACTCGGTGGGCTTCTTCGAGCGATGCGGCTATCATCAGATTGACAAGGCTGAGCTGCCTCACAAGATCTGGAACGAATGCGTGCGCTGTCCCCTTTTCCCGAGCTGTCAGGAGGTCGCGCTCATTCGCACGCACCAACCGGAACCGCTGATGGTCGGGCCGCGATGGATCTCTTGCCTGCCCAGGCGTAGGGTGGGGCAAGCCCCTGCGCCCCCAGGTCCGGGAGCAACATCGGCCCCGACCATGATCAGCCCAACCGGCCGTCTGGCCTGCTCAAGCGTGCTCGTGGCGATCGCGACCCTCGGGGTCATGCTCGCCACCGAGCCGCAGATGGCCATCGTCTGGGATGAGGGCTACACGCTGGGCCGGGAAGCCAGGCTACGGGCGTGGTTCCGAGCTCTTCGCGATCCCGCCGGGTTCGCCTCCCGATGGAACCCGCCCCCGCCCACCCGGGAGCTGGTCCAGCAGGTCGGAGCACCGCCTCCTCGGCCCGATCAGATCGACACCCGGTCCAAGTTGCTCTTCGATCGCCGCGTCCTGGCCTACTTCTGGCCCTTTGCTCGCGAGGAGCCCCACGGCCACCCCCCCTTTTACGCCCTGCTCGGCCTCGTGGGAGACCTCGTGGCTCCCTCCTGGCAGGATCTACATCGCGCTCGCCTGGGCCCGATTCTTCTCTTCAGCCTTACGGCTGGATTCCTTTTCAACGTTCTTGCCCGGCGATGGGGCCCATGGGCCGCAGTCGCCGGCGTCGGAGCGTGGGTCTTCCAGCCCAACCTCTTCGGCCACGGCCACTACGCGACCTACGATGCCGTTCTCAGTTCGCTCTGGGTTCTCGCCATCCTGTTCTTCGCCGGCGCGGCGATCCCGACAAGCCCAGGAGGTCGAGCCCCGAGGAGCTGGTGGGCCATTGCGGGATTCGGTCTGGCGGTCGGCTGCGCGCTTGCCACCAAGCTGACCGGCTGGTTCCTTCCTCTTCCTTTCCTGGCCTGGGCCGGCTGGAGACGCGACCGCTTCGCGATTCGCGTGCTTGTCGTCGGAATCCCGATGGCCTGCGTCGTCCTCATGCTCCTCAATCCGCCCTGGTGGACCGAGCCCATCACGGGTGTGGTTCGCTTCCTCCGATCAAACCTCACGCGGGGTCAGACGATCCCCATCCCGGTGCAATTTCTGGGAACCATTTACAAGACACCCAACCAGTCGCTCCCCTGGTACAACACCCTGGCCTGGACCGCCATGGTCACTCCGGTCGGATTTCTCCTTCTCGCGGTGGCGGGTATGTACCGAGCGGTAAGAGCCCACGAGACGGATCCCCTTGGCCTGCTGATCCTGGGGAACTGGGTCTTCCTGGTGTCCCTGCGGGCCTTGCCGCACACGCCCGGACATGACGGCGTGCGCCTGTTCCTGCCGGCGTTTGGAGTGCTGGCCTTGCTGGTGGGTTTGGGAGTCAGGCAACTGCTTGACTGGTTTGGTCCGCTGGCCAGGTTCGCAATCGTGGCCGCCGTGGCCGAGGGGATTGCCAGCGTCTTGCTTTTCATGCCGGTGCCCCTCGCGTACTTCAGCCCGCTCGTGGGGGGGCTTCCGGCGCATCCCGCCTGGGCATGGAGCCGACCTATTACTGGGACGGCCTAGGGGCGGAGGCTCGAAGCTGGCTTCGCGCCAGTACAGGCCCTGGGCAGACCATTCAGTTCGCGACGTTCCCCACATCCTGGCTGTACCTTCGCCGGATCGGTGAGCTACCGCCCCGATTGGCCCCGTTCGATCCGGGCCGACCAGCCTGGTACGTCGTGCAAAACCGGCCGGGTGCCTGGCTGCCGATTGACCGACAACTCGTGGAGGAGTCGCGTCCGGCATTCAAGGTCCAGAAGATGGGTGTGCCCCTGGTGTGGGTCTTTCCCTTTGCCGAGATGGAAAAACGAATGGCAAAGCGGGCAAAGAAGGGAGCCGAGTAGCCGGACGGACGCGAGAGTCGTGTGGCTCACGTCCGACCGGCTTCTCAGGAGCATGCCGTCACGATCGCGCATGGCCGGAGCATGCGTTCAGAGGGAAGGCAGATTCGGAGGGCTAGACTCAGTGCTGAGCCGATCCCTGCGGAGAAGTGTAGACGGCGGGGGCCGAGTAGGTCACAGGAGCCGAGTAGGCCACTGTCTCGCCGCAGGAGCGCGGGGGCGGGGGCAAGGGGCGGGGGCGGGCTCGCACACGGGAGCCGGGGCGCAAGCGGCCTTCTTGTGGCATCCCAGGTTCATTCCCTTGAAGTGGGAGAACAGGCCGCACTTCTTGACCTTGGGAGCACAAGTCGGCTCACAGACCGGAGCCGGGGGCGGGGCGGGGCAAGGCGCAGGTTCAACAACCGCGCAGGTCGGGGCGGGAGCACGGTGACACTTCTTCTGATGGCAAGCCTGAGCGTCGCCAGCCAGAACCAGGGACCCGACCAGTCCGGACAGGACCAGGGTCAACAGGTGTCGCTTCATCGATGCATCTCCTTGAATGAGTCTGCCGGGTGACGAGTACACAGCCCCGCCTTCCGGCAAGCACAAGTGGTAAATCATGGGCATGCCCGTAAAGTAGGGTAAATAATCCGGCGATCATTTGCAACCCTCAGACTTCCCGACCGGGAAAAGCTGTCAATGGAATGAGCCACTCAACGATGCACTGCGAGAGGGTGCCAAGGAGTGCAGAAGCAACAAGTCTCCGCCCGTTTCCAACTCAAGGACCTCCCCGTGATGACCAGTCCCAACGGACAGCCGAGCGACAGCGGTCATAGCATACGAATCGACCGGGCAAAACGGGCCGCAACATTCTGTCGCCGGTCGGGGCCAACGGCAAGCCAGCCGCCCCAAGGGTGAGAACAGACCCCCGACGGCCTGCGCCACCCTGCGGCTGTGTGGTGATCCTTCGAAATCGTGGCTCCTCTCACGCCGCCGCTGGGTTTTCCGCCGGTGAATCCTCGGTTTATCATGAACCTCGGAGACGGAAGGCGGATGTCTGCTAAACGGGGCTGCAGTTGATGAGAACGACGGAGCAGTCGGAGGAGCCGAAACCGATCCCTGGTGCTGGGAACGACGAGACCACGGTTCCGGCCGATCTTGCCGTCTCGGCCGATCGCTCGTCCGGGAAACGTTGGGGGCTGGCGACCATTCTGGTGTTTGCCATCGCCCTTGCCGCCCTGGTGCCCACCGCCGGCGACATCGGCCTGACCTGGGACGAGCCGGCCTATCGCTACAGTCAGGTGATGTCCGCGCAATGGTGGGAGCAGCTTTCCCATGCCCGGTCGTGGAGCGAGGTCCGCAGCCTGCTCGATCCCATGACTCTCCTTTACTACTGGCCCTACGGCAGACATGGCATCAACTTTCATCCTCCCTTCGCCGGCCAGTTGAACCTGGCGGCCCATGCGGTCTTCGGTTCGTGGATGAAGGATATCCCCGCTCGACGAATGGCCTCGGTCATCGAGTTCGCCCTGACCATCGCGATCGGATTCTCGTTCCTGGCCCGCCGGTACGGGACGGCAGTCGGCCTGGTCATGGCCGGCTCGCTCCTGTTCATGCCTCGGCTCTACGGCCAGGCTCACCTGATCGACACGGATATCCCGGGGCTCTTGCTCTGGGCGGCCATCGCGCTGGCCTTCTGGAATGGACTGCATGAGGAACGAGGACGGCGCTGGCGCGTGCTGGTCGGGATCCTGCTCGGCCTGGCGTTCGTCGAGAAGATGGCCACTGTCGGCGTGGTGGTGCCGCTCTTGATCTGGCTGGTCGCCGGCCACTTGCCGCGCACACTCAGACGTCCGGGGGGCCGGGTCGACTGGATCGACGGCGTGGTCACGACAGGACTTATGCTGCTGCCCCTGGGTCTCGCGTTCCAGGAGATCCAGGGGTTACAGCGGCAACTGCCCCTGCCCGCGCGAACGAACCTCTTCGTCCATCGTCCGGTCAGCGACCTGCCGGGCGCGATCCTGGCGGTGCCGCTGGCGGTCTGGTGCCTTCGGCGATTGCTTGCCCTGATCTTCCCCAGGAATCCGGTCTGGGGGGTGGAACGTCCGGCCCTGGAGACCTGGACGGCCATTCTCGCGTTTCCGCCGGTCGTGGGCTGGCTGGGTAATCCGGCCTGGTGGCGGGAGACCCTGCCGCGCCTCGCCCACTACTACACCCTGAGCACCAACCGCCGGGGTGCCCTTCCCGACATCCAGATCATCTATTTTGGACAGACCTACGAGTACACCCTGCCCTGGCACAACGCCTGGGTGCTCCTGGGAATCACCGTGCCAGTGACCATCCTGCTGGCCGCGGCGATCGGCATCGTCTGGGCGCTGGGACAGGTTCACCGCGACCAGATTCCGCTTTATTTCCTGCTTCATTTCCTGACCCTTCCAGTGCTCCGGATGTTGCCGACCCCCGCTCACGACGGAGTCCGCCTGTTTCTGCCCACGTTCTTCTTTCTGGCGGCCTTCGCGGGCTGGGGAACGCTCGCGCTGGCCAGGGATCTCTCCCATCATGTGAGGCTGCCCACTCGGGTCGGGGTGCCAGCAATGGCCGCCCTGGTACTCGCGCCGGCGGCCATCGACCTGGCCCGCATTCACCCGTTCGAGCTCTCCTATTACAACGCCATCATTGGCGGACCGCGGGGAGCCTGGCACCGGGGCTTCGAGCTGACCTACTGGTTCGACGCCTTCAACGAGCAGACCCTCGCCGAGATCAATCAGAAGCTCCCTGCGGGAGCTGAGATCGATTTCCCGAATGAGCTCACGAACCCCATGACTTTCCAGGAATTGCAAAGCCTCGGTGGGCTGCGTGGCGATCTCAGGCTTGGCGGCGATGTCCAGTTCCATGCCCGGAGGGATGACCAGTTCCCCTACGTGTGGCTGCAGACTCAGGATTCCAAGGCCACGGCCTTCTCCCGGCTGCTCTTCGCGATGAAACCCTGGTATGCGCGTGAGCCGCGCCAGCTCGGTGGACTCAGGGTGGCGACCGTTGCCGACCCGGTGGCGGTCTCTCGTGCCTGGGCACTCGAGGTCTTGCTCGACGCGCCCGACCTGACGATCCCCGATCCGCCCAAGGTCCACCGCCTAGTGCTGAACCAGGATCTCCTCGACTGGGCCCCTATCAATCCCCAGGGGTTGCTTGAAGCCGCGCGGTTCGTCGCCGCACACAAGGGCCCTGAACAGGACCCCTCAGCCCGGCGGCTGGTCCAGCTGGTCACCTCTCATCCCAATCCGAAGACGGTCGAGATCCGCCGGTTCTTTCTCAATCGCCTGCTCAAGGCACGCCCAGAGGCTCTGGTCGAGGGAGTTCAGATTCTCATCGATCACCCCGAGGCCGTGGCGAGAGTGATGACCCGGTACGGCTACACCGATCCCGCCACGATCGGCGGCTTCCTCGACCGGGACTTGCCGGCTGGATAGGGGGCAGAAGGCAAATCGCAGGGTAGAGCGCGTTCACGACAACGCATCATCGCGTGACTATTCAGTGGCTCCATGGGCGGCAACCGCCCCGGCCCCGGTGGCCTCCGCCTGTTCCCGCTTGAAGTCACTGCCCAGATGAGACAGGAACCGCACGGCCGCGAGCCCGGTTACCACGTAAACGGCGAACCCGAACCAGTACGGGGCCGCTGCCGAGACCCTGCCCAGCAGCAGGTTGGCGATCAGGTAGCTGATCATCCGCGCCAGCGTCTGCGCCGACGAGAGCGTTCCGAAGACGGCCCCCTGCTCGCTCTGGGGTGTGATGCGCGAGAGCAAGCCGCTGACCGAAGGTCCGGCGAGCCCCTGTCCGACACCCACCAGCAGTAGGGCCCCCGCGAGCTCCGGAAGGTTCGAGACCAGGGCGAGTGCGGCAAAGCCGAGAGCGACGATGGCAATGCCCGCGACGATCAGTCGCGGCTCGCCGAATCGCGGAACCAGGCGGCGGATCAGCCCTCCCTGGACAAGCGCACTGAGAAGACCCAGGCCCACGAACGCGAACGCAGCCGCGCGCGCATCCCACTGCATCCGCCGCTGGAGAAAGAGCGCGAGCGTTCCTTCCAGGGCCGCGAAGGCCAGAATGGTCAAGAAGCCGATCAGGACGAGCGGACCGATCCCCGGCAACGTGATCGTATCCGACAGCCCGCGCCAGCTCAGCACGCGTGCGCCTTCACGGTTGCGAGCAGCCTCGCTCCGCGATTCGGGAAGGCGGGTCAGCACCAGGATCCAGGCGAGGGTCGAGAATCCCGCGGCCACCAGAAAGGGGAGGCGGAGCCGCCAGTCTTCGCCGACCGGCAAGCCGACAAGCACCCCCCCAAGAAGGGGCCCGAGAACAAAGCCCAGCCCGAAGGCCATGCCGATCAGACCCATGCCTCGCGCGCGGTTCTCCGGAGGCGTGACGTCGGCCACATAAGCCTGGGCGACGAGGATGTTCCCGCCCGAAGCACCGTCGAGCATCCGCGCCAGCAACATCACCGTGAAGTTACGGGAGAGCCCCAGGATCAGGAACGACAAGGCCGTCCCCGCCTGGCTGAAGATCAGCAGCGGGCGGCGGCCGTAACGGTCGCTCAGGCGGCCCAGAATCGGGCCGGCAATGAGCTGGCAGAACGGGTAAGCGGCGAACAGGAGCCCGATCTGCCACTCGTGAAATCCGTACTGCTTGGCAAAGGGGCCCAGCAGCGGCATGACCACTGTGAAACCGAGCAGATCGATCAGAACGATGAGAATCACGATCCCGAGCGGCGACATTGGCGATGGAGACCTCCAAGAATCCAGGAAGCGGTGCGGCCGCTCCCGGGGTCACACCTCCACCGAGGATCCTGACGCACTCGCGGCGCCATAGCGGGCCTCGCGCAGCCTGTCGGCCTGGGACTTCAACTCCAGGAGCAACCGGGCATGAGACACGATCCCTGCGTATTCCAGAGCAAACGATCCGAGGTTGAAGGCGACTGTCAAGGCCGCGAAGCCGAGGTGCCACGGCGCGTACGACAGCCCCCGGGTATCAGCCGCCGCACCCAGCCACGCGGTGATGGCGATCGCGGTCATCGATCCCATGATGAACCGGAACGCACGCCGCTTGTTGCGGCTGGCATGCGCCACAAACCATTCCGGAAGCTGGTAGACGCGAACCACTTCCTTGGCCCATTTGCCGGTGGCCATGAAGTAGGTGTAGACGATCGAGTGGATCCCGAGCAGGCAGACCACGGTCAAGAGCGAGAAGAGGAGGTGGATCCCGTGCCAGATCGCGTGGGGTCCGCGGACCTCGCCGGCGGCGAACAGCCCGAGCACGAAATCTGCCAGCAGCAGCGAGGCCCCCGTGACGGCCAGAACCAGAAAGTAGCGAATCATCGAACGTCCCGAACCGAGCGGACTGGGCGGAGAATCCTGGGGCCGCCTCGAGCGGCATCAGAGCCGGAACGCCCAGCGGACTGGTTGTCTCGGCATCCTGATACACTAAGTGACTTCGCCCGTTCGTGGCAACCGCCAACTCCGCGGGCAGGCCGGGCTGCCGACGTCCGCCTCAGTACATCGCACTCATGCTGAAGTTGAAGTAGCGGATCCGGTCTCCATCGGCGTAAGAGATCGGAAAGGCGAGGTCGAATCCAAGGGGAATTGGCCCCATCTGGGGAATGAGCATGCGGATTCCGGTGCCGATCGAGACGCGGACCTTGTGAATGTTGTAGTCGCCTTCAACCGTGCCGAAGTCGGAGAAGATGACCTGCTGGAACGTGTCGCTGGCGGTCAGGGGGAACTGGTACTCGATCGAGCCCAGGATCGACATGACACCGCCGACCGGCACGCCCAGGGCGTGTGGACTGATGGTCCGGTACTGGAACCCGCGAAGGCTGCCGAAGTTACCGGCGAAATAGCTCTCGTAAACCGGGATGCCCTGGGTCGCGATGCCGAAGTGGGAGCGGAGCGTGAAGAAGCGCTTGCCGGTCCCGTCCGGGCGACTGCCGGTCGTGAAGTAGGTGCGGCCCTCGGCATCGAACTTGGACCAGGTGAACGTGCCCCAGCCCTGCTCGAACGAGAACTCGGCGTACTGTCCCTTGGTGGCCATGAAGGGGCTGTTGCGATTGTCGAACCGCAAGCTGGGCCGGAGCGAGAGCAGGGTCGATTCTCCGGCGGCCGCCAGGTACTGCGCGGGGGCGGGAGTCCGGAAGCCGTAGAAGTTGATGTCCTCGATGCGGAGCGCGGCGTCGGCATAGATGCTCGTACCGAACTGGCGGCCGAGCGAGAACCGGCCGCCGCCACGCCGCTCGTCCCAGTCGGGGTAGAAGCGGTTGAACCAGTAGCCCGCCACGCCCGCACCGATGGGCAGGTCAAAGAGGTACGGCTCGCGCAGGCTGACCTGGAACCGGTTGATGTTCGTTCCGGGCTGGATGTCGAGGCGGAACTCCTGGCCGCCGCCGCGGAAGGCTGTCCCATTGAAGAGGTCATTGAATGAGCGGGGGACGTTGAAGATGTCGAAGTTCTTCTCGTAGACGGTGACGTTGCCGAAGAGTCCCTGGAAACTGCTGGCCGCCAAGCCGACCATGAATCGGCCGGTGGGGGCCTCATCCACCGCGGTCACGATGTCGGCGAACGAGCGATTGGGGAAGGGATCGTTCCGGTCGGGCCCGACGTCGGTCATGTTCAGGCCGGGCATGCTGGGAAACGTGCCCGGGAGGCTCTCCCGCCCCGACAGGCGGGACCGCGGGAGCGGCTCCCGGGGCCGCAGCCGGGGCACGGCGGCCGGGGCCCGGGGTTGGCACCACCAGGGGAGGCGTCGTGTCCGGCGGCGGGCTGAACAGGTTGCCGGAGCCGAAACCCGGCGCAGGCCGAGGCACCCGCCCCGGACTCGAGCCGGGGCACGCTGTTCGGCGCGTTCAAGGGTTCGGGAGCCGCAACCAGCTCCACGCTCGAACCCGGGTCCTGCATCCGCGCCTGGGTCACCCCTTCGCCCAGAAGGGGCATCATCAGGTCGCCATAAGGCTTGTCCTTGGGCCGCTTGTTGACGATCTTGATCTCGATGGGCTTCCCCATCTCCGGATTCATCTGGAAGTAGCCGAGTGACTGCAACCGCTGCTTGTACTTGTCGAGCCGGTTCTTGTCGAGGATCTCACCCGGCAAGAGCCCGGCCATCGCGGCCTCGCGGCGAATCACCTTGTCCTTGGTCCGCGTGTTGCCAATGATCCTGAACTCCCCCACGAGGTAGGGCTCGCCTTCCTCGATCTTGTAAACCAGGTCCACGACGCCAAGCTGATTGGTGAACCGAGGCTCGTAATTGATCTGGGTATCGATGCAGCCTAGCGCGTTGTACCGGGCCGTCATCAGCTTGAGATCGGCCTCGCGCACGGCATCGAGGAACGGCTTGCCGGAGTGAAGCTGCAATCCCTCGCGAAGCTCGGGCGTCTTGATTTTCTGGTTTCCCTCGAAGACGAGGTTACGGACCTTGTACCGGGTCCCCTCGGAGATCACGAACGTCAGGTTGATGTCGCCCAGGTTTTTTCCCGGTCGGGTGACCGGAGTGACCTTCACCTCGAAGAACCCCTGAGCCTGGTAATAGTCCCGAAGCTTGCGGGCATCTTCCTCGAGCATATCACGATGATACTTGCCGCCCATCAGGCCAAGGATCGGCCTGCGGCTGCTGATCTTGTTCCAGAGCTGGGCATCGGACGCGAAGACGTTCCCCTTGAAGTCGACGCTGTTGATCTTGTACTTGGGCCCCTCGAAGATCTGGAACACCACCTTGGTGTCGCCGATGTTCCCCCCTTCAACCAGCTTGACCTCGGCGAGCTCGTAGCCCTTCTCCTGGTAAAGCCGCTGGATCTGTCCCAGGGCCAGCCGGGTCTTGGTGGGATCGGACCGGTTGCCCACCTTGAGGTCGGTATTCTCCTCGATCTCCTTCTGCGAGACCGCCTTCCGGCCTCGAAACTCGACCTGCTTGAGGACGGGCATCTCGCGGACCCGGAAGATCAGAATGTACTTGCCGCTCTTGGGCGGTGCTTCCTCATAGTAGGGAGAGACGTCGGAGAACCACTTGGAGGCCATCAGGCTCTTGAGATCAGCCTCGACCTTCTGCTGATCGAGCGGCTGACCGGACCTGCTGAGGATCTTGGCGCGGATCTTCTCGGTGGGAATGGTGGCGTTGCCCTCGATCCGGACCTCCGTGACCGTCCCCTCGGGAAGCCGATCCCCCTGCTGGGCGGGAGCGGACGAGGTCAGGATTCCGAGTGGTCCGCCGGCGAGCAGGGCCAGAAACACGAGCATCCTCAGCGGCCCGATCCGGGCGCAACCCGCCACGGCCCACATCATCGAAGCAGCGAAGGACGATTGCTGGACAGCCGTTGTCTCCGTGGCCGTCGCACTCGTTTCGCTCACTCGCCTCTGGGGAACCGTCCCTGGCGCCCTGGAGTGTTGTTTTCCGGATCGTCCCATGAGCGATCGTTCCTGAAGTGAACCGATCAAGAGCCGCCTCACCTCATCCCGCGTCGCGAGCGCTGCTGCTCCGAGCCGTGATGGGCTGGAAAGTCAGCTTCGCATCCGCTCGCCCGCATTCACGGGCTGGCCGAGGCGGCGTTCAGGATTGGCCGATCATCCCGGTCGGAGTCGAGGGAGCGACGATCGCACCCCCTGAAATTGCCACAGCGACTGGATCTGAGCCTCTGGGCCATTCATCAACCGGCCGCACCGTCTCCATCCCTGGCCACGGTCCGGCCCCAGCCCAAGCGTCGCTGATCGAAGACATGATAGGCTCGGGACTTTTACCCCAGATCGCTGGATGACGCAAGAGCGATAGGAGCCAAATCGCGGAGGAGGCTCTCGCCTGCCTGCTGGCCCCGGACCAGATCGGTCCGGAGCGCAAGACTGGTGGCGTAACGCAGCACGACTCACAGCATCGCATGGCGCGGCTTGGCGTCCTTGAAATGCTCCCGGAGCGAGGGGTTCAGGCCGTAGCCCAGGCTGAGGAGCTTGATCGGGTGCAGGGTGCGCTTGGTGAGGCCCTGCTCCATCTGCATCCTGCAGGAGCCACACTCCGTTGAGCCGATCTCGATATCCTCGTCCTTGAGCCTGCGGAGCAGCGACCGACCGGCACGGAGCGACATGCGGAACTGGTCTCGTCTCAGCCCGTAGGTCCCTCCCATGCCGGAACAGCCGCGATTGATGAACTCGACGTTCAGCTCCGGGATCTTGCGGATCAGGTCCAGGCCCGGCAAGCCGATATCGAGGGCGCGAAGATGGCAGGGCTGATGGTAACCCACACGGGCGTGGAGCGGCTCGTGAGGCTGGGGCAAGTGGCCCCGCGCGTCGAGGCCGGCGAGGTACTGGCCGATGTCCATGGTGTTCTGGGCGACGAGCTCGGCATCGAGATCATCGGTCAGCTTGACGTATTCCTGGCGAAGCATGAGCGCGGCGGTGGGCTCGGAGCAGACCACGGTATAGCCGTCGCGAACGGCGTTTCCCAGCACCCGGAGGTTCGTCAGGGCGAGGTCGCGGGCATAATCGATATCACCGACGATCAACGGCGCCATGCCGGAACTCCGCTGGCGTGCGGGCACCAGGACGTTGACTTCGGCCTGCTGGAGCACCGCAACGACCGACTCGGCCAGCTCATGATCATAATAGTTGGCGTAGACATCCACGAAGTAAGCCACGCGCGGGCCGGCCTGTTGAGGCCGGGGCCGGGTGAGCCCCAGCCGAACGGCCCGTCGGGTGAACGGGGTCCGACGCACCGGCGGCAGCACGCGATGACGCGAGACGCCCATCACCCGCTCGATCAACCATCTTGCGCTCCGGCGGGACATCACGAAGTTGGTGATGATCGGGAAGCGGCTGGCCAGCCGGGCCCACATCTCGAGTCGAGAGAAGATCCAGTCGCTGGGCGGCAGCCCGTGGTTCTCGACGAAGGCCGCCTTGGCCTCGAGCATGAGGCTGGAAACGTCCACTCCCGCCGGGCATTCGGACTTGCAGAGCTTGCAATGGATGCACAAGCTGGCATTCGCTCTGGAACTGCTCGGTTCCCCAGAGCTTGGGATCAACCTGCCCCACGGCGATCTGGCGGAGCAGGTTGGCCTGAGACCGCGGCGTCGCCGCCTCGCGACGGTGGGCGCGGAAACTCGGGCACATCCGCAAGGTCGGCTCCAGACTCCGGCACTCCCCGCATCCATTGCAGGCCGAGGCCATCGCCAGGGCGCCTCCCTCCGGCCATCGAAGAACCGGCAGGATTACCCCACTGCCGAGGGAAGGTGGTACCGGCTCCTGGGCCACCTCGTTTGCCGAGTCGGTCACCTCCTGCGGTAGGGCAGAGTCAGCGCCGCGCAGAGCCGCGACGCCCGATCCCCCACCCTGCCCGCCTGGCAGCCCCAGCCCCGATCCCGGCTCCGGCTCGGGCCACGGCGGGGACAGCGGAAAGCGCTTCAGATCCCGAACTGTCAGATGCGGGGCATCGCCGATGACCTTGCCCGGATTGAAGAGGTTCGACGGGTCGAAGGCGTCCTTGATTTCCCGGAAGACCTGCACCACCTCACCATACTGCCGGGGAAGGAACTGGGTTCGGGCCAGGCCGCATCCCTGCGATGCGGAGACTGTTCCTCCCGCCTCGATCACCAGGTCATAGACTTCCCTGGCCAGCGGCTCGAGCTTGGCCCGATCGCCGGGATCGGACAGGTCGAGAAAGGGACGGAGTCGAATCCGACCGTCACCCGCATAAGCATTGAGGGTCCACATCACTCCGTGGCGCTTCAGAAGGTCCTGGAACTGGCGCACCACCCGGGCCAGCCGATCCGGAGGGACCGCCACGTCATCGACGACGGCAATGGGCCGTGACTGGCTTCGAGACCTCATCAGGAGCGGCTCAGTCAGCCGGCGCAGAGCCAGCAAGCGCTCGCACTCGCTCCGCCGGAAGACGGTCACTGGCTCGGCCCTGAGCAATCCCGTGCGGCTCAGCCGCTCGCTCAGCAGCCGGATCTTGCCCACGACCTCGTCGGCATGGTCGCTCTCGAACTCGACGATCAGTACCGACTCGGCCGCCTCGTCGATCCAGGCGCGGAACCGGGGGTCGGCATCACGAGCCAGGCTGAGCAGGCGCCAGTCATAGAGATCGCAGACGGAAGGGTCAAGCTCCGATCCCAGGCATTCCTGGGCCGATCCGGCAGCATCCGCCAATCGTCCAAACGGCAGCACCACGACCCCTTGCGCCGCGGGTAGGGGCACGGTCTTGAGAACCGCCTGCAGCACGAGGGCCAGCGTACCCTCGGAGCCACTGACCAGCCGGGCGAGGTTGATGCCTGTCTCGCTGGCGGCCCGGAAGAGTGCATATCCGGCGCGGTTGCGCCGCAGGTCGGGCTGCAGTTGGGCAAGCTTCTTCTGGCACTGGCGGTGAACGTTCTGCAACTTGCGAATGATCAGGTCCGTGAGGCTGTCCGGTTCCTCGTCGTAGGCCGGCCATGGCTGGAACCCGAGGTCGGCAATCTCGCCCTGGGCGAAGACCACACGGAGCTGCTCGACCTGGTCGCCGATTGACCCGAATCGCATCGACCTGAGGCCGGCCGCATCAACGCCGATCATCCCCCCGATGGTACCGGTGCTGGCATTCACGGGTACCGGCTCGAGGCGCCGTCCCAGGGGTGCAAGCTCCGCATTGAGCACATCGAGCACGACGCCCGGCTCCACGACCACCCGATCCCCGGTGATCTGAACGACCTTGCGTAGGTGCCGGCTGAAGTCAATGACCAGCCCGGAACCAAGCGCGCCTCCACCCGTATCGGTTCCCGCCCCGCGGGCATGCACGGCGATCTGATGCTCCGCGGCATAGCGGACAACCGTCGCCACGTCATCCTCGGTCCGCGGAACGATCACCCCCAGAGGATCGATCTCGTACAGGCTCGCATCGTGCGCGTAGGGAGCTCGATCCAGGGTCTCGAAATAGAGCTCGCCGACGACGAGCCCCCTCAGGTCATCGAAAATCCGCGCACGATGCTCATCCACGGGTGAAGACAGACCTCAACGGCAAGGCGCCTCGGCGGGTGGCCCTGGAATGAATTGGCTGACGGTACTCAACACTTAGGCATTTCTCACGGGCGGACTGGACAGCGAGGAAAGCGACGGCTCGACGGTTGCACCTCGCTTGCGCAGCTCCTCGATTCGGAGCCGCTCCTGGCGGTACCGTTCACCGACCGCCAGGTCAAAGGGATGGAATCGCCCTTCAGGGCTGGAACCCTCACCCCGCACCTGGCTCAGGCAACGGTAGCAGATCGTGACGTCGGCAACCCGGTAGTAGAGAACCATGTCCAGGAGAGCGGATGCCAGGAGGACCAGGTAAGTGAACAAGGGCATTTCCAGATACCAGAAGACGGTGCTGATCACGAATCCGACGATCACGATGAACAGCCCAAGCCCCTGGGGAAAGTCCTTCTGAATGTAGAGATCCGCCGTCGAGCACCATGGACAGCCAAGCAGTTTCCCGTCCTCGATCGTCTCCCGGTGAAGGGGCCGTACGCTCCCGCACTGGGTGCAGCTCCCGTCTCCTGCCGTCTCAAGCGCGTCAACGTGGTTGACTGCATGGCAACTGGGGCATTGAAACGTCAATTCCATGGCATGGACTCACTTCATCCGGTCGGCAACGGATCGGGCGGAAGGGAAGCTCCCCGCCATTGCAACCCAATAATTCTAACCGGCGGTGACGGTAGGGACTAGGACATCGCCAGGAGAACTCGATGACAACGAGCCCTGGCGGCGGCAAAGTGCCACGCCCCTATCAGTGGAGAGCCTGGAAGAGAAAGCGGACGCGGTCCCACGTCGCCGAGGATGCCGCGACGCGAGAGCTAACCGATCAGTCCGCCGGCCCTCGCGCCGATCAGCGAGGTCAGCTCGCCGAACAGGAGCAGCGTCATCGCGACGTAGAGGATTCCCGTGGCCGATTGGGTCGAGCGGATCTGGACCGTTTTCCAGGCAAGAATGGTCGCCAGGACGGGGCCGGCGAACCCCATGCCCCAGCGCATCAAGAGGAACAGGGGCGAGCTGGAATCGAACGAGCTCGGGTCCAGTCCGCCAAGCCCGGAGTGGGCCAGAGAAAGGCCCAGAAGGGCGATGAGGCCCCGCGCTCCCAGACCCCATCCCATGAATCGGACGAATCGCTTGAGCGGGTCGATCGACATGGTCGGGGCAGTGAGGTAGTGATGACCCAGCAGCATGGCTGTGAGCGTTGCACCCAGCAGGAAGCCCGATGCCAGCCGACTTGCCGTGTTGAAAGCCCACAGTCCCGGAGCGGTCGCTCGGGAGACGAGGGTGAGCCAGGCGGCGGTCCCCAGCGCGATCAGAAGGGTGGCCGGGCGGGCGATCCTGGGAAGCCCTAACCCCCAGGAGACCGTAGCTGCGTAGGCGAGCAGGGCACTCGCGATCAGGATCCCCACGCTGGCGCTCAAGCCGGCCGAGCGAGACGCGTCCAGGACCGCAAGAACCAGGAGGCCAAGGATCACCTGGCAATGTGTTCGGAAGAAGGGGAGAGGCACAGTTCGCCACGAGGTCGCAAGCAGAAGCGTGGCCAGTCCAAAGGCGAGGCGTACGCCGAAATCCGCAAGCATGGGTGTTTCATGAGTCATGGGTCGAGCCCGCGATGATGGGTCGAGCGGAGAGGCCCCGAGCCAGCGGCGGCTCGGGTGGCCATCATGTCACGGCAACAGGTGGATGGGACCGCTTGCCTCAGGTCTTGGAGCCGAAGATCAGCGACATCACTTCCGAGCGAGTCGCAAGCTTCTCCTTGAATGCCCCTCGCATCGCGCTGGTCACGAACGAGCTATCCGGCTTGTTCACGCCCCGGATCGTCATGCAGCTATGGCTGGCCTCGATCACCACGGCCACCCCCTTGGCATCGAGTTCCTTCATCAAGAGGTCGGCCAGCTCCTCCGTCAGTCGTTCCTGCATCTGCGGACGCCGGGCCAGCACGTCCACCACCCGCGGGATCTTCGAGAGACCGATCACCTTGCCGTTGGGGATGTAGGCCACATGGGCCTTGCCGATCACGGGAAGCAGATGGTGCTCGCAGAAGCTCACAAACCGGATGTCCCGGATCAGCACCATCTCGTCGTACTTCTGAGTGAACAACTTCTTGAGATGGACCCCGGGATCCTGGTTCAATCCCTGGAAGACCTCCGCATACATGCGGGCAACGCGATCCGGAGTCTCTCGGAGTCCCTCCCGGGCGGGATCTTCGCCCACGGCGATGAGGATCTCGCGGACCGCCCGGCGGATCCGGTCCAGATCCATCGGCGACCTGACGGCGGAGTCCGCTTCGGACTCATCGAGATCGTCTCCAGGGCAGACCGACCGACGCATCGATCCCGCCGTTGCCCAGGCAGCTCACATGGTGCAGTGAAGAGTTCGTGTGCATCCTCAGAGATCCATCGAGAATCGGCGATGCTGGCGCCGGTGAGTTCGGTTCAGCGCGGAGGGGATCTCCCTCCGCGGCCCGTTCAGATCAGTAGGTCTTTGAAGAGACGTTTTCCATCCCTACGGTCGAAGGACGGGCAAACCCGAAAGCCCCGCTCTAAGTGGAAGCGTGGATTCAACTTCCGCCTATCAGGCAATATTGTAAGACCCGCCGGGCCGAAAATCAAGCGGCCAAGGCTGGCTGTCAGTTGATACTGAAGGGAGGAGGGAAGGGCCGAGCCAGCCCCCCGGTGGCGGCCACTTGCTGAAGGGCCGCACGGATGGTATCGACCCGTCGATCCACCGAAGTTTCCGCGAGGAGCCGCTGTTTCAGGGCCGGCGGCAAGCTCAAGGTATGGGCAATGATGTCCGAGAGCACTCCCAGGGGGACCTCCTTTTTCAGGAGCTCGTCCAAGTCGGGGTCGAGTTCCTGATGGCTCTTCATGAGTTGCCGGAAGAGCCCGATCAGCTCGCCCCGCGTCCGTTCCTCCGGCTGACTGGCGGCCACATCCTCGAGGATCTCGACCTCGACCGTCCGATAGAGCTTGCCGGTGCTGATCTCCTTGTTCAGCCGGACGCGCTTCCGGCCCAGCAACAGGAAATTGAATCGGCCGTCCGGAAGCCGTTCGTACTGGATGATCCTCCCGAGGCAGCCCACCGCCTCGAGTGGAACCGGCTCGTTCCAGTGTTTTCCTTTCGGCGGAGAGCTGATCTGAATCATCGTGATCAGGCGATCTCCCGCCAGAGCGTCCTCCGTCATCTGCCGATATCGTGGCTCAAAAATGTGAAGCGGCAATACGACGTGCGGAAACATGACAAGATTCGGCAAGGGGAAGATCCTGGCCACGTTGGAGAAGTCCCGCAAATCAAGGTCATTATCCATCATTGATACAGCCAATCTTGTCGATCTCGAATCCGAGTGTTCACGGGGCGTCCCGGCGACGGGCCTCGAGCTTGACATCGACATCGGTACAAGAGGAAAAAGGACCGGGTGGATCCGGCGAACGAGGTGAGCCTCGCCGCTGTCGCCGGACTTCTGGTCAGCCACGGAATGCTGCGTATTGTAGGTCTCCTGGAAGCAGCGGCAAGGACATTCCTGGTCAGGGTTTGCAGGCACGCTCCCGCCCTTCGAGTTCCGGGACGCCGAGGGAACGAAAGGAATCGGAGAATGCCGCGAATCAGGCAACCGAGTTCCGATCCCAGACTTCAAGCCCGGCAAGTGGTGCGCGAGTTGAAGCGGCTCTACCCCGAGCCAACCTGTGCCCTGGTTCACCAGAACCCGTTCCAGCTCCTGGTCGCGACGATCCTCTCAGCCCAGTGCACCGACGCGCGAGTGAACATGGTCACGCCGGAGCTGTTCCGCAGGTTTCCCGACGCCCGTAGTGTGGCGGCCGCTGACCAGGAAGAGCTCGAGGAGTTGATTCGGTCGACGGGATTCTTCCGGGCCAAGGCCCATAATCTCAAGGCGATGGCCGAGCGCCTGGCCGAGCAGCACGATGGGGAGATTCCTCGAAGCCTGGAGACGCTCACCAGCCTGGCCGGCGTCGGCCGCAAGACGGCCAACGTCGTGCTGGGGACCGCCTACGGGATCGCCTCGGGCGTTGTGGTCGACACGCACGTGAAGCGGCTCGCCTACCGGCTGGGATTGACCACCCGCAAGCAGCCCGCTCAGATCGAGCGCGACCTGATGGCCGTGGTTCCTCGCTCCGAATGGGTCGACCTCAGTCATCGGCTGATCCAGCACGGCCGTCGAACCTGCCTTGCCCGCAAGCCCCGATGCAGCCAGTGCGCGCTGGAGGCGATCTGTCCCAAGGCGGGGGTGACAGGCTCCCGGTGAGCCATGAGGCCGATGGCGGCCGACGCAATGGAGCGACAGCATCTCGTCTTCTCCAAGGGTGGCTCCGTCTCTCTGGCCCGACCGCCAGGATCGAAGTGCTTGAAGAAGGCTCCCATCGACATCGCACCTCGGGTATCTTGAACGTCGGTCCTCTCGCTGCCGCACAGCGAGACTCCCAGGGTGAGACAACCACGAGCATGCATATACTTGACATCTTCCAGGCGCATCCCACCACCTTCAGCTTCGAGTTCTTTCCGCCCAAGACCGACCGGGCCTCGGCCGAGCTCTTCGAGACCATCGCCCAGTTGCAGGTCTTGAAACCCTCGTTCGTCTCGGTCACCTACGGGGCGGGAGGCTCGACCCGGGAGCGGACCCATGACCTGATCGTGCGGATCCAGCGCGAGACGAGCCTGACCGCAGTCTCGCACCTGACCTGCGTCTGCCACAGCCAGGACGAGCTGGCGGCGATCCTCGACCGTTATGCGGCCTCGGGGATCGAGAACATCCTCGCCCTGGGTGGGGATCCGCCCCGGAACCTGCCCGCGTATGATCGCGCCCGCGACGCGTTCCAGTACGCCGAACAACTCGTGCGGTTTGTCGGCTCGCGGTCGAACGGTGCCGATCCTCGCGGTTTTGGAATCGGCGTGGCCGGCTTTCCCGAGGGACACCCCGGCACGCCCAACCGCCTGCACGAGCTCGAGTATCTCAAACGCAAGGTCGACGCCGGGGCCGATTACATCTGCACCCAGCTCTTCTTCATCAACTACGATTTCTACGACTTCCGCGAGCGCTGCGAGCTGGCCGGCATCCGTGTGCCGATCATCGCCGGCATCATGCCCATCACCTCGCGCGAGAACATGGTCCGGATGGCCGAGCTGGCCCTGGGAGCCCGGATCCCGGGCCGGCTCCTGCGCGCCATCGAGCGGTGCGGGAACGATCCCCAGGCCGTGGCCAAGGTTGGAGTCCACTGGGCCACCGAGCAATGCCGCGACCTGCTGGATAACCAGGTACGGGGCATCCACTTCTACACCCTCAATCGCTCGGACGCGACGCGGCAGATTTACGAGAACCTGGGAGTCAAGGACTCGAAGGCCCTCGAATCATGGCTGCATTCCTGAATCCTCCGTTCCCATGACCACCCCCGAGCTGACCCAGCGACTCAAGGCCGAAGCCCTGCGGCTGGGTTTCGACCACGTGGGGATCGCGCCCGCTGTTTCACCCCCCGGGTATGACCACCTCCGGGAATGGCTCCGGGCCGGTCGTGCCGCGGGGATGATCTACATGGAGAAGCACGCTGAGGTCAGGGCCCATCCCGACCGCTTGCTGGAAGGTGTGCGGTCGATCGTGATGGTCAGCGTGGTCTACGGCAAGTCGCAATCCGGGCCATCCGACTCGAGGCAAGGCAAGATCGCGCGCTACGCACGGGGGCAGGATTACCATCGCGCTCTCTGGGACAGGCTCGAGCAGTTGCTCTCGTGGGTGCGTGAACAGAGCCCGGGAACCCGCGGCCGGGCCGTCGTTGACACCGCTCCCCTGCTCGAGCGCGATTTCGCCCGCCTGGCCGGGCTGGGCTGGATCGGCAAGAACACCATGCTCATCAACCGGAGGCTGGGGAGCTTCACCGTCCTGGGAGCTCTTCTGCTCGATTGCGAGCTGGCTCCCGACGCACCTCATGTCGCCGACCATTGCGGAACCTGCACCCGCTGCCTGGACGCTTGCCCCACAGACGCATTTGCGGGCCCCTATCAGCTTGATGCCCGCCGGTGCATCAGCTACTGGACCATCGAGCACAGGGGGCCCATCGTCGATGAGTTTGCCGACCAGCTCCACGGCTGGGTTTTCGGCTGTGACGTCTGCCAGGATGTCTGTCCCTGGAACCGCAAGGCGCCCGACGGGCAACTGCCGGAGCTTGAAGATCGGCCCCAACTGGCGGAGCCCGACCTGATCGAGTGGCTGGACCGCGACGGCGACACGTGGAAATCCGCGCTCAAGGGGACGTCGCTCGCGCGGGCCAAACGGGCGGGGCTGATCCGCAATGCGGCCCTGGTTCTCGGCGCTGGGAGGATCGCCGAGGCGGTGCCCGCACTCCTTCGAAGGCTCGCCGATGCCACTGAAGACCTCACGGTCCGGACCGCCGCCGCGTGGGCGCTGGGTCGGATCGGAACGGAGCTCGCGCGCGAGGCACTGCGGCATGGTCTCAACGCGGATCAAGCGGTGGTGCGCGATGCCGTGGCCGCGGCGTTAGGGCAATCCGCACCGGAACACGAGCCCGGGCAGCCTGGCCGAGAGGGTCTGGTATAGACCGGCCAGACTGCCCGAATCCGCGATCCGTCAGGCCATGCGTCAGATGACCGTCCCGCGATCACGCGGTTGTTGTCGTCGTGGATGACGTGGTCGTCGGGCTCGCCGTGGTCGTGGTCGTGGCAAGCTGGGACGGGGTGTTGATCACCTGCGGAGGATTCAGCGTGTAAGTGACCGGCGCGATCTGCCCGGTGATCGACTGGCCGAACGCGTCCTTGGTGGTGACGTTGAACGTGTTGGATCCGTCGCCGAGCGGAACCATGATGCTGTAGTTGCCCGAGGCATCGGCCGTGGTGGTCGCACCCGGCGAGTTGTTGTTGATCTCGGTGAACGTGACGGATGCATTGGGCGTGGTCGTGCCGGTGAAGTGCACGGTTTTGAAGTTCGTGATCCGGCTGTTCAGGGGACCGTCGGTCGCCGGATCCAGATTGACGGTGATGATCGGGCTGACCGTGGTCTTCGCTCCCAGGTTCGCAGATGCGATCTGGGCATCGACCAGGGAGATCTTGCCGTCGCGATTCGCATCGGCGTCGAACGCGTAGTTCGACGAGGTCGACGTGGCGCCGAGCTTCGAGATGATCGTCTGGATGTCGGTCGTGGTCACCGTGCCAGCGCCGCTGACGTCGCCGGGCAGGTAGAAACCAAGCAGGTAGTTCCCGGTGGTTTTCGAGGCCCCCTCGACCTGCACCGTGTAGACCGCTGGCGGCTGGCCGGCCTTGGGAACCCGAATCGTCGCGAGGACTGCCGAGCTCATCGGACTGCCCAGCTTGTTGGCCTTGACGAGCGCCTGACTGTAGAAGGAGTGGTGGACCTGGGCGGCCAACCGTCCCGACGCGGTCTTGATCGAGACGATCTCCGGCTTGATGCTCGACGAGGGATCAGCGGCGACATCGATTCCCAGGAGAATCTTGCCCCCTCGACCCGCCGTGAACTGGCTGGGATCGATCTTGAACTGGACCGACGAGACCTGGCCCGCCGTGGTCACGGCCCCGGGGATGATCGCGAAGGTACTACCCATTCCTGCGCTCAAGAGCTGGCGTTCTTCCAGCATCTCGAGCGAGAAACTCGGACCGCGTTTCTTCCGCGGCTGCTTGTGCGACGGACTCATTAGGCCCTCCTTGGCCCTCGGCCGAGAGAAAAGTGACGTGGCGGCCAAGCCACACGCGACGGATCGATCAGGAATGAAGATGCAGGTCGGCACTGGCCCGCGCGTCTCCTCAGGCTCGCGCGTTTTCCAGGCTCCGACCATCCTTGACGACGTGAAGGGTCAACCAGCCCTCAACCTGACACGAATCGTTCCGACCGTTCTTTCCGGGGGGCACCATGGGGAGCCGACGGCGCGCCCGTGGACACGAGGCTGAGCGACTGACTGTCGTCGCCGCCTGCCTGGAGCCGCCACGCGACGGCCGCGTAGAGAACGACTGCCGCCCACAGGAACATGCCGTAGCCCTGGGCGATCTCATGTCCCCTCCCCTCCGCGAACAGACCACCGAGCTCGGTCGAGGTGGTCGCCATGAGGAGAAACGAGACCCCGAGCGCCCCGCCGATGAGCAGACGGGGCGCCAGCTTCCGCGAGGGGGAATAAAGCTCCCAGACGAGATAGGTATACGGGAGCACGAGCGTGACGAAATGGTGTTTCCAGCTTCGCTCGGAGACGAACAGCATGGTCAACACAACCAGGCCGATCTCGCCCAGAAACCGCGGATCCCGGCGATCTTGCGCCTTGGTCCGGCAGAACAACGCCAGGAGCCCCACCAGGCCGACTGACAGGAACTTGACCAGGTAGCTGACCACCTCCGGCGGCCATGAAACCAGGTTCACATCGAGATGGAGGTCGTATCGATTCGTCCCCGGCGGAATCTCCGTCAGCAGGCGCTGCAGCACGCCCACCATCGACTGGTTGATCTCCTGGGGGCTGGTGCTCCCCTCCATCAAGAAGGGGGTCAGCATCCGGTGCCACCACATCGTGAGACACTCGAGATTGAACCGAGGCCCGACGATCAGACCGGGCACAAGGAGCAGAAAGAGAAACAGACCCAGGATGGTTGCCCCCACCGTCCGCCAGGATCTCTTGTAGACGAAGTAGGGGATGAAGAGCGCAGGCGTCACCTTGTAAGAGATGGCCAGGCCCAGCAACAGTCCGGCCAGAAAGTCATACCCCTCGCGCCAGGCCTGGAACATCGCCACGATCAGGAACAGGATCAGCAGGTTGATGTTGCCGTGATGCAAATCGCCCAGGATCGGGCGCAGGCTCAGGAGCAGGACCGCGCTCTGGAAGAACGGAGGGAAGAACCCCTTCTCGGGCTTCACAATCCTCAAGCACATCACCAGGGCGGCCGTCGTGAGGGCAACCTTGATCGCGAACCAGGTCATGGCCCCCGCAACCGGGGGAAGCGCCATCAGCGGGCCAAGGCGTGATCGGCAGAATGGGAGGATTCGGGAACAGCATCTTATCATAGATGTTCACCCCTTCCCAGAACTTGATCACCTGCGGCCGCCAGCGCACGAAGGCACTGCGATGATCGGCCGCTTTGGGGTAATAGAACGCGGCCGCCATCAAGACGATCGTGGCCCAGAGAAACCAGAAGGCGTGGCGAGAGAACCGTCCGGGGACGCGACATCGCGGTACGGATTCGATCTCTAGCACGGCATACTCCCTCCCTGGAGAAAGCCACGCAGGACGTCAATTCATCCGTGCGCCGCCGCAGTTTCGCCTCCGCAGCCCGGGTTCCGGCCTGATCAGAACGGGCCCTGGAAGGGAACGACCATCTCCAGCTCGACCTCTCGAGTGCCGGAGGTCGGTCGCAAGCCGATGAACGGAACGGGATCCCCTTCCTCTTGCCGAAGCTCGAGCGGGACGGGCGGTCGGGCCCGCAGACACGGGACAGAGTGATACCTCAAGACAATGGATCCGTCAACCCCGGGGGTCAGGTCGCGGACGCGCAACCTTCCCGCCTCGGCCGTCACGGTCGCCCGGCCTTCAATCGCATCACCGTCGAACCCCAGCACCCGGCCAATCAGCAGGGCGCCGTCGTCATCGAGAATCGTGATCAGATCGGGGTTCGATCGACAGAACCGCCGCGCCCGCGGACTCCAGCAAAGGATCGCGCTGGGCCGGTACAGTCGGGCGTATTTCACGAATTCGTCGCGATCCCAGTTGACTTTCCCGAACAAGGCACCTTCGCCAAACTGGGTAAAGTTGGTCGTGAGGGCGGCATGGAGATAGGGGCCACCAATCAGCTCCACCCCCGTCCGCTCGGGGAGCAAGCCGCTGAAGCGGCCGCGCTGAAATGGGTCAGGAATCCCCGGCAGGTCTTTCCCCCCCTCCTCGTACAGCAGGCGTTCACCGGGCTTGACATGGGTCTTGACTCGATCAACGACCCAGAGCAGCCGAGGTGAGGGACGACTGGACAGGAATGGCTCACCGGCCAGGAGCCGGACACGAAGGGATTCGATCAGGGAAGGACCGAAAACCCGAAGCCCGATCAGGAGTGCAGACGCCATCGCCCAGCGATCGAAACGGGCCTCCAGTGCCACCACCGCGAAGCCGCAGGAAGAGAGCATCCAGCCCCACACCTCCGGCCAGCGCCAGCGCCGTGTAAAAGGCATAGGTTTGCCGGCCCGGCTGCAAGAAATCCAGGGCCTTGAATCCACCCGCGAGATATCCCCAGAAGAATCCGGCCAGGCAGAACCCACCCAGCGCTGCGCCCCGGATGCGATTCTGTCGTGTCAGGAGCATCAGGCCGGGCAAGCCTGTCGCGATCAGAAGCGACTGGACCTCGGCCTCGGCGAGGATGATCTGAAGCAGACGACGGAGCACCCCTTCGGAAGAGTGCGCGAACGCGAAGTCGCTCGGCCCCTTGGTCGAGGCGAGCCAGACTCCCGGCAGCCACCAGAATGCGTTGGTGGCGAGCACGACAACCGGTAGCAGCCAGACCCCCGCGTGTCGCAGGACAGGCAGCCCCCTGGTGCGCTCGCCCGGGCGGTCTCCGCCCGTCCCAACCTTGCTCGTCGCCAGGGCCGCGAGATAGGCCATCACCGCCGCGGGTGCCACGATCATCGCGGCCGTGAGGTGGACCATGACCGCAAGGCTCATGAGGATGGCCGAAGCCGACCAGCAGATGAATCCCCCATGATTCAGGAACGCGGTGAAGACGCCCGTGGCCAGCAATCCCAGAGGAATGGCCAGCAGATAGGGAAGCATGCCGAATGCGGCGTAGTTGATCGGGAAATCCGTCCAGACATAGACCAGGAACAGGAGGACCGCGATTGCGGCCCCTCGGGCCCGCGATCCCCAGGCGAAGGCCGCAAGGGCCACCAGCCAGGGAAGCAAGGCGGCCGAGATCAGGACGTAGATCTTGTAGACCAGTTCCGGATGATCGCCCCCAAAGGCCCAGACGACGATTTCGGGCAGGGTCGAGGACGCGGGAAAGACCACGCTCTTGGGATACCCTGCCATGAAGTAGGGATCGTAGCCGGCGGTCGTGCCCGACTGGCGGAGGAAGGCGCGGGTGACCAGGGCACTGTGGTAATACAGCGGATGATCGTCGCGCCAGAGCGGCCAGCCATTGGTCAGGCCGTCACGCCCCCCCAAGCCCCACCAGATTGCCAGGCCGTGGGCAAGCCCGAGGGACACGAGCATCACGACCGCGGCGAGGGGCCGTCTTGGCCTGGCTGCCAGCCGGGGTCGAGCCCATGTTGCCAACCCGGCTGGCGCAGTGGCGACACCGGCGTCCTCTGCGACATCCTCGACAAGGGGAATCGGGTCGAAATCGCCCATGGTCAGTCTACCAGTCGGCTGATTCCCCTTCTTCGCGCCAGCCGTCTGCTATTACGTGCGGAAATGCGGCCCGCAGGATTCGAACCTGCAACCAAGGGATTCAAGGGCCCTCGCGTTTCCGCGAGGCTTGGACTATCTCATCCTCCGCTCCGGTCGACTCTCTCCGGCCGTGGAGCCGGTGAAGGCCCACTCCGGGATTGAGCACGACCACGGAGGCCGGGCGCTCGTGGCGGGGATTATTGTTGGGACTCACCCCGCTAGTCTCTGAACCTTCCTGGCCACCGGTGCCCGGCCAGGCTTGGCTGCGGATTGCCTTGCCCACAGTCGCTTTCTCGATCTCGTCCGGTTCACGGAGATCCGTCCGACACGAGTTTCGCGCCGAGAGTTTAGGTTTCCCGCAATTCACCCGGTTCGCCTCTGAAAGTTACCCTTCAGTGCCACCTGTTGATCCTGATGAGTCCCCTGCTCTGCCGTTGAGCTAGGGCCGCAAGCAGAACTGCGTCTTTATCTTGGTCGTTCCCAGCCCCGAAGACAAGGGCACCCCGAACCAGCCACGGCGGAACGAGACCCCATGATCCGGGAATCGACTCAAGACGAAACCGCCAGGTTCGAGGCCACTCGAAGCCGGCGGTTCCACCATCGAGATCTTCGGAAACACCCGGCTCCGAGCTCTACAAGCCGCTGGGCACGAACTGGGTCGGGTCGTCCACGAGCGAGTCCGCATCCATGCCGTTCACTGCCGCTCCAGCCAGCGATGGAGTAGCGGCCTTGGTAATCTTGGGCAGCTTGATGTTCCCCGCAAGCCCCACCAGCGACATCAGCTTGATGGTCAGGTAGGTCGGGTCGACCTCCCACCATTCCAGACCGTGCCGCGCCGAGGTCTGGAACGCATGGTGATTGTTGTGCCAGCCTTCGCCGTAGGTCAGAACGGCGACCCACCAGAGGTTGGTTGACTTGTCCCGGGTGGGGTGGGACCGATACCCCCAGATGTGACTGGCGGAATTCACCAGCCAGGTCGTGTGCAAGACGAGGATGGTCCGGAGAAACCCGCCCCAGATCAGCCAGCTCATGCCTCCGAGGTAGTAAAGCAGGCCCATCAGAGCGATCGGGAAGATGATGTGATAGCTGTCGATCCAACGGTGGACCGGGTCCTTGTAGAGGTCAGGCGCCCACTTCTTGTAGTATTCCGCCGTGTGCTTGGAACTGTCGTCAACAAGCATCCACCAAACCATGTGCGCCCAGAAGAAGCCCTGCAGAGGAGTGTGCGTGTCGTTCTCGTCATCCGAGTACGCGTGATGCCGGCGATGGTCGGCGACCCATCCGATCTCGCCCCCCTCGGAGGCCATGGTCCCCAGGATCGTGAGAGGATACTCCAACCACTTCGGCCAGAGCGTGAAGCTGCGATGGGTCAGGAGCCGGTGGTACGTCATGCAGATGCCGATCCCACCCGTCAGCCAGTGCAAGATCAAGCAAACGGCCACTGCGGACCATGAGAAATAAGCCGGGAAGAACGCAAGAAGGGCCCCGACATGCAAGGCTCCAATCCAGAGAACCGGAAGCCACGAAAGGTGGAGCGAGGCCGGTCGAGCGGTCGTCGTCGTCGTCATGATCAACCTTTTCACAATTCGAGGGAAAATTCGGGAGGGAGAGGCGGCCCGAAGGCCGGTCCACCAAAGTGAGCTCCCAGCTCTTGCCAAACAAAGCACATTCGGCGTCGAAAAACCATCGTGCAGAGCTGGACGATGCTTTCTTAAGCAGTTCGGGAGCGAATAAGAGGTCTCGGGTTCAACCTCTCGCCCTATTGTTTTGCTTCTGGTCCGGGAACCAATGGACATCAAGTCCCTGGTCGATCGCTTCACCGGTGGATTTTGGCACGAGGAGGTCGATGCGCGAGGGTCTCACTGCGGAGGGCCTTGCGGGCGGAAGAAAACGGCACCGAGTCTAGCGTCTTACCGGCCGGTACTCCACCGGAAAAGGGAGAAAATCGGAAATCTGCGCCGTGATCATGGACTCGAGAAACCTGAACTGGGCTGACATACGCGACCGGTTCCGAACCCATGCCGCTCCGGGGTCGAGAAGGCTTCGATCGGGTGTCAGCACGAGTTGACGCCGCACCGCCCGATCGACGGCCTGTCAGAACGAATTGACGAGCTGCGATTCGCGGGTCGACATATCCTTGGCCAGCTTCCACACGTGGTAATGCATCACCATGTGGAACACATAGAACAGCAGCAGACCGGGCCGGCGATGGACTTTGAGGAACCCCGAGAGCCGTTTCCGGTATTCCCGCCGCAATCGAGGATCAGTGACGCGGGTCATCAGGCGAGTGAAGAGGCCCAGGCTTTCGATCGCGTACCGAGCCTCGGACCTCATCCAGCGCGGCGAGATCCGCCACCACGGAACGCTTCTTGGTAATCCCGATCTCGAAGGACGGATCGAGGAAGAGTGCGTCGGTCCGAGCGAAGTAGGCATCAGGTTCGTAAAGCTCCCGGAGCACGCGGAGGTATCCGTCGAGGAGTTCCTCTCGTCCGATCTGAAGCGGGATCACGTTGGTACCGAACTCGGGCGGATCGGCCAGGTCGAGACGGCCTTCGCGGGCCAGCCGCTCATGGAGCGGCGTCTTGGGGATCGCGCTGAGCATCCCGCTCATCGAGAGCGAGATCCGGCTGTCCTGGATGAACTCGACATGACGATCGAAGATCCCCGAGTCATCGCTGTCGAACCCCATGATCATGCCGCACCAGACCTCGATCCCCGCGGTCTGGATCCGCCGCACCTTCTCCAGGAGGGTGCCCCCCTGGCGGACGTTCTGAAACTTCTTGGTCTCGCGGAGTGATTCCTCGCTCGGACTCTCGATGCCGATGAAGGTGGCAATGAAGTTCGCCTTCACCATCATGTCGAGCAGCTCGGGATCGTCGGCCAGGTCGATCGAGGCCTCCGTGAAGAAGGTCAGGGGATACCCCTTCCGCTCCTGCCAGGCGATGACCTCGACGAGCACCTCCTTGATGGCCTTCTTGTTGCCGATCAAGTTGTCGTCCACGATGAAGACGATGCGCTGGCCCGTTTTTTGGATCGCGTCCAGCTCGGCCAGAACCTGGGCGCTCGTCTTGATCCGGGGGCGGCGGCCGAAGGTCACGATGATGTCGCAGAACTCGCACTGGAACGGACAGCCGCGCGAGAATTGCAGACTGCCGTAGGCGTACCGGTTCATCTTCAGCAGGTCGAACCGCGGCGTCGGGACCGTGGTCATGTCGGTCTTCTCGCGCTGCTCGTAGCGATGCTGGTGCAGCCCCTGCGGCCACTCGCGGAGGAACTGCGGCCAGGTCTGCTCGGCCTCACCGATGAAGATCACGTCCGCCAGGCCGTCGAAGTAGTCTTCCTGGACCGTGACCCAGGGCCCCCCCACCACCACGAAGCAGCCCCGCTGCTTCAGCTCCGTGAGGATCTCGGTCATCCGGAACCGCTGGACGCTCATGCCAGTCACCCCCACCATGTCAGCCCGAGTACACCGGTCCCAGTCGATCGGCTCGGCATTCTCGTCGATCAGGGTCACGGTATGTTCCCTGGGCGTCAGTGCGGCGAGCAGCGGTAGACAGGCAACCGGCAAGTTGGCCGACTTCCCGATCAATGGCAAGGCGTGGTCCATCCCCCAGTAGGATGGCTCAAACCGAGGGTTGATGATCACGATATCTGCCATCTTGTGCCTCTCTCTACAGCGCGTAGGCAAGGGAAAAATGGGAAAATCACCAACGGAACTCCGGAATATCAAGCATTAACCCTCCCTGGCCCGAACCAATCCAGGACTTCGACGGTCCTAAAGCCACGAAGTTGAATAACTTCTTGGCTCATGAGGCCAAATCGGTGCTAGAGAATTGTTTGGGGAGGCCGGTCGCACCGATACTCGCGTATAAGTCCCACACCGGTAGTAAGTTCCGACCATTCACGGCTGACATCAGCGGCCCAACTTGGCGGCGGGCACCAAGTTCGCCTCTTGAGCCATTCTTCTTTAGCTTCTGGTCAGATTGGTCATTGGTTGCCAGCGAAGTTGACCAGTTGAGCCTCTCGGGTGGACATTTGCTTGGCCATCTTCCAGGCATGGTAATGCATGACCAGATGGATGAGGTAGAACGAGACAAAACCAGGACGGCGATGGACCTTGAGGAATCTCCAAAGCCGTTTGCGGTACTCGCGTCGGAGATCGGTTTCGGGAATCTTGGTGATCAAGCGGCTGAATAACCCCAGACTCTCGACCACGCACTGGGCCTCAGACCAGAGCCATCGGAGGGAAATACGCCACCACGGACGCTTGTTGATAATCCCGATCTCGAAATCGGGCCTGAGAAAAAGCGCGTCGGTCCTCGCGAAATAAGCCTGGGGATCGTAAAGCTCATTCAAGACGCGAATGTAGCCATCGAGCAGTTCTTCCCGGCTCATTTGGAGCGGGATGACGTTGGTCCCAAATTCGGATTTGTCCGACAGGTCGAGACGCCCCTCCGCTGCCAGCCGCTCGTAGAGCGGCGTCTTGGGGATGGCGTACAGCATGCCGCTCATGGAGAACGAGATCCGGCTTTTCTGGATGAACTCGAACTGGCGGTCGAAGATCCCCGAATCATCGCTGTCAAAGCCCATGATCATGCCGCACCAGACCTGCATCCCAGCATCCTGGATACGGTGAACCTTCTCCAGAAGGGTGCCCCCCTGGCGGACGTTCTGGTATTTTTTGGTCTCGCGGAGCGCTTCCTCACTGGGGCTCTCGATCCCAATGAAGGTGGCGATGAAGTTCGCTTCCACCATCAGCTCGAGGAGCTCGGGGTCGTCGGCGAGGTCGATCGAGGCTTCTGTGAACAAGGTCAGCGGATAGCCTTTCTGTTTTTGCCAGGCGATGACATCACGGAGAACGCCCTTGATCGCTTTCTTGTTGCCGATCAGGTTATCATCAACAATAAAAACGGTCCGCAAGCCTGTCTTCCGGATCGCCTCCAACTCAGCGATGACCTGGGCGCTGGTCTTGATCCGGGGACGCCGACCGAAGGTGACGATGATATCGCAAAACTCGCACTGGAACGGACAGCCCCGCGAGAACTGGAGACTGCCGAAGGCGTACCGGTTCATCTTGAGCAGGTCGAACCGCGGCGTGGGCACCTTCGTCATGTCGCTTTTGTGGGCCTGCTCATAGCGGTACTGATGCAATCCCTGAGACCACTCGCGCAGGAACTGGGGCCACGTTTCCTCGGCCTCGCCGATGAAGACGACGTCCGCCAGGCCCTCGAAGTAGTCCTCCTCGACCGTCACCCAAGCCCCCCCCACCACCGTGAAACGCTCTCTCTGCTTGAGCTCCGTCAGGATCTCTTTCATCCGAGATCGCTGCACGCTCAGTCCCGTGACACCCACGATGTCGGCCCGCGCACACCGCTGCCAGTCGATCGGCTCGACATTCTCGTCCATCAAGGTCACCGTGTGCTCCCGCGGCGTCAGCGCGGCGAGCAGCGGCAGGCAGGCCACCGGCAAGTTGGCCGACTTGCCGATGAACGGCAAGGCGTGGTCCATTCCCCAGTAGGAGGGCTCGAACCGAGGGTTGATGATCACGATATCAGCCATCGTATGCCTATCTCTCTACGCGCTGGCGTGAAAGGAGGGGATCTCACCGATCAGTGCGCATTATGGTAGCTTGATCAAGCCCCGGGCGAGGCAACGGAAAGACGTCGCCGACTCCCCAGAGGAACGCAAGAGCCGTGCCCGGAAGAGACCCAGCACTTGCATGGACCGAGCATTCCGCAGTCACTGCAAGCAAAGGACGCGCCACAACATTATCGTCAGACCCATGCAAGAACCTCAAGTGCGGGCCTGGCCGCATCGGCCAAGCACCCATCAAACCATGACCTGCGGAGACCCCGATGATCCGTGAGCTGATTCTCGTGGTTCTGGCCATCGCCGATCCCACGATCCTCACCGGGGCTGGCACCGGCCACGGCGGGCCTGCCGCGCGGGCGAGACTGAACCGGCCCCGCGCCGTCGGCCCCGATGGCGATGTCTGGATCGGTGACACCAACAATCACCGGATCCGCGTCGTCCACGCCACTCGTTGATCGGCCAGTGATTCTCAAAATCCCCCACGGCTTGATAGAATCGGCGCCTGCCACGCAATCCTTGCAGTTCGCCGCCACGACCGAGCATCCATGAAGAAAACAGAACACGAGACATCCCGAGCTCCCGCTGGGTCCGATGCAGGAGCCCTTCCGTTCGAGCCTCCCGCCTGGCTCCGGAGCGGCCACGCCCAGACGGTCCTTGGCCGCTATCTGTTCCAGGGGAACCTGCGGCTGGACGCCACCTCCCAGGAAGTCAGGCTCGATGACGGTGACCGGCTGTGCGTCCTGGAATCGATCCCCGGAGATTGGACCGCCGGCGGCCCCGCGGCCGTCCTGATCCATGGACTGGCGGGCTGTGCCCGGTCGTCTTATGTCGTCCGGTTCGCCCGACGGCTGGTCCAGCGAGGCATCCGCGTGGTCCGGATGAACCTCCGTGGCGCGGGGGCCGGGTTTGGCCTGGCCCGGGGCATCTATCACGCCGGTCGAACCGAGGACGTGCGCGAGGTCGTCCGCTGGCTGGCACAGCGGGCCCCCTCGTCGCCCATCGCCCTGGCGGGCTTCTCGCTGGGAGCGAACCTCGCACTCAAGCTCGCCGCGGAGGCCGTGGATCGTCCGGTCCCCGGACTGGACTGCGTGCTCGCCGCCAATCCGCCGATCGACCTGGCCCTCTGCGCGAAGGCGATGCAGCGGCCGGATAACCGGATCTATGACTGGAATTTCCTCCGCTGGCTCCGCACCGAGGTGACCCGGCTGCATCGCCTCTTCCCCGAGCTGGGACCACTGGACCTCAGCCAGGTTCGCTCGGTCTACGACTTCGACGACTGTTATACCGCACCACGCAACGGCTTCGCATCGGCCGACGACTACTACGCCCGCAGCAGCGCCTTGCCGCTGATTTCCCGGATCGCAATTCCGGGCCTGGTGATCCACGCCGCGGACGATCCGTTCATCCCCTCCGAACCGTTCCATCATGCCCGGTTCCCGGCGGCCCTCCGGTTCGAGCTGACCCGGCACGGCGGGCACCTGGGATACGTCAGCCGGTCGCGGCGGCAAGGAGATCGGCGCTGGCTCGATGCCCGCCTGACCGCCTGGCTGGACGACCGGTGGGGAACCTCGAAACGTTCTCTCGTCAACGCCCTGTCCTCCCGCGATCGGGTGGCTGCTAACCTGGGAGCCTGCAACCGCCATGCGTGAACTGCCTCTCAACAAGTACCGGGCCGCGATGGAAATCCTCCTCCAGGGCCGCGACCAGTTGGTCGAGACCCTGGCCGATGACGTGCTCGATCAGAAGGAGAACCTCCTCGAGGGAGGCTTCCAGTTCCACGAGTTCCTGGAATCCCAGGGGGCAAGGCTCCACTTCCTCGGCCTGATCCTCGGCCATCTCGAGCAGTCGGCCGAGCTGGTCGAGCAATTGACTGCCGAGCGGCTCGAGCCATTGCCCTCGGCCTCGAAATCCGCCCCCCCTCAGCCCCGGAAGCGATCGAAGGCTCGCAACCCCCGCAGCCCCAAGCCCCGTCGCCAGCCTCCCCCGGACTCCGAGGGCACTCCCGACGAGACCCCATTCTGAACGACCGTGCCCGACCCCGAGTTACCGGCCCTGGACGAGAGGGGCCGGCCTTCGCCGAATCGGGTTCGTTCGTCGGCGGAACGCGCCGGATTCCTGCGTTTAAGCCTCTGCTAACAATAAGCTTACGTCAATTCATTTTGGCTTCGTTTAACGTGACTTCATCATCTCGTTCCTGTCCCCTGATTCCCTCCCGGCTGAACCCGGCCGCGGATCCTGGACCTGAACCACAAACTCACTAGGTGGGGCTGCTCCCCTGGTAGCGTTTCTCCGGCTTCTCGTTCCACTTCCGTGCTTTCCGCGTGTGCCGTGGTTCCCTACATGACCACACCGAATTCCCCATGAACTAGAGGGTCCTATACTGTGCTTGTGTACACTTACGTCTGCCACCGCCAGTTCACGGGCTGTCGGGGAGCCGGGCACCGGCCCTGTGGTTGTCAAAGAACGACTGACCAGATCCCACCTTCCTGATTATGCACCACGCCCGCCCCGGTGCTTCGAAATTCCGTGAGAAGGGCCCCGGATCAGCGCCGAGCAAGGCGGATCGGAGGGGAGAGTGATGTCCCCTTTTCCCTCCCGGTCTGACCGCATGCCCCCCATGCCCCCTGCTCATCTAGATTCCGCCTGTTCTTGGCACGGTGCCGGAACCGGCCCGCGCGGGGCCACTGACTTGATTCATACCGTGCGCAGGATGACGAGCAGTAACCCGATGTAGACGGCCAGCGCTGCCCATCCCCAGGGACCTGTGCCAAGCCACCAACCCAGGACCAGCACGCCGAGTACGATCACGATCCAGACTAGCCAGCAGAGTCGGGACAGCAGCACGGCCCAGGTCGGTTGGCTCTTGATGTAATACCCAGGGTTGACCGTTGTTACACGCCGCAGGAGAAAATCGATAATCGAGCTGTAGTTCCGCGGGTCAATGCCGCACCAGTGGTTCCCGGGGATGAACTTCACCTCCAGTTCCTTCCCTTCCTGCTGCGTGAAGCCGTTGAAACCGGCGCTACCGAGTTCGCGGGAGCCGCAGAGTTCAAGGAAGCACGGGAAGATCCCGACCACGACGTCGATCGAGCCGACGTAGTTTTCGAACCGCCTTCACCTGGCCAATGTCGATGCGCGACCTCCAGTCGTAGTCCCGGGGAACCACGCTCCCAGCAAAGGCCACGTGGTCGACCCGGAGCGTGCGGTAGCGCTGTAAGGCGCTGGCGAGGACGTAGGTGCCGTTGCTGTGCCCGACGAAGTCGATCTTCTTGGCGTTCGGGTAGCGGGCGAGGACCTCAGTATACTCATCCATGAACCAGCGGACGTTCCGCTGCCTGTCGGCGTAGAGCAGGAACGGGAGCATCGCGAAGTAGCCGTACGACGATTTGATGATCTTAATCCGGGCCGGGCCACCGAACCCATTCGCCCGGGTGTAAGCCTCCCTCAGCGACACTTCAAGCTCATCGATCCACTCGGCCGTGTCACGTATGCCGTGAAGCACAAAGATGACCTGCTCGACATCAGGGTCCTGGCCGACTGGCATCGGCGGGTACGCCTCCCTCAGCTCGTGCAAGTCACCCGACTCGATCGCCTTGCGGAATTTCATTTCGCGCTCGCCGCCATACGCCGGGTCGCGGAAGTCAAGGATCGAGTCGTGGTCGGTCCCGCGGACAGGTACGAAGATGAAGTCTTGGGAGACGGTCACGTCCTTGTGGTCCTCGTAGCCGACCACATCGTCGACTGTCCCCAGGAGCTGGACGACCGAAGGCCAATGTCGGCCCTTCGCCTTGCGCTCCCGGGCCGTGCGGATCCACTGAACACGGAGGTTAGCCACGAAAGGCTGGCCCCGCTCACAGCTCCGAAACAGGCGTGCCGTGCCGGTCAACCTATTGAAGACCTTTCCGAGCTTGAGGTAGAGGAGCTTGATTCGACCCATTTTCTCCGGCGCCGGGTAGAAGCCACGATTCGTCCCGGCCATGAGGACGAATCGGTCGACCCGCTTGACCCAGTCCTTTTCCGTCGCTTCAGGGTTCCAGAGCGGGTCGTCGTCGGCCTGGTTGCATCCGTAGACGAACGCCTTGCGCGCCAGCAGGGCCCCCATGCAGTGGCAGACCAGCGTGACGGAAGCGTAGTGGGAGCCCACCACCTGGGTGTTGATTGCGTCGCTCAGTTCCACGGCGATCTCAAAGGGGTCTGCGTTCGAGAAAGTGGGAGGTGGGTAGTCGACCAGCATCAGGTCGGCGTCGGCCCGAGTCGCGGGATGACCTTTCGGGCGTCGTCGAAGATCCGCGAGCCGCATCCGCCGCCGTGGACCATCACGAACAGCTCCTTGCCCCCGCCGCGCTCGAGGTCGACTTGGACCAGGCGGGTCTTTCGTGGGTAATCGGCGCTGAGTTTCGCATACAAGACGACGCTAAGCCCCACGAGCACGAGTCCGAGGGCCGCCCATGCAAATGTTCCCATAAGACGGCTACTCCCTTCAATCTGTGATCGTTGATGATCTGGATGGACTGTGAATTGTACGAATACGGTGACGCTGACAATATGGGTAACCGAACTAGCCGCCCCTCTCGCGATTCATTCGAGGCGCATGGGTATTGGTGTCAGTTCGGATTGGCACTCGGTTTTCCATTAGGCCGCCTGTAGCAAGCGCTTGCGCGCCTTACGGCGCGGTTCCATCAAGAACTTCTGAGGCTTGGGTCGACGTTTGTTGGCTCGCGGCTCGACCCGGCCGAAGCGGTCTCCTACATGATAGTCCGCGAGCGCCTTCAGCATCTCCGTCATCAGGTGGTCCCGTTCGCTCGGCCTCGCCCGTCGCAACGCGTCCTGGAACGCCGTCATCGTCTGCAGCGCCCCCTTGACGCTCAACTCTCGCGGCCGTTGATCGTGCGCCTCGGCCGCCCTCGCCATCACGCCTCGGATCACATTATAAGCCAATAAATGCATCCAGATCTCCTTCTTGACCATCTCCGGCGACATCCACCGCAGCACATCCATCTGCATCACGACCTTGATCGAACGCAGATCGAGTTCTCTGTTCCATCTGTGAACGAAGAGGTCCGCCAGGTCTTCCTTCGTGTCCTCCTCCGCGTCCAGCATGGTCGTGGCCAGCACCAACTCGTTGACCCGGAAGCCGGGCTGCTGGACCTTGAACCGAAGCTCACGGACCTTCAGTTCGTTGGGAATCTGAGCAGAGGTTTCCTCGTCCATCCATTCGGGACGCGCCGGCTTGGTCCAGGTGACGACATGGTCCTGGCTGCCCAGCCGTCGACCGCGGCGGAAATCGAACTGGCGACGCTGGTGCATCCGGAACAGGCCGTCGACTTCCCGCCGCATCAGCTCCGCGAGCATGAAAAACGAGGCGAAATAGCGGTCCCCCAGCACGATCTCGCCCGCCTCCAGTCCGTCCAGCAGGGTGCGGAAGAGGGCCGTCTCGCCCGTCTCCTTCCCCGTGTACGGACCCACCGCCAGGTCGCGAACCACCCCGGTGGCCAACGAGATGATCGCCACCATCCGAACCACCGGGAATCCCCATCCGATGCCCTGGGACGTCGACTGGGGGAAGACGTGCTGGTTCTTCAGCGTGTCGGGCATCGAGGCGGTGGTGCCGTCGACCAGCGAGACTTTGCGTCCCTTCCAAAGCCCCTGGTCGCTGGCGCTGGCTTCGACCCGCTGAGCGGTCTGATGAACCAAGCGGACGATGACTCCCAGGGGGAGCCGCTGTCGAGCGTCGCCGTAGCTGTTGGTCTCCGGCGAGCAAGGCTTGCGACGGTTGACCGCCAGCCAGACGATCAACCGCGCGACGGCGGCGCGACACGAATGGTCGGGGTCGAGGACCTGGGAGAGGAACAGGCAGAGGGTCACCAGCGGCGTGTCGATGCGCTCGTTGAAGCTGACGCCTTCGGCGGCCAGCGCCGAGTTGACCATCTCGGCGTCGAGGAGGTCGTGAAAGGGGAGGACGTCGGATTCGTGGAGCGACTTGACCTTCTCAGAAATCCACCTTCGTGTAGCCTGGGGCATCGTCGGCCTCCTTGCCGGACGGGGCCTGGATCGTGTCATCACCAATTCTTGTCCCAGGGATGACGACATTTGTCTATCCCAAGTTACACAACCGACTTACGAAGTTCCGAGTGCCATTCGGGTCAGTCCTCGTTTATCATCTCGCGAAGTGTCTTCATTCCCCGGTAGAGCAGTGACGCGACCGAGGCCGGAGTTCTGCCCATGCGCTGGGCGGCCGCAGGCACGGAGAGCCCCTGGAGGTGCCGCAGCTCGAGGGTGGTCCGCTGATCCTCGGGCAGTTTTGCCATCGCGTCGGCCATCTCGATCAGCCGCTCCCGATCGACGATCTTCTGGCTCGGTGACGAGGGCTCGGCGGCCAGCCAGGCATCCAACCGCGCCGAGGACTCCTCCAGGGCCTCCTCGATCGACCGCTCGCGGACCCCTGCCGGCGGCGAAACCTTCGAAGGGCGTCGGCCATCTGGTTCGCCAGGATCGTCCGCAGCCAGGCCGCGCGTTCCGCCTCGGTCCTTCCCCGGAACTGGTCCTGCTTCTCGTGAGCTTTCAGGAGCGTCTGCTGCACGATGTCCGAGGGATCAACCCGAGCCTGAAGTCGAGGGTCCATGTTCATCCGGGCCAGCAGCCTCAAGTATTCCCGGAAACTCTCGAGCGAACGGTCCGGGCTCTCCGGCAGAGAGGGCATACGAGACCCCATCGAGAAGGACGCTCGCGATGGTCGCGGCGCTCGCGGCATTGTGTTTTTCTGGAGAACTGACTCTGATTTGAGACTTGAACGGCGCTTATATCACGGTCAGCGCACAGATGGCAGTAGGCAGTGGATGAAAGGACTGTATGAACGGACTCAGCATCGTAACCGGTGGCGCGGGGTTCATCGGCAGCCACCTGGTGGAGCACCTGGTCGAATCCGGCCAGCAGGTTCGGGTGGTCGAACGGCCGGGGGCGGATGTTGCCCATTTACCGGCTGGAATCGAGGTCGTTTTTGCGGACATTCGGGATCGTAAGACAGTGGGCCAAGCCCTCCGGGGTGGGCGCCGGGTCTACCACCTGGCGGCCAATCCCAACCTCTGGGTCAGGGATCGGCGGGACTTCGAGGCGGTCAACCACCAGGGGACGGTAAACGTGCTCGAGGAGGCGCTGAAGGCGGGGGCCGAGCGGGTGCTGCATACCAGCACTGAGAGCATTCTCACGCGATCTGATAGCACCGACGTAATTGATGAAAATGTCGCAATTTACGAGAGCGATGCCGTTGGCCCTTACTGCCTGTCGAAGCTGAGGGCGGAATACGCGGCCATGGCGCTGGCACGCGCGGGCAAGCCGGTGGTGGTGGCCAATCCGACGATGCCGGTGGGGCCGGGGGACCGGGGGCTCTCGCCGCCCTCGCGGTTGATCCGCGACTTCTGCCTGGGGAAGCTGCCGGCGCTCCTGGACTGCACGCTCAACCTCATCGATGTGCGTGACGTGGCGGCCGGGCTCATCCGCGCAATGGAGCGAGGCCAGCCCGGGCGCCGCTATCTCCTCGGCGGTGAGAACCTCACCCTCACAGGTGTCGCCAGCATTCTGTCGGAGCTCTGCGGCGTGCCCGTGCCGCGGTGGCGGGTACCCTACGCGGCGGGGCTGGCCGTCGCTTACATCAGCGAGTTCTGGTCTGATCATGTCAGCGGAATTTCCCCGAAGGCGACGGTGACCGGCGTACGCCTGGCGCGGAGGATCATGCACTTTGATCCCTCACGCAGCCTGGCCGAACTCGGCCTGGTGCCGCGGCCCATCCGCATTGCCCTTGCCGACGCCGTGGACTGGCTTCGCCAGACCGGCCGGCTGGAATCGTCACGACCTGGCTGATCCGGGGGAGGCCGGTCAGGCCGGTCCTCCTCCCTGGCCCTTTTCGCCTCGAGCCTGTCGGACCGCGGCGGGGAAAGGCGATCTCTTGGAAGGATCGAACCGCAACCGGGCTCCCTGGGTCCGACCCCGTCGCTGTTGCGCAAACATCCGGGAATGATGGCATTGTCGGGTTTTCGTTTGATTTTATTCGGGCATCATGTTAAGTAGGCATCATCGCACGTGGACAAGGCGAGTCCGTCTTTCGCCAGACGGTCGCGATGGGACCTTCACGCCGCACCAATGGGATCTCCAATCCGTGGTCGGCAGAAATCTTCTGGTACCTGGAAGAGCGGCGTCGAAAGGATTCTCGCGGTCCGTATCCAGATCCACCAGGCGGTCTTGCTGTCAGGCGCACTCACTCGGTACGGGCTCCCCAGGTCGCGAGCTGGTAAATCGCCAGTTCTGGCAATTGTATCGCTTCGTGTGCTCGCGGTCTCTTGTATCCTGAGAGATGGTCTGAGTCGTCAACCGGTCTCACGGCCGGAACGCCCAGGTGTGCCGGGTGGCCCTGCGCCGTGAGCATGCTGCGACTGGCAGGATAACGCCTCTGACGATCAGTCCTGGAACCCGGAATGAGGTGACTTTGAGGCTGGAGCGGAACAGGGTGGCATCGAAATTGAGGAACACGTTGTCCTTTCCACGCCGAGCATCTTATAGTTTTGATGGATTGTCTGCGGTGGACTCTCGCCCTCGCGGCTTGCCCGGCTCCGCGAGGCAAATCATCGACCGTCGTTCGGCATGCCGAAAGGCAGAGCTATCCTATCCATAGGGATCAAGGACTAACCGTTTGAATCGTGGGGGTCTTTTCGAGTATAATGCAGATTTAGATCCAACAGCCAACAGCTCGTCTAACCCGATAAGCAGCTATCGGTTTCGTCCCCCGGGACTTCTCTCCATGACCGCACGACTTGTGGCCCTCGATGAAGGTCAAGATATCGTGCTGGACCGCGCCATGGTGGTGGTGGGTCGTCATCCGGCCTGCGACGCTCGACTCGACTCCCTCCGTGTGTCTCGCCACCACTGCTGCATGATGCAGGAGAATGAGAATGGCGAAGTGGTCGTCCGCGACTTGGGAAGCACCAACGGAATCCGGATCAACGGACAACGCGTCGAGATGGGGAGATTAAAGCCGGGAGATGAGCTATCTATAGCACATATTCGGTATCGGCTCGATAACGGTCAGGCGCACGATCAGACACTCGCGGACCCTGGAGACCCCCGCTCGTTTCCGGGAGGCATCCCAGGTCCCACGCCCCGGGCCCCCAACCCGGATCTGGAGCACGACGGGTTTCCGCCCGATCGTCCTCCCATGCGTCCTTACCCGGCGGATGAGAATGCGCTGGCGGCCGCCGTCCGGAAGATTCTCCCCTTGGCGATTGCGGAGAAGTGCCGGATCCAGGTGATCGTCCAGATAGCGGGCGACAAGGAATCCCACGGTGAGCCGCCCGTGCCGGTCTCAGGAATCCAGGCGCCGGAGAATGTTCCGGAATGACCTACCAGTTGATCCCCACCGAGACGGGGAGCAGTCCGCCGATCCCGTTGCATCGCCCCGTTTTGCTCATCGGCCGACATCCGGAGTGCGACATCCGGATCGACCATGCCAAGATCTCGCGCCGCCATTGTTGCGTGGCACTCGCTTATGATCGGATCTTGATCCGGGATCTTGGCAGTCACAATGGCCTGCGAGTCAATGGCCAGGTCGTCGAGGAGGCAACTCTTCAGGTCGGCGATGAGATCGCGATTGGCCCCCTGATTTACCGGCTGTTCGCGGAGACCGGGCAGCCAGCGGCCGCCGCTCCCGGAACCTCGCCGCGCCCGAACACCCGGCACCAGGAGAAACCCGAAGCTGCCCCGGCGGGAACCGGGCGCACGGCAACCCCGCCGTCTCACCCCCATGACGTCGACGAGATTGGCCTGATCCCGATCGACGATCTCTGATCTCTCTCGTGGCGGCACCTGGATCTCATCCGCCAACCACCTCACCGCTTCGGAGGCTCCCGCAACCTCCCTGCCGGATCCTAGCGTCTTCGGCACTTCATGTGCATCTCACCGGACCGTATGATTACCCGGGGACGGGCCCCGCATCGGCGCGATCCGACGCAAGAGGCCCGGGTTCGGTGTCGTGAGCTCCGAAACGGATCGCAGATTCGCCTCCAGGTCGCCCGAGTTCATGATCGCTTGCATGGGAGCAAGACAATGCACTGGAGAGTTAGACTGGCCTTCGGGATCGTCCTGTCGTTGGCGTCGCTTTCAGGCCAGGCCCGAGCCCAGTGGGGTTACGGTTATTATCCTTACGGCTATGGCGGCTATGGCTGGGGCGGCTGGGGTGCCACGGCACAGGGAGATATCGCGCGGGGGCTGGGCTATTTCAACATGGGTGCCGGCGTCTACAACCGCCAGACGGCAATTGCCCGGGCCATCAATACGGACACCGCGATCCGCTGGAACCAGTATGTCTATCTCTCGCAGCAGGAGGCGACCCGCCAGTACTTCGCCCGCCGCGACGCGGCGATCGCCAAGGACCGGAACGCCTACGATGCCCTGATGAAGCGAATTCAAGACGACCCCACGGCCAGGGACGTCGAGAACGGCGACGCGCTGAACGCGGCCCTCGACCAGCTCTCGGACCCGCGTATCCACAGCTCGGCGCTGCGCATGGCCGACACCTCCATCGCCGCCAAGACCATCCGGGATATTCCGTTCCGCCATGCGTCGGAAGCCATGGCCTTCAGCCTGTCGCAGCTCAAGGCGTCGTCGCAGTGGCCCGCCGTCCTGCTGGAGCCCCGGTTCGCCACCGAGCGAGCCGACTTCGAGAAGGCGGTCGACGAGGTTCGTAAGGAGAATCAGGAGAACGGACAGATTGCCGCCAGGACCCTGAGCGCGCTCAAGGCAGCGATCCAGCGACTCAAGGACAAGCTGGCCGCCATGCCTCTCGAAGACCCCGCGGAGAACCAGGAGGCGCAGAACTTCGTCAAGACCGTGACGGCCATTGCCCGGATGCTCGAGAAGCCCGATATCGATCAGGTCCTGGCCGAGCTCTCGAAGATCGAGAAGACCACCGTGGGGAACCTCCTGGCTTTCATGCACACCTTCAACCTGCGGTTCGCTCCGGCAACCACCCCGCGCCAGAAGCAGGTTTACAACGAGCTGTTCCCGATCCTCGACCAGACCCGGGACCGCATCATCGGCGAGGCGAAGCTCGATAACAACGCGACCGACAGGGCCGGCAAGGCCAAGCTGCACGACTTCTTCTCGGCCATGGACATCGAGAACATCGAAGGTAGGAAGAGATTGCCCACGCCCATGACCGCACCCACGCCCCCTGAGGCGGGGCCGCAGCCGTGAGCAGGGCGACGACGGTCAGGGTGAGGGTGAAGCCCTGCCTGCCCGGAGGTCCCGTTATCGGAGGACGGCCTTTGTGGCCGGGTGCACCCCGAGCGTCCCTCGGACCAGCTCGGGGAGATACTTCACCGGGATCGTCCCATGCGCCAGTACGGCCTCGTGGTAACGGGATAAGTCGAAGCGATCGCCGAGCTCCCGCTGGATGGCCTGACGCAGGCGGTGGAAGGCCAACCGGCCGACGAAGTAGGTCGAGAGCTGGCACGAGGTCTGCTTGGCCCGGATGATCTTGCCGACCGCTTCGCCCTCGCTCTGAAAGGCTCGGTTCATCAGCAGGTCGAGCGCCTCGGTGTCGGTCATGGCGCCGGCGTGCATCTTGTGGTCGAGAATCGCGTTGACCACGGCCCGGAGATAGAACTTGAGCTGGTGAAGCCGCAGTCCCGGGTCGCCCTGGCCGAAGCCCTGGTCGAGCATCATCTGCTCTGTGTAGACGGCCCAGCCCTCTGCAAAGGTCCCCGAGGAGAGGATCTTGCGGATCGGTAAGGGGCAGCGGTTGCTATACTCGAGCTGCACGTAGTGCCCGGGGTAGGCCTCGTGGATGGTGAGGATCTTGAGCATGGAGCGGTTGTATTCCCGGAGAAAGCTCAGGGCGCGCTCCTTGCTCCAGTCGGTCGGGGGAGGGCTGATGGAGTACTCGCTCGAGCCTCGGACATCCAGGGGCGGGGCCGGGTTGAGGTAGGCCACCGAGTTGCCCCGCATGAACTCGGGCATCTCGACGATCCGGCATTGGTCGGGCTCGGGAAGAGGGAGGATCTTGCGCTCGTTGATGAACGTCTTGATCTCGGCGGCCGTCGCCCGGGCCTCGGCAATGAGGGTGTCGGCCGAGCCGTGATTATCGGCCAGCCTTTCGAGGACCCGGCCAATCATCTCGCGGCGTCCTCGCACGTCGTCGGGGGGGATCGCCATGCCGGGGAAGAGGGTGCCCCAGAGCTGGCGGGCGATCACGCCCATCTCGGTCTCGACCCGGAGAGCCTCGCGTTCGGCGTCGGCAAGCACCTCGTCCGCCGTGATGCCCGCATCGAGCTCGAGGTCGAGCTTCCTGAGGAACGCGATCGCGGCCGATCCGCCAGGCCTCCGTGGACCGGGGAAGCACCTCCTTCTGAAGGAACGCCAGGTGATCCTTGAGCGCGGCCACGACCGCCCCGGCCTTGGCGGCGAGCTCTCCCTGGCCGGGCACCGCGCCGGCCAGCGTGAACAGCTCCCTGGAGTAGAACCCGATGGCCCCCTCGGTCTGCCGGATCGCCGTCTCGACCTTGACCCTGGGGGGATTTGCGATCGTCCGCCGGGCGGTCGCGATCACGGCGGGAATCTTGTCCATCCGGGCCAGGGCATTCTTGAGATTGGACTCCCTGGGCAGTGAGGACTGGGTCAGGAGAAGGTAAACGCTCTCGGAGATGTAGTCTCCGTAGATCCGTGGATCGTCCTCGAAGGGCCGGAAGTTCTGGGCCAGCCACACCTCGCGCTCCAGGTGCTTGCGGAAGATCTCGTAGTCGATCCGGCCGTCGGGCGAAAGCTTGTCGACCGCGATCTTGAGGCCAAGCCCGTAATACAGCTTGAGCTTGAAGTCGAGCGTGGCCTTCCGGGCGTCTGCCGAAAGGTCGTCGAGCTGGTCGTCGAACGAGTGCTCGCCCAGACGGGTCGCCGTGAGCGGTTCGCGCCGGAAGAGCTCCTTGAGATAGTCATGGAAGACGGTGTTGAGCCTCGCATCCTCTTCGGCCGGCCGCGTTGCCTCTTCCGCGTGAACGAAAGCCCCACCCATGATCAACATCGCCGACACCAGGCAAGCCCAGGACCACTGCATCGGTTGTTCACTCCGGAACCAGGGCCAGGGCTCGATCGGCCCAACCGCCATGGACAGCGAGACGCATCGCAACGAGGAAGTCGGCCGGTGATTCGATCCGGCTGGTTCGAGGCGGCTACTCACTCATTCCCGCACGGCCCTTCAAGACCAGGTATCCCACCGGGATGAGCAATCGCGTGAGGAGCATGTTGGTGATCAGGCCGCCGATGACGGCGATCGCCAGCGGTTGCTGCATCTGGGCGCCTGGCCCGAACCCCATGGCGAGCGGAACCAGGCCCAGGATGGTGCAGAGGCTCGTCATCAGGATCGGCCGGAACCGCGTCCGCCCGGCCTTGAGCAGGGCCTCGTGCAGGGGCATTCCCTCGTTGTGAAGCTGGCCGATGTACTCGATGAGGATGATGCCGTTCTTGACGTCCAGGCCGATGAGCAGGATGGCCCCCATGAAGGACGACACGTTCAGCGGTGTGCCGGTCACCCAGAGGGCGAACAGGGCGCTGGCGAGCGACACCGGCTGTGCCAGGAAGATCAGGATCGGCAGCGACAGGCTGTGGAACTGGAACCCCAGAAGGAGAAAAACCAGCGCCGCCGAGACGATGAGGACCGTCAGCAGGCTGGCGAACGACTCTTGCTGCGCCCGGTAATTCCCCGCGAGCTCCCAGCGGTAGCCTGGCGGGAACTTGAGGGCCGAGAGCTTCTCGTCCGGAGCTCACGGTTCACGGATCCCACGTCGCGCTTGTCGAGTGCCGCGGTCACGGTCAGGACCGGCTGCTGGTTCTCGCGCCAGAGCTCGTTGGGGCTCCGGACGACCTGGATCGACGCGAGCTGATCGAGCGGCACGAACCCGATCCCCGCGGCGGCCGAGCTCGCACTCGCGCCGGTCCCGGCCGGAGCAGGCGCGGCCATGGCCAGGCTGATGGGCAACTGACCCAGGTTCTCGCGGTTGAACCGCACGCGGTCGGGATAACGGACGCGGATCTTGGTCATCCGGTCCTGCTCCGGGATCGTGCTGGCCACCTGTCCGTAGAGCGCGGCATTGAGCTGGCTCTCGATCTCGAGTTCCGTGAGGCCCACCCGCGCGGTCTGAACGCTGTCGGGGCGAACCACGATATCGGGATTGCCGAGCAGGACGTGGGTATTCACGTCGACCACGCCGGGGACCTTCTCCACGATTTGCCCCGACCTTCGCGGCGAGCTCGCGGAGCGTTGCCGGCTCCGGTCCGAAGATCTTGACCTCGATCGGCTGTTCCACGCCCGCCAGGTCGCCGATCTGATCGAGGACCAACGGGACGAACTCGGTCTCGAGCTCCGGCACCTCGTCCTTCAACTTGTCGCGGAGTGCGTCGAAGATCTCTTCCATCGGCCGGCGCTCGCCGGCGGGCTTGAGGCTGACGAGGATGTCGCCGGTATAGCTCTCGGTGGCGAAGAAGCCCAGCTCGGCCCCGGTCCGGCGGATATAGCCCTGGATGTCGGGCGTCCGCAGCAGGACTTCCTCCACCCGGCGGAGGACCTTGTCGGTCTGGTTCAGCGACGTCCCGACCGGCATGTTGTAGTCGAGAACGAACGCCCCTTCGTCCATGTCGGGCATGAAGCCGGTCTCCAGGTGCGTGGCGAGCCACCAGCCGGGGATCACCGCCAGAAGCGAGAGGAGCACGGCGAACCGAGGGAAGCGAAGGCCGACCTTGAGCAGCCCCTCGTAGCCATTGGCCAGGAGGTTGTAGATCGGCCCCGTCGTCGGCATCGGCCGCCGCCCCAGGAAGCGGGCGGCGAGCACCGGGATGATGGTCAGGCTCACCACCATCGAGACCAGGAGGGCCACGGTCAGGGCCAGCGAGAGCGACTGGAAAAACTGGCCGACCACCCCGCGGACGAAGGCCAGCGGCAGGAACACCAGGATCGTGGTCAAGGTCGAGCCGATGACCGCCCCGCTGATCTCCTTGCTCGCGCGGTCCACGGCCGCATCGCCCGTCTGGCCCTCGGCCAGGTGGCGAGCGATGTTCTCGATCACCACCACGGTGTCATCGATGATGAGCCCGATGGCGACGGCCAGGCCCCCCAGCGACATCAGGTTCAGCGTGTCTCCCGTGAGATAAAGGAAGACGAAGCTGATGATGAGGCTCAAGGGGATGGAAAGCGCGGCGATGGCGGTTGCCCGCAGGCTCTTGAGGAACATGAGCAGGATGAGCACGCTGAACGCACCGCCGATGATGATGGCGTCTCGGACATTGGCGATGGCCGTCTTCACCAGCAGGCCCTGATCGTAGACCGGACGGATTGACACGCCGGGCGGTGCCGATTTCACGGCGTCGGCGAGCACGACGTCCAGCTCTCGCGAGACCTGCAGCGCGTTGCCGCCGAGGCGGCGAAAGACGGTGAGCGCCACGGCGTTCTGGCCGTTGGCACGAATCACCATCGTCCGGTCCTCGTGCGAGATGGCGACCCGGCCCAGGTCTCGAAGCCGGATCGACTGGCCGTTCTTGCTGGCGATCACCCGGTTTTCCAGCTCCAGCGGATCGGTGGCCTGGGTGTCGGCCAGCACCTGATACTGGAGCACCTCGCGATCGAGCCGGCCGACGGCCTTGAGCCGGTGTTCCTTTCCCAGGCGGTCGGCGACGTCGGCGATCGAGAGCCCGGCGGCAACGATGGCCTGCGGATCCACTTCGACAAGGATCTCGCGAATATCCCCGCCCTGGACCGTGACGTAGGACACGTCAGCAAGCCGGCTGATCCGCGGCCTCAGGTCGTAATAGGCATAGTCGTGCAGCGAAGCCGGATCGCGGCCGCCGGTGACCACGAACGAGATGATCGGGAAGACCGAAGGCGTCTGGCGTTCGGTGATCGAGGTCGTGCCGGGCGGCAACTGAGCCCCGACTTCGGCCATGCGAGCGCGAACGTCGTTGAGCGCCTGGATCATGTCGGTGCCGGGCGCAAAGTCGATCGACAGCTCGGACGCGCCCCGAACCGTTTTCGAGCGGACCCGGATCACCCCGAGGACGATGCTCACCGCCTCCTCGATCGGCCGCGTCACGGCCACCTCGACGTCCTTGACGGCGAGCCCGGGCGACTGCACGATGACCACGATCCGCGGGAACGCCACCTCGGGGTAGATGCCGCTCGGCATGCGGAGCATCGAGTACAGGCCGAAGGCGGTAAGCAGCGTGGTCGTCAGGACGATCAGTCCGAAGTAGGGCCTGGCAAGGGCAACGAGGTTGATCCCCCGCCCCTCAAGCCGGTCCTCGATTCCCGGCTCCACGGCGAGGCTCATCCTTCATGCTCCGTGCTGGGCGCGGCCTTGTTGGACTTGACCGCTGATCCTTCGGGCCTGACCGCGGCTTCCTCGGACTTGACCGCGGCTTCCTCGAGCTTGACCGCGGTTCCTTCCGGAAGGTTATACCCTCCCTCGACGATCACCGGCTCGCCCTCCTTCAGGTCCGTTCCCGTGACAGCCACCCACCCGTCGTGAGGCGTTCCCGCCTCCGGGTGGAGCACGACCGCCTTCCCGTCCCGGACGACACTCAGGATAGGTCCCTCGCCCAGGTCGAGGATGGCCTGGGACGGGACCTCGAGCACTCCGGAGTGCTCGTCCACGGTGATCGTCACGCCCATGGTCTGCCCCAGGGTCAACCGCCCGTCGGGGTTATCGACCAGGATCTGGACCGGGAGGTTCCCGGTCTGGGCATCGGCGATCCGGCCGACGAACTCGACTTTCCCCTCCTGACCCGCGTCCTCGGCCGCAGTCGCGGGAGCCGATTCCCGGCGCGAGACGACTCCCTTGACCCGGGCCTTCTGCCCGACGCGAATCTTCTCTGCCGATCGCGGGGGAAGATAGATCGAGACGAGGACCTGCCGGGTATCGACAACCTCGCCGATGGGCGTCCCGATCGCGATCGTCTGCCCGGGATGGCAGGTGAGGCTGTCGAGGACCCCGTCGATGGGTGAGCGGATGGTATGGAGATCGAGATGGGCCTTCGAGAAGGCCACCGCCCCTTCGGCCACCGTGATCTTGGACTCGGCTTCGGCCACCGCCTCGGGTCGCGGTCCGATCATCATGGTCCGGAGCAGTGGCCTCGGCCGACTCTTGCTGGAGGCGGGCCGTGGTCACCGCGAGGTCGGCCTCGAACACCTGCTGCTCGGAGACCTCATGGCGAGCGAGCAGCGGCCGGAGCCGTGCCGCAGCCTGCTTGGCGCGTTCGAGGGCCACCTTGGCCTGCTCCACCGCCAGCTCGTTCGCTCTCCGTTCCTCGGGCCTCGGGACCGACTTGAGCAGCGCCAGCGAGGCCTTCAGGCCGTCTCGCGTGGCCGTCTTCTCGGCGAGGTCGGCGAGGGCCACCTGCTTGTCGAGCTCGACGATCGGCTGGCCGGTCTTCACCGTCTCACCTTGCTTGACCACGAGCTCGTGGACGTGCCCCTCGACGGCCGGAGTCAGCATCGCGAGCTTCGCGGGAATCGGTTCGCTCCGTCCCAGGCCTTCGACCGTCTCGACCACCGTGCTCCGCCGGGCCGGCTCGACCCGTACGGCAACGTGGGCCTCCTTCTCATCGGAGTGCTCATCCTTGGCTTCCGCCGTCTGGCTCTCCTTGTGGCAGCCGGCAAGCCCCAGGCACAGCAGGCTTCCGAGAATCCACCATCGACCGCTCATGCCGTTTCTTCCCCGCGGTGAGTCTTCGTGCCAGCGCGCACGACGAAACATTTCGTCCCAGGATACCCGGTCCCGGGGACCGAGAGTATGAGCCAGCAAGATAAAATCCTCCTTATCATCCCCTCGGAGGGATGAGCAGAGAGGGACCGCTGGGCCTGGGGAAAGGCTCGCCAGGAACCTCGACCACTCAGGTGCTGCCGCTCAGTACCGCGCCCGATTGAAAAGGGGCAAGATTCCTCCGGGAGGTCGAGCCCACGGCGATGAAAACACGCGCGCGACCAGTGCCTTCGTTCCTGCCGGCTTAGTTTCGGTCGTGTGGGTCGCCGGGGTCGAGGGCGGATTCGGCAGGCGAGCCCCGGTTCTGGGGTAGTGGGGCGAAAGTGGGGGTTAATCGGTGTCAGTTCGTTCAGAAATATGAACTGACACCGATTAATCTTCCTGCTGTCATCTTTGAGCCAGAAGCTGTCGAGGTCGTGTCAATCAAGTAGCAGTAGGGCTGAGAATCAGACTACTTGACCTGGTAGCCCTTGCACAGAGTCTCCAGCTTCTTAATCAGTTCCACGCCGTTGACCAACTCGATTTTAAACACTGCTTTCCCTGAAAAATGGAGCAGGTTATGTAGTCATGCAAGTTCAACACGAACTCCCTCCGTCGCTTCGACGGTCAGAAGCGACCGCCGAGCCCTGGTAATCCGCCGCTCGGCGATCATCCAGTATCGAATCTTTATGCGCTCATGACCAATCCATCCCCCTCACGCCACTCTCCCCTCATCTCCCAGCCACGCCGATAGACGTTGCTGGATCTCCGGGCCATGACGGCGGAAGAGCCGCTCCACGTCCCACACGCTCGGGCGGTCCTTCTCCCGATTCCAGGGCGGCCGCAACCACCAGTCCTCCTCACCGGCGGACTCCAGGCGGAACTGGGCCAACCGTATCAGGCTCATCGTCACCCATTGCGCCTGGCTGGTCCGCTCGATCGGGTTCCTCGTCCCTGCCCGGCACTCCTCCCACCCCAGCCGTTGCTTCAGGTCCCGGAAGGCGTCCTCCTGTCGGAACCGCGCCGCGAACAACTCCACCATCTGCAACCCGGTCAACTCCACCGCCGAGGTGACCAGCGTGAACCGCTCCGTGTGCCCCTCGACCTGGGCGACCACCGCCTTGACCGGCACCTCAGGCCCCGCGACCCACCACAGGCAGACGACCTCCTTCCAGCGGACCTTCCGCTGGCGGCCGTAGATGAAGGCGGTCGCCTCGTGCCAGGGTCTCGTCCACCGGCCGCCCTGGCGGGGCGGCGGCAACCGGCGGCCCCACTTCTGGTTGGCACGACACCCCTGCGGAGGCGGGGCGAACAGCCGGGCATCCTGCCGCAACCGCGTCAGGAACTCGCTGCGGGGCGAACCGTCCTTGGGCCTCACCAGCGGCCGCACGACGCTCTGCAGGGCGTAGCCGCCGTCGACGACGCCCAGGTGCCGCCCGGTGATGATCCGGGCCTGCTCCCGCAGCAGTTCGACGACCAGTTCGCACGTGGTGCGGAATGGCTCCCTGGGGCCGACGGCCCCGCACCGAGTGGGTAGCTGCGACTGGCGGAAGTAGAGCCGCCCGGAGAGGGGGAGGAACCAGGCAGGCCGACCGGCGTTCTCCAGCAGTGCCCCGAGGACGACCCAGTTGTGCGCCCGGACGGTGGTGGCCCGGTTGGGGCAGCGGGCGGTGTATTCATGGAAGGTACAGGTGCCCCAGACGTCCTGGCTATTGCGGTGGACCTTGGTGTCATCGACGGCCGAGACATGATAGCCGTGCCAGATCCGGCCGGGGGCCTGCGCGACGAGTCGGGTCAGATTGCGGGTGACAGCGGGGGCGTCCCAGGCCCCATACTCGGCGAAGGACTCCAGCGCCTTCCAGTCGGCGGGGCGGTCGAGGGCGAGCACCGACTGGGTGATGGTGTGCTCCTCGACGTTGAGGGCCAACGCGGTGACCCACTCGACGAAGCGGCGATATCCGAGTCGGGTGAAGGCCCAGACGAAGGGCCGCAGCAGTGCTTGCCAGATCGACCAGAGGAGCGTAGCTTCGGTCATGGGAGCATCTCCGAGGGGAGCCGGATGGGAGGGTAATCACCCGGCAGGTTCCGCTCAGCAGATGCCCCGCTCAACAGGATACAGAAGTTTAGTTGGAGTGGAGGATTTCGGGGAAACTACTGTTTAAAGGGGATTAGAGGAATGGCATTAAGCGAAGGGTAATCCTCTTCCCCGAAAGGGCTTGAGGAAAGCAAAGGTCTCCTGACCTCATGGGGTTGTCACACGACCCATGGGACAGGAGGCCCTCGGATGCATCGACGGATTGATACCACGCTGCGGCAACTTCGGCAAGACCCCTGCCAGTACCTCGATCGCTCTGTGGTGGAGCGGATTTGCCGCGCCGCCGGGCACGTTTGGCGCGACGGCGTCCTGACGCCCTTCGCCACCCTCCACTGGTTCCTGCTCCAAGTCCTCAGCGGCAACACCGCGCTGGAGCATGTGGCCACGCTGGCCAAGAAGGCTTTCACCGACTCGGCATACTGTCAGGCGCGTGCGCGCCTCCCCTTGGCGGTCTTTCGGGCGCTGCTCCGTCACCTCATCACGGCCTTCGTTCCGGATACCCACGACCACCTGTGGTACGGGCATCGCACGTTCCGGCTCGACGGGTCCTCGTTCTCGATGCCCGACACCCCCGAGTTGCAGCGGTCGTTCGGCCAGCCCGGCGCACAGCAACCGGGCTGCGGGTTTCCCGTCGCCAAGATCTTGGCTCTGTTCCACGCCGGCACGGGGCTGTTGCTCGAAGTGATGGCCGCCCCCTTGCGCTCTCATGAGAGGCGCGTGCTGAGGACGTCCATCCTGCCTTGCAGCCAGGCGACGTCCTGGTGGCCGACCGCGGCTTCTGCTCGTTCGCGCATCTAGCCCTGCTGATGGCCCGGGGCATTCACGCGGTGTTCCGCATGCACCAGCCGCAGATCGTCGACTTCACGCCGGATCGGCCACACGCCCGACGCGGTGACAAGGCCGCCGGCACGGGGCTGCCCCGTTCGAAGTGGCTCCGCCGGCTGGGCACGCTCGACCAACTCGTCGAATGGATCAAGCCCAAACAGAAGCCCAAGTGGATGAGCGCCGAAGTCTACGCGGCGCTGCCTGAGACGCGGGTGGTGCGCGAGCTACGTTACACGCTCGACCGGCCGGGCTTCCGGACGCGTTCCGTGACGCTGGTGACGACGCTTTTGGACGCGGAGACTTACTCTGCGGAGGCGCTGGCGAAACTCTACGGCGCACGAGGGGGGTGGAGACGAACCTGCGTCACTTGAAGCAGACGATGAAGATGGATGTGTTGCGGTGCAAGAGTGAGGATGGTGTGCTGAAGGAACTGATAGTCTACGCGATGGTGTACAACCTGATCCGGGTGGTGATGGGGGAAGCCGCACGACGGCAGGGTGTGCTTGTGGAACGAATCAGTTTCATCGACGCGATGCGTTGGCTCCTGGACGCCGAAGCGGGCGACGATCTGCCACGCTTGAAAGTCAACCCCGACCGCCCTGGGCGGGTCGAGCCGCGCGTCCGGAAGCGAAGACCGAAGCAGTATCCGCTTAGGAAAACACCACGCTTTAAATTGCGCAAGAACCTTTTAGGACAAGTGCTTGCGGCTTAGCTTAATGCCATTCGTGTCAGTACACTTTTCGCAAGAATCCCGGTGTCAGAGCATCTTTTCGCGAAGAGTAATCGGTGCCTCGCCCCATGAAGGAGGGATCACGAAACTCCTTGCATCTCGACTTTGACCCGGGGCATGGCTTGCTGCTACCCTGAGGGAGGCATTCAAGGAGTACGGTGATGGCAACAGAACGTATCGACGACCTCAGAGCCTTCCGCGATTTTGTCGATGCCCAGCTTGGCAATGGGGGATCAAGTCTCACCCCGGAGGAGTGCTTCGACCTCTGGATCATCGAGAATTCCTCTGATGAGGAGCGAGAGGAAGCCCTCTCGGCGATCCGTCAAGGCCTGGAAGATATGTACGCCGGTCGAACTCGCTCCGCCCGTGAGGCCATCGCAGAGCTTCGGCGTAAACATAAACTGTCTGAATTGCCATGAGCTTTCGGGTCGAGATCACCGAGACGGCCTACCGCGACCTTGACCAGATCCTGAGCTGGCTATCCGAGCGCTCGCCCAACGCGGCCGCTCGACTCTCGACCCAGTTCGACAAAGCTCTCTCCCGCCTGGAAACGTTTCCACTTTCCTCTGGGCTGGCTTACGAGAATCGGCTCGTTGGCGAGGAGTTGAGGCACCTTTTGTTTGGAATCCGGAAGGGCCGCTCCTACCGTGCATTGTTCGTGGTGCGCGGCGAGGTCGTCACCATTCTTCGCATCCGTGGTCCGGGGCAGCCGACGCTCACTCTTGAGGATCTTGGATTCTGACCAGTCGAGGGCGTGGAAACAGGGACGCAGGGCATGGAAACAGGTACGCAGGCAGTTACTGGTACCGCCAGGAACACGACAGGGAGACACAACATGGACGCAGCCAGCGGTTTCCCGTGGTTCTAGCGGCTGGGCGAGCCGGGACGATCGTGCGGATTAAAGCGCCGGGATTCTTGAACCGGAGCCCGACCGGAGTTGACATCGTGTCGCATACTGTAATCGGGGAAGTGCGTTCCCCGCTTTCCCCCGGTTCTTTGACAATTCGGTGACGGTGCCATGGCGGATCTCGCGAAGGCGTGAGGGGTGCGAAAGCATGACGAGCAAAGCCAAAATGGAATTGACGTAAAAGGCTATCAAGAAATGTGTTAGTGGTTGGAAAAGCGAGAATTCCCAGTGACGAACAAACCCATCTATGAGAGGGGCGTTGTCAAGCGAGGCGGTGCAGATTTTGTGTCGGAGGGCTCCCGCACATCCCCTTCGCCGTCGGCTTCGGTCGATCTGGCCCATCTCAGACCTGTCCGCGGACGAATTGGTTGTGCACCCCGCAACACATCCTTTGAGCCTGAGGCCGAGGGAGATTGCTCCCCCTCAGTGCCGGCAGTGTACGAAGCGTTAGCCGACGTGACGTGATTCGCTCAACCATCTATTCGGGATCACCGGATCGCTCCGATGTCGCCACTCAGCCGGAATCCAAGGGACGCCACCATTCAATTTCACGACAGTTGGTGATGGGGTCGCTGTCGGGGTTCGTTGCGGGGTCGTCCTCCTGGTCGTCACGTCCACCGGCCTTCGCTCGACAGGTGGCTCGCTCTCACAGAGATTGTGTTCGATTCGGTCTTGGCCTCCCCTCCTTTCTGGGGGTTGGTGGGCCCGCTAGGCAGCCATCACCTTGTAGGGAGTCGACGTCCTGAGCATGGCGTAGAGCACGCACAAGAGCTTCCTGGCCACCGCCACGATGGCTCGCTTGGTGCCGCTGCGCTTCCTCAACCGGGAGAACACGGCCATCCATTTCGGGCTCGTGTTCACCAGCCGCCAGGCCGACTCCACCAGGGCCCACCGCAACAGTCCCGATCCTTGTTTGCTGATTGCAAGATCTTTGGATCTCTTGCCCCCGCTCTGCTTGACGACGGGTGCCAGCCCCGCGTAGGCACAGACCGCCTTGGCGTTGCGGAATCGGCTCACATCGCCCAGCTCGCTGAGGATCACCTCGGCGGTCACCGTCCCCACGCCGGGCGCCGTCTTGAGGATCGTCCGGGCCTCGGCTTCCCGCTTCGATGCCTTGGCCGCGAAGGCCTTGATCTTCTTGGCCAGGGCCAACAGCTGGGCTTGAGAGTCCTCGAACTCCGACCACAGCTGCCTGATGACGAACCGCTCGGCGTCGCTGAGGGGCACCTGCTTGAGGTAAGCCTTGCCGCACTGGGTCGAGAAGAGGTCCTTGCGGTCGGCGTTGTGGTCGGCCAGGATGTGGCGGATCTTGCACCGCACGGAGGTCAGGCACTCTCTGAGATACTGTCGATGGCGGACCAGAATCCGGTGCTGCCGTTGCCTGGGTGTGGGCATGTAGGCTTCGGGGATCATATCCCGGGCCAGGAACTCCGCCAGGATCTGGGCGTCGAGGCGGTCGGTCTTCTTGGTGGATTCGGCGATTACCCTCAGCTTCTTGGGATTGGCCAGGACGACCTTCTCGGCCAGGGGTTCGAGCCGATCGACGAGCCAGTGGTAGTTGGCCGTCGCCTCCACGACGACCTTGAAGGGCTGGAATTTCCGGAAGAACTCAACGATCTGGTCAGGCTGGTTGCAGTAAAGGGTCTTGCGTGCGAGCACGGTACGGTTCTGGTCCATTACGCAGACGGTGATAATCTTCTTGTGAAGGTCGACGCCGATGTAGTTCATTGCAGGGCTCCTGGTCTGGGTAAACGGGGAAACTGGGATAATTCCTCAAGTTTTCCCCAGGCTCAGGGGTTCTGCAAACCGTCGCGTCGACCTTCACCTCCCTCTCATAGCTTCAATTTCGCCGAGACGCAAACTCCAATGTGGCAAGGCAGTTACGGCTAGTAGTGCCGCAGATCGTCACGGTGACGAACAAACCCATCTATGAGAGGGGCGTTGTCAAGCGAGGCGGTGCAGATTTTGTGTCGGAGGGCTCCCGCACATCCCCTTCGCCGTCGGCTTCGGTCGATCTGGCCCATCTCAGACCTGTCCGCGGACGAATTGGTTGTGCACCCCGCAACACATCCTTTGAGCCTGAGGCCGAGGGAGATTGCTCCCCCTCAGTGCCGGCAGTGTACGAAGCGTTAGCCGACGTGACGTGATTCGCTCAACCATCTATTCGGGATCACCGGATCGCTCCGATGTCGCCACTCAGCCGGAATCCAAGGGACGCCACCATTCAATTTCACGACAGTTGGTGATGGGGTCGCTGTCGGGGTTCGTTGCGGGGTCGTCCTCCTGGTCGTCACGTCCACCGGCCTTCGCTCGACAGGTGGCTCGCTCTCACAGAGATTGTGTTCGATTCGGTCTTGGCCTCCCCTCCTTTCTGGGGGTTGGTGGGCCCGCTAGGCAGCCATCACCTTGTAGGGAGTCGACGTCCTGAGCATGGCGTAGAGCACGCACAAGAGCTTCCTGGCCACCGCCACGATGGCTCGCTTGGTGCCGCTGCGCTTCCTCAACCGGGAGAACACGGCCATCCATTTCGGGCTCGTGTTCACCAGCCGCCAGGCCGACTCCACCAGGGCCCACCGCAACAGTCCCGATCCTTGTTTGCTGATTGCAAGATCTTTGGATCTCTTGCCCCCGCTCTGCTTGACGACGGGTGCCAGCCCCGCGTAGGCACAGACCGCCTTGGCGTTGCGGAATCGGCTCACATCGCCCAGCTCGCTGAGGATCACCTCGGCGGTCACCGTCCCCACGCCGGGCGCCGTCTTGAGGATCGTCCGGGCCTCGGCTTCCCGCTTCGATGCCTTGGCCGCGAAGGCCTTGATCTTCTTGGCCAGGGCCAACAGCTGGGCTTGAGAGTCCTCGAACTCCGACCACAGCTGCCTGATGACGAACCGCTCGGCGTCGCTGAGGGGCACCTGCTTGAGGTAAGCCTTGCCGCACTGGGTCGAGAAGAGGTCCTTGCGGTCGGCGTTGTGGTCGGCCAGGATGTGGCGGATCTTGCACCGCACGGAGGTCAGGCACTCTCTGAGATACTGTCGATGGCGGACCAGAATCCGGTGCTGCCGTTGCCTGGGTGTGGGCATGTAGGCTTCGGGGATCATATCCCGGGCCAGGAACTCCGCCAGGATCTGGGCGTCGAGGCGGTCGGTCTTCTTGGTGGATTCGGCGATTACCCTCAGCTTCTTGGGATTGGCCAGGACGACCTTCTCGGCCAGGGGTTCGAGCCGATCGACGAGCCAGTGGTAGTTGGCCGTCGCCTCCACGACGACCTTGAAGGGCTGGAATTTCCGGAAGAACTCAACGATCTGGTCAGGCTGGTTGCAGTAAAGGGTCTTGCGTGCGAGCACGGTACGGTTCTGGTCCATTACGCAGACGGTGATAATCTTCTTGTGAAGGTCGACGCCGATGTAGTTCATTGCAGGGCTCCTGGTCTGGGTAAACGGGGAAACTGGGATAATTCCTCAAGTTTTCCCCAGGCTCAGGGGTTCTGCAAACCGCAATCTTGGCAGGCTGACCGAACGGCAAGCTCGCACTGAAGGCGGATCACGGGCACGACTCCGAGGGGTCGGGTCCGCGAACAGCCGCGCCCGGGGCGGGGAGGGGGCGGCCTTCCTGGGAGCCATGACATCAACCCGGCCCGGCGGACCACCCGTCGGCGTCCCCGTCGGGCCCCGAATTCCACTCCGTGCTTCGCTGGAGCAGCACTCAGGTTGCAGGACACGGACGCTGCCGCCAAACGAACGGACGTTGCCGAAATCCGGGTTGTTTGGGAAGATGGGGGTCCGGCCACGGAGCCCGACCGTGCCGGTTCTCCAGCCAGGGAACGGTCTGTTGCGGGCTGCGGAGATCTGCGAAGTTGATGGCCGTTTCGATGGCACAGGTTTTACTGATCCGGCCCGGCGCAACGCTCTATGACGAGCAGAACCGAGTTCAGGGAATTCTCGACATCCCCTTGACCGAGCGCGGGCTGCGCCGAGGCGACTCGCCTGGCGAACGCGCTGGCCGAGACCCAGGACAGCACGGCGCTCTCCGCCCTCTACTGCGGTCCCGGTGAGAGCGTGATTCGAACCGCCGAGATCATCGGCAAGGCCCTGGGACTGAGGCCTCGGCGAATCGATGAGCTGCGAAACCTCGACCAGGGGCTCTGGCAGGGCCTCCAGATCGAGGAGATCAAGCGGCGGAATACCAAGCTGTTCCGCCAGTGGATCGACGACCCTCGAACCATCTGTCCGCCCCAGGGGGAGACCATCGAGGACGCCATGGAGCGAGTCAGGACGGCCCTCAAGCCCCTGATCCGCCGGCACCAGGAGGGGGAGCTTTTCGCTCTCGTCGTGGGGGAGCCCATGGCCCGGCTGGTCTCGTGCTATCTCCGCCGCGCCCTTCGCCCCCAGCTCGACGAGCAGTTGCCCTGCTGCGGATGGGAGCGGCTCGAGATCCCGCCGGATCTGCTGGTCAACGGCTTCTCTTGACAATCCTCCCCAGGAACAGGACCTTGGCAGCACACGCCGGGGAGGAACATGCCGGCCCCCTCGCGGCGACCAACGGAATCAAGGACTTGTCCCCGACCAGGAAGAGGAGCCCCATGGCCCAACACGGAGGAGGATCGCTCAACGCATGGCATGGGCATTCGGAATCGAAACGGGTTCCGGAGGGGGTCTGGATGCGCTGCGACGGATGCAGCGCCACGCTCTTTCGCAAGCAGGTGGACCAGAACGCGAAGGTCTGCCCCGAGTGCAACCACCATTTCCCGGTGTCGGCGATCGAGCGGATCGGCCAGCTTCTCGATTCGGACACCTACGAGGATTGGTTCTCTGACCTTCAGCCTTCCGACCCGCTGAACTTCGACGACCGCCGCCCCTATCCCGAGCGCGTCAAGGCCGAGCAGGCCCGGACGGGGCTGAACGAGGCCGCCCTGGTGGGCCAGGGGTTCATCAAGGGAATCCGGATCGTCCTGGGGATCACGGACAGCAGCTTCATCATGGGATCCATGGGGTCCGTGGTCGGCGAGAAGCTCACCCGGGCCATCGAGGAGGCAAAGCGTCAAAACCTGCCGCTCTTGATCGTCTCGGGTTCGGGGGGCGGGGCCCGCATGCACGAGGGAATCTTCTCGCTGATGCAGATGGCCAAGGTGTCGACGGCGCTGGGGCGTTTCCGCAGCTCCGGGGGCCTGTATATCAGCATCCTGACCCACCCCACCATGGGCGGAGTCGCCGCCAGCTTCGCGTCCCTGGGCGATATCATCCTCGCCGAGCCCAAGGCCCTGATCGGGTTCGCCGGCCCCCGAGTCATCGAGCAGACTGTCCGCGTCCAGCTTCCCCAGGGGTTCCAGACCAGCGAGTTCCTTCTGGAGCACGGCTTCGTCGATCGAATTGTGCACCGTCGCGACTTGCGAAGCATGATTGCGCAGATCATCGATTACGCGATGCCCTGAGCAGCGTCCCTCCAGGCAGGCGCAGCGCCACCTGCGGCCCGCCCGCGGCCATCCTGGCCGATCAGGGCCAGGAGCAGGTTATCCTGCGGGTAAGGGTGTCCCTTGTACTGGCGGAACCCTTCCGCCTTCTCGACCCCGATCTCCTTTCCCCGGTGCGATCCCCACACCGCCTGGCTCTCCAGGTACTCGTCCATCCCGTGCTGGCGGAGCAGCCACTCGCGCTGGCTCGCATGGCACGTCAGCATCTTGCGCTTGAGGTCGAAAACGCGCGACACGTCCACGTGAAAGTCCACCGGCATCGGCCGGCCTTCGCGGTCGATGCCTTCGAGGGCATCGACGAAGTAGAGATGCGGGATCTTCGTGAGCGGCGGAGCCGGGTCCCACTGGCGAGTGGCGTAGTTCGGGCACGACGCGCCGAAGCAGGCGTCGCGGACCAGCAGGCTCGTCATCTCGTGGTCACAGAGGTAATCGACCGGCGGTGCGGTCAGGATCAGATCGGGCCTGGTCCGTCGGAGGGCCTCGGTGACCCGCCGGCGCGAGTCATCATCGTTGAAGATGGCCAGGTCGCGAAATTCGAGGCACAAGGCTTCGGCCCCGATCAGTGCGGCGGCCGCCCGGGCCTCGCCACGGCGAATTTCCGCGATCGTCTCGCAGTCGTGCTCGGCACTCCCGCAATCGCCCGGGGTCATCGTGGCGATCGTCACCTCGCAACCGGCCTCCCGGAGCAAGGCAAGCGTCCCCGCACATTGAAACTCGACATCGTCAGGATGGGCATGAATGGCCAGCACACGCACAACACTCGACATGGCAAGCTGACTCCAACCAGAAACACCTCCAGGCCTGATCCCCTGTTGTGATGTACCGACTGCGCGCGACCCGACTCAAGCCCTCAGTCCCACCCGGATGGATCTCACCAGGTGGCTGAAAAAAAATCGCGGGCCCGGGGAAAAATGTTCTCGCGTGCGCTAGACAACCTGTGTACATTAGCAGTCAAAGAGTCAGGTAGTGTTCGTTCGTGTGGCAATCGACGCATGCACGTACTCACACCAGGTGGTTGGTTCGCCAGTTAACAGGAGACCATCGCATGGCCGACATGGAATCTCTCACACCCAGGCAGCGTGAGATTTACAGCTTCATTCGCAGCAAGATCCAGGGCCGCGGCTACGGGCCGACGGTCCGGGAGATCGGGCTTCACTTCCAGATCAAGAGCCCCAACGGCGTGATGTGTCATCTCAAGGCCTTGCAGAAGAAGGGCCTGATCCACCGCGAGCCAAACATGTCGCGAGCGATCCAGCTTCTCGAGGACTCCCCGACCGGGCATCCGACGGGAGTCAAGATGGTCGGCCGGATCGCGGCCGGTCAGCCGATCGAGGCGATCGAGCAGCAGGACGAGCTGACGTTCTCGGAGTGGACGGAGAACGGCGACAAGTTCGCGCTGCGGGTTTCCGGTGATTCGATGATTGACGAGCACATCGCCGACGGCGACTTCGTGATCATCAAGCGTCAGGACCAGGCGCGCGACGGCCAGATTGTGGCCGTGCGAGACGAGGAGGGCGAGGCCACGCTCAAGAGGCTCTACCGCGACAAGAACCGGTTCCGCCTCGAGCCTGCCAATCGCACCATGAAGCCGATCTTCCGCGACCATGTGAACGTCCTCGGCGTCCTGGTGGGCGTGGTCCGGAAATACTGAAATCCCCTATCGTCGGACGCAGCCGGCTTCTACAATCGGGATCGGAATCGCGGGACAGAGCCGGGTCCTCCGCCAGGAGGCGGTTGTGTCCCCCGCTCTTTCCCGGAGCAGGGGGGGCGGTGTCGCCCGATCGGTGTCGCCCTCAGCTCGGCTGCACTTGAAGGATCAAGTCATGGAACCGGACGCCTCGGCGCCTGCGGATCTGGTCGAACTCTTCACGGATGGAGCGTGCAGCGGCAATCCGGGGCCGGGAGGGTGGGCCTACATCCTCCGCCACCCGGCTTCGGGCCAGGAGCGCGACGCTTCCGGCGCGGAGCACGAGACGACCAACAATCGCATGGAGCTGGCCGGAGTCATCGAGGGGCTCGCCTCGCTCAAGCGCCGGTGTCGCGTCGAGCTGGTGACCGACAGCCAGTATGTCGCCAAGGGCATCCGCGAGTGGCTGCCCAACTGGAAGCGCCAGGGATGGCAGCGCAAGGAGGGCGGCCGGCTCAAGCCGGTGATGAATGCCGACCTCTGGAAGAGGCTCGACGAGCTGCTCGACCAGCACGACGTTCAGGTGAAGCACGTGCTGGGCCATCGCGGCCATCCCGAGAATGAAGCCTGCGACCGCATGGCCGTCGCAGCCTACAAGGCCCTCGCCGGCAGCAGGCGCAAGCCGTCCGCGGGATGAGCCCGGCTAATTTCAGCGGGCGCATCACCGATTCCAGATTGCAGATGCCAGATTCAAGATTCCAGATGCCGGACCGCCGATGCCCGACGGCAAGTCGCAGGCCCGAGCCCTCAGCCGATGACTTTCGCCACGGCCTCGCGGGCGCGGATCATCAGCGGGCTGTCGCCGGTCCTGGCACCGGGGAGGTTGAACATCGCGGCGGCGGCCATCGGACCGCGCCACCGAGGGTCGGAGGCCGCGAGGCATTCTTCCCAGATGGCCGCGCCGTACTTGTAGTCGTGGCTGTCTGTCCCCTTGTGGAAGATCATCCGCCGCGCGGCGTCGAAGAGGCGTGCCGTTGATCCGCCCCTGGCGAGATAGGCCAGGGTCTTGGAGGCGGCCTGGCCTCGATCCTGGTTGATCGTTTCGAAGATCTCTCCGACAGCCTCGGCCCCTTCGGTGATCGTTTCTCCGCTGGCGAGTGTGTTGATCTCGACGGGCCGGGCGGGCTTGGCGCGATCGCGATACAGCGGCTGCCAGCCGACGGCCTGAAGCAGGGCGAGCCGTCGAGTGAGGTCATCGCCGCTGGCGTGGAAGATGTAGTGCAGCGAGTTCGAGGCGGTCGTGGCGTGGAGGCTGATGATGCCGGGGTTGCTCATCATCAGCTCGCTGGCCGAGAGGATGACGGCATCCCAGAGCGAGCCCGGCGCGATGCCCTGATCGAGCATCTTCGCGGCCTCGGCCGACGCGGCCTCGGGCGTGGCATGGCGGATGGTCTGGAGCAAGGCCGTGGTGGCCCCGGAATCGACCCGGCCGGCCGGCCAGTCGGCGCGGATCTTCCGCGCGGCCTCCAGGTTTGCCTCGAACGGACCGAGCGCCTTGGGCCTGTCTCCCTGGAGGTCGAGCAGGCCGAAAGAAAGCGAGCGAAGCACCGGCTCGGCATGCTCCCAGCCGATCGCCTGCAAGGTCCGCCAGCTCTGGGCCGCGAAGATCGGCTTGTGGCCGATGTTCCGCTGGTCGCGGACCGCCATCCGCCAGATCGGCTCCATGGTCTCGGCCGCACCCGAGCCGCGGCAGAGCCCCGCAACCGCGGGATCGGCCGCCTCGGCGTCCCACGCTTCCATGGCCTTGACATATTCGGCCCTGGCCCGGTGCGGCGGTGGCACATGCGACTCGTCCACCCGGCCGAGTGCCCAGTCTCCCTCGCGGACGTCGGCCGCCTGGGACGACTTGAAGTTATCGAGTGCCCAGAACAAGGGGAGCAGCCGCTCGGTCACGGCCGACGTCTGGCCCAGCAGATGGGCAGAGTTGATCACCATCACCGCGTGGAACTTGAACCCCACCGGGCGCGGCTTGATGTTGCGGATGCCGGCGAGGAAGAGACCGGCCAGCAGCACCCGGTACGAGAGCCCGTCCTTGAGCTCGGCCACGGCTTTCTCGAAGACCTGCTCGCGCGGAGTGTCCTCGATCCAGCGAACCACCGGCTCGATCTCCGGCCGGTACCGGACCATCTCGGGCACAACCTTCGCCCCATCGGCCGTGGCAGGCGTGATGCCTCGCAAGGCTTCCCAGGGACCAAGTCCGGCCCCGAGCCCCAGTGCGGTGGCCGATTGCAGGAACTGTCGACGCGGAAGTCGATCGCTCATCGCTCTCCCTCCCTCCGGTCTGATCATTGTGACGGCACGGCCGTTCCCGAACCCCATGGCCAATTGTGAGATAGGACCACTTCGGTGAACCGGCATGAGCGCTCGTGCTGGTGTTTGAGCGCTCCTGCCGCGAAACCGGCGATCGTTTGGAATCGAGTTGCTCGAAGACACGTGCTGCCCGAATCATACGCGCAGCGAGCCAGTCGGGGAAAGCCCCCTGCCCGGCGTCTGGTGTTGCCCGACTGAGGTACGACGAGCCTTGGATCAGCGTGAGATCTGCCATAGAGTGGGGTGAGATGCGTCGCGGGCGACGTGCCCCGGCATGGTTTCACCCCCGGTATGGTCGGCCCCTATAGAAGGCAACCCCTCGGCGGTCCGATTCCCGACGACGTGCTGGAGCCGGGTGGTCGCGGCCTGCGATCGGGCCACGCCCGAGGCGAACGCGGCACTGGCCGATTTGTGTACCGCCTACTGGTATCCGCTCTACGCCTTCATCCGCCGCAAGGGGCGCGGTCCCGATGAGGCCCTGGTCTGACACAGGACTAGTTCGCCCGGCTGCTGGAGCGGGGCACCGTCGCGGCGGCCGACCCCGGGCAAGGGCCGGTTCCGGTCGTTCCTGCTGGCCGACTGCACCCGCTTCCTCGCCGACCGCCGCGAGCACGACCGCGCCGCGAGGCGCGGGGGCGGCATCGCGCCACTGTCGATTGATGCCCGCGACGCCGAGGGCCGCTACCTGCGAGAGCCATCGCACGGCCGCACCGCCGCGAGCGGCTCTTCGAGCGCTATTGGGCCCTGCCTTGCTGGAGGCCGTGCTGGCCCGACTCCGGCGAGAGTACGAGGAATCCTAGCCGGCGTCAGGCCGTAGTTCCTTTGAGAGTCCTCGCCAAACTCCGCCGTGATTCCTGGTCGGTCGTGTTGGGGATGGACGCGTGGGTGGCTGGGGCTGAGCGCAGGGAAACCGCAGGGCCGTAGCCTGGGGATCTGGGGCGTCGCCTTCGGCTCCGCCGCCAGCCACCCGGATCCGGGCAGTCCTCGCCCGGTGGTGATCAGCGAGAAGTCTCGTTCTTTTTCGTGTGTTTCGCGTATTTCTATGGAAGTCATCTCTGAGCCGGCTGTCTGCGGAGGCATGATCAGAATCTCCAGCCCAGTGTCGTCTCGTTAAGTAATATCGGCTGGCTGCAGTCCCAGACCGTCAAGCCTGTCGAGGCACTGGAGTCGTGCCGGAGGGCGCTGGCGATCCGGCAGAAGCTGGCCGACGACAACCCCGCCATCCCCGATTACCGGAACTCCCTGGCGAGCAGCCACACCAACCTCGCCGATGTCCACCGTACCCTCGGCCGGGCCGCCGAGGCGTGGGATAGCTATGAGCGGGCGATCGCGATCCGCGAGGAGCTGGTCAAGACCAACCCCAGCGTCACCATGTACCGCAGCCACCTAGCCTACAGCGTGCGCCGGCTCGGGCTGGCGCGCCTGGCTACCGGGGACGCCGTCGGGGCGGTCGCCGACGCCCGGAGGGCCGCGACCTGTACGAGGGGCTGCCGTCCCGCACGGGGGAGGAGTGGTACGAGCTGGCTTGTTGCCACGCCGCGCTGGCCGGCGCCGCCGGGAGGGGCTGGGGGTCTCGGCCGGCGACGGCGAGGCGATGGACTTGCTCCGCCGGGCCGTGGCCGACGGCTACCACAACGTCAACGCGATGGCGCGAGAGGTCGCCCTCGACCCGCTCCGCGACCGACCCGATTTCCGGCTGTTGATGATGGACCTGGCGATGCCGACCGACGCGTTCGGGCGGTGAGCGACCCCGCGATCGACCCGTGGCCCGCCGCGACCGAGGCCCAGTGCCACGCGGCGATCGCCTCGTAGTTCACGGCCCGACTCGTCCCCCACCTCCGTACCGAACGCCCTACCCCACGGTCCGTGCGGTCAAGTCCACCGGCCGATCAATCCGCGCGGACTCGTCTCGAACAGCCACGGCAGACACGCTCACGACTGCTGAAGCTGGTTGATCTTGTTGTAGAGGGTCTTCAGGCTGATGCCCAGCTCCTTGGAGGCGGCGGGCTTGTTGCCGTTGTGCTTCTCGAGGACGGCCTGGATGTAGCTCATCTCGATGTCGCGCAGGGTGGGCGTGCCTTCGGGGATGGAGAAGTGGGGCGAGCCGATCGGAGAATGGGCCGAGGCGGGATGAGAAGTCCGGCCCCGGGCGGGGAGCTGGGTCGGCAAGTGCTCGGGGCGGATCGGGGCGTTGCCGGCGAGGATCGAGGCGCGCTCGATCGCGTTGGCCAGCTCGCGGATGTTGCCCGGCCAGTCGTGGGCCGCGAGCATCTCGACCGCCTCGGGGCTGATCGACGACTCGGTCAGTCCTCGCCGCGCCGTGTACCGTGCGAGCAGGTGCCGCGCCAGCTCGCTGATGTCGTGCTTGCGGTCGCGGAGCGGGGGAAGGATGATCTCGAACGTGTTGAGGCGGAAGAACAGGTCCTCGCGGAACTGCTCGTTCTTCACCATGTCGCGAAGGTCGCGATTGGTGGCGCAGAGAACCCGCACGTCGACCCGGAACGGCTCGTTCTCGCCGACCCGGCGGATCTCTCCCGACTCGAGGAAGCGGAGGAGCTTGACCTGCACGCTCTTGTCGAGCTCGCCCACCTCGTCGAGGAAGAGCGTGCCGCCGTTGGCGACCTCGAAGAGCCCCTTGCGGTTGTTATCGGCGCCCGTGAAGGCCCCCTTGCGGTGGCCGAAGAGCTCGCTCTCGACGAGGTTCTCGGGCAGGGCGCCGCAGTTCACGGGGATGAACGCGCGGCTGGCCCGCTCGCTCTTGTCGTGCAGGCTGCGGGCGACCAGCTCCTTGCCGGTCCCCGTCTCGCCCAGGATCATCACGGTGGCCTCGGTGGGCGCGATCGTCTCGATCAGGCGGCGCACCTGCTGCATGGCCGGCGTCTCGCCGATCAGCAGGGGAGATCCCTCGGCCATCTTGAGCCGGGTCTCGAGGGCCGCGGTCTTGTTGGACATGTCCCTGCGCTCGGCGATCCGCTGGAGCAGGACCTCGAGCTCGGCCCACTTGCAGGGCTTGGTCAGGTAATCAAAAGCCCCCAGCCGAAGCGCCTGGACGGCCGTGTCCACGGTGGCCTGGCCGGTGAGGATGATCACCTGGGTGTCGGGGCTGATCTGCTTGATCTGGTTCAGGACCTCGATACCGGTGATTCCGGGCATGCGGATGTCCAGCAGTGCCGCGTCGAAGGAGCCGCGCTCCAGCGCGCGGATCGCGGCCGTGCCGTCGGGGCACACGGTCACCTCGTGCCCGAGGCGGGGCAGCTCCATCTGCATCAGGTCCCGAAGATGCGCCTCGTCATCCGCGAACAGGATCCGAAGGCCTCCCTGGCGTGACTTCTCCATCATCCAATCCTCCCTGAGTCCCCTGCTTCGCCACTGCCTCGGACCGAATCGTTCACGATACTGCGGCCGCTGTCACGGCCGATGCCGCCCGGACGGGCGGTCCGTCCCTGGCTTCCCTGCCCTCGCCGATCTCGGAGGGATGGATCGGCAGCCGGACCTTGAACGTCGCCCCCTGGCCCTCCCCCGGGCTCGACGCCATGATTTCTCCATGGTGCTGGCTGACGATCCGATGCGTGATCGACAGCCCCAGCCCGGTCCCCTTGCCCACGCTGCCGCTTGGTGAAGAAGGGCTCGAAGATGTTCTCGAGCACGTCCGGCGACATGCCGCAGCCGTTGTCGATGAAGATCATCTCGGCCATGCCGTGGCCATACCGTGCCTCGATCCGCAACGTCCCCCCGGCGTCCATGGAATCGAGCGCGTTGACCACCAGGTTGAGGACCACCTGCTTGATCTCCTGGCTGTCCACGTGGGCCATCACCGCCTCCTTGGGCTGGAAGAGGATGGCCTTGCCCCGGTACTTGCCGATGTGGCGGATCATGTCCACCACGCCCTGGATCAGGGTGGCCAGGTCGGTGCGCTCCCGCTTGATGTCATTGCACCGCGAGAAGTCGAGCAGCTTCTCGGTGATGCTCTTGCACCGGAAGGCCTCTTCCTGAATCATCTTCAGATAATTGGCGACGACCCGGTGATCGGGATGCTCCGATCCGTTCAGGAGGCTGCCCAGCCGGTTCTCGAGTGCCTCGGAGCAGAAGGCGATCGAGGCCAGCGGGTTATTGATCTCGTGGGAAACCCCGGCCGCCAGGAAGCCCACGCCGGCCAGCCGCTCCGATCGGACGAGCTGGCGGCTGCGCTCCTGGACCTGCTGCTCGAGGTCGGCGTAGGTCACGCTGATCTTGGCCGTCATGTCGTTGAACGCCTCGGCCAGATCTTGCATCTCGTCGCCCGTGTTGAGCTCGATCTTGTAGTCGAACGAGCCCCGGGCCACCCGCCGCACCCCGCGCTGGAGCAGCCGGACGGGATAGAGCACCCAGCGGTGAAACAGCAGCATCAGCCCGCAGAGCATCGCCAGGACCATCAGCGCCGAGGTCCAGACGATCACCCGGCTGGTCAGGTACTGTCCCCTCGAGAGAACGAGCATCTGGTAGAAGTCGCCGAACAGCTCCTTGGGCAGGAGCATGACGGTGTGGTTCACCCGCTCGATTCGTGATTTCAGGTCCGTGGCCGGCTCGATCTGGGGCAGCATCTCCGGGTGCTGGTTCACGTAATAGGAGGTGCCCGGCAAGATCGGCCCCGCCGCATCGGACGCCGGGTCGAGCTCGTGGAGGATGGCCGCCAGATCGTCGTCGATGAGGAACGCCAGACCCAGCTCGTCGAGGCCGCTGTTGGCCCGGTTGCCCCGAACCGTGTTCTGCTTGAGGTAGCGGAAATAGGTCAGGAGCGCCTCGCGGCCCTCCACCACCCGCATGATCAGCTCTTCTTTTTCCTCGGGAGTCCCCTCGCGGGGCGCGTGCAGGCGAAACACCCGGTCGATCAGGTCGACCGACGCCCCCATCTCCACGAGCTGATCGGACTGGGTCAGGTAGCTGATGTGGAACGCGTGCAACCCGAAGATCGAGCCGCCCATGAGGATCAGCATCATTCCCACCACCACGCTCAGTCCGACCATGAGCTTGATGCGGATGGGCCACCGGACCATGACGACCTCCTTGTCGTTCGGGTGGGCACGAACTCGCGGGGGGCCCGGAACGGGTCGAGCCGGGCAGCGGCACCGCTTATACCAGAAGTCGATCCCGGGCTCAAACCGACTCTTCAGGGGAATCCTGGAGCTTGCCCCGTCAGGTCGGCCATCCTTTTCAGCCTCGTGCCGGCGGGATCGTGCGGGATTGTCCTTTGCCCGGAGCGGCGAGAATGGGCCTGACCGGCCCGCAGAGCACGCCACAAGCTCTTGCCACTGAAGGACAAGAATCGCCCTCCGATTCGGCCGATTCGCCAGGGGACCGGAGCAAGCTCAGCGGAGTGCCCGGCTCAGCGGCTGCGGTGAGTGGCCAGCCGAGCGGAAGGGACGAGTGAGTGGCTTCCTTGACATTTCATTCGCCGGACCTGGGACCTGGGACCTCGGCCTCAGCGGAGAAACTCCCAGGAACGGGTGAGGATCGCGAGCAGGAGCGTGGCCATGAGGAAGACCGAGAGGACCACCCGGAAGGAACGGACGCCGCGCTGAAAACCCGGCTCACCCGCGGGGTTGGCCTGCAAGCGCTCGAGGAAGGCCAGCCGGTGGGCGATGCTGCCGTGCCTCCAGGACCGGGCGCCGGCGTCGATGCCGTTCTGCCTCGCCACGGAGGCCAGTGCATCGGAGAAGATCTGCACGCCCACGGGGCAAAGCGCAGGCGCGGAAGCAGCCGCGGGATTCCTGCCCTTCGGCCCGCTCCTCGAGATCAAGATGGGGCGGGCACTCGCTGGCGCCGCAGGAAACGACCTTGCAGCCGAACACGTCCGCCTGCCGCTCGAACCGCCGGGAGAGCTGCCCGAAGACCAGCCAGAAGAAGACGCCGAGGCAGCCGAGGATGGCCGCCGCCTCCACCATCTCACTGACATTCGAGAGCTGGCCGGCGGGAATCCAGGGGACCGCTGCGATCCACGATACGGGCACCGAGCAGAACCGGGCGATCAGCGAGAGGACCCCCAGGCTGCCCAGAAAGAAGAAGCCGAAGAAGGGGAGATGGCGGTGCGCCACGTGCCCCACCTCGTGGCCGAAGACCGCGGCGACCTCGACCGGGCTCAGCGTCTCGATGAGGGCGTCGGAGAGGAGCACGTAACGGAACCCGGGCAGAACCCCGGTCACGCAGGCATTGACCATCAGATGCCCGGTGTCCCAGACCAGCAGATCGTTGAAGCGGAAGCCCACCCGCCTGGCCACCCGCTCGAGCCGCCGGCGAAGCGGTCCTTCCGGCAGGCTCCGGGTAGGCCACGCCAGGCGGATGAAGAGCGGCGAGGCGACGAGCACCAGGAGGCCCAGGCCCGCCAGCTCCAGAGGCTCGGCGGCAGCGGACCGATGCCACTGGGGCCAGAGCCGGGCGATCAGGTCCTGCCTGAGCACGAAGATGAGCACGACCGGCAAGACAAGGCCGACCGCTTGCCGCGTCTTGAGGGCCAGGTAGAGCGGAAGCCGCGGGAAGCCGCGAGCGTCATGAAGCGCTCGCTCGGCGAAGTAAAGACCGCTCCAGATCAGGAGCTGGATGAGCACATAGGGAAACAGGACCGCCAGGTCATCGACCAGGATCAGGCCTTGAAGGCCCCAGGTCGAGAGCACCAGCTTCGACCATCCGACGTGGTAGAGGATCCAGGCGTAGATGCCCAGCCCCGCCACCGTCAGCAGCCGCGTCCCCTGCATGTAGCGCCGGCACACCCGGCTCGACGCGTAGCCGAAATGCGAGATTCGCGACGCCACCCAGCCTCCCAGCCCGAAGGCCAGGAGTGCGATCAGCAGGACTCCGCCGGCCGTCTCCAGCAAGCGCAGAGGAACGGACGCCCCGGAGACCTCCGGCCCGGGGAGATCCATCCCGAAGGCGATCAAGAGCGCAATCAAGAGGGAGATCGGCATGGCTTGCTCAACTCGGCCCCGCGCGAGCCGAAGGTGCGCCCGGGCTCAGGCAGCCTCGGAGGCACCGACCACAATGATCGAGACGGGATAGTTCATCGGCGTCGATTCCCCCTTGACGGTCAGGCTCAGGGGCACGACCACGCGCCAGGTGTTTTTTTCTGCATCGTGGATCATCGACGGAGTCGCCTGGCTGCCGGACGGGGGAACCGCCAGCATGAAGAGGATCGCGGGATGGCTCGACCCGGCGGATTCGGCGCTCTGAGTCTCGAGCTGCTTGCGCGGCAAGGTCGCCAGGGCCTTGTCCTTGGACCCGGGCAGCAGGAGCGAGTAGTCGCGGAACGGGCTCACACCGAGATGGTCGCCGTTGACCGGCTGGAGACCATACCGCATGGTGTAAGTCCCCTTGGGGATGGCCTGGTCGCGATAGTCGTGCCCCTCGCTCTCGAGCTGGATCACGCCCAGCAGTTCGCCCTCCTGGAGGAAGGGGAACTGGATCACCCCGCTGGGTCCGGCGGGCTTGACCGACGCGGGAACCGCCTTGCGAAGCCAGATCTCGGCGAACGGCTTGCCCTGGCCGTCCACGACCCGGTAACCCTGGGCGTTCAGGACTGCGGTGATCTCCGGGGAGATCGATGACGGCGGAGCCTGCTTCGAGCGCTTCAACCTTGTACTCTTGCGCGGCAAGGCCGCCAGGAACCAGGACCAGGAGCAGAGACCAGCTTCGGAGCAATCGCATCGGTGATGAACCTCGTTGAGCGTGGATTCCCGGACGCCCGGGACGCGCCGGCAGCCGCCGGCACTTCACGCTCTTTCCTAATGTATAGGCAAAACCAACGCCGGGGAAAGGCGCCTCTCGAAGGACGGCCTTGCACCGGCGTCGACAGGGTACTGGCAGGCAGGCGAGTGGGCGATGCGGCGAGGAAAACCTGACACGTCCGGCGGCCGGCCGGCTCTCACAAAGAGAAGTGGCCGACGAAGCTGCTCCGGCAGTTGGGGTCGTTCCAGCGCGTGTTCAGCTCCTCGCCCTTGAACTCGTGCCCGAGGGTGTAGGCGGGCAGGGCCTTGACGCCCTGCGAGAGGGGCGGATAGGCGATCACCTCGTTGCCGCAGAAGTGGTCGTTCTCGTCCAGCGGACGGGTGACGATCTGGGCCAGGCCGGCGGCCCAGAACGAGGCCCGGGGGGCATGAGGCATTCCATGGGCGGAGCGTCCCGCGTCCGCCTCGGAAACCCCGTGATTTTCCAGCTTCAGGCTCATCCGTGCGGTCTTGACCGCGACCACGTTCCTGAGCCGGGCGCCGCCCAGCTCCTGGGCCATCTTGATCAGGGCCTCGCGCTGGGCCGCGGTTGCCTTCTCATCGACGATCAGGACCGCCAGTGCCTTCTCGGGTTGATCCTCGGAGAAGGTGGTCGTGCCGCGAACGGCCGCAGCCACGCACAGGCCGCTGACGTCGGTCCCCTGCCAGGCTCCCTGGTTGACCTTCCACGCCATCACCGCCTGGCTGCCGGAGATGAAAACCTCGGAGTTCGAGATGCAAGGGCCAGTAAACACGTCGGCGGTCCGGGCTTCCACGTAGTCGCCCTGAAGACCGGCCGCGTTCGCAACGCTCGTGCTCAGAATCAGCAGGGTGCCGCACAAGGCCGCCAGCGAATTCCGCATGGATGGACGCTCCCGTTGAGTGGAGTGATCAAAGGGTCGGGATCGACGTTGAACAGTCGTCGAATTATGCAAGCCGGGATCGCCGCAAGTCAAGGGTCGCTACGAGCCGGTGGAGCTCCGGGAGCTTCCTCGGGAGATGAGCCCGACCGCGCGGGAACCCAGGCATCCCGACCGTGTGCTGCCTTGCCACGGCGATTCGAGGGCTCCTCCTTCCCGGCTCCTCGGGGTTCCTCGGCGCGTTTCACGCTGGGATCGTGATCGGCTCCAGGCCGTGGCTCGGCAAGGGGTTTCGTTCCAAGGTCAGGCTGGCGGGATCAAGGACAGGGGACGGACCGAGCCAGGCAGGCTGGCAAGCAGTTCCTTGTAGGCAGACTCGAGCCGGGATCGCTCGTCCTGGTAGGCCTGAACGCTTGTCTCCAGCCGCTGGTTGGATTCCTCGAGCTGGGCGAGCCGGCGTGCATCGTCGACGGCTCGTTCCGAGAAGTCCTGATTCTGGCTGCGGAGCGCCAGCGTCTGGTCCTTGAGCTGGGCATTTTCCGATCGCAGGGTCTGGCTGAGCTTGTGACATTCGTCGAGCTGCTGGCGCGGCGCCACCCGGCATCCGGCTGCCGCCATCGACACCCCGGCAAGCAACAGAGACAATCGGCTCGAGAAACGACGGGCACCAGCCATCCGTTCCGACTCCTTTCGGAAACGACCGGCCTTCCGGGGGAGGGCCTGAACGGCCATGACAAGGCACGACCCGTTCACGCCAGGCGGGGCGGAAACGGGTCGTCGACGTGGTGGATCTGGAGGATCGTGAGCCTGTCTACCCGATCCGGCCGGGGAGGACAAGCCCAGCTCGGTACTCTCACTTCCGAAGGATGGCGTTCGCTGGCGCTTCAGGCTACAAGTGTCGTATCAATTCATTGTGAAACGGACCACTCAGCCCCCGAAGATTCCGGCGATGGCCCGGACGAGGCCCGAGGCCACGGGGGTTTCCTGGAAGTCGTAGAGGTTACGCATCAGGTCGAAGGCGACGAAGGAGGCGAAGAGGAGGCACAGGGTGGTGAAGCAGAGCAGGCCGACCCAGAGTCCGCCCCATTCGGGAGCAGCCTCGCGAGAGATGACCATGGCCGGCGCCGGACCGCCCGAGGTCCCCCCCTCGTCGGAGGACCAGGAGGTGGCCATCTCGCTGGAGACGGCCTCTTCAAACCCGTCGTCTTCGTCCTCGTCCTCGGCGAAGGCCGAGGGAGCCATCGCGGTGGCCGCGTTCTGGTCGACATCCTCCTCGTCGATCGCGAAGACCTCCGAGCCGCTGTCGCTGTCTTCCAGTTCGAAGTCGCTGACCGCCTCGAGCTGGACCGTCTTGTCGTCGGAGGATTCTTCCTCGGACATCGGGACGTCCACCTCGAAGTCGGTATCGTCGAAGATGTCCTTCTGGCCCTTCTTGACCGCTGGCGGCGGAGTCGCGGCCAGTGGTTTCTTGGGCTTGGCGGGTTCGGCCTTGCCCGGCTTCTTGGCGGGCTTGGCCTCTTCGGACTTGAACGACTTGATCTCGTCCTCGCTCAGGGGGGCCAGCTCGATCGAGTCGTGCTGACCGAGGTCGAACGCCTGGGCTCCCTGGAGGTTGATTCCCGAGTCGCTGGGGCGGGATAGGTTGATTCCCGAGAGATTCGGATCGGCGGCGGTCACGTCCGAGTCGCTGGGGCGCAGCGGGGTCGACTCGAACTCGTCGCTGGCGTCCAGGGCACTGAGCTCGAAGTCGCTGCCCGATTCCGGTTGCAGGACGTCGACCAGATCGCTGGAGGGATTGAGCTCGAAGTCGCTGTCCGATTCGGCCGCCGGAACCTCTGCCGAGGAGCCGACTATCGGGCTGGACCGGACCGCCGTGTCGCCGGAGCCGGAGGCCGGGGTGAGGAAGCCGTGATCGGCCGTATCTTCCTTGATGAGGGTGACGTCCGAGTCGCTGGCTCGCTTGAGGTCGGGGTCGGGCGAGGCGAGGCGAACGTCGGAGTCGCTTGCCCCCTTCACGTTGTCGGGCACGAGCCGGACGTCGGAGTCGCTGGGGAGCTTGCCGCTGGACTGCATGCCGATGATCACCGAGCTCGAGCCGGTCACCGGGTTGGGCGGAACCGAGAGGTCGTCGAACAGGATGTCGTGCTCGGAGCTGCCTTCCGGAACGGGCTTCTCGCCGCTGTGGGACTTGAGCGAGGAAACGTCCATCGTCTCGGGCGCGAGGTCGGGCTTGGCCACGCCAAGCTGAAACTCGGAGAGGTCGAGGTCCTCGACGTTCTCGGCGCCGCCCGCGGGGACTTCCAGGTCCGAGAGCCGGAGCTCGGCGTCGCTTCCCATGCCACGACGGCGAGCCAGCTCGTCGATGTCGACGACCCGGAACCGCCACGAGCCGCCGTCGAGAAACGCACGGATCTCGCGGTGCTGCGCCTTGGACTTGAGCTCCTCGGGACTCATGCCCAGGACGCGGGCTGCTTCTTCCAACGTGTAAAATTGTGCCATGGACGTGGTCCTCGCGGTCGAGATCGGCCGGTGGCGGCCGTGGTGGAGTCGATTCATGGAGGCGAGAGACCGCGTCGAACAGCACGCTGCGCAGGCGGTCTCCAGGTTATCGCGTCATCGGCTGAGCCAGAGCCTTGACCATCGACTCGATCGCGGCCGGCTCCGGCGCCTGATTATTGTAATGCTCCAGCTTCAAGTCCCACTGATACTGACGTGCGGCTTCCAGCTTGACCGAGCCCTTGGGATTGGTCGGATCGAGACGGTAGATCGCGAAGGCGTGGCTCCTCGTGTCGATCAGGTACAGCCACTGGGCCGAACCCGAGGGCGCTGTGACCATGGCCAGGGTTCCATTCGCGTCTCCACTGGCGAGCAGCCGGCCCTGTCCCTGCTGAGCCCGACCTGCGTCGGTCCCCCGCGCCGGCAAACCCACCTGTGAACCGGCATCCCCCCCTGCCCTCGTCTGGGCCACCGCCAACGGTCCGCGTGCCCCGGCCATCCAGGAGATTGCCACCCCCAGGATCACCCCAGGCAAACCGAACCGGGCCATTCCTCCGCTGATTCGAACGAGCATCGGACAGTTCCTCCGTGAATACGCCATCAACCCTGATCCTCAGAGCGACCGGATTCTCTCAGGCCCGACGCCGCAACCCCTTCCGTCCCCTGGGGCGCAGGCTCGAAGCCCTCTCTCGTCTTCAGTTTACCACATCATTTTTGGAAAAACCGGCGACGGATCCGCGAATGCCGGGCAAATCAGGGATCCTTTGAAATGTCACTTCGTCCTCTCCCTAAAATTCTAATGGTTAAACTGCTTAACGCAAGTCCACCTGTCCAACGCGTCCTGCCTCGTAGCAACTGAGCACCGGAGCATCCTCCGGCAGGCCGAATCGTCTCTTGGCAGCCTTGATCTCCAGGACCAGACCCAAAGTGCTGCGGGCGGTGATCGTCTTGAGCCTGGGCTTCTGGCCCAGCCCGACGGCGAAGGCCAGCTTCCAATTGCCGGCGCCCAGATCCAGAGCCAGGTAGAGCACAGGGGCGCAGGCGGCGGTACAATTCGTGCTGTGAGTCGCTGTCATGGCTAAGCTCCTCGGAAAGAGTCGTGGAAACCCATCAAAAGGAGCTTACCTTCAGCGGCTCACGTTGTGAACTACGCCCCTACATAGTGTCTGACCCCGCGAAGCCCACCCAGGCCCGTCTGCGGTAACCTGCAGGTTAACGCTCTCCGGAGATTCCCGCAGCTTGTTCATAGGCCCACACCCGACTTTCCAGATACGACTCTGGTTGGTTCGGCCTCCACCGGGCCAGGATCTCACAGATCCGTGGCACAAGAAATCGGAAAGGAATTCACTTGCTTTTCCCTTCTCGCGCTGGACAATGAAGTTAGTCACGGAGCCTGTGTCGACTCACGTTCCGCTCCGATGAAAACCTGAATCGATGTTGTCGGATGACTAGGTAAAGGGCAACCCGGGTTGGCCGGGGGGGCTCGTTGACGAGTAAGCCGACGTGGTCGAATACCTCTGAGTGTTCCGCCACGTCGGCTTTTTATTTCGCTTGCAGTGGCACCAGACGGTCGCGGTCACGAGGGAGACACCGAACGGACACACCCAACCAGACTGTGACTCCGAGGGGCCTAACCGCGAGTAAGAGTTGCCGCCTGCCGAGGCGTTCAAGCCCACGCCTCCACAAGGTTTCAGACCATCGAAAGGGGTAATCCATGAGTCTGGGTATGATCTTGCTGATTGTCTTGATTCTGCTCCTCTTGGGCGCCTTTCCACGCTGGGGATATAGCCGGGATTGGGGCTACGGCCCCAGCGGCGGCTTGGGGCTGGTGTTGGTGATCGTCCTGATCCTCGTGCTCATGGGGCGTATCTGAGGGAGGCTGGATCCGGTCTGGCCGTGGCGGCCACAGACAGCTCCGTCCTTCACGTGAAATTCGGGGTAGATTCCGGGAAACCGCAGGGAGAGAACCGTGGCCACGGGATCGAATGACGTCGATGAGATTTACCAACGGATGGCGGTGATTCGCCGCGAGCTTCATACAAACGTGCGCGAATCAGTCGCCGGTGCCGAGGCTGTCGTCGACTGGGGGCGGTACACCTGGACGTATCCCTGGATCGCCCTCGGCGCCGCGGCTGCGGTGGGATACCTGGTCTACATCGGCAGTCATCAGAGGGCAACGGCGGACATCGCGAGCCTGGCCGATGGGACCACGGCTGGTGAACCGGTCGCGGGAGGCAGGGCCAAGGGTCGGGAACGGTCGAGGACCGGCCAGAAGCTTCTGCTCGCCGCCTGGGACATCTTTTTCCCCGTGGCCGTCCATGCGGGCCAGAATTACATGCTGCACTGGCTCGAACAACAATACCCGACGAGGACTGTGGACCGGACTGCTCTCTCGCCGTCGGCCAGGGAGCAGGGCGGCTGGACGGGCCGGGCGGAGCGGTAGGACATTGAGTCGCAGCAGCGGCTTCGATCGAAACCAAGTTTTTGGAGGTCAGGACAATGAATGACCGCGTTCAAGGCACGAAAGCGGAGTTTACTCCGCAACTGGAAGAGATCAGGGCGATGGTGCGCCAGGACGTGGCGGTCGCCCGTGAGCGGCTGGCCGAGGGGAGAGACATGGTGAGGGACTATGTGGTCAGGGAACCCGTGAAGGCTCTGGGTATCGCGCTTTGCGTAGGAGTCGTCCTGGGATGGTTGATCAAGCGTCCGTGAACGGTCGCGAGACAGCTCGTGTGCCCGGTTCCAGTTCGGCGGAATTCGAGGGTGTTGCCGAGTTCGTCGACGACCTCGCGTCCCTGGCCGAACTCCAGGCCAAGCTCGCGGCCGCCGACTTCAGGGAAGCCGCCCGGACGTCGGCGATTCCCATCGTGCTTACCGTGGTGGGCCTCGCCGTGATGGTGGCCACCGTCCCGGTGGCCCTCCTCGGCGCCGGCTGGCTGCTGGCCTCCGCACTGAAGATCCACCAGGGTTGGGCAATGCTCCTGACGGCCGGAGCGGCGATGGCCCTTGGGGGACTGGTGGCGGGGTTGGGCGGGATGCGGCTCAGTCACAGCTTCGACAGCTTCCGCCGCTCGCGAAAGCAACTGTGGCTCAACCTGGCATGGGTCCGGACCGTTCTTGTCACCAGCGCCAGCGCGCGCTCGCACCCGCGGCGTCGTTTGTGATCACTGCCGCACGCAGGGCGCGTGTGTTCCCAAGTGGCTCATCGAGGTTGAATCGAAATCCACCAAGGGAGCCGGAATCGCACCGGCCGATCCCGCAACAAGGAGTCCAACGACCATGGCGATCAATGTGCAGACGATTCAAGGAGAGTGGAATCACCTCTGCGCTCTGGCAAGGCAGCGCTGGAGTCAGTTGACCGAGGACGACCTCAGGGTGCAAGAGGGGAATATCGAGCAGCTCGTCGGTCGGATCCAGCAGAAGACCGGCGAGGGGCGTGAAGCGATCGAGAAATTCTTCTCCGAGATGACCTCGCGCGGCTCATCGGCCATCGCGCATGCGGCCGAGGCCGCCGGCCAGTATGCCCACCAGGTAAGCGACCAGCTCCGCGAGCGTTACGACAATGCCGAGAGTCTGGTCCGCCGCCACCCGACGGAGACAGTGGTAGCGGCCTTCGGCATTGGCCTGGTGGCCGGGCTGATCGCCGGGCTGGCGATCCGAGCCCGTTGAGTCCCGTCTGACGGCTCCCCGGCAGACGCTTCATGAGCGATCCGCCGGGCGAGCATCGAAGGGAAGCGCCAGCAATGCGCCGGTTTTCCTCGCCGACCTGTGAAATCCAGGTCACCCGCACAGGAACGCCACCGTGGCCACTCAACACAAGTCCCCGATGGACCATCCGGCCGTCGTGACCTTCCTCATCCTGGCGGTCATCGGCGCGATGTCGCTCGCGGCCGAGGTGCTGAAGCCCCTGGCCCTGGCGGTTCTCCTCAGTTTCGCACTGGCGCCAGTTGCGGGATTCTTCGAGCGGCGTCGAATGCCGCGGGCCATCGCGGTCCTCCTCACGGTCGCCCTCGCGCTCGGGTCCCTGAGCGGGATCGGCTACGTCGTCGTGCGGCAAGTCTCCATGCTTGCTTACCAACTGCCGAGCTATCGTGAGAGAATCCAGAAGAAGGTGGACTTCCTGAAGCCCTCGGACGACACTGCGTTTCATCGGGCGCAGGAATTCGCCGGCGACGTGGCCAAGTCGCTCGACACGCCGATCGTCGCGGGGCACGAGGCGATGGATGTGCGGGTCGTCGAGCAGCCCACGTTCCGCCAGCGTCTCCAGTCGGCCGTCGGCCCCTCCCTGGAGCTCATCGGCGTCGGTAGTTTCGTGCTGATCCTGGTCCTGTTTATTCTCATGAACCGGGAGGCACTGGGAGACCGGATCGTCCAGCTCTTCGGCCAGCGCCAGATCAACCTCACGACCCGGACCATGGGGGAGATAGGCCAGCGGATCAGCCGCTACCTGGCGATGATCACGCTGGTCAACTCGGGGTTCGGGCTGATCGTCGGCCTGGGCCTCTGGGCGATCGGCGTGCCGTACGCGGCGCTCTGGGGTTGTCTCGCGGCGATGATGCGGTTCATCCCCTACGTCGGGGCGGCGGTGGCGTTCCTTCTGCCGCTGGTCTTCTCGGTTGCGCACTTCCCCGGCTGGAGGCAGCCGCTGGAAGTGGTCGCACTCTTCGGGGCGGTCGAGGTGGCGCTGAGCTATCTGGAGCCGGTCATCTACGGCAAGACCACCGGGGTGTCGGCCCTTGGCCTCCTGGTCGCGGCGATGTTCTGGACGTGGCTCTGGGGGCTGCTGGGCACCCTGCTATCGACGCCCATGACGCTCTGCCTGGCGGTCCTCGGCAAGTACGTTCCGAGCCTGGGGTTCTTCGCGACGCTCCTGGGCGAGGAGGGCGAGCTGGACCAGAATATCAGGTTTTACCAGCGGCTCGTCTCGCTCGACCAGGACGGCGCCGCCGCGGTCGTCGAAGCCGCCCTGAAGGAACGCCCGCGTGCTGAGGTCTTCGATCAGATGCTGGTCCCGGCCCTCTCGCGTGCCGGGCGCGATGCAGCGCGGGGGGAGCTGGAGGAGAGCGACATGGCCTTCATCCGGCGGGTCATCGGTGAGATCATCGACGACCTGGAAGGGACGGGAGAGACCAGCTTGAAAACCCCGGCCCGGTCGGGCGAAGGAGAGCCCGGGCGGGCCAATGGTCCACTGGCGTCGCCACCGTTCGAGGTCGCGGGCGTGGCGGCGAACGGCACCTCCGATGCCCTGACGCTGCGGATGCTGGGACAGATCCTCGCCCCCTCGAAGTGTACACTCGTGAATCTCGAGGGCGCCGGCTCGCCGATGCAGCTTGCCGAGCGCGTGGCGGAAGTGTCCCCGGCAATGGTCATCCTGTCGCACCTGCCTCCGGAGGCCTTTGCGCAGGCCCGCTACCAGGTCCGGCGGCTCCGGTCGCGTTTTGCCGGGCTGCCGATCCTGGTCGGGCGCTGGGGGGAGGCCGGCAGCGACGCGGCGTCCGAGGGGCTCTCCGGAGTCGGGGCCACCCACGTGGCCTTCACGCTGGCCGATGCCCGCGACCAGATCCTGGCCAGGGCCGCTTCCGCGGTTCCGGCGACGGCGATGGCGGCGACGACGAGGGGCTGAGCCGTCGGGGCTTCGCGGGGTCACGGGGCTTCGCGGGGTCAGATACTATACTATGTAGGGGCGTAGTTCAAAACGTGAGCCGCTGTAGGTAAGCTCCTTTTGATGGGTTGTCACGACTCTTTCCAACGGAGCTTAGCCATGACAGCGACTCACAACACGAATTGTACCGCCCCCTGCGCCCTGTGCTCTACTTGGCTCTGGATCTGGGTGCCAGCAATTGCGGGGGAAAAGGGGACGTACAGCGTTTCGGATCGTAATACATCAAAAAGCGCTACGTCCCCCGCGAAAAACGCGACCCCTGGAAAGACCCCTTCTCCGATCACCTCTACAGTCAGCACCAGATGGCGTACAACGCGCTCTACACCGGACCAAAGCCCTCGGAGTACGGCCTTTACTACACCCTCATGCTCATGATCGACGGCGATCAGTCGGTCAACGGCCGCGACCCCGGGGCGGGCCAGGCCGGCTTGAAGCTTCTGGTCCGCTTTGAGGTCACCTCCGGCCAATTCCAGGCGGTGGAGGCGGGCGCGGCGCGAGACTCCGAGCACACGCTGGCCAAGCCGCTGCCGCCGTTGCCCTTGGGGAGCCTGCACCTGGCCGACCTGGGTTTCTTCGACCTCAACGAGCTGACCCAACTGAGCCGACCGGGCATCTCTGGGATTCGCCGAGTGCCGGCGCTGTTGAAGAAGCCAGCCGACGATGGTACGACCGAGGAGCTGGCCGATGGGCTCAAGCACCAGCGAGCCGATCGGATTGACAGGCCGGTGAGGTTGGGGACGGAGACACGGCTGGATGGCCGGCTGGTCGCCGTGCGGCTGTCTGAGAAGGTCGCCCCACAGCGGCTGCGGAAGCTCAAGCAAAAGCTGAAGAAGACAGGGCGGACGATCAGTGAGCGTCAGCGGGTAATGTGTCAGTGGCTGGTGTTGATCACCAACTTGCCGGCCGACAACTTTACTATTGAAGATGTAAGTGTGCTTTATCGTGTTCGCTGGCAAGTGGCGTTGTTGTTCAAGCGGTGGAAGAGCCTGGTGGGCTTGGGTCGGTCGCGGGGTCATCGGGCGGATCGGGTCTTGTGTGAGACCTATGCCAAGCTGTTGGGTGGTCTGGTGCAGCATGGGGGGACGCTGTTGCGTGGTGGCCCACTCCGTGGGATCAGCGCGCACCGCCGCGCCCAGCGGGTGCGGCGGTTCGCGGCCCAGATCGCTGAGGCGTTAGAGGACCTCGGCCAGTTGCTCCGCGTGCTGGAGAGACTGGCCGCGCGGCTGCGCCGGTTGCCTCGCCAGGACAAACGCCGACGTCGCCCAAGCACGCGCCCATTGCTGTTCAGACCAAGACTTGCGGCCTAAATTGACTCGCATGGGGAGTAATCCCCTGGGGTGACCCGGCCCGCCATCTTGACCATTTCTGTTACTCGTTACAACCGGCCCAAAAGCTCGGACTTCTTGGCGGCAAACTCTTCCTGGGACAGGACGCCTTTGCGCTCCAATTCGGCCAACCGCTCGATCTTTGCGAAGATATCCGTTTCCTGAGCCGTCTCGGCGCGGTACGGCTCGGCTGGCGTCGCTGTCTGTGCCGGGGCGTTCTGGGCCACGCCATCGATGGAGACGACGGGCAAGCTCGCGACAGGGACGGTCCCGTATTGACTGGTGAAGGTGAGCGAGGCTCCTGCCCCCTGCTGCTGCGAGACGCCGCCGATCTGGTGGTCGAGCGTGTCGTAGACGGTCACGTGCCCGTTGATCTCCACGGCCAGCCGCCGCGTGTTGGCGAAGTAGGCGTAGCGAATGTTGTTCTGGGAACCGGTCCCGCTCGGGAAACCCAGGTCCGCCGGCCACCAGTTGCCGGAACTCCCCTGCGCTGCGGGGACGAACAAGCTGACCGCCGGGCCGCCGCCAACCATGCCAGGGCTGCCATAGCCTCCCTGTTGTTGCTGCTGTCCCCCCTGGTGGAGCGGGATCGCCCAGGACCGGCCGAGGCTGCCATAGCCTCCCTGTTGCTGTTGCTGCTGTCCCCCCGGCAACTGCGACTGGCTAGATAGGGGGACGGGCACGAAGGGCTGCTGGGCCAAGAGCTGAGAGAGCTCGGTGCACAAACCGTCGACCTTGGCTTTGAGGCCGTGATTGAACATATCGCCGACCATGGTCATGCCGCCTTGCAACCACTGGCCGCTGCCCCCCAACTCCGGGTGGTTGAACTGGGCCATTGTCCCGTTGCCGTTAATCAACGCTTGCAGCAAAGCCATCACGGCATCGGTACTGACCCCGTAGCGTTGAGCCAGGTCGTTGATTCTCTGCGATCCTTGATCGGTGAGCTTCGGCAAAGCCACGACTCCTGAAGTGCTAGGATGGAGAACGGTAAGAGAATTCCGCGTGAAATAGTCTTTCGGGTTGTGGCGAGAATTAGTTCCGGTGTTGGCTTCGAGAGAATTCGGTGGGCCTCCTTGGGTCCAATCTCAAAGCAGAAGATAGGGGCACATTGTGCGGCCCCCTTCGGTCTCGGTCCTTGGGTCGGTGTTCGCGTATCGTCGCGTTGCCCTCCTCTCCGCCCACCCTCTCTTATCATAGTGCTCCGAGGCGGCTGAGGCAATGACTCGTCAGGACCACTTGACGGCCGGACTTGCCTCGAAGGCCTTGGGGTCAGGCCAGAGGCCCTGGGGTCAGACACTATGTAGGGGCGCAGTTCAAAACGTGAGCCGCTGAAGGTAAGCTCCTTTTGATGGGTTTCCACGACTTTTTCCGAGGAGCTTAGCCATGACGGCGACTCACAGCACGAATTGTACCGCCTCCAACGCCCCTGTGCTCTACCTGGCTCTGGAGCTGGGCGCCAGCAATTGGAAGCTGGCCTTCACCGTCGGGCTGGGCCAGAAGCCCAGGCTCAAGACGATCACCGCCCGCAGCACTCTGGGTCTGCTCCTGGAGATCAAGGCTGCCAAGAGACGATTCGGCCTGCCGGAGGATGCTCCGGTGCTCTGTTGCTACGAGGCAGGACGCGACGGTTTCTGGCTGCATCGCTTCCTGCTGGCCCATGGAGTCCAGAACCAGGTCGTCGACTCGTCCAGCATCGAGATGAATCGCCGCCAGAGAAGGGCCAAATCGGATCGTCTCGATGCAGTTAAAGTCGTGGAGATGCTCATTCGTTGGCACAATGGGGAGCGCAAGGTCTGGAGCGTGGTTCATGCCCCTTCCGTCGAGCACGAGGATCAACGGCAGTGGCATCGGGAGATGATCAAGCTGAAGGCGGAGCGGACCGCGCAGGCCAACAGCATCAAGGGGCTCCTGGCCGGCTTGGGGCTGTGCGTGATCGTCGATGAGACGTTGCCCGCAGCACAGTTGGAGAAACTTCGGCAGTGGGATGGCGCCAAGCTGCCGTTTGCTCGATATGGCCCACGAAATCAGCCTCTGGGCGCGTTGGACCGAGAGTCGGGGCGATCAACTCTCCTGTCGTCACATCGAGATTCCCGATGAGGCTTCACGTCCCATGCCGGTCGTACTCAAACTCGATCCGCGCGATCTTCCCCGCGGTCATCGGCAGTTCGGGGGCGATTCGCTCCAGCGCCGGCAAGCCGGTCATCTCGTCCACATGGACCGTGTGGGTATTGTGGTTTTGGCCAACTCGGGTGCCTCGAGGTAACAAGCGCAGACGGCCTCGACCGGCTTCTGGAACTGCACCGGGTCCTTCTCCGTCGTGTTCAGCCAGGAGCGGCTTTTGTGGGGCTGCAGCGCCGCCTCTCGGAGATAACGACCCACCTGGGCGGGGGAGATCGAGTCGACGATGCCGCGCTTGATCACCTCATCAGGAAGCTCGCGGGTGGCCCAGTGGGTGATCGGGCGTCCGGACTTCTCGGGCGGTTCGCAGGCGACGGCGAGGATCTGGACGACCTGCTCAGGGGTAAACCGGCCGGGGGCGCCAGGTCGGAGATCGTCGGTAAGGACCTTCTCAATGGCCCGGCGCCAGGTCGCGGCGGACTCGGTACACTCCATCAGGACGAGACGATGGAAAGCTGCGGCCCAGCGCCGTCGCCAACGGCCGACCTGGTGCCTTTCGAGACCGATGTCACGGGCGATGTCTTGATTGTCGGTGCCCTCGAAGGCAAGGAGGATGATCTTGGCCCGTTGGCGGAGCCGCGAAGGCGCCGTGACGGAGTTGCCAAGTCTGCGAAGGATCTCTTGTTGACGTTCGGTGATCGTAATTTTGGCGGCCCTGCCCGGCATGGTGGTCCTCCTGTTGACCGGAAAGCTGCAAAAACCGGGTAAGCTTAGCAAGGTTCCCGCCATCTTGGGACCTCAACTAGTGTCCTGAGTTAGAAATTCGCCAACAACCTTGATATATCGCTTGATTCATCATATAATTCTCTAAAGGAGATTTATGATGAGCAAAGGCGGTCGCCCCAAAGCCCCACTGATCCTCAGCGACGACGAACGACAGAAGCTCGATACCTGGGCCAGTCGCCCCAAGAGCACCCAACGGCTCGCCACCCGAGCGCGGATCGTCCTGGCCTGTGCCGAGGGCCTAGACAACAAAGACGTCGCCGCCCGGCTCCGCGTCAACATCGCCACCGTCGGCAAGTGGCGGAAGCGCTTCCTGGAAGACCGCCTCGATGGGCTGGCCGACGAGCCCCGACCCGGCGCCCCGCGCACGATCACCGACGCCATGGTCGAGGAGATCGTCACCAAGACCCTGGAAGAGAAGCCCAAGGCCGCCACCCACTGGAGTACCCGGGGCATGGCCCAAGCCGTCGGGTTGTCCCAGAGCGCGATCGTCCGGGTCTGGAATGCCTTCGGGCTGAAGCCCCACAAGGCCGAGACCTTCAAGCTCTCGACCGACCCGTACTTCGTCGAGAAGGTCCGCGACGTCGTCGGGCTGTACATGAGCCCGCCGGAGAACGCGATCGTCCTTTCGATCGACGAGAAGAGCCAGGTGCAGGCGTTGGATCGCACCCAACCGCTCTTGCCGATGACCCCCGGCCAGGCCGAGCGGGGGACGCCCGACTATGTCCGCAACGGGACGACCTCGCTGTTCGCCGCGTTGAACGTCGCCACCGGCGCGGTGATCGGCAAGTGCTACCGCCGCCACCGGCAGCAGGAGTTCCTCAAGTTCCTCAACGAGATCGACGCCCAGGTCCCGAAGGAGCCGGGTGTCGAGATCCACATCGTCCTGGATAACTACGGGACGCACAAGACACCCAGGGTGAAGCGCTGGTTCGAGCGTCATCCCGAGTATCACCTCCATTTCACGCCGACCAGCGGGTCGTGGCTGAACCAGGTGGAGCGGTTCTTCGCGGAGATCACCGAGAAGCGGATCCGTCGCGGAGTATTCCGGAGCGTTGCCGCGTTGGAGACGGCGATCATGGAATACCTGGCCGCTCATAACGAGAACCCCAAGCCGTTCGTGTGGACCGCCAACGCGGATCTGATCCTGGAGCGAGTCAAGAAGGTTTGTGAGCGAATTTCTAACTCAGGACACTAGGAAATGCCGGACTAGGGCGGCCGCCCCTTGATCGTGAATGAGGCCCGTCCCCACGCGGAGCCGCCGCCCCTCGAGCTTGGTGGCGGCGGACGAACCGGCGGCCACGGAAGGCATGGACGTGGCCACCGAAGTGGCGGATACCGTGATGCGCGTCACCGCGAGCGACTTGAGGACTGACATCCCGCTCCAGGCGCGTTCGGCCGAGGTCGTCCCGGGCCGGGCCATCCCGGGGCGACGGGCTGTTCCTGTGAATCGCCCCAGAACGATCGCGAAGTTCCGCGGCTCGCCCCTTGGCGTGGCCTGCGAGCGATGCTATACTCTTGAATTCCTCCCGATTCGTGCGTGCATCGAAGCTCCTCGGTGACCGGAGGCTCTGCCGCGCGAGACTGGATACGCGGTAGCCCCAGGCCGTGCCTGCTTGGCCGCGAGGCACGATCGAGGCGACTCCTGAACTCTTCAGGTAGGCCGGCACGGTCAAGTCACGGGAAACCCTGGAAAGGAAAGAGAGAACGCGACTGTGGTGAAGTTACGGGTTCGAGCTGGAGAGTCCATTCAGGAAGCGGTTCGCCGTTTCCGAAAGCTGTGCGAGCGAAGCGGTTTGCGAAAGGAAATGCGGCGAAAGGCCTACTACGAGAAGCCGAGCGAACGGCGTCGGCGAGAGGAATTGAAGCGACTGCGCAAGGCTCGTCAGCATGTGACGTCTCGGGTCTGACAACCTCCTTGCCCGCAACCGGCTCTTCCTGTCGATCTCGATCTTCGCCTGTGGGCCGAGACCAGGAGACCGTTCGGGGCTCACTGGCCTCGGAGGGACGAGACGCCTCCCCTGATCGGACATGGCCGCTCTGGGGGACAGGGTCACGGGTGGTCACCGGGGTCTCGATCCCGGCTGCTCTCTCAGACACGAATTTCTTCCGACGTCTCAGGACGGTCAGGCCGACCCGGCTGGTGGCGACGGATCGGTTCGACCTCAGATCGCAAGAAGTCGTCGACCTGGCGCGCCGACCGGCCGACGAACTGGCTCGGATCCATCACCCTCTCGAAGTCCAGGGGTGGGAACGATGGATCCTCGCGCAGGCGCTGAATCAGATCGTTGTCGCCCGCGCCCTCCTTCAATCGTTCCGCCGCCGCGAGCGCATGGATGCGGATCCGTTCATGGAGCGCCTGGCGGTCGCCGCCGGACTGAACGGCCGCCATGAGGAGGTTCTCCGTGGCCATGAAGGGCAACTGCTCGGCCACGTGCCGGGCCACGACCGCGGGATGAACCACCAGGCCCGGAACGATGTTCCGGTAGAGACTGAGAACGGCATCGGCGGCGAGAAATGCCTGCGGCAGAATCAGGCGCCTGACCGCGCTGTCATCGAGGGTACGCTCGAGCCACTGGGTGGCGGCCGTCTGGCTGGCCGCAGCGGGAAGGGCCATGATGAACCGGGCCAGCGAGCACAGTCGCTCAGCGCGCATGGGGTTTCGCTTGTAGGCCATGGCCGAGGAGCCGATCTGCTCGGCCTCGAACGGCTCTTCCAGTTCTCGTTCGTGAGCCAGCAGACGCAAGTCCATGCCGAACCGATGGGCACTCTCGGCGATCCCCGCCAGGGCCCCCAGCACCTGGGAATCGATCTTCCGCGAATAGGTCTGGCCGGAAACGGCGTAGGTCCGTTCGAAGCCGAACGCGGCGGCGACCCTGCGATCGAGCGCCTCGACCTTGGCATCGTCGCCATCGAAGAGGGCGAGGAAGCTGGCCTGGGTGCCGGTGGTCCCCTTCACTCCGAGGAATCTCAGCTCGGCCAGACGGCGATCGACCTCGCCCAGGTCGAAGATCAATTCCTGGCACCAGAGCGTCGCCCGTTTCCCCACGGTCACAAGCTGGGCCGGCTGGAAGTGGGTATATCCCAGGCAGGGCAGGTCCTTCCACCGATCCGCGAAGGCGGCGAGGGCGTCGATCGCGGCGACGAGTTGATCGCGGATCAAGTGGAGAGATTCCCGGATCAGGATCAGGTCGGTGTTGTCGGTGACGTAGCAACTGGTGGCCCCGAGATGAATGATCGGGCGCGCCAGCGGCGCCGCATCGCCGAGCGCATGAACATGGGCCATCACGTCATGGCGGAACCGCCGCTCGTAAGCCTCGGCGGCAGCGAAGTCAATCGTATCGACCTGGGCACGAAGGGCCCCGATCTGCTCCTCGCTGATCTTCAGCCCCAGCGCTCGCTCGGCTTCGGCCAGCGCAACCCAGAGCCGCCTCCAGGTGGAGAACTTGACCTGGGGCGACCAGAGCCTGGCCATTGCCCGGCTGGCGTAGCGGCGGATCAAGGGGTTGTCGTAAACCTCGTAGTCACTCATCGACATGTCCAGTTCTGCTCTCGCTCTGGCTCAGATCAGCATCATCAGATCCCGCCCAGAGCGTGGGCACGGCTGACTCGGGTGATGGCGCGGAGGAAGGCGGCGGTCCGCAGCGAGATTCGCTGGCTCTGGGCCAGGTCGTACATGTCGTGGAATGCCTCGACCAGGCGCTTCTCCTCCTCGCGCTGGATCTGCTCCAGCGGCCAGCGGAAATGCTGGAGGTTCTGGACCCACTCGAAGTAACTGACGATGACTCCGCCCGCGTTGGCCAGGATGTCGGGGACGACCGGGATCCCGCGGGCGTTGAAGACCTCGTCGGCCTCGGGCCAGGTCGGGCTGTTGGCCGCCTCGATGATCATCCTGGCCTGGACCGACTGGGCCATCGCCCGGTCAAACACGCCGCCCAGGGCCGCGGGGATGAGGACATCGACCGGAAGCATCAGAAGCTGGTCGTTCGTCGCGGCCTCGCCGCCCTTGAAGCCCACCACCTTGCGGGCCAGGGCCACGTGGCGGTCAAGCTCGGCGATGTCCAGGCCTGACGAGTTGGTGACCGCACCGTAGGCGTCGGAGACGGCCACGATCTTGGCCCCCTGCCGCCAGAGGAAGCGGGCGGTGTGGCTGCCCACGTTGCCATAGCCCTGGATGGCGAAGGTCGAGCCGGCGACCGACTTCCCGAGCCGGGTCAGGATCTCGCGGGTGATGATCGCGACCCCGTAGCCCGTGGCGGCTTCCCGGCCCTCGGAGCCATGGAACTCGACGGGCTTTCCGGTCACGCACGCCGGGTTGAAGCCCTCGAACTTGCCATATTCGTTCATGATCCAGGCCATCACCTGCGCATCGGTACCCATGTCGGGGGCGGGAATGTCCTTGACCGGCCCGATCATGTCATGGATCTTCTCGATGAACCTGCGGGTCAGCCGCTCCAGTTCGCCCCGCGAGAGCTTCGTGGGATCGCAGTTGATGCCTCCCTTGGCGCCGCCGTAAGGCAGGTCCACCAGGGCCGTCTTCCAGGTCATCAGGCTGGCCAGCGAGCGAGCCTCGTCCTGGTCGACCAGGGGATGATAGCGCAGGCCCCCCTTGTACGGTCCTCGCGCGTCATCGTGCTGGACCCGATAGCCGATGAAATTGCCGATCTGCCCCGAATCGAGCTCGATGACCACCTCGACCCGGACCTCGCGATCGGGAGTGATCAAAAGCGTACGGATGTTATCCGAAAGGTCGAGGAGCTTGGCGGCCTGGTCAAAATAGAGGCTCGTGGCCTCGAAGGCTTGCATCGCAAGGTCAATCCAAGGATAAAGGAACGTGAGAGACACTAGAGGACTGGCGCGACCCTGTCCGATCCTAACGGACCACCCACCCCCCCGCAATGGCCCTGGCGAGACGCTCGCCGCCGGCCCGAGACCGACCTGGAGACGAAGGTCGTCAGTTCTTCCTGGTTGATCGTCACTGCCTGCGGGGCGACCGCGGATCCGCGGGCGCCTTCCGGGCACGCCTGATTGCGGCAACCTCTCCCACCAACGCCTGAAAGAGACGATCGCTCATGGACACCTGGCGACTCGCAGAGATCAACTACGGCCATGTCAAGTCGAACCCCCCTTACGAGGTCGCGGTGCTGCCGCTGGGAGCGACCGAGCCCCACAACCTTCATCTCCCCTATGGCACCGACACCTTCCAGGTCGAGACGATCGCCGCCCGGGCCTGCGCCCTGGCCACCGACCAGGGAGCCCGGGTGGTGCTGCTGCCGGCGATTCCGTACGGAACCGAGACCAACCAGATGAAGTTTCCCCTGGCCATGAACCTGAACCCCTCGACGCTCGGCCGGGTGATCACCGACCTGGTCGAATCGCTGGAGACGCATGGGATCCGCAAGGTCCTGCTGCTCAACGGACACGGCGGCAACGACCTGAAGTGGGTTCTCCGCGAGCTGCATCGAACCACGTCCGTTCATCTGTTCCTGTGTAACTGGTACAAGGTGGCCGCCGACGGCTACGAGACGATCTTCCAGGAGAAGGACGACCACGCCGGCGAGATGGAAACCAGCATGGGACTGGCCCATTTCCCCGAGCTGGTCGCCCTTGAGCAGGCCGACAGCGGCGCCGTGCGCCCCAGCCGCTTCGCGGCGGTCAATCAGGGCTGGGTGGAGATCACCCGCCCCTGGCACCTCCTGACCACCAATTCGGGCTCCGGGAACCCGAGGGCCGCCACCGCGGCCAAGGGACAGGCTGTCACCGAGCGGGTCTGCGAGCGGATCGGCAACTTCCTGGTCGAGCTGGCCCGGAGCCCCCTTGATTCGGCCTTCCCTTTTTAGACAGCAAACATGTTGAATAAAGCCAGGGGCACCCGAAAAGACATGCAGAGGTCAATCGACCGGAAGGCTCCCATGAGATACACATCAATGCATTCCAGTAGGCCTCTCGATGTGTGGTCTGGCGCTCGCGGTTGCCGTCCTGGCACTGTCCGGGTGTTCAAGGCCGATGGAAAGGGGCCGGACCAGCCGCCCGCGGCGAGCACTCAGCCCGCTGGTCACGACCCTGAGCGTCCCCAGGCTCCGACCAGGGAAACCAAGGAATACAAGCTGGTTGGCGAGGTCAGGAAGATCGAGAAGGAGACCCGGGAGGTGACGATCCGCCACGAGGCGATTCCCGGGTTCATGGAGGCGATGACCATGCCCTTCCACCTCGATGACCAGGCGGTCCTCGACGACCTGAGGCCCGGCGACCAGGTCGAGGGGAAGCTCCGGGTGGAGCAGGAAAACGGCCAGACGCGGGATTACCGGCTCGTCGACCTGGTGGTCACCAAGCCCGCCCTGGCCGCCCCGCTGGTGCTGGACCTCTCGGGGAAGACGCCCCAGCTCCGAATCCAGCCAAAACGGCTCGAGCCCGGCGAGCCGGTCCCCGATTTCACGATGACCGGGCAGGACGGCAAGACCTTCAAGCTTTCGGACTTGCGCGGACACGTGGTGGTGCTCACCTTCATCTACACTCGATGCCCCCTGCCCGATTTCTGCCCCTACATGGACCGGAAGTTCGCCGACCTGGCCCAGTCGGTCGCCGCGTTTCCCCGGCGGGCCGAGGCGATCCGCCTGCTCTCGATCTCGTTCGACCCGGACCACGACACCCCGGAAATCTTGCGTAAACATGCCCAGATCCGAGGCGGGACCCCCCCGCTCTGGACCTTCGCCGTCGCCTCGCACGAGGAGCTTGCCCGGATCGCCGGGCCGCTGGGCCTGATCTACGGGCCGGGGAAGAATGAAATCATCCATAACCTTTGCACGGCGGTCATCGACCAGAAGGGCCGGCTGGCCCGCCTCGAAGTCGGCACCCAGAGAAACAAATGGTCATCTGCCGACCTCCTCAAGACCGTCTACTCCTTGATTCCCCCGTCCAGAAGTGACCACGCAAGCGATTGAAGGTTCCTCGATCCGTCTCCATCCATTTCGCTGGAACACTTGATCCCTTAAGCTCTTGTGAATCGCGATCAGACCCGGCGGAACGGTCTCCGAAAGACTTCGTACTGCTCGATCTAACAAATTGACGAATCTAAGCCATTAAAGATTGCAAATTGTGGTTGACATTTGTTAGAGTAGCTTTAAGATGTCGACAACCACCCACGTTGAGATACGTTCGCGCAAGATCGTGATCGTTTCGTTGTTGGATCACGGTTGTCCATGCTTCAATCCATGGGTGCATACATCGATGGATTGAGTCTGCTGGCGCTGCCGTTCCTCAACGACACGCGGACCGTGTCTGGCATCGACATAGGAACAGTTCACGCCGATCCGTGCGCGATCTCACCGGTGCGGGTCAGAGATGGAGGCACGGCGAGTACCTGGCGGGCAATGAAGCACATCGTCAAGCTGAGGAGAGCAGTCTCATGGCAGTAGCGAAGACCAGTCCCAAGACCGCGGTCGCGACCAAGACCGCCAGCAAGGCCAAGGCGAAGGGAGCCGACCACCGGTTCCAGCAGGCGAAGCGGGCGTCGATCCTGCTCAAGCACGTGAGCGACCCCACCCGGCTTCAGGTCATCCTGATCCTCTCCGAGGGCGAGCGCCACGTCGGCGCCCTGTGGCCCAGCTGAGCCAGAGCCAGCCGGCCGTCAGCCATCACCTGGCGCTGCTCCGGCACGGCAACATCATCGCCCCTCGCCGCCAGGGCAAGAACAACTTCTACAGCCTCACCGACACCGGCTCCGACCTGGCGCGAGTCGTCAAGAACCTGATCGGCTGAACGATCTGGAGCGGCCCTTGATCCCGAAGAACCAACCCATGCCGGCCTTCTGATCCTTCGCCCCTGGACATCAGGCCCGGTGTTCAAGAACCATCGAGGAAGGGACCGACCTCGCGCGGCGAGGCCGTCCCTTCTTCGCTCATGAAGATCCGCGGCGGCGATCACACCTGCCATCTGTCACATGGCTTGGATCGATCATACACCTGGATCATTGACCTGACCTGTTCACGGCAAGACGCGCTGGCCCAGCGCCGTGTTCAGCCCGAGCATGCTGCGGCGATGCCGGACCACGGTGTCGTGATAGGCCTTCACGTTGTCGTTGTAGCTGCGCTGCGCCTGGAGATAGGTGACCGCGTTGGTCTCTCCCCCCTGGAAGAGCTTGAACCGGTCGTTCCGAAACGACTCGGAGGAGGGCAGAATCTCGGTCCGGATCCGCTGGACGATCTGGCCGGTGACCTCGTATTCCCTGGCCGCCTGGCTCACCTCGGTCAGGACCCGCCGCTCGATCCCGGCCAGCTCGATCTGGGACTGAGTCACGTTCAGCCGGGCCCGCTCGATGTTCCCCTGGTTTCGGTTGTAGACCGGCAGGGGAACCGTCATACCCAGGGCCCACGATGTCGCGCTCTCCTTGCGGAACGGGGCGTTGTTCTGAAAGGTGTAAGGCTGGTACAGCAGGTAGGCGTCCTGGTATCGATTGGCCTGCGCCAGCCGGACTCCGGATTGCGCGGTCTGCAAGCCCAGCCGGTAGGCCACGACGTCGGGCCGGCACTCAAGGGCGATCCGCACCAGCTCGTCCAGCGGCGGCGGGGGCGGCCCGCGATCCTCGATGCTCCCTCGCACCTCGAGCGACTCGGCCTGATCGGGCGGCAGATTGAGCATCATCGCCAGCGTCCGCTTGGCCTTCCGCAGGTTCTCCTCGGCATCGAGCACCCCGACCTCGGCGATCTGCCGCTGGGCCTTGACCTCGTTGACATCGGCCCGTGATGCTGTGTCCTTCTCATAGAGCGACTGCGTCGCCCGGAGCAGCCGGTCCAGCCCGCCACGCTCGCCCGGGCGTATCGCAACGTCTGCCGCGCCGCCAGCACGTCGACGAAGGCCGTGTACAGGTTGTTGATCTCGATCCGCACCGCATCCTGGTACTGCGCCTCGGTCACCCCGAGGGCACGCGCGGCGTAGTCGATCCGGGCCCGCCGCTTGTGCGAGTAATCAATGGGATGAGATATGTTCAGATCATACTGGGTTGGTCCGCCGGGCCGCCGGTCCGAGAAGCTGCCGTAGGGAACGAGCTGGGAGTCGGCATAGAGGATCGGATTGGCCCGGAGGCTGGCGGTCAAGATGTCGGCGCGGGCCTGGGGAATCTCCATGGACTTGGACCTGAGGTCGAGGTTGTTCTTCAGCAGAAGCTCGATCGCCTGGTCGAGCGTCAGCCCGTCGGCCGGCCCCTCGCCGTCCTCCCCGGTCGGCAGGGCCAGCGTCCCGTAAAGGGGGGCGCGGGGCACGGGCAGCGGCTCGGGCGCCTGATGCCCGCAGGGGGCCGAACCTGGTCCGCCTGCCCCGGGGTCGCGATCGACGCCGGAACCCGCGGAGCCGCCGTGCCCACCCGACCCAGGAGCAGTTCGTCCCGGCCGGGCTGGGTTCCCAGGATCATCTCGCCAGCCCCGGCAGTGGCCCCAGTCGGGACTGGGTCGACCCGGGTGTCGCCACCGCTCCCCGGAACCTGCGTCTCGATGTTCGGCGCCTGGCCCCATCCGGACGCCGGAACCAGGAGCAAGAACGCCACGAGCCAGAACGACCCGATGCCGTGGACCCGGCGTTGCGGCATGCTCCCTCCTGCGCAATCGACCCCCTGGCTCCGACCTGGGACTGGTGCGCGCCACAGGTGCCGAGATCGAGCATTTGCTTCCTTCGGGGACCTTTCACGGATCTATCGGCCCAACGCAGAGTCCGGGATGAATCGAATTTACCGAGACCCCCCGACTCTGCGGAACCCATGAAATCCGAAAAACGAGTATTAGCCGAAAAGTCGTGCGATCTTATCAGCCGATCGTCGAACGGCGACTCGCTGCACCAGGGGAAGCGAAAAACAG
>CAWFJM010000042.1:0-54508 GCA_963816015.1 uncultured Planctomycetaceae bacterium | reverse complement strand
CTTCAAATCCAGGTCACAATTGACCGGTGGGGTGGGTTTTTCTAAACTGTCTGTTTCCTCCATGTTGGGGTTGTTTGTCGGCACAAACACCGTTTCACGGAGGAAAGTGACATGGATTGTCCGGCTACTTCGCCCTTCTCGGTCCCGCAATGCGATTGCACTTCGACCACCGGCCCAGGCTGGCCCTCGCCGGCATAGAGCGATGGCTCGGGTCCCGCCAAGCGACTGCTACCTCAGCAGAGGCAAGACCTGGCCATCCCGGTGCTCGCCGGGACGGAAACGGTCTCCGAGTTAACCCGGCAACACGAGGTCAGCAGGAAGTTCCTCGATCAACAGGCCCATACCGCCGAAGCGGCCCTCGACCAGGCCTTCGCTCCCTCATCCAGACCCGACGACGTCCGTTTCTACCTACCGGTCACCAAGGCTTGGCTGCGGCAACTGGTCCTGGGCTTGGTGTTGATCTGCCAGAGTTCGACCCGCGGCGTGGTCGACTTGCTGCGTGACCTCTTCGATCATCGGATCTCCCTGGGGACCGTGCACAACATCGTGCACAGCGCCGTCGCTCAGGCCCAGAGAATCAACCCGCAGTACGACCTCTCCAGCATCCTCGTTGGCCTCCTCGATGAGATCTTCCAGGGGGGCGATCCCGTCTTGGTGGGGTCGATGCCGCCTCGACCTTCTGATTCTTGCTGAGTCTGGAAGGGCATCGCGACGCCGATACTTGGGGCATCCGGCTGCTGGAACTGGTCGACCGGGGCTTCGCTCCCAAGGCCACCAGCGCCGATTTCGCCTCGGGGCTCCGCGCCGGGCACCAGGAGGCTCTGCCTGGGCGTCCCTGCCGCGGCGATGTTTGTCATGCGTTGGACGACGTTGGGCCGCTGGTCCGTTACCTGGAAAACCGGGCCTACGAAGCCATCGACACCCAGGCCAAGCTCGAGCGAAAGCAAGCCGCCGCCGAGCGGCAACGTGGCCGGAAGGATCAGTCTCTGGTCCAGAAGCTGCTTTCTGCACGGCTGGCTGAGGCCAACGCGATCGCGGGGGCTGACGAGGTGGAGTTGTTGGCCCGCTGGCTGTGACGGCCGGCGAGAAAACGGCTCTTCCGCACTTCTCGTGAAGTCAGGACGTAGAACAGGGGTGCCCTTCTCTTTCCTTCTCCAGTCAAGATCGCTCCTACCCATGTCCGATCTCTTCCCGGCTCATGCCGGGCTTCAGGTTGAGGACACCGTCGTCGACGGTTCGTCCGTAACGTTCATCGTCAAGACCACCGCCCCGACCGCTCTGTGCCCGGACTGCGGCGTGGGTTCCACGCGCGTGCACAACCGTTACACCCGACGGCCAGCGGACCTTCCCGGGCACGGCCGAACCACCCGACTCCTTATCACGGTGCGTCGCTTCTTCTGTCCGACCACCGACTGCCCCCGCCGGACCTTCGCCGCGCGACTCCCCGATCTTGTCGCCCCGTACGCGCGGGCAACCGTGCGGCTCCATGAAGCACACACCGCGATCGGTCACGCCCTCGGCGGCCAGCCCGGCTCGCGGCTCGGCTGGCGATGCCGATCAGCCCGGACACACTCCTGCGGCGGGTCCGTTGCGGCGCCCTGCGACGGCCCCCACGCCCCGAGCCCTGGGCGTCGACGACTTCGCCTTTCGCAAGGGCTCACGGTACGGCACCATCCTCGTCGACCTCGAGCGCCGGCGGGTCATCGACCTGCTCACGGACCGCGAGGTGACGACAGTCGCCGCGTGGCTCCGCGCCCGCCCGGGTGTCGAGGTCGTCACCCGCGACCGTGCCACCGCCTACGCCCAGGCGGTCAGCGAGGCGGCAGCTGACGCCGTGCAGGTCGCCGACCGCTGGCACCTGGTGAAGAACGCCCGCGAGGTCGCCGAGCGGGTCCTCCAGCGGCGCTCGGCCTCGATCCGGAAGCTGCTCGGCGGTCGCCGCGTAGAGGCCGCACGCGACGAACCAGTGGCCGTGCTCAGTAGCCCCGTCCCGGACCCTTGCGAGGCGATTCGCGGTCCGAAGCGGGAGCGACGTCTGGCCCGGTTCGAGGAGGTCCGCCGAATGCAGGCGGACGGGGCGTCCTTGCGCGGGATCGCCCGAGCCTTGGGCATGAATTTCCAGACGGTCCAACGCTACGTCCGGTCCGACGCCTGCCCGGACTGGCAGCCGAGGCGCCACCGCCCCAGCCGCCTGGCCCGGATAATTCGCACCCATTCAAGCAATTGGCCCCATCGGCTTATGGAAGCAGCCGAGGCTGACGCGTCCTGGTCAGCGCAGAGTAACCCCTACCCCCGGTGTGATCTTCTCTTGTTTCGGCCGTTGCAGGAGTTGCTAACTGAGAGCGGAATTACCCGGAAGGAGGCTCGGCCAGGAGCTTGCTCACGGCCAGGAAATGATCCAGGTGCGGCCAGCTCGCTGAGAGCCGCACGATCACGCGGCGAGCGCGGGTGATCACCTCAGCGGCGACCTTGATCAGGCGAGTGCGCCACGTGCAGGCGAACCCTTCTCCCAGGGGATCACGCTGGCGGCGGCGATTGAAGAACTTCTTGCGCTGCGGTTCGTCGATCGCAGCAGTGGGCAACTCGGCAGGCAGACCCAACTCCTCAGTGGTGGGGGACGGCAGGACGATGGCATGTCGTAGCCGCACTCACAAGTTCAGCGCCGCTGCATGAAGATATAGCCGAAAGAAGTTTGCCAGGAATCGATGGTCGCTGAGGCGATCGGCATGCAGTTCGGTTTTCAGCTCCTTGTGGCGATTCTCGCTCTCGCCCCGCTCGGCATACTCGTCGTAAACCGCTGAGGGTAGGGCGTACCAGCCAGGTCGGTTGGTCACGACAGCCCGGCGGTTGGTCCCTTGGGCATGGACCTCGACCGTGATGACAATCGTCTGCGCTGCCGCCCAACTCCTGGCCCGGTAGCGGGTCGCGAGGAACCGGCGTTGCGGCTGACGCGTTCGCTCGTACTCGTTGCTCGTTCCCTTAAGGAGGCACTCGCTCAGATCCCGGAGCCGCGAGTTCATGCCAATGCCGAATGTGTAAGAGAGTCCCAGCTCCCGGCAAACGATGTACATGCGAGGCACGCCCAGGCCGCTATCGCCGCGGACGTGGATGTGCACGTCGGGCCAGACGGCTCGTAGTCGGGCCACCAGGTATCGCAGATCATTATCAACCCCCAGGGATGCTTCGCAGGTGCCGTGGCGCAGACCGACCAAAAGCACCATGGCGTTTTCGGCACACGTGATCAATATAGGAAGATACTGATATTGTTCATAGTAACCATGGAACATGATCAGTTGTTGCGCGCCGTGGGCGGGATCATCGAAGGGGTCGATGTCCAGGGTGAGATGCCGTGGCGGTCGGTCGAATGACTGGATGAACTGCTCGACCAGCACGTCGCGTAAACGGTACAGGTCGGGGATTGAGACGGCGTTCTCGAACCGCGAGAGGGTCGGCTGGCTGGAAAGATCGGCATCGCCCGGCAATCGGTCGGCGATGAGCTTGAAGATGGGGTCCGATCGCAGTGTGTCGTGGTCGTTCTGATCCTCGTAGTCGGCCCGGATGCCATAGATCCGCTGTCGAACCATGGTGAGCAGTGGGTGCTCAACGAAGGTGGGATCCCGTTTGTCTTGGAGAGCAGCGGCCAATTGCTCGGTGAGCCGAATCCGCTCATCGAACTGCCGGATCGGGAGGAGCCCGGCATCCGTCGAGAGAGGAGAAGTCGAGAGTTCGACGTGAACCGGCCGCGATGGGAAGAAATCGAATGACAAACGTGGAACAGACTGTAAACTCATAGTAAGCCCCTTGCTTGGCGTGTAACTTGTATGTCTACAACAGTTTATACGTCAAACGGGGGCTCTTCGTTGGCCTCTATTTGAATAATCCGGGTTAGCGAAAGTTCCATCGTGGCTCCACGGCCGTGAGCAAGACCATGGGCGCTACGTTTTCTGACCGACCACCGGCCGCCGTCCCGCGCTACGTTTTCTCGCCGGCCGTCACAGAAGGCGTCGCCGGCGATAAACCGGTCGCTCTTGATCCGGCGCGACGCCATCAGGATGAAGACGCGAAAGGCCGTGTCGCTGAAGCCGAACCCCTTGGGAGGCACCTCGGCGAACATGCCCACCATCAGGTCGAGCAACTCCACGTTGTCGCGGCCGTCGGGCGTGGTGCCGTACACCCGCCGCAGCTCCTCGCCGAGGTTGGGGAACGCCGGGTTCTTGAAGTCGTCAAACGAGGAGATCGGCTTCCTGTGGAAGAGCCGCAGAAAGCGGTTGTACCGCGGCACCCCTCGCTCGCGGTCGCGGAGGATGTCGATCGAGGCCAGGTCGATGATCTCCTCGACGCCGAACTGCGCGGCACGTTTCAGATTGCGGAGGAAGTTCGGGTAATTGTGGAGCGTGACCGCCCCCGGGTTGGCCACACCGAAGGAGTAGAACAGATCGGCCATGGAACAGCCGTCCTTGAGGGCCGTCAGCCGCGCCTCGTCGCCGACGACGCCATCGGGAAGGATGTACGTCTTGAGCAGGTGGCCGTCCCGCGCGGAGAGCACCTTCAGCTCGTAGGGAACCAGCGAGTGCAAGCGATAGACCGACACGAACTCCTCGGTCAGGCAGTGGTCGGCAGTCTCGCCGCCGGGGAGGCCGGGGATTCCGCTGTCGACCGAGATGCCGTGGTCGACGCCCTATCCGGGGATTCCGCTGAAGGCCTCGTTCTGGCTGATCCGCCCGAACATCTTCTTGACGCGTTCGCCCAGCAGGCCCCACCAGTTGGCCGCAATGCCGACCTGCAAGGCCGGATGCGTGAGGATCGCGGGTGTCCATTCGATCGTGTGAGTCTTGGCGATCAGGGCCGCGTTGACCAGGCGGGCGATGCGGAAGACCTCGTCGCTGTCCCAGCAGGAATACTCGCGGCGGATCGCATCACAGATCGCATTGTGCTCCCGGGTGAAGAGGGTGTGCAGCAGGCTCAGTCCGACCCACCAGTTTCCCATGAATCCCGGGAGCGCCGTTCCGGTGCTGGGATCAAGCGACAGCCCCGAGGGGCCTATCTGGACGAAGCGGGGCGGGACAATCCCGCGACAGGAGAGCACCAGGTCAATGAAGAGACGCAGTGGGCCGCCCCCCGACTGGCCTGTCAGGGCATGCCCGGGGCGGTGGCTTCCCCTGGATGCCAGCGCTCCTGGTGGCGCGCCTGCGTCTCTGTGTAGCCCTCCCGGAAGAGCTGATCGTAGTAATCGAGGTCAAGGTGATGGGCCTGGAGCCAGACGCCCGGTACATACATGGCGTCCACATGGGCCGGAAATCGCCCATGAATCTTGTAGATGTAATTGCAAATATCCTTGGTGCACTTGATAACCTCGGGCCGGTAGAAGGGAACCTCGTCGCTGTACCGATCCCCGCGGGCCTTGAAGGTCTTCTCGAAGAGGGCGCGGTCGGCGTACAGTTGTCGTTTTTCCGCGATCACGGCATCCACGGCGGCGGACATATCGGGATAATAGGGCGGACACATGGCCTCGAGAACGCCGTCGAGGCCGACGGGATTGGCCCGGAGGACGGGCAGAGGGCTGCCCCAGCGCAGGAGCTCGAACAGGAAGAAGGCCCGCGGAACGACGTGGCGGAATGCCAGCCCCTTGGTCTCCTTGGCGAAGTACGGGTGGCCGAGAAGGTACGGAGGACCGATGGCGGCGTGGATCCAGCCGCCCAGGCCCATCGCCTGGAGAGTTAGCATCAGGTTCTGCAGCAGCAGCAGGTCGGCCTCGATCTGGGTACGCATCGGACCGAGCGCTCCAAGCGAGATCTTGAGCTCCTTGTTGAGAAACCCGCTCCTGATCCAGCGTCGGACCCCCGCGGGGGGATAGAAGTTCCGGTCGTCGACCAGCACGGGGCGGTTGCCGTCGGGCTCGGTGAGCACGTACATGAGGGCGTTGATGTACTATCGCGTCATGTCGACGATCGGCAGAAAGATCGTGCTCCCTTCCAGGTTGGAGAGGAACCAGTTCGAGTCGAGGTAGTAAGGGAAATGGCGGGGGAAGTCGAGGCGCTGGGCCGACAGGCGGACCTTCGCCAGCTCGGCGCGGCGGATCATCTCCTCCGGCGTCGCGGGCGCTTCGGACTCCACCTCCTCCGGCCGGAGCTTTCGCAGGAAGTAGGTTCCCGTATCGTTGATCATGAAGAACGAGGTCGCCTGGCAATTGTCGGTACTCCCGGCGCCCCGGCCGGTGAAGCTCATGTTCGGCGTGCCCAGAATCGGCTGCTTCTGGGCGTCCTCGAACGGCCGGTCCGGCAGGATGATGCCGGTCACGCCCGTGACGGCGATGAGCATTGCCTCCTCGAGCGGGCTCTGCGGCTGCGGCTGCTCCCGCGATCGATACGAGTAGCTTCCCGCGTTGACCTCGCTGATCCCCTTGCAGATCCGCCGGGAGCGGCGATTGAAGACCGTCCTGAAGAACGGATACTCCATCGCATGCCGAAATCCTTCCGATTGATGATCATCCACGGATCGTCTCCTCGATCGATGACGGCCGGCCCGGCCGAGCGGATTTCTGATCGACAGAATACTCAAGGTCCTCGCCCCCCGTCTGATCAGCTTGCCGCCGCGTTACCCGAAAATCGTGGTCGCTTGAGGCCAGACTTGCTCACTGCCCGGGATTTCCTGATGGATGCTTCTGGATCGGTTCGACAGCGACGAGAAGTGAGTACGCCGGCCGCCTTCGAAGCCTCCCGCCCGGGCCCCGGTCCCGGCTCGGCAAACTCTTGATGATGAGAATGTGACCGAAGTGATCAGAATATAGCGGCCCGAAGGAAAGTCTATCAAGAACCAGGGCGTCTCGCGGATTCGCGGATTGCCGGTGTTGATCGCACTTTTCTTGTTGCATCGGGTTCGGCGTTGGATTGGAATACCTCGATCGGCAGAACAGAACCTCAAGCGGAGAGGGGAACCAATGCGAGTCTACGAGGCGATCGTCACAGCGCTGGAGTCGCTGGGGGTTGATGCGGTCTTTGGCGGCCCGGGCGAAAATGACGCGACGCTGCTTCTGGCACTGAAGCACTCGACCAGGATCAAGTCGGTGATCGTGCGCAACGAGCAAGCGGCCTCCTTCATGGCATGCGGCTATGCCATGTACACGAACCGCCTGGGAGTCTGCTTCGCCACCGCCGGCCCTGGCGCGTTCAATCTCTTCTCGGGGCTGGCGGTCGCCCTTTCCGACTCCCACCCCGTCCTGGCGCTCTCCGGCTTCGCGTCGCTCGACTGGAAGGGGAAGGGGGCCCTCAACGAGAGCTCAGGCCTCAGCCGTACCCCCGATTCCCAGGCGATGTTCGCCGCGACCACCAAGAGGTCCTACCTGCTCACCGACCCGGCCCAGACCTGCGACGTTCTCGAGGAGGCGGTCAACCTGGCCTTCGAGGGGCGGCCCGGCCCGGTGCACATCCACGTGCCCGAAAACCTGACGCACCCGGGAGTCGAGGTCGAAAACTACCACGATATCCGGCTCGACCTCCGGCCCGTCTTGCCCGAGCCCGACCAGGTTGCCGCTGCGGCGAATGCCCTCGCCCAGGCGATCCGGCAGCAGAATCGCCTGCTCGCCCTGATCGGCTTCGGCGCGACCCTGAGCGGGGCGGGGGCCGAGCTCCTCACCCTGGTGGAGCGGTTCCAGATTCCCTTCGTCACCACGCTCGACGGCAAGGGCATCATCCGCGAGAATCACCCGCTGGCGCTGGGGATCCTCGGCGATTCCGGCAATCGGGGCGCCCGCGAGGCCTTCAACCACGCCGAGGTCGTTCTGGCCGTCGGCAACTCGTTCGCCCAGCACGCGACCTTCGGCTTCTACCCCGACCTCTTCAAGGGGAAGACGCTCATTCATGTCAACATCGACCCCAACGAGATCAACAAGGTCTACAAGGCCGACCATCCGCTCGTCTCCGACGCGAAACCGGCGATCGCGGCGCTGACGCTGGAGCTCGATCGCTCGAACGTGCCTGTCACGCCGGCCCAGGTCGTCAAGGAAGGGCACGCGTCGGAGATGATCCCCCACATCCTGCCCCATATTCACCCGGGCCAGCTCGTCCAGTCGCTCTCGAAACTCCTGCCGGATGACAGCATCGTCCTGGCCGACGCGGGGGCTCACGCGGCCTGGATGGCCTACTACCTCGAGCTGTCACGCGGCCAGTTCTACCGCAAGCCGGGGAGCTTCGGGCCCATGGCCTGTCACGTCAACGGCGCCCTGGGCGTCAAGTGCGCCCAGCCCGACCGCGCCGTCATCGTGGGCTGCGGCGACGGCTGCTACCTGCTTTCCGGATTCGAGCTGCTGACCGCGGTTCAGTACGACATCCCCGTGATCTGGATCATCTTCAACGACGGCGAGTTCAAGCTCATCAAGCTCTACCAGTTGAGCACGTTCCACGAGTCGGGGCTGGTCGAGTTCACCAACCCGGACTACGCCGCCTACGCCAGGGCCTGCGGCGCTCAAGGGTATCGCGTCGAGACCCTGGGGGAGTTCGAGTCGGCGTTCCAGGAGGCGCTCGCCTCGGGCAAGCCGGCTCTCATCGACGCCGCCATCACGCGGCTCGCCATCCCCCATTACAGCCCCACCCCCCACGGCCTCTTCGACTGGTCGAAACTCCTGCAGCACCTGTAAGAGGGAGCCGGCCTCCACGAGCGGGGGTGCCAGGGCCCCGACGCTGACTCGCGCGACTCACCGATCCAGCGGCTCGAGCACTGCTGTAACCGGCTCAACAGGGTATCACGCGGGGTGGTGCTTCGGCGGCACCACCTGGAGGCCGAAGACACGGCTGGCATGGCTGATGTGTCCGACCTCGTCGACGGCCTGGACGATCAGCTTGTACTTGCCCACGGCCAGCGGTGTCGAGATGTGGAGGGCATACTGGCCGTTCTTCGCCACGATGGCCGTGCCGATGACCTGGCCGTTCTCGATGTTGACCATCTGGATGGTCGTATTGTATTCGTAGTTGCCGATATAAATCGGATTGCTCAAGGGCGTGACGGCAACGCGAGGACTAACCTGGTGGCCCGTCGACTTGGCGATGGTCGGAGCTCGTGGCGCGGGCATCTGCTGGCCGATCACGATCGCGAGCTGAAGGAGATAGGCGTTGTCGTTGGTCGCCAGGTTGGTGGGGCCGACGCTGGCCGTATCGACCTGGCTGACGAGCTGGTTCACCGATGTCACCAGGGTGGTCAGGCCGGGTTCGGGGGCGTTGCCCGACTTGAGCACGGCGGTGAAGGCGTGGTTGAGCTGCTGGGCGTTGCTGGCGCTGACAGACGAATTGAAGACGATCTTCCGCATCAGCAAGTTGTAGTTGGTGAGCGCCTTGGGCGCAGGTGCGGACATCCCCGACATGATCTGGTTGAGCCCGAGCTGGATCTGGCTAATCGTCGCCGGAGGCAGATACCGGTTGGGCTCCAGCGCCCGGAGATTGAGCGGCATCTTCTGGATCCGCAGTTCCTTCTGCTGGAAGGTGATCGGCAAGGTCTGGGTCGTGGTCGTGCTCGTGCCGAACACGCCGAGACCGCTGCCGGTGGTGGAGAGCATGGTACGGACTTCGAGTCCTTCAGGCGAGGGAACATAACGGCGGCGGTCCATCGCGCGGATCTCCTGGGGGAGAACAGTGAAATCTCCGGGAGTGCGTCGCCCCTGGGTCCCGGCTCACGAGGTTCGGGTCGAGCTCGGCGCTCCCTGTATTTGTTTTCCAGGCCAAGCCTTGCAGCTCCGGGCTGCCCCGGCGATCCTGATCTGAGTGAAGATGGATAATCCCCCCGGAGACTTGATGCCGGGAAGGTCCGTCCCTGGTTCTCACGATGTGCTGGAGTCGTCCCCTGAGGGAGACTGGCGGATTACTACCACAAAGCGGAATGTCTGGCTAGTGCGGGTTTGAGAAACGCCGGAACGCCGTGGACGCCGATTATCGAAAGCCCGTCGATCGGGAGACCATCCACTCATCCCGCGCTGTCTGAGCCATGGGAGACTTCACCCGCCTAATCCGGGCGAACTGCCGGCGGATCGAGATCCGACACGGAGACAAGACGTCGGGCAAGCTCCTCGCCTCGGCCTACGCCCGTCCAACGCAGAACCGTGTCGTGATCGTCGCGGCCAACCCGGGGCAAACCACTCCTGAAAAATGGGCTCCTCTCGCGGGCGGGCTAGTGATTCCCAGACTCCCTGCTCGTATGATGACGAAATTGCTTCGGCACCACGGCCCGCCTCTCCTGGCCTGCGTCCCTGCCATCGCGATGACCGCGCACGACTCACGCTTTCTGATTCCAACGTGGAGGCCCGCATCCATGCCCCGCCGCTGCAACACCTTCCTGTTGACCGCTCTTGCCGTTGCTCTGATCCCGCGCTTGCTTCTTGCCCAGGCGCCGCCGGCTGACAAGCCGGCCGCCAAGGCCGAGGTCAAGTCCGAGGCAACCCGTACATCCACTGATCCCATCGATCGGATCAAGGACGAGGGGCTGAACCGGTCGCAGCTCATGGCCACGCTGAGCTACCTGACCGACGTGATCGGCCCGCGCCTCACCGGATCTCCCGGCCTGAAGTGGGCCAATGAGTGGACCTGCCAGACCCTGAACAAGTGGGGGCTTGCCAACGCCCATCTGGAGGCCTGGGGACCGTTCGGCAAGGGGTGGACCCTGAAGCGATTCTCGGCCCAGGTCATCGAGCCACAGTGCATTCCGCTGATCGCCTTTCCCAAGGCCTGGTCTCCTTCCACCGATGGGGTGCTGACAGCGCCCGTGGTTTATTTCGACGCCAAGTCCGAAGCCGAATTCGAGAAATTCAAGGGGAAGGTGAAGGGAGCCATCGTGCTGACAGGGCCCCCGCGCGAGGTCTCGGCGCGGTTCGAGCCGCTTGCCAGTCGCAAGTCCGACAAGGATCTGCTCGAGCTCGCCAACGCCGCCGAGCCCACGCCGTTCCGCTTCGATGCAATGATGGACCAACCCGGCAACCGGAACGAGGCCCAGGAAGGGCAGGGAGGCCGGCCGGCCGGGGGTGGCGGGCCTGACGCCAGGCCGGCCCTGCCGACTTCCCCGCCCGCTCCCGGCGCAGCCCCTTCGCCCAGCGGCACTCCGGCCGGAGGGCAGCCCCCGTCGCGGCGGATGCGGTTCGGCCCCGAGATGCGCGCCCAGAGGGAGCTGGCCCGGAAAAAGACCAAGTTCCTTGCCGACGAGGGAGCCGTGCTGCTGGTCGATTGCAGCTCCCAGGGGGATGGAGGAACCCTGATCGTCGACGGCGCCAGCGTTCCCGGTGCTGCTGGGTCTCCCATGCCCGGACAAGGGCAGGGAACCCGGCGAATCTCGGCCTGGGACAAGGACGCCCCGAGGATCCCGCCCCAGATCGTGGTCGCCAAGGAGCATTACAACCGGATGGTCCGGATGATCGAGCAGGGCGAGAAGCTGAAGATGTCCGTGGACCTCTCGGTGCAGTTCCATGACGACGACCTGATGTGCTATAACACGATCGCCGAGATTCCTGGCTCCGACCTGAAGGACGAGGTCGTCATGCTCGGCGGCCACATCGATTCCTGGCACAGCGGCACGGGCGCCACCGACAACGCGGCAGGAGTGGCCGTGGCGATGGAAGCCGTCCGGATCCTCAAGACGCTCGACCTCAAGCCGAGGCGGACCGTGCGCATCGGCCTGTGGAGCGGCGAGGAGCAGGGCCTGCTCGGCTCTCGCGCCTACGTGGCCCAGCACTTCGGCAAGTCCTACGATGCCATGGCTGCGATGTTCGGCAGTCCCGAGCCGTCCGCGGAGAAGAAGGAATCCACCGGCGACAAGGCCGCCACGCCGGAGGCCAAGCCCGAGTACGTCAAGTTCTCGGCCTACTTCAACCTCGACAACGGCACCGGCAAGATCCGCGGGGTCTACCTCCAGGGCAACGAGGCCGTCCGGCCGATCTTCCGAAAATGGCTTCAGCCGTTCCGGGAGATGGGTGCCTCGACCCTGACCATCTCCAACACCGGCGGCACCGACCATCAATCGTTCGACGGCATCGGCCTGCCGGGATTCCAGTTCATCCAGGACGACATCCACTACGACACCCGGACCCACCACTCCAACCAGGATGTCTACGACCACATTCAGGCCGACGACATGAAGCAGGCCGCGGTGATCCTGGCCTCGTTCGTTTACAACACCGCCATGAGGGATGAGAAGCTGCCCAGAAAGCCCGCTCCCTCGCCGGCTGCGGGGCGGCCGCAGAACAGGGTGTCGGCGTCTCGCTGATCCCCTGCCGCACTACGAGAACGGCCGCGGGGGAACCTCGGTCCCCCCGCGCGGGCCTCACGGCCGCGGGGGATAGCGCCTCTCCAGGTCGGCGAGGAAACGCTTGATCTGCCGCGTGCCCCGCTGGTGCATGCGCGGGAACCGCTTCCGGAACCGGATCTCCAGCTTCGTGAACAGGCGAGGAGAGAGCGTCACCGCGCCCAGGAGCAGAAAGGGGCTGCCGATCGGACCGGGCAAGAGGATCCCTCCCAGGCCGGCCGCGATCAGCAGGATCCCCACTTCGCGGGGAGAGCGCACGACCAGTTCGGCGTCGTTGCTCGATGCCACCCGATCGATCGCTTCCGCACCATCCGACGCCATGCTTGATCCTCCATCGGCCGCCGTTTGATCGTGAGCTCCCCGGATCACCGCCGTTGACTCGTTGAGGGGGGTGAAGGCAACTCTGTGAGATCGCTCGATCCTGCTAATCGAGGATGCGCTCCAGGGGGCGTTCGGACGGATCCTCCGTCGCCGGTCGTGGACGCAGGCAGAGACCCGGATGAGGAGTCATCCGGGGAGCCGGGCCACCACCACTTGGTTGTCAGGCAAAGAAGCACGGTGCCGATCCGGATGAGCCACGAGGCCCATGCGGGAAAGGCGACCACGACGTCGTGGCCCCATCGAACCGCGTAGAGTGACTCGAGGTCATGGACCATCATCTCCGCCGCGGTCCAGGCCAGCACGGCTGCGCCCGCATAGGCAATCCAGCGATAGCGGTTCATGATCTCCATGATCACCGCGCTCAAGCAGCAGCAGCATGGAGATCGACAGGAACAGGCCGAGGATGATGCGGACCGGGTCGGACTGGCTGACGCCCGCGATGGCCACGATGTTGTCGAGGCTCATGATGAAGTCGGCCATGGCGATCCGGGTGACCGCCTTGAAGAGCGTCGTCGGTGCGGGCTTGCTGCTCGTCGGCCGATTCCGCCTCCTCCTGGACCAGCTTGCAGGCGATCCAGACCAGGAGCAAGGCGCCGATGAACCGGAGTCCGGGAAAGAGCAGCAGGTGCGCGACGACCAGGGTCAGCGCCACGCGCATCGCGATCGCCATTCCGCAGCCCCAGATCATCGCCTGCCGGCGCTGGCGGGGCGGCAGCATGTGGGCCGCCAGCCCGATGACGACCGCGTTGTCGCCCGAGAGCACCAGGTCAAACAGGATGATCTTGAGGATGGAAACCAGATAGTCGAGCGTCATGGACAGGCCTGGAGTTTTTGGGAGAGGCGGCAATCCGATCAGGCTACAGGCTCGCGGGGCCAGGCCATCCCTCAGCCGCAGCATCGGCTACCATTCCGCTCCCGCTCGGCACACGGTCGTTCCCGGCCGGCTCGTCGCCCGGGGCTGCGGCACTTGCGTGATTCCTCGAGTTTATCCGCGGCGGTTCCGAATTGAAACACGAAGTTCGCCCCGGTCGTTGCCTGGTTCCCTGCTGCAAAACCGCAGCGCCGTCCAAGCTTCGTTGAAGCCTGCCCGCGCACGTCGTCTGGTAGCCTGGCTCCATCATACGACACGCCCTGACCGAGCGGCGATCCCGCGGCCCGCGCGCACCGGCAGGCGGCCGTCGCCCTGGCTCCCCGAGGCTCTCCTGACAGGAAGCGCATCGTGCCCCATCCTCGGCGAGTGATCCTCCTGGCCGTCATGGGCTGGCTCTGCCAGCGCGGCAGCGCGGCCCGTGCCCGCCGCGGACGACTTCGCGTTCTTCCATGAAAACGTGATGGGCACCTCGCTGGAGCTGCGAGTGCTGGCCGACGACCTCGCAGCGGCCCAGGCCGCGGAGAGCCGGGTGCTCGGCGAGATCGATCGCCTGGCCGCGGTCTTCAGCGGGTATGATCCCTCGAGTGAGTTCAGCCGCTGGCAGGCCGCGCCCCGGCGGCCGGTGCGTCTCTCGTCCGAGCTCTTCGAGCTGCTCCAGGCCTGCGACCGATGGAGAGACCGAAGCGGCGGGGCCTTCGATCCCCGGGTCGAGGCGCTCACGCGCTCTGGTCACGAGGCCGCCCGGCGCAATCAGTTGCCGTCCTCGGGTGAGCTGGAGCTGGCCGTGCCGTCATGGCCCAGCCGCCTGGCGGCTGGACGCCGCGGCGCAGACGGCGGAACGCCTCTCCGACGGCCCGCTCAGCCTCAATGCGATCGCCAAGGGCGAGATCGTCGAGCGGGCCTGCGCCGCGGCTCTGGAGCCGGGCCGCGGCGTGCGCGGACTCTTGCTCAACGTCGGCGGAGACCTGCGGGTCTGCGGCGAGGTCCCGCGAACGCTCGGCATCGCATCCCCGTGGGCGGATTCGGAATCGTCCGAGCCGATCGCGCGTGATCGCGGTCAAGGACCGGGCCGTCGCCACCAGCGGCAGCTCCCAGCGCGGCTTTCGGATCGACGATCGCTGGTACTCCCACATCTTCGATCCCCGACCGGGATGCCCGCCGATCGGGTCGCCAGCGCCACCGTCATCGCCCCGAGGTCGGCCGACGCCGACGCCCTGGCCACGATCTGCAACGTGCTCGCAGCCCGAGGAGAGCCTGCGGCTGGTCCACTCGATTCCCGACACCGAGTGTCTGATCATCGATCGCGAGGGCCGCATCACGCGCAGCGAGGGATGGCGTCGATACGAGGCGAGTCGGACCGCGCAGCTCGCGCTGGCCGATGGCGCGGGGACGTCAGCCGCCGCGGATCCCAGGCCGGCCAGGCCGACAAGCCGCCGCCACGGGCGGCTCGTGGGGCCAGGATTTCGAGCTCGCTGGTCAACTTCGAGATCAATCTCCCCGAGGGGCAGGGCCGGCGCTACCGGCGGCCCTACGTGGCCATCTGGGTCGAGAACAAGGACGGGTTCCCGGTCCGCAACCTCACGCTCTGGGTCTCGATGGGAGGCGCAGGGCCGTTCCAGTGGATCCCCGACCTGAAGCGCTGGTACAAGGCCGACCAGGCTCGCAAGCAGGTTGACCGGAAGGACATGGTCTTCACGATCGCCGCCCGACCCGCCCGCCGGGCAAGTACAAGGTCATCTGGGACGGCAAGGACGACCAGGGAAGCCGGTCGCCAGCGGCGAGTACACCCTCTTCATCGACGCCGCCCGCGAGCACGGGACCTATCAGAACATCCGCAAGGAGTGACACTGGGCGACAAGCCGTTCACCGTGGAGCTCAAGGGAGGCGTGGAGATCAAGGCGGCCTCGATCGAATATCGCCGCAAGGCCCCGGCGAAGCCGCCCCAGTGAGAGAGACTCGCCGTGGATCGACGCCCCTTCCGCCGCAGGCTGGCCATCCGGTTCGCGAAGATCGTGCGCTGGCTGCATATTTACGTGTCCATGTTCGGCCTGGCGGCCGTCCTGTTCTTCAGTGCCACCGGCATCACGCTCAACCACCCCGACTGGTTCTTCGGCGAGGCCCAGCGGAGCTCCCAGTCGGCGGGCACCATCGATCCGAAGCTGCTCCATCTCGAGGTCGCTGCCGACCTCTCCGCGCCGGCGAGCCCGCCGATCCGTCCGGCCAGGTCGCGAAGCTGGAGGTGGTCGAGGCCCTGCGGAAGGCCCATGGCATTCGCGGCGCCCTGGCCGACTTCAAGGTCGACGAGTCCGAGTGCTCGGTGAGCTTCAAGGGCCCGGGCTACGCGGCCGACGCGTTCATCGACCGGGACTCGGGACGGTACACCTTGACCCAGTCGTTTCACGGGGTCATCGCCATCCTCAACGATCTTCACAAGGGCCGCGACACCGGGCTGGCCTGGTCCATCCTCATCGATGCCTCGGCCATCGTCCTGACCCTGATCTCGGCCACGGGACTGGTGCTCCTCTTCTACCTCAAGCTCCGCCGGGTGCCCGGCCTGGTCGTCGCCGCCGTCGGGCTGATCGTCGTTCTGGCACTCTTCCTCCTGGGGGTTCCGTGAGGGTTTCAAGGCCGTGAGTCATGCGGTGCACCGGCCGGCGTTGCAGACGTTGTCGGAGGCCAGGAATATGACGAAATTCAGGTGAGCGGTCGCCCAGTTGGGTGGCCGTTCACCGGTGTAGTGCACCAATGCTTAGGATCCGTGGCGCGTAATGGTCCATTCGCCAATGGACGACCATTGGTGTTTCAGGCTGCGGTCCCTGTCTCCTATCCACTTCGCGCAGCCTGTTCCGCGGCTTGCGTCGTGGATTCTGTCGCCGGGGTGCGGCCTTTGGGACTTCCCGGTCCCAACAGACCTTGCATCCGAGCACACCACCGGACCTTGTCGCCTGTGTGATCAGACGATCGATCACCACGAAGCGGATCGCTTGCTCCGCCAGGTTGTCTAGTCGGCTCCACTCCGGGGGTCGTGATGAACCGGAAATGACTCTCCCCATGCTCCTCAAACGCTTCGCCAGGTTGCGACAGTGCTTCGTCGTCGGCACATTGTGTGTGCCGTATCGCAGCACCTTGGCTCGCGCCGCTTCGAGGCTGGCTTTGGAACTGCACGGCCGTCAGCCGCTCGCGGCGGTGGATCACCCCAGAGCAGCTGCCCCAAGCTCGGTGCCGGCCGGACGGTTTCGTCGGGTTCAATTTCCGCGGGGCAGCGTTCCGGCCGGGAGCGATTCGTCGGTGCCGCGCGACGGCACGACGACGCGGAGGGCCCCGGGCACGACCTGGACCTCCAGGGGGGTCTCGCCGATCACCTCACCGTCGCCCTGGACCGGGATGGGACGTTCGGTGTGGATGGCCACGGCGCGCCTGGCTGTCAAGTACTGGATGTTCCGCTCGTCGCGGTGCCGGCCGCGGACGACGTTCCATCCCACGCTCAGGTAATCAAGCAGCGTTCGAGCCCGAAGGATGCAGACCTCGATGCGGCCGTCGTCCACTCGCACGTCGGGCCCCCACCGCAGCCCGGACGTGCCCAGGGCGCCGCTGTTGGCCAGCAAGACCTGGAGGGCACGCGGCCGCGCGCCTGGCCGTCCGCCGAGATCGAGAAGCAATGCGGCTGGAACCCGATGAGCCGGGTCGCCCAGGTCCAGAGGTACGCGACGATGCCCAGCCGTCGCTTTTGCTCGACGGGAGTGTCGCGAATCATGACCGCATCGATGCCGATGCCGATCTGGGTGAAGTAATTCGTGGTATTGACCCTCATGGCGTCGATCGTCGCCGTCGTGCTCGGGCCACACAGCAGGGCGCAGGCCTCCTCCAGATCGAGCGGAATGCCCAGCTCGCGCGCCAGGACGTTCGTCGTGCCCAGGGGGATGATCCCCAGCCGTGAGGGGGTGCCTACCACGGCGTTGGCGACGGCCGAGACCGTCCCGTCTCCACCGGCTGCGACCACGGTCTCGAAACCGTTCGCTACCGCCTGGCGCACCGTGGCGATGATGTCCTCACCCTCGCGCGGCTCGTGGATTTGAAGATCTACGGCCCCCTCCGCCCCTCGCGATTCCAGCGCCTTGCGGACCAGATCGGGCGAGGCGTTCCCGGACCTCGCGTTGATCACGACGAACACCCGCGATGTCCCGGCCTCCTGATTCACTGGCATGTCCTGGCGTCCTTCATCCTCAGGCGTTCCCCTCGCGGCGAAAACCCTGGTCGAGCGCCTGCCAGGCCGCGGGTCTGAGCAGGTTCTCGCCGTGCTCATCGACCCGCAGCAACGACTTTGTCACCGCCCCGTCCGCCGTCGAATCCACGGGGCGTTTTGCCGGCTCATCGGCCAGCCCACACGGGGTGGAACCCAGTGATGCTAGCACCAGCAGGGCTCTGATCCACGATCGTGATCGTTTCATGGTACGGCTCTGGCCATCTGGCCGGATCGGGACGTCTTCCTGAGCACCAGGTCTCATCCTTCCATGGTGGCACTGATCCAGAGGAAAGCCAAGACACAGGCGGTTGCTGGTCTGCAGGGCGATGGACGGATCGCGAAGCTGCGCTACAATGTTCTGTCTGGACCTCGAGCCCGGCACTATGCTGTGAGCCTCCTCCTTCAGTGAGAACCGCACCCATGGCCCCGACACACTCCGATGCTTCACCCCACCCGGATCGGCCGGCCAACCGGCTGGCGGGGGAGACCAGTCCTTACCTGCTTCAGCATGCCCACAATCCGGTGGACTGGTATCCCTGGGGGCCCGAGGCGCTGGAGCGGGCCCGGAGCGAGAACCGGCCGATCTTCCTGTCGATCGGCTACTCGGCCTGCCACTGGTGCCATGTGATGGAACGGGAAAGCTTCGAGAACCCCGACATCGCCCGGGTGATGAACGAGCACTTCATCAACATCAAGGTGGACCGCGAGGAGCGGCCGGACCTGGACCAGATCTACATGAACGCCGTCCAGGCCATGACCGGCCACGGAGGCTGGCCCATGTCGGTGTTCCTCACCCCCTCCCTCGAGCCGTTCTTCGGCGGCACCTATTTCCCCCCACCGATTCCCGGGGCATGCCGGGCTTTCCCCGGCTCTTGCTCAGCGTGCACCGGGCCTGGGAAGAGCGGCGGGACGAGATCCTCGGGTCGGCCGCCGAGATGACAGAGCGGCTGCGGTCCATGGGCGAGGTCGCTGCCGGCAGCGAAGGTTCCCTCGAGGTCCGCCACCTGGACCAGGCGGCCAGGGTCCTCATGAGGAGCTTCGACTCCCGCCACGGCGGCTTTGGCCAGGCGCCCAAGTTCCCCCATCCCATGGACCTGAAGGTCCTGCTCCGGCACCACGCGCGCACCGGCGACGAGCAGGCGCTGCACGCGGTCAGGCTCACGCTCGAGAAGATGGCGCGGGGGGGCATCTACGACCACCTGGGCGGCGGGTTCGCGCGCTATTCGACCGACGATCGCTGGCTCGTGCCCCACTTCGAGAAGATGCTCTATGACAATGCGTTGCTCGCCTCGGTCTACATCGAGGCCTTCCAGACGACCGGCGACCAGGGCTTCGCCCAGGTGGCGCGCGAGACCCTCGACTACGTCCTCCGCCGGATGACCGGCGAGGAGGGAGGGTTTTACTCCACGGAAGACGCCGACAGCGAGGGCGAGGAGGGTAAATACTACGTCTGGACGCTGGACGAGATCCATCAGGTTCTGGGTCACGATCGCGGCGAGACGTTTGCTTACGTGTACGATGTCTCGGAATCGGGCAACTGGGAGGGCCGCAACATCCTCAACCTCCCGCGCCGATCAGCCAGGCGGCCGGGCTGCTCTCGCGGGACGAGGCCGGCCTGAGCACCGAGCTGGCCGAGGATCGGGCGAAGTTGCTCGCCGCGCGTGATCGTCGCGTGCCCCCCGCCAAGGACACGAAGGTGCTGGTCTCCTGGAACGGCCTGATGATTGCCGCGCTGGCCGTGGCCGGGCGTGCCCTCAAGGATTCCCGCTACCTCGACGCGGCGGCCCGGGCCGCTGGCTTCATCCTGGACCGGATGCGCGGCGAGGCCGGCCGGCTGCTGCACACCTCCAGGGATGGAAAGGCCAAGCTCAACGCCTACCTCGACGACTACGCGAACCTGATCGACGGCCTGACCCGATTGTACGAGACGACGGGCGAGCCGCGGTGGATTGACGCTGCCCTCGACCTTTCCCGGGTGATGATCGACGAGTTCGCCGACGTGGAGCAGGGGGGCTTTTACTACACCGGGAAAAGCCACGAGGCCCTGATTGCGCGGACGAAGGACCTGTTCGACAACGCCACGCCCTCGGGCAACGCCATGGCCGCGACCGCGCTGATTCGCCTGGGCGCCCTGACCGGTCGCGACGATCTTCGCCAGGCAGGCCGGCGTCGCTCGAAGCGGTGAAGGTCGTGCTCGAGAACGCCCCCTCCGCCGCCGGCCAGAGCCTGGTCGCACTCGACTTCGAGCTTTCCCCTGTCCGCGAGATCGCCGCGATCGCTGGCGCAGAGGATCAGGAGCTCTGGTCCGCCCTGGAAGCGATTTATTCCAGCTCTTTCCTTCCTCAGGCGGTCGTCGCTCCGGCCACGGCCGAGCAGGCGATCGCCCTGGCCGGCCGCATGCCCCTGCTCGCCGATCGCCGCGCTCGGGACAACACGGTGACGACGTACATTTGCGAGAACTTCGTCTGCCAGGAGCCTGTGGTGGGGGTGGAGGGGGTGGTTGCCGCGATCAAACGGATCGCCACAAGCGATGGGGTAAAGGTACCTAGAGACTGATCCATAAGTGGGTGTTAGGCCGCCTTGCGATAGTGGAACTCGGCGTCCGTTCCGAGGGCTCGAGCCGGTGGAGCATCATCTGGATCATGCCAGCTTGACGAACGACTCCGACGACAGGACGCTCTTCTCCCGGTCCTTGCTCAGGCGGCGGCATCGGCCCAGCCACGCGAACGTCCGCTCGACCGTCCAGCGGATCGGCAGCTTCACCCAGCCCTCGGACCCCTCGGGGCGTCGCACGATGGCCAGGTCCCACCGCGCGTTCGCCTCGACCCACTCGTAGAGCTTGAAGTTCTGGTACTTCGCGTCGGCGTACATCCGCGTGACCTTGCCCATCGGCTGGCCGTCCAGCCGGGCGAACAACTCGGCCGCCGCCCGGCGTCGTCGACGTCGGCGGCCGTCACCAGGACGGCCAGCAGCAAGCCCATGCTGTCGACCACGATGTGGCGCTTCCGGCCGTCGACGTTCTTGGCGTTGTCGCGGCCCCGCTGCTCGCCGCCGGAGGTCGTGTCGACCGACTGGCTGTCGACGCTGGCGGTGGTGCGGGGATGGTAGGGCTTCTCCGCCGTGCGGACCTTGCGGCGGAGCAGGTCGTGGATCGCGTCCAGGGTGCCGTCGTGCCGCCACGCGTCGAAGTACCGCCAGACGGTGCTCTTGGGCGGGAAGTCCCTGGGGAGATATCGCCACTGGCATCCGGTGCGGAGGATGTAGAAGATGGCGTCGACGACGTCCCGCATGTCCGTCTTGCGGGGCCGTCCGCCGGGGTAGACGGGGATGTCGGGCTCGATCAAGGTCCACTGGGCGTCGGTGATGTCGCTGGGGTAATGGTGCGTTCTCATAACCTCATTCTACGCAGCTCAACCCTTATGGGACAATCTCGTAAGTTCTCGTTTCGCACTTCTGGAGAGGGGTGACTGAACAGAGAATCAGGTCGGCTTCCTCGCGATTTCTTGGCAACTTGTCTTGGTCTCTGAGGTCGCAACAAGACGCCAAGGCAAGGAAGCCGACCCATGGAACTTACCGACTCCTTCCTCACCCTGCTACAGAACTTTGACTCGGTCTTCACGGCCCCGACCTTCAACACCTACGTGGTCATCGTCACGGGCTGGATCCTTTCCCAACGCCACCGCTACGTGACCGAAGTCATCTTCTCCAGTGGCCGTGTCGGAGACGGACACTGGTCGCGGTTTCATCGCTTCTTCAGCCATGCCGCCTGGGACATTGACACTTTCTCCATGTGCCTGGCCCAGTTGGTCGTCACGCTTCTCGCCCCGGGCGCCACCCTCTTCTGGGCTGTTGATGATACCCTCTGCCGCCATCGCGGCCTGACCCTCTACGGCGCCGGTATGCACTACGACCCACTCATCTCCAGTCGCGCCAAACCCCTGGTCAGTTGGGGACACGACTGGGTCGTGCTGACCCTGATCGTCGCTTTCCCCTGCTGGGCACCCACCAAGGTCTTCGCCTTGCCCGTCGCCATGCGTCTGTACCGCAACCGCCAAGGGCTGACCAAGGGGAAAAAGAGTCCGAAGGGCAAGAAGGGCCAGAAGAAATCCACCAAACCCAAGCACGATCCGAACCATCGCACCCGGCCTGAGTTGGCTCTGGAACTCATCACCATAGTGGCCCAGTGGTTCCCCAACGATGAGATCATCGTCTCCGGTGACAGCGCCTACGGAGGTCAGAGCATCCTCTCTCACCTGCCGCCCAACGTTCACCTCATCAGCCATGTCCATCCCAAGGGAGCACTCTACGAGCCGGCACCTCCCAAGAAGGAGAAAGGCAAAGGGCGGGCCCGCAAGAAGGGAAACCGCTTGCCCGCCATGAAGCAATGGGCCGAAGATCCGAACCAACCGTGGACTGAACTCACGTTTGACCAGTTCGGGTTGCATGCCACCTTGGCGGTCAAGACGACCCAAGCCCTGTACTACAAAGCGGGCAAGGATCGACTTCTGACCATCGTCTTGACGCACGACGTGGAAGGGAAACGTCCCGATCAGATGTTCTACTGTACCAAGCTTGATTGGACGGCAAGGCAAATCCTCTCCGCCTATGCTTGTCGCTGGGCGATTGAATGCACCTTCGAAAACTGCAAGCAGTTCCTGGGTCTGGAAGACCCTGCCAATCGTCTTCCCAAGGCCGTTGCGCGGACCGCGCCGATGGCATTGTTCATCTACACTCTGGTGGTGGTTTGGTTTCACCAGACAGGTCATCGCCTGGTTCGCTTTCCCTTCCGGCCCTGGTACACGAAGAAGGAAGAACCCTCGTTCGCCGACATGCTGACGACCCTGAGGCGTGTCAGTTACGAAGAGAAAACCGAGCAACTACTGCCAAAACAGTGTCCACTGAAAACCTGGATCACCCAGCTCACCGAGTTTCTCAGTCGAGCGGGCTGACCGAGCGTCAGGGCCGGAGATTTCCGGCTCACGCACCACTTCGCAGTCGATCCACCCGGGGAATTTTCACCCCCTGGACCGCTCGCGGACCGCCTCAGGATTTGAGAAACAAGAACTAAGCGGCAAGGGTTGGATGACCAACCGCCTGTCAGGCACGACCGCTCTCGAACATCACGCGACTTCAGGTGCTGAAGAAGCACGGACGGCTCGACCACGTGCTCCTCTCGCACGACGCCGGCTGGTATCATGTCGGTGAGGCCAACGGGGGTGACTTCCGTCCCTTCGATACCCTGGCGTCGAAATTTCTACCAGCCCTCAAGACAGCGGGATTCACCTCCCAGGGGATTCACCTCCTGACGGTGAGAAACCCACAGAGGGCCTTCACGATCCGCGTTCGAGGTCGATCATCGGTCGCATAGGATTACGGCGACGGTCCGGTTTTGCGGAACGTTCGAGCGGCCCCCGGGGCGATCGCGAACGCACCGCAGTCAACCCCTCGACTTGCCACTCTCGCGCAACTTTGACTAGACTTGCGGTATCCGAGAACAGCCCGGCATCGCTGTGCGGCTCGTTCTTGAAAGCCGTGGGGCGATGAAGAGAAAGAACACCGAGTCATTTCGGAATCGAGGAGGGGAACGTGTCGATGCCAGGACGGAACATGCTTGCCGCGGCGTTGATCGGAGCGATCAGCCTGTTCTGCTGGCAGGCGACGCAGGGAGCCAAGCCCAAGGACGAGATGCTCGAGCTTTACGGCATCTTCGTCGACGCGGTGGAGAAGGTCGAGGCGAATTACGTTCGCCCCGTGTCGCGGCGAGAGCTGCTCGAAAGCGCGCTCGAGGGGATGCTCCAGAACCTCGACCAGCACTCCTCGTTCATCAACACAAGTGAATGGAAACAGTTCCGCAAGCAGATCGAGGGCAAGTTCGGCGGCATTGGCATCCAGGTGGGTGTGGACCCGGAGACCGGCCGGCTGCGCGTGATCGCGCCGATGGTGGGCACGCCGGCTTACGAGGCGGGGATCCTGGCCGGCGATCAGATCATGGAGATCGACGGGACCTCCACCGAGGGAATGGGCCCGGACAAGGCCGTCGATGTCCTGACCGGGCGCCCGGGCACCGACGTGAAGCTGAGCGTGCTTCACGAGGGCACCGAGCAGGCCGAGACGGTCTCCATCACCCGGGCGATCATCGAGGTGCCCAGCGTTCTTGGCGACCATCGGGGCCCGAACGACCAGTGGGATTTCCTGATCGACAAGGACAAGAAGATCGGTTACGTGCGTCTCTCCAGCTTCATCCAGAACTCGGCCGACGACCTGCGAAAAGCCCTTGACCAGTTGAAGGAAGAGGGAGTGAAGGGCTTGATCCTCGACCTGCGCGATAACCCCGGCGGCCTCCTCAGTGCGGCGGTGGAGATCTCGGACCTGTTCCTCGACAAGGGGAAGGTGGTCAGCACCGAGGGGCGAAACACGATCCCCAAGTCGTACCTGGCCCAGAAGGACAGCCCGTTCGAGGATCTGCCGCTGGTGGTGCTTATCAACCAGAACTCCGCCTCGGCGTCGGAGATCGTCTCGGCTGCCCTCGAGGACAACGGTCGGGCCACGGTTGTCGGCCAGCGGTCCTACGGCAAGGGCTCGGTGCAGAACATCCTCGAGCTGGAGGACGGCAGCAGCGTGCTCAAGCTGACCGTGGCAAGCTACCACCGCCCCAACGGCGACAACATCCATCGCTTCCGCGACTCCAAAACCACCGACAAGTGGGGCGTTTCCCCCAGCCCGGGCATGGAGGTGAAACTCACCCCCAGCGAGTACGTCAAGTGGTTCGTCGCCCGCCGCGACCGTGACCTGAAGTCGGCCGCCAAGGGCCAGCGCAAGGCCGCTGAACCCAAGCCCGAAGTTGAGAAGGCCAAGGAAGCCGACAAGGCCAAGGAAGCCGACAAGGCCAAGGAAGCCGACAAGGCCAAGGAAGCCGAGAAGGCCAAGGAAGCCGATGACAAGGCCAAGCCCGATGACAAGGCCAAGCCTCAGCTCAAGATCCGGTCCCCCCAGGCTGAGCCCGGCCCGTTCGTGGACAAGGTGCTGGACAAGGCCCTCGAGGTATTGAAGGCCAAGCTCGCCGAGGACCAGAAGGCCAAGGCGGCGTGAGCCGGGGCGACTCTGCCTCTCGTGGGACAAGATTCCAATCTTGTCAATTCCTTGATTGACCGATGACTCGATGGGAATCTCGTCCCACGGCGAACCGGCACCGCATGTCCCCCTCCCGCCTCATCTTCCTGGCCATCGAGACCACCTGCGACGAGACGGGAGCGGCGGTTCTGGAGGGGCCGCGGCCCCCGGTCGTCGGGGTCCCTCGGGTTCTCTCGAGCGTGGTGGCCTCGCAAGTGGGCCTGCACCAGCGGTTCGGCGGGGTGGTTCCGGAGATCGCCTCGCGAGCCCACGTCCGGCAAGTCCTGCCGATGATCGACGAGGCCCTTCGCCGGGCGGGAGTTGTCGCTCCGCGACCTGGGAATGATCGCCGTCGCCACGCGGCCGGGCCTGGTCGGGGCCCTCGTGGTCGGCCTGACCGCGGCCAAGACGCTGGCCCTGGCGCTCGACGTCCCGCTCGTCGCGGTCGATCACCTGGAGGGCCACCTCTACGCCTGCCAGCTCGCCTTTCCCGACCGCGAGGTCTACCCGTGCGTCGGCCTGGTCGTCTCGGGGGGCCACACCAGTCTCTACGTCTGCCGGGGCCCGCTCGCGTGTGAGTTTCTGGGCGGTACCACCGACGACGCCGCGGGCGAGGCCTTCGACAAGGTCGCGAGCCTGCTGGGCCTCGGTTATCCCGGCGGCCCGGAGATCGAGCGGGCTGCGCGCGTGGGGAACCCCCGCGCCTTTGCCTTTCCCCGCTCCTTCCTCCACGACGACCGCCCGGCCTTCAGCTTCTCGGGGCTGAAGACGGCCGTCCTGTACGCGCTTCGCGGGCAGAACGAACAGCGAGGCGCTGTGCAGCCGTCGCCCGCGATGGTCGCCGACCTCGCGGCCAGCTTCCAGGAGGCGGTCGTGGACGTCCTGGTCGCCAAGACCCGCCAGACGCTCGAGAAGACGGGATTGAAGCGGCTGGGCGTGGGAGGCGGTGTGGCCGCCAACACCCGGTTGCGCGACCGGCTGGCGGCGATGGCCGCCGAGCGGGGCGTCGAGCTGTTCATCCCGCCCCTGTCCCTCTGCACCGACAACGCCGCCATGGCGGGCATCGCCCTGGCCAAGCTGGCCGCGGGCGAGGTGGCCGAGCTCGATATCGACGTCACCGCCGGGCTGGTCCGCCCGGGACGTGGGAGGTGATGATCATGAGCGACGTCCTCGGTGGTCGTTTCGTGTTCGTGCTGGTGGCGATTCTGATCGATGCCGCAGCGCTCTCGGGCTTCGCCGGCTCAGGCCGGACAACCGAAGGGCCGCCCAACGTGGTTGTCATTCTGGCTGACGACCTCGGTTATTCGGACCTGGGCTGCTACGGGGGTGAGATTCAAACGCCGAACCTTGACGCACTTGCTGTGCGGGGGCTGCGCTACTCCCAGTTCTACAACACGGCGAGGTGCTGGCCGACGAGGGCGGCGATCTTGACTGGTTACTACGCTCAGCAGGTCCGACGCGACACGGTGCCCGGAGTGCCCAGCGGCGTCCGCGGCATCCGTCCCAGGTGGGCCAGGCTTTTGCCAGAGATGCTCAGGCCGCATGGGGCGGATCGTCCAGCCGGGTCGCACCCTGGTAGGAAGTGCGATAGTTACCTTTCGAACCCCACGCCCAGGGTAAGGCAAAAACCTAATTAACTGGTTCTTTGCAAACTCACGGCAGCCTGTGTAAAAATGGGGAAGATGGAGCCGGTTTTGACCGTTTTTCGCCTGGCGCAAATGGACTGTGGAGCATCTGCTCATGCCAGGAATCATCGAATTTCCCCAGGTCGTGCAGGACGCCTTGGCCCAGTACGGTGGTCTCTTCGCCAACGAATGCCAGCGGCGACACTTCGCTGAGTACCTCACGGGACTGATGGTGGCCGAGCGTAAGACGGTGCTCGGGATCAACCGCGAATTCGCCGAGACCACAGACCAATCCTGCCTCAACCGATTCCTCACCGATGCCCAGTGGGACGCCGGAGCCCTCAACCAACGACGGCTGGATGAACTCCAGAAAGATCCCTCTACTCGGTACAGCGACCAGGGGGTCATCCCGATCGACAACACCCTGATCGATCGTGATGGCTTGCTGATCCCCGACGCCGGATGGTACTGGGACCACGCCGAAGAACGGAACAAGATTGCTCAGGACTACCTCTTCGCCAGCTATGTCGGCACCAGCGGCAAGCATTATCCCCTCGAGTTCCGGCTCTTCCGCAAGAAGGAGGTATGTGAGGCCCTGAAAGAGCCGTTCCGCAACCACACTGTATTGTGCTGTGAACTGATCGACTGGGTTTGTGAGCGCCAGATTCCCGGCGACTTCGCGATGGACTCGTACTTCACCTGTGCCGAGATCCTCAATCACATTCACGGCAAGCAGGATCGCTTGGGACGGCCTCGGGGCTACGTCGGCGACCTCAAGAGCAACCGCAAGCTGGAGTGGAAGGGACAGATCATCAAGGCCAGGGACCTGGCAGCCTCGATCTCGGCGACTGACCGCAAGGAGATGCGCATCGGTGACAAACGGCAGTGGTACTTCACAGTGACCGTGCGGATCCCCGACGTGAAGCACAAGGCTCGGATTGTGATTCTCTGGCGGTATAGGAACGATGACCAACCCCGCAAGATCTTGGTGACCAATCGGATCACCTGGGAAGTGAGTCGGATCGTGCGGGTGTACCGGCATCGCTGGACAGGTACGGAGACCTTTCATCGGGACGGTAAGCAACAACTCGGCCTCGGCGACTGTCAGCTGCGTGATGCCCAGGGCCAGACCCGGCACATGTATCTGGTCATGCTGGCGTATAGTCTCTTGATGAGCCAGTTGCGGCAGAGCTGTGCGCGTGAGTGGGCGCTCCATCGACTGACGACAATCGGCGAAGCCTGTCGAGCAATGCTCCGGGAGAACCTGCGCGCGACGCTGGCCTGGGCAATCCAGCAAGTAACAGAGAGGGAGCGGCCGTTTGGTCATGTGATTGCCCAATTGGGCCTAGCCTGACTTTGCAAAACTCCAGTAATTAAATAACTTGCCTTGATCGCAGAAACACGAGGGCAGAGTCCTGCGAATTACTTCAAGCCACAGCTCTCTCTCTTCGAGTTGTTCGTTCGCGCCCTGGGTGGAAGGGCTCTGGGTGAAAGCAGACTCGGCGTAATAGACCGCCGCGACGAAATTGACCTGGTCAGGGGGAATGCTCTCAAAAAGGGTTTCGCCGCCAATGGATGCTTTCAATACCTCTGCGGCGGACTCCAGTAACTGATTCCTATAATCACTGTCGTCACAGAGCGGATGTTTCCAATATTTCAGCATAAGTTCTACTAGGAGCTCTCCCTCGAAGGAACAGCAGAACTTGTATGCGAGTCTTCGCGACCGACATGGCACGATTCCTCTACTCTACTTTACGTTAAACATTGGTCCTCGGGACGAGATCAACTCCGCTTCAAGAGCTTTCCGGACCCTGGTTGATGTATCAGGGGCGAGCACTTGGATTTCCAGGCGAAGATCAGTGGCGCTGTTCTGCCAGAGCCAACGTGCCAGCTGCTTATTGTCAGAATGATCCAAGTGTTTTTTCATGCGGGTATCGAAGGTTAGTCGTTTCGCCGACATAAAGCAGATTCTGGCCATCGAACAAGAGATATATTCCTTGAGTATTGGGTAGTTCGTTCAACACGACATCCTCCGCCCGATACCGAAGTAACTGCACAGGAGGCGAGACACGGGCGAGTAGCTCTGGTCTGAACTTGCGGGCTTTCCGCAGATTTAGAGCCGCCCACCTGTACTGAAGCGATGTAAATCCAGGAGCCAGTTCACTGGCTATCTTGTCAAAGGTAGAAGCCAATTCGGGGTCACAAATGATGTCATCGAGAGTCAGCCTCTCTCGCCGTTCTAGGTACCTCGCGGTCATCTCTGCTGCAAATCGGTACTGATCCTGGTTCCGGAATCTTGTGCGGCTTGATTGACGACGACCGCTGAGTCGCCCCGCCTTTCGAAGATTGAGGAGGGATCTATTGAGAAGTCGTGCGGGCTCTTCCATGCCCCGAAGGCGGCACTCGGAGATGAATCGCTGATTCAGCTCCGGATCGCAAACGACTCGATCCTCAGAGTAACCCTCGCAAGCTGCCAGATAGGCTTCTCCCAGAGGCACACTCATCGGGCAACGCGCAACTCTCGGAAATTGAGAAGTGTCTCGTACTTCCCAATCAAACAGCTTTGCCATGCCAACATTTGCGAGCTTGACGAACCGGTTACGAATGGCTCGATTGAGAGGACGGTCGATCTGCCTTGATCGATCCACGGTTGGCGAGACCTTTGAGTGCAAAAGTTCGCCCGCAGGCGTTGCCTGAGTGAGACGGTTTCGCCAACGTAAAGACGCCTATCATTATCAGCCGTCACCAAGTAGATCCCCGGCGCATCGGGCAGCTCTTCAATCGGTCCAAGGTCATCTAGGGTAATGGGTGTGTGGAGCTTGGGAGGGGCCTCGAGAACGGAACCGCGACTCCGGGCGAACTTGGCCTGCTTTCGGAGTTTCAGAGCCGCCCAGCGGTATCGGAGAGGCGTGAATCCCGGGGCGAATTTTCCGGCCAATTCGTCAAATTTCTTGGCAAGTATCGGGTCGCACAGGATCTCATCCAGGCTTCCGGCCGACCCGCTCAGCATGGCTTCCAGGGCTATCTCGCTCGCAAAAAGAAACTCATCACATTCCTCCCAGGACATCGAGGTTCGCTTGGTCGTCGGAAACTCGATGAGTCTTCCGGCCTTTCGAAGTCGGAAGAGCAGAGAGTTCCAGAAGCGAGCGTTTCCCAAGAGACCCAGTTTCTGGCACTCATTTGCGAAGTGCTCATTCAGTTCAGGGTCGGCCACAACGCGGTCAGGCGAATAACCCGAGTAACTTCTCGCGTACGCTTCCTTGATCCCCCTTTTGGTCATCTCCAGCTGATTGCGACTGTTGGCCGCATCCACCTCACTCCGGTCGGCATCCACTAGGGACGACAGAGGATTGCGGTGCTGTTTTCGTGATCGAGACGTCCCTGAACGAGTCTTAGGAGCGCTCAGTAATGGCTCGGCTGAGCCTTCGAGCGGATCACCCGGAAAGATCGAGTCGAGTCTCTTGCGTCCATAAAGGATGTAGTCCGGAGAGAGATCGAACCCCAGATAGCGCCGGCCCAGCTTTTTCGCCACCGTCAGAGTCGTTGCACTGCCTGAGAAAGGGTCGAGAACAAGTTCGCCCTGATCTGAGCACGATCTGATGATCCTGGCGAGAAGCTGCTCTGGCATCTGGCAGCCGTGGAAGCCAGCCCGCTCTTTGAAGGTTCCCGCGACTCGAGGAAAATACCAGGTGTCTTCTCTGGGTTTGAAGCACTCGCTCAAGTCCTGTGGTCGGAGGATCCAGGTTTGCTCTGAGTCGGCCGACGGCACAAGCTTCTTCGAGAGGTGGGAATTCGTCATCCTCGGAAAGCTCCGCCGCCATCGATGCAGGCCGAATTAACCAAGTGTCGTCGGGCAGTCTTCCCTTCGGATTCGCCCTGCCGTCGCCGTAGACTAACTGACGGGCGGAGGGTATTCGATTCTCCGGATCATCGTTCTTGAACGTGAACTGGTTGGGATCCTTCACGAAGTAAAACAAATGCGTGTGGGAGCGTGTGAATTTCTTCTGGCAGTTCACGCCGAACGTGTAGTACCAGATCACCCAGCTCCTGCAAGAGAAACCGACCTTCTGGCTCTCCAGCTTCAGTTCTGCCGCATTCTCGTCGCCGATAGCGAGCCAGAAGGTTCCGTCTTTCTTCAAGATTCGATGAACAGCTCTAATCCAATCGCGAGACCATTTCAGATATCGAGCCTGATCAAGCGAGTCGACATATACGTCATATGCGTAACCGATGTTAAATGGAGGATCAGCGAAGACAAGGTCCACGCATCCCTCCGGAAGGGCGTTCATTCCAGCAATGCAATCACATTGTCGTAACTCGTTGACTGCGATTTCCATGAGTCCCAATCCTGTGAACCTCCTTACAGCTTACTTTGGGAGGGGCATTCGATCAAGGCACGGATCGATCCTGGTTTTCTCGGAACGGTGCAATCCGGGGCATGCCGGTTTTCAAATACCACGTACTGCCTCAGCCAGCACCCAAGGTCACGAGTAGCGACCTCGAATATTTCTTCCAGACCGTCACCGACAAGGGCCAGACGCTCCGCTTCCCGGCCACCGCACCGGTGCTCAACCAGACGGTGGCGGTTGTGCCGAAATTGGATCGCGAAGCATCCGTAGGGCAGAACTTGTCCTGCCGTGAGTGCCCCGGCAGGATGAATCTTGCCCTACGAGAGGTAAGTGCCTCGGCGGGGTGAATCGTGCCGAGGAGCAATCAAACTCACCTCGCGGCGGTCACCTTCCGCCGGAGGAGAAACGCCGCGGAGAGGCCTGCGAGCCAGCAGACGACGGTCGTCGGCTCGGGGACCGGCCGGGCATCGATCAACTGGGCGGCAGGGAGGCCCGTGGTCGCGACGTTATTTGAACTGAGAGCCAGGGCGATGGCCTGGGCGGCGGCCTGGCTGAACGTCGCATCCGGGCTGGTCATCATCGCCAAGCTTGCATTCCTTGCGTCGATGAAGTTGCCCGTCTGGTCGTAGTTCTCGCCGACTCCGAACGCGAGCATCAGCTCGTGGGAAATGTTGTGGGCGGCGATCCACTCGAGCTGGTCAAGCGACTGGGCAGACTTCGCCTCCTGGTCGATGAAGCTGAAACCGCTGCCCCCGACCTGAGTCATGCCGATGACTCCCGGGGTGGTGTTGCTCGTGGTGTTCGACACGAGGCTGAGCGTGTGGGAGGCGGAGATGCTCGGGTCGCTGGTCAGGTTGACGGACACTCCGCTCAACTGGAAGGTCTGCTCGACCCGCTGCATGACCGCGCTGTTGAAGGCCGAGATCTGCTGGGCGGAGGGCTGCTGACCACCGAAGAAACCAGAGATCTGTGAGCTGTCGTACCAGGGCTGGGCGTTCCCGGTTGTGATCTGGCTCGCGAGCGGATAAGGGCTGGCTCCCAGGTTCACGAACGCATCCGCCATGGGGGTGGTCGCCGGTGCAGGTTGAGACACCATCGAGAACGCGGCGGGAGCGGGAACCGGGGCGGGAGCAGCCGCGGGAAGCGATGCCGACGCCAGGAGCGGGGCCGGAGATGGGCTGCCGCTCGTTCCCGAGGGACCATAGAACGAGCTGGCAAACTGGACCGAACTCCAGTTGCTCGTAGCCGGGCTGGAGTACGCCGGCGACCACCATGCCCAGGCATTACCCGTCGACGACAGGGGTACCGCAGCAGCGGGGAGAGCCAGCAACCCCCAGATCAAGACGCTCAGGGCCAGGTTCCTGAGAGCGGTCATCACGAACCTCCTGTTCGCGGAACCTCGAGTGGCCATCCTGGCCCCTCGAAGAAAGTCGGCCCCAACCACCTCACACGAACCCGTTTTGACCGGACCAGGCATCCTCTCGACGACCGCCGATCCACTGTCCCCAGACCGCAACCGGCAACCCAGACGAGAAGGACAACCATGGTTCGATGGCGGCCAGATGAGCAATAACCATGCCATTAGAGTAAGACGAGTCGCCTCGGAGACTTAGGTATCGCCGTGGCCGAAAACTTTAAAGAATCTGCCGGAATCTGAAAAAAAAACCGGATGGGAGCCGGGCCGCCGCGAGATCCCGGCTCCTCGAAAAAACCCGGGAATTTCCACGATTTCCTGGCCGGGCCGCCGCGGACCGGCCCTCCTTCGCGGAGAGATGGCGCCTGCTTGCTCGCACCATCACGAGTGTCAGGGCCGACGAGGGGTCAAGCCACAGGTGCATGCGTGCGTCGTGTAGAACCCGCTGGAAATGCAGAAAGGTGAAGGACGATTGTGAAAAAAATGCAAAGACGCCGAGCACCCCCGGCACCATCGAGGCCCCGTGCCAGCCGGAGCGGCCGGTGAAACGAGAGGATATCGCTCTTGCCTGCTGACCCGGCGGAACAACGTGTGCTTCTGTCGCGTTGGACCGGATCTGTCCATCCTCCCTGATAGACTGGGAATCGGCGGACGAATGCTGTCCGCCGTCTCGACCTGGCGCTCGATCAAGCGGCCAGGCTTCTGATCCCGTCGCGCCCACGGGCTGCGAAGCTTAACAAGAGTTGCCATCGAATCCTGGCCCCAGACTGTTTCAAGACGTAGACGGACAGAAAGACAATCCTCGCCGTGGAGGAAAGTGGAGATGAACGATCGCTCTCAAGACAGGTTCTCGGCGCGTGATTTGCTCGATCTTATCTCGAGCTGTGCAAGCTGCTGCCGAACCGGAAGCTCTGGTCCGAGAAAGCGGGAAAGGGGCCACCCGAACTCCGAAGCTCAACCGGCCCTCCTGAGTCCGTCCTCTGCTTGCAGCGCTGAGCGGAATGCCGACTCATGAGCTGGCGGAGCGGCAACCGCGGAGGTGCGCGCTCCTACCCGACCGTACCTACCGCAGTCGTTCCAAGCGAGAACGCGGCCCCTTTGCCGACACTTCCCTTCCCTGCAATGAGGTCGAAGAGAATGTGGTTGGCCCCTTTCGTACTCCCTGCTGTTGATCGGGAATTCAGTACGTGTTGACCACCGGCGACTGACCCCCTGCCATCTGGCGGGCCATCGTGTGGGCATGGTAATGCAATGCGCACTTGACCACGGAGATCCAGAGAATGCTCGGGTCGCGGCGAGCCCTGACGAGCCGCCAGATCCGCCTGAGATACTCGCGACGAAGGGCGTCATCCCCCACTTTCCATGTGAGCCGGGCCAGGAGAGCGAGAGCCTGTCCGAGAATCATGCCCCGGGCCTGGGCCGAGTGCCAGGGATGTCGCCGCCAGTACCGATTCGCCCCGCGGCTGAAGTCCAGCCGGGCGCCTAGGTAGAGAGCCTCGAGCCGATCGAAATACGCGGCGGTGTCGTTCAAGGCGCTCAGGACGTAGACAAAACCGTCGCGGAGCCGTTCGCGGCCCAGGCGCAGCGGGACGATATTGGTGCCAAAGTCTGGTTCCGCCGCGGTGTCGAGCCGCCCTTCCCTGACCATCCGATCGTAAAGCGGAGTCTTGGGGATCGCCGAGAGCATCCCCAGCATCACGTTCACCACCCGCGCTTCGGAGATGAACTTCACCTGTGCGTCGAAGATCGTTTCGTCGTCATGGTCGAAGCCCAGGATCATCCCGCACATGACTTCCATGCCGGCTTCCTGGATCCGTCGAACCTTCTCGACCAGGGTACCCCCGGGCCGGACGTTCTGGAGCTTCTTGGTCTCGCGCAACGACGCCTCGTTGGGGCTCTCGATGCCGACGAAGACGTTGACGATATTCGCCTCCACCATCAGCCTCATCAATTCGGGTTCGTCGGCCAGGTCAATCGAGGCCTCCGTGAAGAACGTCATCGGGTAGCCGTGCCGCTCCTGCCAGGCGATCAGGTCTTGGAGCACGGGACGGATGGCCTTCTTGTTACCGATGAGGTTGTCGTCGACGATGAACGTTCCCCGGACACCCTGGGCGCGCAAGGCGTCGAGCTCCGCAAGGATCTGCCGGGTCGTCTTGATTCTCGGCTTGCGTCCGAAGGTGACAATAATGTCGCAGAACTCGCATTGAAAGGGGCAGCCACGCGAGAACTGGACGTTGCCGAAGAGGTAATCCCGCATCTTCAGCAGGTCGAATCGAGGTGTCGGGACCGTCGCCATGTCGGTCCGTTCGGCCTGCTCGTAGCGAGGCCGGTGTTCACCCCGCTGCCATTCGTCAAGAAACCGTGGCCAGGTCTCCTCAGCCTCGCCGATGAAGACAGCGTCCGCCAATCCGTCGAAGTCGTCTTCCTTGACCGTGACCCAAGGTCCTCCGACAACCACGAACGCCCCCCGCCGCTTGAGCTCTGCCAGGATCTGTCGCATCCGACCGCGCTGGACCACCATCCCGGTCAGGCCGACGATATCGGCCCTGGCACACCGATCGAAGTCGATGTCCTCGATATTCTCGTCGACCAGGGTCACCGAGTGTCCGGATGGGGTCAAGGCTGCCAGCAGGGGTAGGGAAGCGAGCGGCATGTTGGCTCGCTTGCCAATCAGCGGCAGGGCATGCTCCAGGCCCCAGTAGGAAACCTCGAACCGGGGATTGATCAGGATGATCTCAGCCATGGATCGTTGGACCTCAAGACACGGTGCGAGAGACCGCTTCGTGAAGGCATCGGCTCTTCCGGGCGACCGGACGGGCAGGCGGCGATCTTATCGGAGACGCTTGTCCTGAATCAGAACGGCCAGGTGAACATGGCATTGATGATAGTTGTACCGGGGTTCCGGTGAAAAGGGAAAAGGGCAAACCAGACATTGAAGCTCGACCGGCCCAACTGTTAGAGAATCATGGGCCAGGCGCTTTTGTCTGGGAGCTTCTTGTCAGGCCAGAATTTTGGGAGACTGTCATGGAACCCCCAGTACCTTCAAGTTTTGTGCGTGGCCAGTTCTCCACCCGAAAAACTTAAGTTCACATCCTCACTCAACTATTTATTACGACAGGGAGACCGCTTTTGTTTATCCCTATAAGCACTAAAGTCTTACGCTTAAGGCAGTGCCATTCGTGTCAGTTCTTTTTTCAACAAAAAAAGAACTGACACGAATGCCATTAAGCTAAGCGTAAGCCCACAACTTCTTTGTACTTGCGATCAATTCCGTTGGGGCCTATCGTGTTTAGTATAGATATTTTCACGAGATTGCAATAGCGAAAATTCCCCAAATTCTAGCCACATGGAGCAAACTACATATCACTACGATGTCCGCATTGTCGGGCGCACGAAAATCGCAAGCCATTTACTGGAAACGACTTACACCTTCGCTTAATGCCATTCAGAACTGACACCGATAATCCCTCTCAGCGCCGAGGAGAGCCGCTCAGGGGGGACCGAGGAGAAGGATAAAGGGCGAGGAAGTCCTAACTACTGCGGGTCAATCCAGATCGCTCAGAGAGACGGGGGAAATCGGTGTCGCTTCTCTTTTCGAGGAGGACGCTAACGCCACGCACTTCGTTTTGGGGTTCCGGCTGTCGTCGGCTCTCAATGAGATCACCCGTCTATCCCCAGAGCTGCCGGGACTTCGGTGAGGCATGTTCTGCCAGTTGTCGCCCCCCGCGAATCGAGCCGCATCCTCAACCGTCCGTGTCTGGGTCCCTTCGGCTTCCGTGAAATACTTCGGTCGACTCTGCCTCAACCTGATCGAGAAGGACGAAGGAAGATCTGACACCGGGCCACCCTGTGACACCGGGCCACCCCCCTGCCTGTCCCGTTTCGCGGGGACCGCCGTATGACTCGAGAGGCAAGCTCCGCATCTCTGTCCAGTCATGGGGGCGGTCTCTCGTCAGCGCGGTCGAACGTCCAAGAAGCGACCGCGAATCTACCCCTTCGTCTAGCACTTCAATTCGGGAGGAGCTTCTCGTGGCCGGAACCCCAGTCCACATCAAGGTCCGCAACCGGCTCAAGCACACGGACAACGTTTCAGGCGCCACGGTGAGCGTGTCGAGCACTGCGGCGGGAGGCAGCTCTGCCACCGGCACAACCAACGCGAGCGGTATCGCCACGCTCAATCTGACGGGGCTCACGGTTGGACCGTTCACGCTGCGAGTCACGCCGGCTCACACGACTACCGACCCCGTCGGGCCCGACATCGCTCGCACATTGCCGGCGCCGGCACGCATCTTCCGGTCGCTCACGGTGGACGTCACCCTCTCGATGGGCAAGATCGCGACGGCGACCGTCGCCGCCGGCCAGTCCAGCAACGGGGCCGTCACGGTCGGATCGAACCCGAACCTCATCGTCGATCTTCAGCCTGTCTGGATAGCCTCGCCGAACAAGCATAGCCGCGGGTCCAAGTCCCTTGACCTCATCGTGGTCCACCACACCGCCGGCCCGCTGATCGGTCCGGCGATCAACACCTTCCTGAGCTCGAGCGAGGGCACCAGCGCCCATTACGTGATCGACACCGATGGCCAGATCGTCAAGATGGTGCGTGACGAAGAGTCAGCCCACCAGGCGGGTGTCAGCTTCTGGTCGGGCGTGAACGGAGTGAACGACAACTCGATCGGCATCGAGATCGTGAACCGCAGCGGTGCCTACCCTGCGGCCCAGTACACAGCCTTGCTCGGCCTCCTCAATCGATTGCTGACCGCCCACACCGGCATCGACCGGCGGCGAATCGTCGGGCACAGCGACATCGCCCACAACGGCCACTTCGTGCTTGGGCGAAAGAGCTCCGACCCGGGCCTGGAATTCGAGTGGACCCGTCTGGAGGCCCGCAACCTGGGGATGGTGCCCATGATCGGTCCATTGCCCTTGATGTACGGAGGCTTCTTCACGGCCGTGCCGGCAGGGTCGTTTCGCAAGGGGGATAACGACTCGCACCACCGCTTCGGTGGAAGCACGACTGTCGCAGGAGTGACGGGGACCCCGGTGCAAGAGATCCAGGAGGACCTCAGGGATATCGGCTACTCCGTCGGGACGCCCGATGGCGACTTCGGCCGCAAGACCGAGGCAGCCGTGGAGATGTTCCAGGAACACTTCTTCTCAGGCCCACGCAAGCGCGCCACCAGGCCCGACGGAAGGGTGGACCGCGAGACCGCGGACATGATCAAGCGTATCCGGCCTTGAGGCGCGTGCGCCTCTTGGCAGGGCAGGGGCCCGTCGCAGATCGGAACAAGTGGCCAGGCACTTTGTTGGGGCAATCTCCAGAAAGCGGGAACCCTCAAATGCTGCCGTGAAGCCCTCAGAGACCCTGGATTCTGGGTACGGCTGTCTTAGAAGTGCACTGGCTTCCCGACCGTAGACATCCAGGGATGGGAAAAACCCCGGTGACCTCCGTATATTCCCCAGTCTAAATGCGCGGCTTGTAAGTTCCTGAGTTCCTGAAGTTCCTGGCCGGAGATTGTTGAAGTGGCGAGTAGGTTTTGGGCAAACCTGGGCGATCGTGCGGATCAAAGCGACGGGAATCTTGAACCGGGGCCCGACCGGAGTTGACATCGTGTTGCACACTGTGAACGGGGAGAGAGTCACACGCGTTCCCCGAGGCTCATTGGCAATTCGGTGATGGTGGTCAGAAGACTCTCGCGGAGACGCGGGGATTCTCAAATAACGCCGATCGAACCCAATTTAAGAGAGACGCAAACCCATGTGGCTAATTCAGTTAAGCTGTGTTCCGCAGCCGGTGCGCGGTGACGAAGGAACCCAATTCGGGGGTACTTCCGGGGTGCCCGACGCCATCGCTCCTTAAACGCCTCCGCGAGAAGGCCAAGGTTGGAGTTCCGTACTCAGGCGAAATCTGGGAGGGGCGGCTCGAGCCGGAACCCCAACGTTGGGTGGATGCAATTGCGATCAGGCCGGAGGCCGTCGGCGGACCGGGTCGTTGCGGATCACGACGTGGGTGCCCTGGAAGGTTCGCTGTTGCTGGTCAAGCAGGTGCCGGCGGTCCAGGGCCTGGACCTGAGTGGCCGGAATGGTTGCCGCACAGGTGGAGGAAACGCGGGCACTCGGACGTGGGTGTGAGGGGTGCATGGGCTGAAGTCCCTGATGAAGATTGAGAGTGACGGCCCGTCGTGGGTGAAAGAGTCTTCCCTACTGCCGTTTCGAGGGCCACAATGTCTGTTGGAATTACCCAGGTTGACGTGAATCAGGGTCGGCCTGCGGGTTGCGTCCTGATCTGGTTGGCAGCCCGGTTGGCACAACTTGCATCCCCTTCGGACTGAAGCACGCCCATGAGCAAGCAACCGAATTGGAACCTCATCGCTGGAATCGTCCTGGACGCCGTGGGGACTTTAATCAAACCGGTGCCTTCGGTGGCAGACGCGTATACCGAGGCAGCGCGGCGGCAAGGAGTGGTGCTGAACCGGGACGAGGTGCGGGTGCGGTTTAATCTGAACTTTCAAAGTGATGAGGTGAGGGGAGACCGGGGGCTTCATTCCACCGATGAGGCGACCGAGGTCTGGCGGTGGAGGCGGATCGTGACGAAGGTCCTTCCGGAAGTGCCTGACCCGCAGAGGGCTTTTGACGAGTTGTGGGACCACTTCGGCCGGCCCGAGTCATGGCGGTGCTTTCCCGACGTTGCCCCGGCGCTGCGGGCCATTCACGAGGCCGGAATCGTGGTGTGCGTGGGCTCCAACTTCGATGGCCGGCTCCGCCAAGTCGTCATGGGGCTTCCGGAGCTGGGCTGGGCTGTCGATGCCCTGGTGATCTCGTCGGAAGTTGGTTTCCGGAAGCCACATCCGACGTTTTTTCAGGCCGTCTGCCAGCGTCTGGGCCTGGCCCCCCGCCAGATTCTCTGCGTGGGAGACGACCTGGAGAACGACGTGCGGGGCGCCCTGCGTGCGGGGCTTTCGGCCATGCTTCTGGACCGGGGTGCCGAGCGGCCGCTCGACTTGCCGCATGTGCCGGACTTGACGGCCCTGCTGGAGTCGCGGCTGGCTGAAGCGTGAAGTTGGCCGGCGATTCGTGACGATGGACGGTGAGAGACGACGATTCGCTCGAAGGCCGGCCAGGTTTCCCGGCCCGGAAAGTTCCGGTCTGATCCAGTCCGTCGCGGCGGTGGACTCGGCTTGCCCGACTGGACGACTTGGTTTAGATTCCCCTCCGGCCAGGAAGGCCCTTCGACGAATCGCGAGCGCACAGTCACTCATCTCGGCCGGACTCGGACCGGGGTTTGATTCGCAGGTTCAGGAAGCCTGGTCCATGTCTGCTCCTTTCAGGGAAGAAAGGAAATCGCCCGTGGTTGCTACGGTCGAACAGCTTGCGGCCCTGGTTCGCGGACGTCTGGTAGGGGATGGAAGCGTCTCGATTAACTCGGCTCGCCCTGTGGCGGAAGCAGGCCCGGGGGACATCACCTTCATCGAGAGCGAGCGGTACGCCAAGCTCCTGCGGTCCTCGCCCGCCTCCGCCGCGATTGTCGGGCCTCACTTCAACCGCAACCGTCCGACGGTCAAGGACGACCTGGCGGTCATCGAGGTGGAAGATCCGATCGCCGCGTTCGTCGCGGTGCGGCGCCATCTCTCGGGTGAGCAGCAGACGCGCTGGACCGGCGTTCATCCCCAGGCCTGTGTTGCCCCGTCGGCGCGGGTTGGCGAGAACGTCGCGATTTATCCGTTCGTTTACGTGGGGACTGACGTGGAGATCGGCGAGGGGACGACCCTGCATCCCGGAGCGGTGATCGGCGACCGGTGCCGAATCGGACAGGCGTGCACGATCCATCCCAACGCGGTGCTCTATGCCGATGTCGTTCTGAGCGACCGGGTGGAGGTCCATGCCGGGACCGTGCTGGGCGGAGACGGTTTCGGCTATCGCGAGGTTGAGGGGCGGCATGTCAAGGTCCCCCACACCGGGCGGCTCGAGGTAGGCAGCGACGTCGAGATCGGCTCCAACTGCTCGATCGATCGGGCGACGTTCGAGGCCACGAGGATCGGCGAGGGGACGAAGATCGATAACCTCGTGATGATCGGCCACAACAACCAGATCGGTCGGCACAACCTGCTTTGCGGCCAGGTGGGGATCGCCGGCAGTTGCACCACCGGGGATCACGTGGTCATGGCCGGGCAGGCGGGAATCAAGGACAAGACCCAGATCGGCGACGGGGTCATCGTGGGCGCACAAGCCGGTGTGCATCGCAACATTCCCGCCGGTCAACATGTCCTAGGTGCACCGGCGGTCCCGGTGCGAGAGCAGCGGCGAATCTTCCAGATGATCGCGCGGCTGCCCGAGATGTACAGCCAGCTCCGCAAGCTCTCGGCCCAGATCGCCGCTCTCACGGGAGCGCCGGTCGAGGCACAAGCCGATCCGGCGGGCGCGAGCCATGCGGCGCAAGGGATCGACACGGCAGCGGATCCCACGGGGTTTTGAAGGGAGCCAGGGCGTGGTGCTATCGCTCTTGAATCGGGCCCGGGGGCGTGGAGTCGATCAAGGGTCTGGCCGTTCCTCGCGGTTGCCCCGAGAGGGAGGGCAGCTCTTGAGGTCCGATCCGGGAGCCCCGCGGGCGGAGCTGGTCGGGTTGCTGGCCGGGAGCGGCCGGTTTCCGATCGTGTTTGCGGAAGCAGCCCGGCGTCAGGGCCTTCAGGTCGCCTGCGTGGGCATCAAGTACGAGGCCCCGGACGAGCTGAAGGCGTTGTGTGCGAGCTTCGATGTCGTCGGGGTCGCCAGGCTCGGCAAGATGGTTCGCACGTTTCGCCGCCGCGGCGTCAAGCGGATCGTCATGGCCGGCAAAGTCACCAAGAACGTCATTTACACGCCTTGGCGGATCGTGCAGCTCTGTCCCGACCTCCGGACCGTTTCGTGGTGGTACCGGCGAACCCGCGCCGACAATCGGGACGACTCGCTGCTGCTCTCCGTGATCAGCGAGTTTGAGCGTGACGGTATGATTTTCGTCTCGGCCCTGAATTATTGCCCGGAGCTACTCGTGAAACAGGGAGTTCTCACGCGTCGCGCGCCCACGGCCGCGGAGCGAAACGACATCGAGTTCGGCTGGATGATGGCCAAGGAGATGGGCCGGCTGGACGTCGGTCAGTCGGTGGCCGTCAAGGAAAAGGCGACGCTGGCGGTGGAGGCCATCGAGGGGACCGACCGCTGCATCGAGCGCGCCGGGCAGCTTTGCCGGTCCGGCGGCTGGACCCTGGTCAAGGTGGCCAAGCCCCAGCAGGACATGCGGTTTGACGTGCCCACGATCGGCATGACGACGATCGACAACCTGCACCGCTCCGGCGGGCGTGTGCTGGCCATCGAGGCCGATCGGACGATCGTGATCGACCAGCCCGACGTGGTCGCGCTGGCCGATCGCTACGGGATGTCGATCATCGCCCTGCAGCAGGGCTGGAAGGCGTGATCCGCTGGGCCGGCGAGCGTCAGCACCGCCGGTCCACTCAGATCAGATCAGACGGTGACGGTGAGCCCCAGCATGGCGACCGGGTAGTTCCCCTTCGCGTCCGGCTTGACGGGCGGGGGCGAGCTCATGGTCAGCGTGTTGAGCCCCGGCGCGAGTTCGATCCTGAATTGCAGGGCCTCGCCCCACGTGACCACCTTGCCCGACTCGGCGGCCATGCGGCCCATGATGCCGACGAGGGCGGCGTATCCCCACCGCTCGGCCTCGTTGTAGGGCTTGTCATGGCGGATCGCCTCGAAGAGCAGGTCGTGCTCGACCTGGTAATGGTTGCAGGGGGCGCCGGTGTATTTCCAGATCAGGTTCCGGGGCGTCGGCTGGTGGCCCATGTAAGCAGAATTCCGCATTCCTGGCTGCGGGCATGACCGGTCGCGCCGTCGCGAGCACCGGTGGTTTCTGAGGTTCATCGCAAGGGTAGGCGCGGGCGGGTGGCAGGGCAGGGGCTTTCAGATCACTCGGACGGACCGGCCTCGAACTCGGTCTCGTGTGCGGGGTCGCGGATCGGGGCGGGAGGGATCAGCGGGAGAGACGAGCGGGGGGCATCGCCCGGGGCCGAAGAGCCCCGTTCCGGGATGGGCGTGTGCTGGGATCCCGGAGCAAGCGTCCAGGGGACGGAGCCTTGCGGCGAGAAGGCGCCGGGCCGGCCGGCTTCCACGGCCCGGACGATGACCTCGGCGGCGATGTCCAGTCCCAGACTGTGCGAGTCGAGGACCATGTCGTAGTTATGGGGGTCGGCCGACGCCATTCGGTGCATCGTGCGATCGAACTGGGCGCGGCGGCGATCGAGATCTCGGGCCGCCCGCCGGGCGGTGCGCACCGAGACGCCCATCCGCTCGGCCAGGCGAAGGGCCCGAACACGCAGGGGAGCGATGATCCGGACGGACAGGGTGGTCTCCCGCGGGAGCATGAACCCGGCGCCCCGTCCGACCAGGACCGATTCGCCGGCCCGCCCGATGGCCTCGATCAGCTTGGCCAGATGATCGAGGTAGGCTTCCTGGGGAGCGTAATGCTCCTCGCGGAGAGGAAGGAGCCAGTCCTGGACCACGCTGGGAGCCAGCTCGTCGAAGCACCGGACGTCGTCGACGGGGAGCTCCATCCGATGGGCGATCGCCTCGAGCAGCTCGTGGTCGTAGACCTTCCAGCCCAGCCGGTGGCCCACCATCCGGGCAATCGCTCCGCCCCCCGCCCCGGTCTCCCGGCTGATGGCGATGTTCTGGAACCGCGCCACCGTGCGGGGGGCGTCCTGTGGCTCGCGATCCTCCTCGCTGCGTCCAAAGAGCCAGCGGACCACGGACCATGGCCAGTCCCTCAGGCCGCCCGGCCCTCGGTACTGGGGTTCCGATGTCGAGCTTGTGAAGGTCTCCCACGCCGACATGGGCCGGTCTCCTGCGGCTCCGTCTGTAGCTCCACCTCAGTCTAGAGCCTGAAACGCCCCGTGAAAAGGCGCTGGTCGCCGCTTCCGGACGCAGCCGCGGGCGATCTTCCGGGCGATCCATGACATTCCATCCGTGGGCTGGAACCGTGTAACCCTTACAACGCCGTGAGCGTCCGGCACAGACTTCAGGAAAACCGGCTGTTTTTTCCTCAAGTTTCGCAATTCCAGGACGTTGAGAACTCGGACCGGTTCCCGGTGGCCTCGCGGCACGAGCTTTGCGAATTCATGATCCCATCAGCGGTTCTGGCGGAAGTCCGGCGTGGCCTGGCTTCTCGCCTGGGCCGTGGAGATCCGGCTTGCGGACGATGTTTCGGCAAGTCTCACTGGAACCTCGTGAAGGATCACCCCGATGAGAAATCGGCGACACACGCTGCTCTGGATGAAGGACCTGATCGACCACATGTCTCGGTGCCATGACCAGCTCCAGTGGACCAGTGATGGCGCGACGCAGCTTTACCTGGCTGAATCCATGCTCGGCGACCTTGTCGAGTGCCAGCGGCTCTGCGAGCAGTTGCGCTCGGCTCCGGCTTCACCCAAGGGATCGGCAGTTCCGGCCCGCGATCTTGTGATGACCTGATCGAGGCCGGTTGGTTCGTGATCAAGGCTCGGGGCAGACCCCCGTGGCGATGGGCCCTCGATTCGGATAACGTGCTCGAGGTTCGCATGGGCGAGGCAGCCGGTTGCATTCCGGATCGCTCGCCCGAAAGCCCACGCAGGGGATCTTGCCCATGAGCGGTTCCGAGCCCAGGTCGGTCGCGCAGTTCTCGGTCGATTCGCTCCAGGTTCGGGTCTACGAGGATCGCGCAGCGGCGGGACGGGCCGCGGCTCTGGCCGTCGGCCAGGCGATCCGGCGCCGGCAGGAACGACGCCGGGCGGGCCAACGTGGTGTTCGCGGCCGCGCCCAGTCAGAACGAGTTCCTGGCGGGCCTGGTGGCGGCCAGGGACATCGACTGGTCGCGTGTGTTCGGCTTTCACATGGATGAATACCTCGGGCTTGCCGCCGATCATCGGGCGTCGTTTCGCCGTTACCTCCAGGAACGGCTGTTCCGCCTGGTCGGCCTTGATCCGGTCCGGCTCAGGCTGATCCCCGGAGAGCAGAGCGAACGGCCGCTGCGGACCTGCCTGGCCTACGAGGAGGCACTCCGTGCCGAGCCGGTCGACATCGTCTGCGCCGGGATCGGGGAGAACGGCCATCTCGCGTTCAACGACCCGCCGGTCGCGGACTTCCTCGACCCCGTGCTGGTCAAGGTTGTCCGCCTGGACGCGGCGTGCCGCGCCCAGCAACTTCACGACGGCTGCTTCGAGCGCATCGAGGAGGTTCCCACCCACGCTTACACCTTGACGATTCCGGCGCTGCTCGCGGCGCCCGTCGTCTCGGTGGTTGTGCCGGGCCCGCGGAAGGCCAGCGCGGTGCTCTCCACCCTGCGTGGACCGATCAGCGAGGCCTGCCCGGCCACGGCGCTCCGCCGGCACCCCGGAGCGACGCTCTACCTCGACCGGGACGCCGCCCGGCTGGTTCTCTGAGCGGTTGCCACCGGCCGGGCTGCGCGGCTACCGCGCGATCCGCGGCCTGCTCGATCGATCCAGGGCCCACCACCCGTTAAACTGGGATCCAAGCACCCCGGGGGAGAACCGGCCGGAGCACTTGCAGGGAATCCAACATCCGATCGAGGAGGAATGACGTGCGCTGGGTGACTGTGGCGACAGAGCGGGGACCGAGAGCCTGCGGCGTGGTTCAAGGACAATATGTTGATGTGAACGGGGCCGATCCCGGGCTGCCCTCGAGCGTGCGGGAGCTCCTGGGGTTGGAGCCGGACCGGCAGCGAGAAGCGTGGTCGGCCCTGCACCGCGGCATGGTCGCCTACGATCCTGCCAGGTCGCGACTTCTGCCGCCGGTCCCGGACCCGCGGAAGATCATCTGCATCGGGCTGAACTACCGCGATCACGCCGCCGAGAGCGGCGTGCCGGTCCCTGCCGAGCCGGTCCTCTTCAGCAAGTATCCGACCACGCTGATCGGCCATCTCGAACCGATCGTCCTGCCCCGGGTCAGCCAGGAGGTCGATTACGAGGCCGAGCTGGTGGTGGTCATCGGCCAGGGTGGCAGGCACATCGCCAGGGAGAAGGCCCGGGAGCACGTCGGCGGGTACACGATCGGCCACGACGTCTCGGCGCGGGACTGGCAGCTCAACAAGCCGGCCAAGCAATGGATGGCGGGCAAGACCTTCGACACCTTTGCCCCGACAGGCCCCGAGCTCGTCACGCCCGATGAGATTCCCGACCCGCATGACCTGGGCATCCGCCTGCGGCTCAACGGCCAGACGATGCAAGACTCCAGCACGAAGCAGCTCATCTTCGGGATCGACGAGCTGATCGCCTACCTGTCACAGGTCGTGACTCTCGAGCCCGGCGACCTGATCTTCACGGGCACTCCTCCCGGCGTGGGCATGGCCCGCAAGCCCCCTGTCTGGCTCAAGCCGGGCGATGTCGTCGAGGTCGAGATCGACCACCTGGGCACGCTCCGCAACCCGGTGATCGCCGAGACCGCGGCGGGTTGAACGAAGCAGGGGCGAAGCACGAGAATCCGCGGTCTTGCTCCTCGAGCATCAGGCAAGTGGCGGAGGGAGATATTCAGCGCCGGAGCTTCTGCGAAAGCACCCGGGCATCGGCGTAGTCAGGGGAGAGGCGGAGAGCTTCCTCGGCGGCCTTGAGAGCATCGGCGGACCGGTGGTCGGCGTCGAGCGCCAGGGCAAGCTGGTAATAGACGTCGGCCCGGTCGGGCAGATGTTCTGCGGCCGTCCGGAAATCAGTGATGGCCTGGGGAGTATGCCGCAGCATCAGGTGCGCACGGCCGCGAAGCAGACGGACCTCGCCGTTCTCGGGCGCAAGATCAACCGCCTGGTCGAGCCTCGCAAGCGCCTGGTCAGGCTGGTTCCGCGCCAGTTGGATCGCGCCGATCCGCTGGCTGACTTCGGCGTGCAGCGGGTTGAACTCGAGCGCCCGGAAATAGGCAGCAAGGGCTTCATCAGTCCGGCCCATCGTTTCGAGGAGCGCAGCACAGGCGAAATGAGCTTCGGCGTCGTGGGGTTCGATCTCGATGGCGGTTTCGAATCGCTTGAGCGCCGATTGAAATTCATGCCTGGCGGCCTCGATGTTCCCCAGCCCGATCAGGGCTGCAACATAATCCGGGTCGAGCTCCAAGGCCCGGCGAAAGCAGGCTTCGGCCTCGTCGAGGCGACCCTGGAGCTGGAGGACTTTTCCCAGCCGTTGATGAGCCTCGGCCGAGCCCGGGGTCTGTGCGACGAGCTGCAGCAGCTCGTTCCTGGCCTGTTCCAGATCTTGCCGATCGATGGCGGCCTGGGCCCGCTCGCTGATCTGCTGCGATCGGGTTGCCTGCTCGGGTGTGGGAGGGTCCTTTGAAGTCGTCCGGCGCATACCATGCCCGCTGCATCCGGCACTGGCCGCAAGCAGGACCAAGGCAAGGCTCCAGACGGCCGTGGACGCCCTGCGCCACATGGCGATGTGTTCCCCTTCTTGGGGTGGGCTGATCGGTTCCGCTCGGCCATGGTCTGCCTCGCCCTCTCTCTTCCTTCAGAGCCGAGGATAACCGGGCAAACCCGACGATCAGCGGCACCTTACGGCGGAACCAAGTTGTGGTCAATGCCGGTTGGTAGGGCCTTGCTGAGTGTGAGTGAGTGCGTCGAGACACTCTCAACGCGAAGGGATTGAAAGTTCAGTACTGAGCGTCGCTGACCGGCTCATCCACTGGTCCAGAAGGACCGCTCAGCGACCGTGAACATTACCTCCGGAAGCAGTCATGTCGAGCAATGTCTCCGTCCCTGCTCGAAGTCCAGGCAACCCCCTCGGCCCTTGCATGAGTGGTGGAATAGAGATCGCTCATGGAGAGATTCTTGTGGGAAGAATCTGGCAGCGCGGGGCATGTCGATCTTGCCGGATTTTCCGGTTTGAGGTGAAGTGTGGCGCCTGTCCTGTCGATGACTGACTGTGGATCACTTCTTTTCACCGGCCCGGCTGCCTGTCTGCGCGGTTGGGCTGGATGAATCGGCAGGTTGCGAGAGGCGTCGATCCGGCATGGATGCTGGACGGCGGAATCGGGTCCCCGACCCGTTGGGAACGGAAAGGCGTCCTGGGGCTCATGCGCAACGGAAGGCGCGAGGTCCTGCTCCTGTGGCTCATGCTCCTTCTGGGAGCCATGGCCCGGGCTGCGCCATTCGACAGCCGCAGATCAGGCTCGGGTTCCGACGATCGGGTCGGGATGACCGTGGAACTGCGCTGGACGACGCCAGGATCGGAACAGCACAAGAACGCCACCCGCGCGGACGGAGAGGCGACGACGGAACTGAGCCTGGGAACCGGGGAGGGTGGGGTCTCGGAGGTGGTCGCCTGGCCCCCCGAGGCGTCTGCGGACGGTGCTTTCGGGCCCCGGCCCGGCGCCGGGGGAAGCTGGCAGCTTGGACCCGGCGTGGCGGGCCGCGTTCGTGCCCGGCTCGAGGTGAGTCTGGGAGCGGAGCTGATCGTGCGCCGGGGGGGCAACGTGGTCCGGATTCCCGTGGCCGCGATCCTCGAGCGGCCTCAGCACACACCAGCGCAGTCTCCGCTCACGGTCAGCGTGGAGCGATTGCCCTGGGATTCCCTGATGATCGAGCTGGGGCAGGGGGCCGAGTCGGGTGTGGTCGCACCCTCGACGTTCGTCCCGCTGTCCGTCAAGTACAACATCCTCTGGTCTGATGCCGTTGACGTCAGCGTACGGTCTACGGCCGTTCTCAGGCCGATGAACGGCGGCGAGCCGCTCTGGCGCGATGAGAAGCGAGGAGTCGCTGCCAGCCAACCGGCTCGATCCTCCGGCCCAGATCTGGACGGTCCCATCGCCCAAGGCTGAGGGCACCTATGTGCTGGAGCTGCACGCGACCTGGGAACCCGCCGGAGCTCGCGACGGTTCGCGGCTGGGTCGTTTGATCCGGCGGCGCAAGCCAGTGCCGGTCCCGAGTTCGGCGACGCGGCGCGTGGTCTTTGCCGTGGTTTCGCCGCGCGATCCGGCGCCCCAAGGCGGATCAACGGCTACCTCGGATAGCCCGGGCCGCGAGACCGAGGTCGACGCGTTGGACCTGGGTCGAATTCGCACTACGAGGTTCTCTGCCTCGGGCCGTTCTCCTGGGCTCAGGCCGGGTCGGACGGTCTGGGCCCTGCCGCCGGACGTGCTCGTGGATGCCAGCCGGAAGGAACGTGATCACGACCGCCTGCGGAGCTGGATCACGCGCAGTGTGTCCGAGGCGGCCGACCTTGGGCCAGCCGACGACACAGGCCTGGCCTGGTCCGTCGTTGGCCTGCGGGTCCCGCATCCGGACAGGCCGCATCGATTGACGGTCACCGTCGCCGGTGGTGATCCGTCGGCCCTCGGCGTGGCGGTTCTCGACCCCGGCGGAGCCGGCCAGCGTTCCCGGGTTCTGCTCGATGCCTGCGCGTCGGGGCCTCCGATCTTGAAGGAAGGACCGCCGGTCACGTTTTCCTGGCTCGTCTGGCCCGATACCCCCGAGCCACTGCTCGTCCTTCTGAATCGGAATACCTCGGGCTCGGTCCGGCTGGGGACGGTGAAGCTGACAGAGCTCGAGTCATTGCCTTCCGCAGCGCCAGCCCGAGTCCCGGCCACTCCCGCCACGCGGACCATGGGGCTTTATCTGGCAAGCCAGCAATCGCTCGATCGGTTCGGCGGCAGAGGCGAGACCGGTTTGACCGATGCCCTGGAAGTCGCCCGCAATCTGGCGAGTTACCTGACCTACTGCGGTGCCTCGCTGGTGGTCTTGCCCGAGCGGCTCTCCGATCGGCAAGTTCGCCGGGGGCTCCGGGGCCAGGCCGATGAGAACGCGACGGGTCCCGATCAACTCGACCTGGTGCTCCGGCTTCTTCGCCGCCAGGGGTACAGTGCCTGGCTCGAGCTGAGTCTAGACGGGAGGACCGCGCTGCCTGGTCTGCCTCCGCCGGACTCGGCGGAGGCCCTTCGCCAGGGACTCGTCCGGGTGGACCGGCAGGGTCTTGCCGATGGGCCGGCCTATCATCCCCTTCATCCCGAGGTTCGCCAGGCAATGAAGCGCAGGGTCGAGGAAGCTCTGGCCCAGCGGGGCGACGGGGCACCCTCTGGCCTCCTGCTTCAGCTTGGCCCCGGGCCGACCCTGCTGGGAACCCCGGATACCGGCATGGACGACGACACGTTCGCCCGGTTCGTCCACGACACCTTCGGCCCCGAGACGGTGGAGGAGATTCCCGGCCTGGGAACCACCGACCCGAACCGCTTCGCCGCACGGTCGAAGTATCTCTCCGGGGTCGGGCGGATGCCCTGGCTGACATGGCGCTCCCGCGCCATCGCCACCCTCTATGCCGAGCTTGCTGAAGCGGCGCGGAAGGCATCCCCCGGCGCTGCCCTCGCACTGACCACTCCGGCTCTCCATGGCGGTGCGGCAGGAGCCGAGGCGCGGCGCGTGGACCTGGCCGGGCTGGCTCCCAGCCAGGCATGGCGGAGCGTGGGACTGGATCTCCAGACGTGGCCCACCGGCGCAGGCGCTCCGATCGTCCTCCGCGGCGTCGAGCTTTCCACCGATCCCCTGGCGCACGATCTTGCCACCAGCCCTGACCTGGACGCCAAGCTCGCCGGCCAGCCTCATCGCGGCATGCTCCTGACGATCGACCCGGAAACGACGGATCTTCAACCAGGTCTGGCATCTCGCGGGCCGGCAGGAGAGGAAGCCGACGACGATGCGGCTGCGGGGTCGGATCCTGCCGAGGCGAGCCGCGCCGCCTGGGATAGGTCCGGCAATCTCCTGACGCTCTCCGCGCTCCCCCTGGGTGACGGCATTGCCGCCGACGAGCCTCTGGGCCACGCTCTCGCCGCCATCGATGCCCACTGGGTCATCCTGGCAGTGCCGGCCATCGCCGGACACGAGGAGCGTGTTCGCAGGTTCTCCACGGTGCTCCGCGCTCTACCGGCATGGCCGTCCCAGCCGGTTCTGGCCAGCGGGGATCAGAAAGACTACGGGGTCGCCGTGCGGACCCTGAGCGATCCCGCGCAGACCTTCCTCGAAATCGCCAACGACACACCCTATCCGATCAGGCTTGCCGGCGTCCTCGACGCGCCGGCCTCGGCGCCGGTCGAGGATCTGGGGCGCAATCTCCGGCTCGTTCCCCAGGCCGTCGCGGGTGGGCGCCAGCTTGTCATCGACTTGCTCCCCTTCGGCGTCTCCGCCATCCGTGTGGGAGCCCCGAAGATCCAGATCACCGAGATCACGCCCTATCCGTCCGAGGCCGTTCTCACCAGCATGGAAGCTCGGTATCGCGAACTGTCCGTTCAGCTCGCTCGACTCAATCGCGGCTCGGGGAGCGGAATTGGAGAACCTCCGAACTCCGGTTTCGAGCCGGAACGTCCCCCGATTCAGCAGACGCAGAATGCCCTGGGGGGGGCGACGTCGCCGCCGAGCCGAGCCCGGGGCCGGTTGCCGGCGGCTGGAAGTTCGCAGGGGGAGCAGGCTGCGCCATGGGAATCGACGCCGCCAACCCCCATTCGGGGCAAGGAAGCCTGAAGCTCACAGCCCCGGTGGTGCCGGCTTCCGTGACCAGCGGAGACTTCGTGCCGAGCAGCGCGTCAAGCATGATGATCCAGGCCTATCTCCGCTCCGAGCCGCCGGACCTTCAGGTGCGCTTGTGGATCGAGGGCGAGGTCGGAGGGCAACCCTATCTCAGGCGCACCGAGTTCACCGTCCCGGCGGCCTGGGAGCTGAAGGCCGTACGAGCCACCGACCTGCCCGCCGGAGGGCTTGACTCCGCACGGCTGCGATTCGAGATGATCAGCCCGGGAACGCTCTGGATCGACGATCTTCACGTGATCGGAGAGACCGCTCCCAAGGCCGTGCGCCTCAATGCTCAGCGAACACTCCTGGCGGCCCTGCAGGCCTATCGCGCCCAGCACTACGCCGAGTTCGCACGCCTGTCCAGCTCGCACTGGGCACGCCATCCCAGCATCCTGGCCACAAACCGGCTGAACCGGCCCTCGGAACTGTCGGAAACGGCGAGCCCGGGTCGCCCAGGACCGGCCGCGGCTTCTGCCCTATCGCCTGAACGCAGGCTTCGGTAAGATCGCTGCCGAGAGCTCGGAGCACAGGATTCTCGCCCGCAACCCGAGACGGCCTCGCCGTGCGTGAGGGCTGAGTATCGGGTCGGAGATCGCCCCCAACAGACAGGACAGGGAAGGAGAGGAGGGGTCGGTGTTCGTCGCTTGCAGCACACTCTGCTTCGCGAGGGAGTCGCTGGAGAAGGCCCTTCGCCTGATTGCGGAACTGGAGTTCGACAAGTTCGAGCTGGCCATCGTCGAAGAGGGCCAGCACCTGCGTCCATCCGAGGTTGGCGACGATCTCGACAGCTGCCCTGCAGCACCTTCGCCGCGGCCCCAGCCTGACTCCCTCGGCGATCCACCTGGATTTCGGCCCGGTCGACTGGAACGACCCGGTCCATCGCCGCCGGTTCGAGGCCCACTGCCGTCTCGCCAAGATGCTCAGCGTCGCCGTGCTGACCATGCACTCCGCGCCTCTGGGAACGCCCCTCGATCAGGAAATCAGGCGGCTCTCCGCGCTCCTGTCAACCGCCATGAGAGACGGGCTGGTCCTGGCCTTGCTCACGCACTCCGAGACCCTGACCGGCGATCCCCAGACCGCGATCCAGCTCTGCAAGGCGCTCCCCGGCCTGGCCCTCACGCTCGACCCCAGCCATTACCTCCAGGGCCCGCACAAGGAGCCCGAATTCGACGCCGCCTATCCCTACGTGCAGAACATCCACCTTCGCGACACCGGCAAGAACCCGGGCGAGTTCCAGGTCCGTGTCGGCCAAGGCCAGATCGAGTACGCTCGGATCGTCACCCAGCTTCAGCGCCATGGCTACAATCGTGCGCTGACCGTCGCGATCATCGACCGCCCCGACAATCCGTTCGAGCGCGAGGTCGAGGTCCGTAAGCTGAAGCTCCTGCTGGAAACTCTGATCTGAAGTTCCCCGGACGAGTCTCTCGATCAGCATGCCGAACCTCTCATGCGGGAACTGACCTCGGAAAATGCCGCCCAGTACCTGCGGGAAACGGGACGCGTGCCCGAGGGTGCCCAGATCACGGTGCGCGAGCTGAGCGGCGGCGTCTCGAACGTCCTCCTCCGCGTTGACGTGAGCGGCCGGCCACTCGAGGAGCTTCAGGGCGGGTCAGGTCAATCGCCACCGAATTTTGTGCTTGGCTTGTTCTGGTCTCGACAAGTCGTCTTCAGACTCGGAGCCATGGCCGTTCCAAGCGCTCAAGCCGATCCACGTCTCCAACTAGCTCATTGATGCCCGACACCCCGCATCTGAGGACTTCAGCCGAAACTCTACCCCCAACAGGGCCGAGTGTCGCAGGTGCAATGACCTGCGGGTCAGACGACCTCTGTTCAACCTGGATGGCCGCAGGCGAGAAACCGGGGTTATCTCGCCTGTCCTATTCCATTTATAAAGAACCTACAGACTCTTCGCGCCAGGCTCGTTAACTTGTTCGCGCCAGGCTCGTTGATGCCATAGGTGCGGTAAACACGCTTGAAGACGGTCATAGGATCCACGATCCTGCCGGAACCGCCCGACAACCTGGCGAGTTGCGCCCGGTGAAAGAAAAATTCGTCGTTGCGATTCTGGACAACTTCGTAGCCGAACTGAGCCAAGTAGGCCCGAATTTTGTGCTGCCGCGGCAAGTCGTGATTGTGCTCGATCGTCATGAGCGCGATCGCATAGGTTCGGAGATCCAGCGCGCTGAGCACTTCGTACTCTGCGCCTTCCACATCGAGGGACAGGAAATCGATGAGTTCGGGGGCGTTGAACCGCCTCAAAAGCTCCGTGGGATTGAGTGTGTCCACCTCGATCACCCCATGGGTAGCTTGTAATCGGCGGCCAGCGTTGGCGTCCGCGTCCTTGTACGCCTCGATGCAGCTGAGACCGTGCGCGTCCACGAAGCGAAGCAACTCGCGGCTCTGTGGCCACAGGGCCACATTTAGAGCAGGAGGATTGCAAAGTGATCGGTCCCTGAGTTATCATTCTGCCTCTATCCATTGGAAGGACACCCTTTGAGGCTAGGTCACGGATGGCCGCACCCATCGCTTCGCTGCTTGATGCCTTTGATCAAATCGCCGACCCCCGTAAGCCGCGCGGGGTCCGCCACCCCTTCACCTCGATGCTGGCGCTGACGTTCCTAGGCTTACTCTGTCGCCAGACCGATTTTGCCTCGCTGCAGCGTTGGGCCAACGATCATTGGCGGGTCCTCAAGGGCCCCTTGGGCTTTACCCGCAAAAAGCCGCCTCATGCCACGACCATCAGCCGCGCCATGGCGCGATTCTCTCTGGAGCAGTTCCGCGATGTCTTCGCTCGCTGGCTGGTCACTCTGCCGCAGACCGCGTTGGCCGTCACGGCGTCCGCCGACGGCAAGACCAGCAAGCAAGGGCACGATGCCCAGGGCGATCCCGTCCACATGCTCAACGTTTTCGCGCACCCACTCGGTCTGAGTTTGGCTCAGTTCCCCGTGACCGACGGCAAACCGACGGAACCTCAGGCGTTGAAAGCCGGCCTGGCGGAGTTGCTGGAGCATTACCCATTGCTCCGCCTCTTCACGGCCGATGCCCTGTTCACGCAACGCCCCTGGGCCCAGGTGATCCTTGAAGCTGACCGCGATTTCTTGTTTGCGGTGAAAGACAACCAGCCTGATCTGGTCGAAGCCGTCCGGGCCAGCTTCGCCGCCGCCCCATGCCCCGACGTGGAAACTCGGGAGAAAAAGGGGGCGAGATCCACACCCGCAAGCTCTGGATCCGTGAGGGCGAATGCGTCGACTACATCCGCGAGGCAACCTCATTCCCCGGCATTGAACTGATCCTGCGGGTCGATTCCGAGGTCCGTCTCCGGGGGACCGTCACCCGCCATGAGACCCGTTATTTCATCGCCAGTCTCTCGGCCGATGAGGTCAGTCCTGAGCAACTGATGCGCTTGGTCCGGGGCCATTGGTGTGTCGAGAACGGCCTGCACTTCATCAAGGACCGGTGGTGGGACGAGGACCGCCAGTGGAGCATACGGCCGGGCTTGGCCGAACGACTCGCCTCGCTTCGGAACGCCGCGTTAACAGTTCTGCGCCTGATCCCAGGACTGCCCGACGATCTCCCCATTCGAGCCCGTGCTGATCACTTGGGACGAAGGTTGCGAAAGGCGCTGAAGTTGATCGGGGCGATCAAATGACGACTTTGCAATCCTCCTGGGGCCG
>CAWFJM010000041.1:0-67736 GCA_963816015.1 uncultured Planctomycetaceae bacterium | reverse complement strand
GCGTTCGCACGTTGCCTTCACCTCAGAACCTGCTGTCCCATTCCCGGGCAAAGCCAGCCTGACCCGGAAGGGTTTCCCGTTCGTTGGAAACTCGGGCCGCTCGTGGTATGATTCAGTGGAACTTCTGGTCCGTTTTTTCACCTATCTTTCCCAGGCTCCCTTCAAGGAACCCGGGGCTGATTCCGGCTCGCCTGGGATCCTTCGCTCCGGGGCTGACGCGTTGGGCTCTTGCAGAAGGTTCGGCAACTTGAATCGCACCGCCTGGCTCATCGCGGGAATGAGTGCGCTCCTGCTTTTCCGGGAGATCGCTTCGCAGGCCGCGGCGCAATCGCCGGCTCCGGGCGATGAGCATGGCCGGTCCGCGACCCAGGTCTTGCCGGGCGGCCTTCCCGATGAGGTGATCATTCTCAACAACGCCAGCGACATCGGCGAGTTCTGGAAGAAGCTCAAGCAGCCCGACCTGATTCTCATCAAGCCCGGGACATCGGGCGGCAATCCAGCAGCGCCGGCACCGGGTCCTGGAGCGACAGGCACCCCTCGGCCGCGGTCTCATGTGGTCGGTTCGGTCAAGGTCCACGGCCGGGTCGAGGACGATCTGGCCGAGCTCTCCGTGGAGCTCGAGCTCAGTCTCCTGGTGCAAGGGGCCGTCTGGGTCCCTCTCGGCATCGATAGCCAGATCGTGAGCACAGCGCGTGAGGGAGAGCGGGAGCTCGAGATGCGCGTCACCAGCGAGGGGCAGTGGGAGGCACGCATCGAAGGACAGGGCACGCATCGACTCCGGCTCGACCTCAAGCGTCCCGTCAAGGTGAGCCCCGATCGGAAACGGCTCGAGCTGGCGATACCGGAGGCCCCTTCCACCTACCTGGAGCTCGATGTTCCCCGGGCGGTTCATGACGTTGAGCTCGGTTCGGGCGAATCGATTGGCAGGTCTCTCCTGACTGGTGGCAAGGGCACGCGCCTCGGCGCCCATCTCGCGCCGCGATCGAGCCTGGCGCTCGACTGGAGCGACGAGGCGAATTCCGGTCCCGCGTCCCCTCCGCTCCTCGCAGCCCAGGTGGAGATCGCGATCAACGCCGACGCAGAGTCCGTCATCACGCGCTCCTCGTGGGCCATCCGGTGCGTGCGGGGCATGGCCCGCAAGCTGGAAATCCGGCTCGATGTGCAGGATGTCGTCTCAAAGCTCAAGCTGGGCGACCAGTACCTCGGGGCGGGAATCGAGAACAACGTCCTGACGATCCCGCTGGGCGAGCCACTGAGGCCCGGTGGGTTCCGGAGTCTCTTCGTGGAGACTCGGCGACCGCTGCCGACGTCGGCCCCGAAGAACTACACATTCTCGGGTTTTCCTCTCTTCAACGCCGCCGAGCAGTCGGGCGCGATCGGGATCACGCAGTCGGCGAACCTGTGGGTCAATGTAGCCACGGCCCAGGGCTTGCGACGCATCGATCCCCGCGAGCTGCCCACGGACCTGCGTGCGAACCCGGGAACCAGCAGCGCCTATCAGTTCCTCGACCAGCCCTTCAAGCTGAACTTCACCGTCGAGAGCTCACCGCCGCTCTACCGGGCGGAGGCCACAACCCAGCTCGACCTCGACGCGGACATGGCCCGGTCCAACACCTCCATCGAGGTCCAGCGCGTTCGGGGCCGCCTCTTCGAGATCCAAGTCGCCGTCCCTCCCGGTCTTGACCTGCTTTCGGTGGGCCCTGCCGAGCTGGTGGAATCGGCCACTCCGACGCAGGGGCGGGAGCGGGCCGCCATTGACGATCCGTCGTCCCAGACCGAGCAGGTCCTGACCATTGGGCTCACTCCGCTGGCACGAGACCAAAGGTCGCTCAGTCTGAGGTTGCGCGGCCAGCAGCGAATCGGCCCGGATGGACCGGTGAAGCTGGGGCTCTTTTCGCCTCGAGGCGGGGTCTCCACCGGAACGACGGTGACACTCTTCGCGGACCGCAACGTGACCTTCGATGTGGTCGACGACCCGGCAGGGTCCGAGGGCTCCGTTTCCCGGACCTTCCGTCAGCAACAACAGGAAGAGCGCCCGGCAGCCGCACCCGGCTTTGCCGCGGGAGGCCGCTTGCCCCTGGCCGTCCTGAGAAGCCAGCAGAATCCGTCCTGGCTGCGCGGGCGACTGGTCCGCCATCCTCTGGCGATCTCGCATGACGACCAGATCGTGGCCCAGATCTCACCCGGGTGGGTCGAGGTCCGCCAGGAAACGGCCCTCCAGGTCCGCTACGGGTCGGTGAGCTCGCTGACGGTTCGTGTTCCCGTGTCCCAGCCCGACCTCTGGCAGGTTCAGGGCAAGGAGACGATTCGCCAGGAGCCGCTGGCTCCCGAGGCCGGTGATGGTGATGCGCGGCGTTACCGGCTGTCCTTCGCCCCCCCCATCGTGGAAGGCTCATCGCTCGTCTTCCGGTTCCGGGTGCCGATAAATCCGGCTCTGAGCAGCGCGAGCGAGGTCAAGAGGACGATGCCCTGGGTCCTTGTGGAGGAAGGTTCCACCGGCGTGACGACCGTCGAGCTGTCGATGGCCAGGGAAATCCGGTCGACGGTCGGGGATCAGGCCTGGGTCGAACTGGGCATGGAGAGGCCGGGCCTGCGCGGAAGCGAGGCGCCTCGCCAGTACCGCCTGATCAAGCCGGGCACGGAGAAGACTGGCTTTCCCTTCTCGGCCCGCCTGGCCGAACAGGTTTCCCTGCCTCCTGTGGTCGCGCCCCGAGCCCTGCTGCGAACCGTCCTCGGTCCCGAGAATGAGTCGAGAACCAGGGCCTGGTACTGGATCGAATCTCATCCTTCCCACCTGGCGTTCAGTCTGCCAGAGGGAGCGCGGTGGACTCGCTCGCGGATCGATGGGCGGGCCGCGGACCAGCTCGAGAGCAATCCCGCGGGAGAGGGTTATCTCGTGAGCATCCCCCCCGAATCGCAGTCCAAGCCCGTACTGGTGGAAATCGAGTACCAGCTTCCTGCGGACCGCGCGAGCTCGGCCTGGTTCCCGCCGGAGCTGCACGAGGGGGCCGTGGTGCTGCAAACCCTCTGGGAGGTGCAGATCCCCTGGAGCCAGGCCTTAGTCGGCGTGCCCCAAGGCTGGGCCGACGAGAACGAATGGTACTGGGATCTTTATGTCTGGAAGCGAAGGCCGTGGAGATCGTTTTCCAGGCTGGTGGCCTGGGTTGCTGGCGCAACCCCGCAGGCGTCCAGCCTGGACGAGGTGCTGGGTGAGGAGCAAGACGGCTCCCACGGATACCTGTTCGGCCGGGCCGGACCGCCGGTCTCGCTGCGGCCATGGTCCGTGTCCCGCGCCTGGCTGGTGGCGATCTGCTCGGGCAGCGTGCTTCTGCTGGGCTACTACCTCATGTTCTTCAAGGCCCCCTTCCGGGTGCTCTGGGGGGCGACCGCCGCGGCGGGATTGACGGCGGCGGTTTTCGCCCATCCGAGCATCCTGCTGCTCGTGCTCCAGTCGGCCCTCAGCGGCGTCATCCTCACCCTCCTCGGCCTGCTCATCCAGCGGCTGATCGAGGAGCCCCGGTCCGGCGCGGCAGTTGGGCCGCAGCCTGGTGCCGGCTCGGGCCACGCGGCCGCGGTCGTCTCGACGGCCGGCACCCCGGGAGTGGGTTCCGACGACTCGACGGCCATTCGCGTCCGTGCTTCCTCGTCCATGGATTGCGTTTCACCGCTTGCCCTCTCGCCCGAGCAGGATTCGGCCCGGAGCTCGCGCATCGGCAAGCCCGGGTGACCGCGGGGGCCGGTGAGCACAGCACCAGTGGCAGGGGATCCGGACAGACCATCGAGGGAATCAAGGACCCGTCATGTTCGCCGCAGAGAGCGTCGCCCCACCGCGGTTGTTCAAGGCCCTGAGAAGATCTTGGCTCCTCCTGGTTCTCGGGTTCCTGCTTGCGAGGGTCCAGGCCGGTGCCGCTCCGCCGGAGATCCTCCGGATCCGGGTTCCCACCGCGCAGGTGCCGGGCTGGTTTCCCGCCGGCACTCCCTTGCGGATGATGGCTCCCGACCCCTTCGAGACGCTGGTGGACATGGCCGGCCGGCAAGCGGGTACCGGCGCGGGAGGGCCACGGCTGATCCGGGCCCATCACCATGCTCGCTGGACCGCGGGAGTTCTCACCGGCGGCTCGGAGGTCGTGGCCGTGCTCCCCGCCTCGGGACCGACGGCCCTGACCCTCGATCCCTGGACACCGATGATCCTCCCCCGGCAACGGGATCATCAGGTCGTCGGCTCGCTGGAATCCGGGAAGAGCGTCATCTGGATCGAGCCCGCGGCTTCCCCCGGCGCCACGTGCACGCTGACGTTCGACTGGGAGCTCCGCGCCCGCCCTGACTCCGACGGCCGCGTCTTCTCTCTGGGTCTGCCGGGCGATGAGACGTCAGACCTGGCCCTCGAGCTGCCCGAGGGCTGGGTGCCACTGGGTCCGGGAGGTCAGCGCCGGGGACCGCTGCCTTCCTCGCAAGCCGGATTCCAGACCTGGTGGTTTCACGGTCGGGTCGGCGCGAGCAACCTCCAGTTGAAGCGGGCGGGAGAAGCGCTGACGCCACGTGACGGGACTGCCGTGTGGGTCAGCGGGCCAACCCGGATCGTTCTCGACGGCGGCGGCAAGCCCGACCATCGGGCCGTGAACTGGAAAACAGACTGGTTGGTTCAGTCCGACCAGCGGGGCATGGCACGGTTCACCGCAGTCCTGGATCCGGACCTCGAGCTCATCGACGTCTCCGGTCCCGAGGTCATGGAGTTCCGGGCGGAGCGCGATGGACCAGCCACCCGAGTGAAGGTCGCTCTCTCGGGCGACTCGCGATTGCCCACGACGGTTCATTTCGAGGCGCATTCCCGGGTGCCGATCGACGGTCGATGGAGCGTGCCCGCAATTCACCCCGTCGATGCGATCTGGACCGGGGGGAACACGACGATCGTCCTCGATGCCCTGCACGTGATCCGGGATTGCCGGGATCGGGCCGGCCGGCGCGTCCCGTCGCCGGGTAACGGGGCGGGCGGATCCGACGCACTCGTGTTCGAGGCCAGCTCTCCGGACTGCGTCGCAGAGCTCGTGTTCCGGCAGCCGCGGGTCGACGAGTCGTGCCTGGTACGCGGCAGACTCCTGGTGGGCCCGGCCGCTCCCGTGCTGGAATGCGAGCTGATCGGACTGGGCGGACGCGGCCCGGCCTCCGAGCTTGACATCGATCTTCCCCCCTCCTGGATGCCGGATCGGGTGCAGTGGAGCGGCCAGACCCAATCGCTGTCGTGGAACTCCGCACTGCAGGCCGACGCCGGCACCCGCCTGCATGTGATTCTGCCCGGCCGCGAGGGCACACCGGATGACCGGTCGCTGGTTGTGAGGGCGACCTCGACCGCTGCCCCGGGCCGCGGCTCCCTCGTCCTGCCGCGGGTCCGCCCCGAACGCATGGCCATCAGGGACGAGGTGTGGGTGGCCATGGCTGATAAGACCATGAACCTGATCCCGACCTCGGCGCGAGGCCTGGCCTGGATCGATCCGACCCGTGTCAAGGGACTCTCCCCCCTCCCTTCCCCGCCCGGACTGGACCTCCAACCGGCGCTGGCCTGGCGGTGGAACAGCGAGAACGCCGAGGCCCGCGTCGACCGCGAACTGGCCGAGTCCGAGCCAAGGACCGAGATCCGATGCCGGGCCAGGGTCGCCCACGACGGTCAGCGGCTAGTGGTGGAGGGCCAGATTCTCCTGGACTGCGGCGGCAAGCCCCTGGTAACACTCCCCCTCTGGATCAGCCAGCCCGGGACGGACCTCTCCGCCTGGTCCTTCCGGGGCGGTCCCGATCACCAGAAGCTCTCCGGCTTTGCCCTGGACGAACAGGCCCGGTCCCGCCTCGGCTTCCCCGTCGAGGGCGTGGCCTGGAGCCTTCCCATCGTCGGACCCTCTCGAACGGGACAGGTCCGGATCGAGTTCAGGGCCGATCTGCCATGGAAGCAGCGGGGAGCCATTCCCTTGATCTCGGCACCCCGGCAGCTCTCGCCAAAGACAACGATCCTGATCGAGACTCCGTCCCGGACGCGGTCACGGGTCGAGACCGTGGGGCTTCGTCGGATCGACACCGCGACTGCCGATCGCCTCGGGGCATCGTGGCGCGGAGAGGAAGGTCCGGCCACGGCGGGCAGCGGGACCACGTCTCCGGACGACCTCGTTGCCCATGCGTTCTTCTTCACCGAACCGGGAGTGGGTCTGAGCCTGACCACCGAGGAGCTGGTCCAGCGGCCCGAGACCGGCCTCATTCGCGATGCCTGCCTGACCAGTCTTCTCCACCCGCGGGGCCCGAGGCTGAACCGATTGCGACTGCTGCTCCATGCCGAGAAGATCGGAGAATTGCGATTCACTCTGCCCTCGAGTGCTTCGCTGATCCGGGTCCAGCTCGATGGCGCAGATACCGCCCCCGCGCGAGAGGAGGGGCGGCTCGTGGTCACCCTTCCGGCGGGCAGCCCTGCCCAGCGGTTTAAGACGGTCAACATCGACTTCGAGGCCAGCGGGGCCGAGCTCAGGACCGGAGACCTGCTCCAGCCGGTGCTCCCGGAGCTGGATATCCCCTGCTTCTCGTTCTGTTGGGAGCTGATCATGCCCCCCCGCTGGCAGGCCCGGGAGCACGGGCCAGGCCTTCGCCCCACCGACCCGCCGACCGCCCCGGCCTGGCCGTTCAGCTCGCTGGGTGTGCCTCAGATTCGCTGGTCCGCTCAGGAAGCCAGGGAACCGGCGGGAACCGCGGAGACGCTGCGCCGGCTCGACGAGATCCTCTCCAGCCTGGCCGCCGAGGAGCTGACCTTCGCCGAGTGCTTCACCCGGTGGGATTCCGGGGCATACCCCCTGATCATCGATCGTCTCTCACTGAGCGGAGCGGGGTATGGACCCAGATCCCGGTGCGTTCCGGTCGGCGCGGATCCCAGGGGACAGGCCCTCTGTCAGCGAACGCTCCAGCAGTACGGGCTGGCGCTCATCCCCATCGATTCCGTGCTCCTGATCACGTCGCTGGGCGAGGCAGCCCGGTACGATCCGGCCGGGCGGTGGTTGCCGGCCCTGAGCGAGGTCATGCTCTGGGGCTCGGATCGCTCCGATCGGTTCCAGTCCGTGTCGAGGTGGCGAGGCGAGCTCACTGCCGCCAACGCCCCGGCCAGTGGGCTCGCGGACCCTCTCAGGACACCTCCCGGCTGGGTGATCTCTCGATTCACCGGCACATCCTGGCCGGGCAAGGCAACGCGGGTCGAGATCCGCGACGAGCGCTCGGGACTCGTTCCCGGCTGGGCCCTCGCCCTCGTGCTGCTGGCGGCTCTGAGCTACCGGCCGATGTCGACGCGATGGGGAGTCAGTCTGCCGATCTCCCTTCTGGCGCTCTCCGTTCTGATCCACCTCTGGGTGCCCGGCGGGCTGGCCAACCTCAGCGCAGGGGTTTTCCTCGGAGCGATGGTCAGCCTGCTGCATCGGCTGGGCGGCCACCTCGCCGCGTGGCCTCGCCGCGAGCAGCCGCGGCCGGCGCCGCCGACAAGCTCCCGCGGCCGGCTCGCTCGTTCCCTGTTCCGCGCTGCGCCTGGCGTCCTTGCCATCTTCCTGATTTCCCACGACCGGGCGCAGGCGTGCGCGCGGAGGAGCAGCCGATCCCTGTCTTGCTCCCTTACGAGGGGACCTACGAGCCAGGGCAGCCCCCTCAACAAGTGTTCCTTCGCGAGAGTGATTACCAGTTACTCCAGAGGCTGGCGCGGCCCCCGGCCCCCGCCCAAACCCCTCTGCTGATCCTGACCGATGCGATCCATCACGTCACCTGGGCCGGTGACCGGGACGTCGTTCTCTCCAGCGAGCTCTCGATCCGCGCCACCGCCCCGGGATCGGCGACCTGGAGGGTGCCGGTGGGAGGAGCTCGGGAAATCTCGGCCACGCTGGAAGGCCGCCCGGTCCCGGTGTTCATGGAGGCAGGGGGACAGCAGGCAGCCATTCCCATCCAGGGCTCCGGCACCTTCCGGCTCCAGGTTCGGAGGACCGCGACCCTCGGCAACGACGGTCCGGTGGCCGCCCTCGATTTTCCGGTCAATCCCCTCCCCTCGGCCCGGCTGATTGTGGATGGGCCCGTGAAGTCGGGTGCTCCCAGGCTACTCAACGCTCGAGGCAACCTCAAGACCGGGCCCGACTCCGCGGTCACCGCGGAACTTGGCCCGGCCGACCATGTCGACATCCAATGGGGAAACCCGGATGCCGCCAGTCCGATCACCGGCTTGACGGTCGATGGCGTGATTCTCTGGGACATCGAGCCCGCGGGCGACCGGGTCCAGGCCCGGTTCACCTACCGGGGTGCTCGCCGGCTCTCGACCCTCCGGTTCAAGATGGACCCCGGCCTGATCGTCCGATCGGCCCGGATCCCAGGCATGATCACCGGCACCTGGAGCGGGGCCGCGGACCAGTCCGTCTGGGCGGCACGGGTTGATCCCCCGCTGCCTGACAGCACCACGATCGAGCTCGACCTGTGGCGCCCTCTTGATCCCGGCTCGGCCGACAAGGAGGGCGGAGCGCCACGCGACCGCCCGTCCGGTGATTCAGCGCGGCGATTCCCGCTCCTCGAGCCTCTCCAGGTCGAGTGGTTCACGAGCTTGCTCGGTGTTCGACGACCCGGCCACTGGACGGGCCGCCTCGAGGCGCCCACGGGCATCGAGGCAATCAGCGACGAGAGCTTCGTCAAGACCTGGGGTCCGCTGCCCGATCTACGGCTCACCCTCTCGGGCACCACCAGGCTGGTGCGCGACAAGCTCCCCTACTTCCGGACGGCGCCCGCCCCGGCACTGATCAGGACCCGGCCCACGCTCGAGCTCCGGGTCGACGCGGGACGCATTGACGTCCTTCTCGATGCCGAGATCGTCAATCTGAGCGGATCCGTCAACTCCCTCGCGATGACGGTTCCCCAGGACCTCATCGTCCTTGGCGTCGAGTCTGATGGACTCACCGACTGGAGCCGGCCGGAATCACGTCAGCTTCTGCTCCGGTTTGATCGAGAGGCGGCCAGGTCGAGGAGGAGGTTGAAGATCACTGGCTGGATCCCCACGGTCGAGGACCCACTCAAGGTCGGAGTCCAGCAGCTCCGCATGCCGACCCCCTGGCTCGACATCCCGGGCATGGAGACCCGTCCGGGCCTTCTCGTCATCGCGTCGAACACCAGGATCGAGGCGATCGGCGCACGCGGCATGACACAGGTCCCGTCCGATCCCACGGCCGCCTCAGGGGCTGCCGACGCGCGAACCCTCCAGACCTATCGCGTCGACGACCCCGCGCGACTCGGCACCCTCCAGTGGACCACGTCCCCGCCACGCGTGAATGTCCTGATCGAGAGCCAGATGACGATCCATCCGGATTCCGCGGAGTGGGTGGCCGCGCTCCGCTATGACGTCGTTGGTGGGGCGATGGATTCGATCCACGTCAAGCTCCCCACGGCCTGGGCCCTGAAATCCCAGATTCAACTTCCGGGAGGCGAGTTCCCCCTCAGGTCCGACCCCCCTGCGCTGGGGCCCGTGACGTTCTGGACCCTCACTCCGGGTCATCCCGTCTGGGGATCTCAGCGTCTGGTGGTGCGATCGACCCTCCCCCTGGTGCCCGGCCAGGAGATGATGGTCCCCGAGATCACACCGCTGGGGCGCGGGATCGCCGACACCTACCTCGGCCTCGTCTTTGCCGCCGGATCCATCCCCGCGACCGCGGGCTCGAGCGGGTTGCACCGCATCCCCTATGCCAACCGCTTCCAGGACTCCGAATTCGCCCGGTCTCCGGGAACCGAGTCGAGAGCCTTCCGCGTAGATCATGACAACTGGTCTTTGAAGGTCCAGATTCCTCCCGCCGCGGAGCCCCGAGGCGCCGGGGAGGAATCCGCCAGGGTGGTTTCCGCGGACCTCGACATCAACGTCTCGCCCGATCGGTCGCTTCGGGGCCAGGCCGTATACGAGACCCGGGCTCGAACCGGCCGATTCCTGGTCGCGGACCTGCCGCCAGCGAGCGCAGTCCTCTGGTCCACCGTCGATCAGAGCCCTGTGTCGCCACTGCGGTCCGCCGAGGGCCGATGGCTCGTGCCCCTGGGAGACCAGGGTCCCTATCGCGTCTCCCTGTTCTGGAGCGAGCCCGCCCCGGGCGCCGCGACCGTGGGTGCGGGATGGTCCTTGACTCTTCCTCGGGTTGGCGTGGACCGCGTCTCCACGCTCCTGACGGTTCACCTGCCGGATGGGCTGGCGATTAAGCCCTCGCCCGCCGGACTGGAGCTGTCCGCCCCCGACCGGATCTCCCTCGACCGTGCCGATCGGATCTCGCGCCAGATCACTGAGTTCATCGCCCAGATGGACCGCAGCTCCGGCCGGGACAGGGAGCGCGTCGCGTCGCTCCTGATCTCCCATGAGCTGGCACTTCGCACCGCGGAGCGATCGCTCAGGTGGAACGCACGGCGAGGCGACCCCGCTCGCAAGGAGCGGGCCGAGCGTGACCTGGAAGTGATCCAGTCGACCCGGAAAGCCGTGCTCGAGGGTCTCCGCGCGGCGGCCCTGGAGGACGAGATCGAAGCTGCGCAGTGCTACCTCGGCGCCTCCTCCGGCAAGGCCCGATCCACCGCCCTGGTCACGGTTCCCGAACCGGTCGGCGCCGACCGGCTCCGCGACCTGGGAGAGCCGTCCTACCTGATTGGCTTCTCGGCCGGGCTGAACGAGCAGCCGACGACGATCGACGGCTTGTTCGAGACACCAAACCGCTCGGAGACCGAGACCCCGGACCGAGCCCGATCGATGCTCATGCTGGGCATCCTGATCGCAATGGGCCTGGCCGCCATTACGCGATCCCGCGCCGACGGGCGGGCTTTCCTCCTCCTGGCTGCCACGCTCGGGCTGCTTGCGTTCATCGGCGGCCCGCTCGTCCTGGCCGTGGGGCTCATCCTGGCCGCTGCCGGATGGTCCTCCCGCCCACGATCATCACTCGCCCCGTCCCACGAGCCATTACCTGCCAGGGTCGTGTCCAGCGGATGATGCCGCCAGGCAAGTGCTGCCGGAATTGCCCCATCCGGCACGACAAGTCCTGCCCTTCGGTTCTGGGGCTAAGAGCCGGCCTTCCTGGATCGCCTCCTGGCCCTCGCACTCACCAGCGCCGGGGGTTGGTTCAGCCCACTAGCTCGCGGATGGGTTGTCCGCCGTCAACGACCTTCATGGGACGGCCGCGGGGCGTGGTGTACTGGGTGTCGATGTTGATCCCCATCGTCTTGGTCATGGTCGCGATCAGGTCCATCACGCCGACCGGCCGGTCCTGGATGTCCACGCCGTCCTTGTCGGTCGCGCCCACAGTCTGTCCCCCCTTCATGCCGCCGCCCCCGATCACCACCGACCAGCTTCGCGGCCAGTGATCGCGTCCGACGTTCTGATTGATCCGGGGCGTGCGGCCGAACTCACCCATCCAGACGATCAGGGTGCTGTCGAGGAGTCCGCGATGAGCCAGGTCGGCCACCAGCGCCCCCATCCCCTGGTCGAGCTCGGGAAGCAGGCGATTGGAGAGGGTTTCGAAGTTGTTGGTGTGGGTGTCCCAGCCGCCCAGCGAGACCTCGACGTAACTGACCCCCTGCTCGACCAGCCTGCGCGCCAGCAGGCAGCCCGAGCCAAACGAGCCGCGGCCGTAAGCCTCGCGGGTTTCGGCCGGCTCGGTCTGAAGATTGAACGTGTCTTTCAGTCTCGAGTTCATCATCCGGATCGTCTTGCCGTAAACAGCCTTGTGATCGGCGGCTATCGCACTCTTGCGCTGGGCGATGAAGGCGTTTTCCACCTGCCCAAGCATCTCCAGCCGACGCTCGAAGCGGCGCGAATCCACGTCTCCAGGCGGCTTCAGGTTGGCGATCGGAGCGTTGGGGTTCGGGATCACGAAGGGAGAGTACGACATCCCCAGGAAGCCTGCGCCCATGCCGGGCTCGTTGATGGCCACGCAGTGCGGCAGATCGAAGTTCTTGAGCTGTTCACCGAGTTCGTAGGCGGCGATCGAGCCCCAGCCGGGATGGACCACCGTGGGGTTGGGAACGTATCCCGAATGCATCAGGTAGGTGCCGCGGTCGTGGTTGCCTTCCTTCGAATCCAGCGAGCGGATGATGTTCAGGTGGTGCATCTGCTTGGCCATCTTGGGCATGTGCTCGCAGATCTTGACGCCGGAGGCCGAGGTGTCGATGGGCCGGAAGGGGCCGCCGTTCTTCTCGCTCTCGGGCTTGAGGTCCCAGATGTCGAGATGGCTGGGACCGCCAGACATCCAGAGGACGATGCAGCTCTTGTGGTTCTTCCGCACCTCGTCGGCGCTGGCTCGGAGCGACGAGAAGAACTGCAGCGCCGGAATCCCGAGCGCCGTGGCCGTGAGGTGTCCCAGGAAATGGCGGCGGCTGAGCTCGGTGCGAGATCGAGACGACGTGAAGATCACAGGTTCGGCTCCTTGGGCTCGGCCAGATCCACTCGCCGGTCGGGGGCATGACCTGGGAGTGTCATGAATCAGGAATCCTCGACGCGGCATCAGTGAATCAGGATGAACTCGTTGGAGTTGAGCAGCGCCCAGAACAGGTCATGGAGCACTTGCCGCGAGTCGGGATTCGTTGCGAGGTAATCCCCGGCCTGCTGAAGCTCCTTGCGGCTGGGATATCGGCTGAGTGCGGCCAGGTAGATCTGATTGACCAGGTAACTCTCGGGCGAGCGGGCCTGCTTTTGCGCCTGGTCGATGGTCCCCTCGAGGAAGCTCCCGGGCTTGCCCGAGAGAGCGTCCTGCATCAGCTCGCCGTTCATCATCATGAGGGCCTGCGGGATGGTCCCCTGGAAGCTCGTCGCCTCGTCACCCTCGTCGTTGCCGAAGGCGAAGAAGAACTGGCGGAGCCAGGCGTCGCGCTTCTGGTCGCCCTTCGCGCCAATGCCCGCCCGATGGGCATTCGTGGCCGTGAGCAGGGAATCGAAGAGCTGCTCCGGCGACATGGGGCGGAGCTGCATGGCATGGAACAGGCCCTCCTCCTTCTCCGCACCCTTTTGCTTGACGCTGCTGGACTGGTAGGGCCGAGACGCCATGATCCAGCGAATCAACTGCTTGACGTCGTAACCGCTGGCCTGAAACTCCTGCGCCAGCTTGTCCAGCAGCTCGGGCTGAGAGGGAGTATTGTGGGGGCCCAGGTCGTCAACGGGGTTGACAAAGCCCCGCCCCAGGAAGTGGGCCCACATCCGGTTGGCCATGGCGCGCGACACGTAGTCGTTCCTGGGGTCGATGATCAGTTTGCCGAGCTCGGTCCGGCGAACGACGTCGGTTCCCTGGCTGATCTTGCGGCCATCCAGGAACTTGGGAAACGCGATCCCGACCAGCCCGTTTCGCTTGTTGAACTGGACGAAGGCGTCGGTTGGCTCGTCGGTCAGCTCGGTATGGTCGTAAGCTTCCAGTCCCGTGGCGTTGACCGAGGTCTTGTCCTCGGTCTTCAGCCCCTTGAAGAAAGCGTTGAAGCCCCAGAAATCGCCCTGCTTCCACTCGTTGGAGGGGTGGTCGTGACACTGCGTGCACTGGATTTGCTGGCCGAGGAACAGGCGAGTGGTGCGGGAGGTGAGGGGGACGGCACCGAACTCCAAGTGAGCCAGGATGTAATTGACGGCCCCGTTCTCCTTGTTCGAGCCGGTGGCCGTGACCAGGTCGTACACGACCTCGTTCCACTGGCGATTGGCGGCGAACTGCTTGCGCAGCCAGCTCGTCAGGGCGGCCCGATCGACCATCCGCCCCTGGTTGCCCCGGCCGATCAGCAGGATGGTCCACTGGGTGCCGAAGTTCTTGGGGTAGTCTTCGTGCTCGAGCAAGTAATCGACCAGCTTGTCCCGCTTGTTTGGCTCCCTGGTTTGAAGGAAGGCTCGGGCCTCCTGCACGCTGGGGATCCGGCCGAGCAGGTCGAGATAGGCCCGCCGGAGATATTCCTCGTCGGTCGCCGGCTTGGCCGGCTTGACACCGGCCTTCTTCCACGCGCTATCGAGCAGTCGGTCGATGAACTCGGCGCACCCCCGGCTTTGCTCTTCTCGGACGTCGGCTTCGGCCGCTCGGCCGCGGCCAGCGGCCGGATCAGCCCGGCCATGGCCAGAGCCACGGCCACGAGCTGCAGGCAGAAACGAGACGCCCCTGAACCGCCGCCGGTCGATCGGATCCACCGTGACTTCATAGACGACTCCCTGGCAGCCGAACCCTTCGATCCCGACGCCACAGACCCCGGATCAAAGCCGTGTGCTCGCCTTGCGAACCCCGCCGGTTGCCTGTTTTGTGTCAAATCCGTCCGATGTAGTTCATCGACCATCGGCCACCGGCAGGCCAGGCACACGCTGCCCTGAACGATACGCGCCGCCAACCATGAGGTGACACACGACCATTTCTTCTCACTATATTCTGTATAGCGCAAGGCGTAAATCCATCGCTCTTCTACACCTGCCGCCCGGTTGTCGTGGTGGGGAGTGCCGTTGCCGGTAGGGCCAGGAGACCTGGCCCGACACGGTCGGGATGTTGTTATTTTTCAATGACCCGCTTCGGGGCTGGGAAGCATGAGACCGCCTCCTACGATTGATGTCATCGGGGGCGGGGCGAACCCCGCTTGCGGGGTCGGCTCAATCCTAACAATTGTTGTAGGAGCCGGCTCCGTACGGCGACCTTCCACCCTTTCTGGCCGTCGATTCTGTCGTTGAAAATCAAAGCCGAAGGCACCGTGCGCGCACGGCGCTGATCCGTCCGTTTGATCGATCGCCGCCCGACAAACCGGCTGAAGCCGGAGCTCCAGCCGGGGGTGCTCTGAGTTCAAGGGCGGTTGGCGCAGCCGAGGCTGTTGAGGTCCAGTGCCCCGGGACGACGCGCTGGGGTCGGTTCCTTTCCTCATCGATGGGCGGGGTGGTAGTGGATCTCGTGGAGACGGCGATAGAGGGGCGAAGAACAGCGTAGCTCCTGGTCGGTGCCGATGGCGACGATCTGGCCGTCGTCGATCAGGATGATCCGGTCGGCGAACTGGATGGTGCCCAGGCTGTGCGAGATCAGGAAGGTGGTGCGGCCCTGGGAGAACTCCTCGATGGCCTTGCGAATCAGGGCCTCGTCCTGGATGTCCACCGCGCTGGTGGCCTCGTCGAGGATGAGGATCGAGGGATCGCGGAGCATCGCACGGGCCAGGGCGATTCGCTGCCGCTGGCCGCCGGAGAGGCCATGGCCGCGCTCGCCGATCAGGGTGTCGTAGCCCTGGGGCAAGGCCATGATGAACTGGTGGGCGTAGGCGCGTTTCGCCGCCTCGACGATCAGGTCGCGGCTGGCGCCGACGTCGCCGTAGGCGATGTTCCGGGCGATCGTGTCCTGGAACAGGATGGTCTCTTGCAGCACGATGCCGATCTGCCGGCGAAGGCTGCGAATCCGCAGGTCGCGGACATCGTGGCCATCGATCCGGATCGTTCCCGAATCGACGTCCCAGAACCGCGGCAGCAGGTTCATCAGGGTGGTCTTGCCGCAGCCGTTGGGGCCGACCAGGGCAATGGTCTCGCCGTGGCGAACGGTGAGCGTGATCCCCTTGAGCAGGGCCGGCCGGCCGGCGTAGCGGAAATGGACGTCCTCGAAGTCGATCTCCTGTTGGTGACGCGGCAGCTCGATCGCCGCGGGACGCTCGACCACCTGGGGCTCCCGGTCCATCAGGTCGCAGATCCGGTCGGACGCCGCGGCGGCGCGCTGAAGCTTCGAGTGGACATTGGACAGCTTGCGGATCGGGTCGGAGGCACCGGCGAGCATCGCGTAGAGCGTCAGCAGTTCCTCGATCGCCATCACCTGCGAGGCAAGCTGGATCTGGAACGGTCCGAGGCCGAGGTAAATGGTCTTGTTCAGGACCAGGTACGAGCCGGCAAGCAGCGCGATGGCCACGGTCACCAGGGTCAGCATCTCCAGGACGGGATCCGACATCGCGTCGATCATCGCCACCCGGATCGCCTTGCGATAGAAGTTCTTCGTCTCGATGAAGAACCGTCGCCGCTCACCGCGTTCCATGGCGAACGCCTTGACGACCTTGATCCCCTGGAAGCTCTCCTGGAGAATCTTGTAGATCGACGACATGCTCTCGAGCGATCGCCGCATGGCGCGCTTCATGATCCGCCCGACGCGGTAAGTGGTGAGGGCCGAGATCGGCACCACGACCAGGGTCAGGCAGGTCAGTCTCCAGTTGAAGTAGAGCGCGCCGGTCAGGCAGAACACCACGCGCATCGGCTCGCGGATCAGCTTGCTGAGCAGGGTGACCAGGCCCTGGCCGAACGAATCCATGTCGTTGGTGAACCGGGCCATGAGCTCGGCCGAGCCCTGATCGGAGAAGCTGCCCAGGTCGAGGTTGAGCGTGCGGCGGAAGAACAGGTTGCGGATGTCGAACTGCGTCCGCTGCATGACGTCGGCGACCAGAACCTCCTGGAGGAACATGAAGAAGCCCTTGATCGCCACACCGACGATGACCAGGCTCAGCAGGAGCAGCAGGCTGCGAAAGCAGTCTGAGGGAAGATATTGATAGATGAAAGGTTTGAGCCGCTGGTACCGCGTCAGCCAGGTCTGCTCACTCTCTTTTTCCTTGCCGATCTGCTCCCGGCGATACCGGATCGCCGCGAGGTCACCCGACTTGAGCCAGGCGCTGCCCCGTGTCAGCTCGCTGAGCCGGCCTTCGACGACCTCGAGCTGGTGGTGCAAGACGTCGATTTCCGCCTGTTCTTTCTTGACGAACTGCTGGGAGAGCCCCTTCAGGTCGGGCAGGTCGACGGCCTTCTGGCGAATTTCCAGCTTTTCCTTGAGGTCGTTGGACTGGTCCTTCAGAGCCCGAAAATGCTTGGAGAGATCAGCCGCCTGGCGATCTCCCAGGTCCGAGGCCGCTCGGACTCTCTCCGCTTCCTCAGCCTGAGCGTCGAGAAGGGTGATCTTCTGGCCGATCGTGTCGATCTTCGTCGAGATCCACCGCTGCGGGTTCTCGCTCTTGAAGAGGATGTTCAGGAGAGGCAGGACCGCGCCGAGCTCGGTGAAATAGAAGAGGGCCACCATGGCCGCGCAGCCGATGGACAGCGCGAAGCGGTAGCGGTGTGGCCAGGCAAATCGTACCAGCCGTACGAAGTTCTTCATGAGGACCAGTATCGTCGTGGAGGTCGCCCAATGAGCGTCCTTGCGTGCTCGGAGCGTCGTTTGCGAGCTCCGACCATTGGGCGGGCGTATCTCTACCATGATCCGGGGTCGCCGACAATCCGAGTTCGCGGCCCTCGAGGCATGGAGGGATTCTCCGTCAATCCCCCTTGGCTTTTCCGGGCCCCCTGAGTAAGATCCCGCTGGCTTGTCGAGCCGAGATGCTGCGCAACGCGCCACAATGGCCGCCCAGCCGTCACGGAGGACGGTATGAAACTGCTCGCCCTGGTTGATTCGCCAGACCACGTGTGCTGCCGATATCGAATCCGGGCTTTCGAGCCGGCACTGAACGCAGCCGGCTGGTCTCTGACCTGCCAGCCACTGAGACAGGGGGCCCTGTCGCGTCTCGCCCAGTTCGCGCGGGCGTCCTCCTATGATTCGGTGATCCTCCAGCGGAAGCTGCTGCCGGCCTGGCAGCTTGCGCTTCTTCGCCGGTACGCGCGACACCTGGTCTTCGACTTTGACGACGCGGTCTTGCTTCGCGATTCGTATGACCGGCGTGGACCTTACTCGAGCCGGCGCGAACACCGATTCGCCGCGACGGTCCGGGCTGCCGACGCGGTGATCGCGGGCAACGACTTCCTGGCCGACTGTGCCTTGCGGGCCGGATCGCCACCCCAGCGGGTCAGAACGATCCCCACCTGCATCGATCCGGGCCGATATCCCCATCCAGGCGTGCGCCGGGCCGTGCCGCGATCAGGCACGGCCCACGTGGACCTTGTCTGGATCGGCTCCTCGAGCACGCTCCAGGGGCTTCAGCAGCAAGAGCCTCTCTGGGACCGGCTGGGACGCGAGATTCCCGGCCTGCGGCTCCGCGTCATCTGCGACCGGTTCCCGAGCTTCCCCACGCTTCCGGTCGTCCCCATACCATGGGCGGAGGAGTGGGAGGCCCAAGACCTGGCCGCCGGCCACATCGGTATCAGCTGGCTGCCCAACGACCCCTGGAGCCGCGGCAAGTGCGGACTGAAGATCCTTCAGTACCAGGCCGCCAGGCTCCCGGTCGTGGCCAATCCGGTCGGCATGCAGTCCGAGCTCATCGAGCCTGGTGCCACCGGCTTCTTGCCCGAGACGCCCGAGCAGTGGGTCACGGCGATCCGGACGCTCGCCGCTGACGACGAGCTTCGCCAGAGAATGGGTCGGCTTGCCCGCCAGCGGGTCGAGTCGGGGTTTTCGGTTGGAGCCTGGGCCGTCACCTTCGTGAGCGCGGTGGATGGGACCGACAGGTCCGCCGCCGGAGAGACAGCACCGGCGAACGGCACGGGAACGGGGGCCGTTCCTGACCCGTTCTTCCTCCGCATGCGGCGGATGGGAGTGTTCGAGCGTTCCTCCCGCGAGAGCCATGTTGACGGCAACCCCGATCACGACTGACCGGATCATCCCATGCTCATGACGTCCAACCTTCAGAGCGGACCGACCACCGCGGGGAGCCGGCGAATGTTCCAGCCACCCGAATGGCAATGGTCGCAGACCGGCGACATCGGCTGGTGGCTTCGCGGGTCATGGTGCCAGTCGCTGATCGGCCCTGAAGGCCTTCGCCTGGGACAGTGGCGTGCCGAAGGGCGGCTGACGACCGTGAAGTCGGGCCCGCACCGGATCGTCTACCGGGTGGATCTTCCCGAGGGGGCGGTCTACGTCAAGCATTACCTCGTGCCCGACTACCGGGCCATGTTCCGTCAGTGGTTCCGCAGGGGCAAGGGACGCAACGAGGGCAAGCGATCCGAGGTGCTGGACTCGATCGGCGTCCGCACCATCTACCCCATTGCCCTGGGTGAGCGCCGGAAGCGGCGGTTCCTCTTCGAGAACTTCCTGATCACCTGGGAGATTCCCGGAACGGTCCCGCTCGACGAGTTCCTCGAGAACCGTCTGGAGGAATTGCCGGAGCCGCAGAGGTCGCGAATTCGCCAGCGGCTGGCGACCTCGCTGGCCGTGCTGACCGCGCGGTTGCACAACGCAGGAATGACCCACATCGACTTCCATCCCGGGAATGTTCTGGTGCGTCTCGGCCCCGACGAGATGCCCGAGCTCAGCATGATCGACCTCGACGCCCTGCGGCTGAGCCCGCGGCTGAGCTGGGCAAGGGCCCGGCAGAACCTGGCCCTGCTCGATCACTATTTCTGGCTGCGGAGCAGCCGGACCGACCGGTATCGCTTCCTGAAGTCCTACCTCGCGAACCGGACCGAGCAGGCACCCGACTCGGGGCGATTCGCGCAGGGCATCGAAGACTCGACCCGGGCCTGGGCCGAACGGCTCTGGCGGCGGTGGGGCCGCCGGTGCCGATCAACCAATAAGTATTTTCAGACTTTTCAAGAGCTCCCGAGCCTGGTCGGTTGCCTCCCGCGACCTCGATCCCGCGGAGATCGCGGTGCTGCTGGCCAATCCCGACGATCCCTTCAGCCGCCCGGAGACGACCTGGCTCAAGAACTCGCGAACCTCGACGGTGGTCGAGACGACGATGCGAGTGGGCGGGCGGCCGACCACGGTCGTCTACAAGCGGTTCAACCGGAAGAAGTGGATCGATCCCTGGCTCAACCTGATCCGCCCGTCACGTGCGTGGCGGTCGTGGCAGGCCGGGCAGGACCTGGTGAGCCGGGGAATCCCCACCCCGCGCAACCTCGCCTTCCTGGCCCGCCGCGGATCCTTCCGGTCCAGTCCCCTGTCGTGGTTTCTGCCTCACGAGACCTACCTGGTCACGCTCAAGCAGGACAACGTCACCACCCTCGCGGAGTACGTCCGTCAGACGCTTCCCGCACTCGACCCCGAAGCTCGCCACGACCAGATCAGGAAGGTCAACCTGGCCCTGGCCCGGCTCATCCGCGCGCTTCACGATCGGTCACTCTCGCATCGTGATCTGAAGGCGTCGAATATTCTCGTCCATCCCGACGCCCTGGAGACCGGAGAGTTCCTCAGCCTCATCGACCTGGTCGGCGTCCGGCTCTTGAATCCGGTCCCCTGGGGGCGCCGGATCCAGAACCTGGCACGGCTGAGCGTCAGCCTGGGCACCGTTCCAGGTCGAACCCGCACGGAGAGCTTGCGGTTCCTCCGCGCCTATCTCCCCTGGGGGCTGTCACCCCTCTCGGACTGGAAGAAGGTCTGGCGAGACACGCAAGCAGCGATCCTGGCAAAGCAGGCACGGAATCGACGGCGGGGACGTCCTCTTTCCTGACCCCGAATCGTTGGGAGCCCAAGATTGACCAGGCGAACCTCGATGTCGCGGAGTGGCAAGAAGCCCCGTTCCCGGCGGGACGGGTTCTCGCTGGCGCTCGTGCTCGTGCTTCCGCTGGTGCCCCTCGGCTGTGCGACGATGGGAGATCGCGGCCAGTCTCTGGTCCCCACACGGTACAAGCTGAGCACCGGTCCGTTCGTGGTCTACTCCAACACGCCCATCGCGGCCGAATCGCCCGCGATCCGCTGTCTGCACTCGCTGGAGACCGATCTCACCACTCGCCTGGCCTACCGCCCCCGCGCCGAGGAGGAACCGGTCGAGATCTATGTCCTCAGCGATCGAAACGCCTACACGCACTTTCTCAAGTTCTACTATCCCGAGCTGCCGCCGCGGCGGGCCTTCTTCCTTGCCCAGGGCGACCGGCGAGTGGTCTATACCTACCTGAGCGACCGGCTCGAAGAGGACCTTCGCCACGAGGCGACCCACGCACTGTTGCGGGGCTGCTACGGTGACCTTCCGCTCTGGCTCGATGAGGGACTCGCCGAGTATTTCGAGACGCGTCCCGACACATTCGACGCCCAGGATGAGCACCTCGCCAGGCTACCCGAGGATCTGAAGAAAGGCTGGATGCCCGACCTTCCCCGCCTGGAGTCGCTGACCGACATCCACCAGATGACCCCGCGCGACTACCGGGAGTCGTGGGCCTGGGTTCACCTCCTCCTCGCCGACAGCCAGTCAGGCAAGCCTCTCCTGATCGACTACTTGAACCAGGGCCGCAGCAGCGCGCGGACACAGGCCCTCTCGCAGCTCCTTTCCGCGCGCGGCACCACGAGCAAGACCCTGCTGGCTCACCTCGAAACCGTGCAGTCACGGGTGATGGCCCGGAAGCCCGAGCCTCCGTCCCAAGACCGCCTGATCCGGTTCCAGGACCGGCCTGCCGAGTTCCAGGACCAGGCTGTCGAACCTGCCGTCACTCGCGTGGCCCCAGCCCCGCGTCCGAGCTTGTTACGGCGAATCGGCTCCTTCTTCGGTTTTTGACAGGACGATCGAGACCCCCTCTCTGAACTCCACCAGGCGGGGACTGTCCGGCTCGGTTGGCTGGCGGCGGAGCCGAAGGCCGCAACCTCGACACCGAAGAGCCCGACGAGGGACTCCAGGCGGTCCCTGATCCAGGACCTTCGATGATCGTAGGAGTTATCCGAGAGGGGATTGACGCCGCAGCGGAAGGCCCTGCGCACGACCCGCTGGACACAGTGATCCACCCCGACCTCCTCCGCGACCACCACCTCCGCGCGGTTCCGCCGTGCCATGGCCTGGTGCCTCGCCGTCGGCTCGCGATGCCTTGGCCGGGGTTGGACGTTGCCCTGGCCCGCGCCATGATGACCAAGCATAGTCGAGATAGTGTCGTTTATCCAGTAGTCAGGGGGAAAGCATAGGTTGCCCCTTTGGTCATCCGTGCGTGGCGACCATGAATTTCCCGCATCGCCTGATGGAATCTCTTGGTGTATTAACCCGGCAAATAAGATCTCATCAATATGATTTAAGCCACCGAGGAATTTTGCAGGATTCTCCTGATTTACTTTATTGCCGGGTTAATACCATCAGACACGAATGGCACTCGGAACTTCGTAAGTCGATTGTGTAACCTGGGATAGACAAATGTCGTCCTCCTTGGGACAAGGATTGGTGATGACACGATCCAGGCCCCGTCCGGCAAGGGGGCCGACGATGCCCCAGGCTACACGACGGTGGATTTCTGAGAAGGTCAAGTCGCTCCACGAATCCGACGTCCTCCCCTTTCACGACCTCCTCGACGCCGAGATGGTCAACTCGGCGCTGGCCGCCGAAGGCGTCAGCTTCAACGAGCGCATCGACGCGCCGCTGGTGACCCTCTGCCTGTTCCTCTCCCAGGTCCTCGACCCCGACCATTCGTGTCGCGCCGCCGTCGCGCGGTTGATCGTCTGGCTGGCGGTCAACCGTCGCAAGCCTTGCTCGCCGGAGACCAACAGCTACGGCGACGCGCGACAGCGGCGCCCCCCGGGAGTCATCGTCCGCTTGGTTCATCAGACGCTCAGCGGGTCGAAGCCAGCGCCAGCGACCAGGGGCTTTGGAAGGGACGCAAAGTCTCGCTGGTCGACGGCACCACCGCCTCAATGCTCGACACGCTGAAGAACCAGCACGTCTTCCCCCAGTCGACGTCCCAGGGCATCGGATGGGGATTCCCGGTGGTCCGGATGGTGGCGATCATCTCGTTGGCCACCGGGGTGGTTCGCGACCTGGCGGTGGGTCCGTACAAGGGGAAGGAGACGGGCGAGACGGCCCTCTTCCGCACCCTGCTGGATGGACTGGAGGCGGGTGAAATCGTGCTAGACCGACTTTTCGTATTCGATAGCCCAAGAAGTTGACTGACGCGTTAAAATCACCCGGCTTCGCTAGCTTTCCAGTCACCAGGAGTTCTCTTACCATGCCGGGCAAGGCGGCCAAGATCACTATCACCGAGCGTCAGCAAGAAATCCTTCAGACCTTTTCCCATTCCGTCACCGCACTCTCGCGGCTCCGGCAACGCGCCGCGATCATCGTCCTGGCCTTCGACGGCCTTCTCAATGAAGAGATTGCCCCGAGGGGTGCGGCCTCGGAATTATGTGGGCTCTGACGAGCCGCTTGGGTAAAGTCGAGCCTCCTTCCAGGGAGGTTGCCATGCCCGCTGCCATCGTCGCCCGCACCGAGTCCGGCTTCACCATCCAGGTCGAGATCCCTTACCGGTCCTCCATGCTGGAGTCCGAGGAGACGATCCAGGAAGGTCTCAACCAAGCGGGCGTCCTCGCCACCCAGGAGGCCCTGCAACGGTTCGACACCGACGGCTCACCGATTCAAGTCGGCGACACCAAGCTCACCTCGATGGGTCAGGTCCTCAAGGAGTACCAGACTCCCTACGGGGTCGCCCCCGTCGAACGTCACCTCTACCAGAGCTCCCGAGGCGGCAAGACCTATTGCCCGCTGGACCGCAACGCCCGCATCGTCGGCAGTTCTACTCCCCGGTTCGCCAAGATGATCTCGCACAAGTATGCCGAGTTCGGCTCCTCTCGGGTGATCGAGGACCTGCGGGAGAACCACGGCCGTACGGTGGCCCGGTCGTTCGTCCAGAACGTCGCCGACGCCGTGGCCGCCGTGGCGTTGGCCCAGGAGGAGACCTGGGAGTACGCCCTGCCCGCGTTGGAGGAGCCGACGGCCACCATCACCATCGGCATGGATGGGACCTGCCTACTGATGTGTGAGGACGGGTGGCGGGAAACAATGGTCGGCACAATTGGCCTGTACGACCGGAACGGCGAGCGCCAGCATACGATCTACCTGGCGGCGACCCCGGAGTACGGCAAGGCGACGTTCCTGGACCGCTTGGAGCGGGAGATCGCCCGGATCAAGGTGGCGTACCCGCGGGCCCGGTACGTGGGCTTAGCCGATGGGGCGAAGGGGAACTGGGAGTTCCTCTCCCGGCATACCGAGGTCCAGGTGATCGACTTCTGGCATGCCGCCGAGTACCTGGGCGATGCCGCCGATGTCCTCTTCGCTGGATCGCCTGGGGCGAAGCGGCCGTGGCTGGAGTCGAGTTGCCACCGGCTGAAGCATGAGCCGGGGGCCGCCCGCCAGTTGGTCCGGGACCTGAAGCGGCTGGCGGCTGAGAAGGGGGTCGCTCCGGATCAGCCGGAGGTCGGGGCGGCGATCACATACTTCACCAATCAGAGCAAGGCCGGCCGGATGAACTACGCCCCGCTGGTGGCAGGGAAGATCCCCATCGGCAGCGGAGTGACGGAAGCCGCGTGCAAGGTGTTGGTCAAGCAGCGGCTGTGCGGGTCGGGGATGAGGTGGAAGGAGCCGGGTGCGGCGGCGGTGTTGAGTGTGCGGTGCCTGACGTACACGGCCGAGCGTTGGTCACAGTTCTGGGCCAAGATCGACCAGTATGGGTTCCCGATTGCGGCCTGACACTACATACATCCGAGGTCACACCCGCCCCGAGGGTCGGCCTGACACACCGCCAAGTCGGACGCTGGCAACGGCGCTCGGCCAACGCGTGGAACCGACTCATGGACATCGAGTGCCGCGAGTCCCGCGCCGTCTTGCGACGTGCCATCAAAGCGGTCCTCACCGACGAACCACGCCCCGGCGCGCCCGACAAGTTCACCCTGGAGCAGGTCACCCGAATCTTGGCCGTCGCCTGCGAGCCCCCCGAGAAATCAGGACGGCCGATCACCCACTGGACGGCCCAGGAACTGACCGAGGAGGTCGTCCGGCGCGGCATCGTGGCCTCGATCTCGCCATCGCCGGTGAGCCGCTACCTGCGCGAGGCCGCCTTGCAGCCTCACAAGAGCCGCTCTTGGCTCAACACCACCGAGAAGGAGCAGGTGAAGACGATCTGTGACACGTCCCTCGCGGCACCAGAGCGGGAGAGGACCCACCAGATCCACACGGTCAGCGTGGATGCGATGACCGGCTTGCAGGCGCTGGAGCGGATCGCCCCCAGCAAGGCGATGATCGCGGGGAAGTGCCAACGGATCGAGTTCGAGTACACCCGGCACGGGACGCTGTGCCTGATCGGCAACTTGGTGGTGACGACCGGCGAATTGCTTAGAAAGTGTGTGAGAAGGTAGCTATACGGGTTTCAGACGCTTGCGCATAAGATGGATCATAGCCAGTTGGACTATCGCCTCACTCGACTCCGTCCGCCTTTCGTAGTCGCGGGCCAGCCGGCGGCTGCGGACCAACCAGGAGAACGTCCGCTCCACGACCCAGCGCCTTTTCTGGACCACGAAGCCTTTCTGGCCCGCCGGCTTGCGGACAAGCTCCAGAACCCAGTTGCCGAACTGCTTCGCCCAACCGACTGCCGCCTCATAGGCGGCATCGGCCCAGATCAGCTTCAACCGGGGGAACCGGCCCTTGACCCGTTCCCCCACCCGCTTCACCCCGTCACGGTCCTGGAGGCTGGCCGAATGGACCACCACCGCCAGGAGCAACCCCATCGTGTCCCCGATGATGTGTCGCTTCCTTCCGGGAGTCCGCTTGCCAGCGTCGTACCCCTTTTCGCCTCCCGAGGCAGTACGAACCGTCTGGGTGTCGACGATCGCGGCCGAGGGACTCTTCTTGCGGCCGTCGGCGTGTCTCAGGCGGGCCCGCAACACCTTGAGGATCTTCTCCCAGGGGCCGTCCAGCCGCCAGCGCCGGTAGTAGTAGTGGACCGTGCCCCAGGGGGGCAGGTCATGCGGCAGCATCCGCCAGGGTACGCCACCGCGGATGACGTAGAAGATGCCGTCAAGGACCTCACGGAGGTCAACGCTACGGGGCCGGCCGCCGGGCTTGGCCGCAGGCAGCAACGGCGCGACGAGCTTCCACTGTTCATCAGTCAAGTCAGTTGGATAACGTTTGGTACCTCATGACCGACTAGACTGCACAAACTAGGCCGGAAACCCGGCTTCTCACACACATTCTCAGTGGGGTCGGGTCAGTATTCGCCGGGTCCTGACATCGGTAAGCTCCTGGAAGTAATGATCCTACCAGGAATTACGCACGGCGATGGCGATTTGTTCACCAATTCCGCCCGGTATCCTTGCTATGGACTCGAAAACCACTGTTTTTCGTGAGCCGCATGGCTTGAGTGCATACACAGACCCGGATTATACTCTACGCGGCCAATAGTGGCACATCTCCAAACGTCTGGAACTTGGGAGTCATTAGAGTTGCCATCTCGCCCTTGTGGACTGTGGGCAGATCGCCCAGGCACTGATCGATCGCAGCCGTGAATCGCGAAATCTTCGTAGTAGATGGAGTCCAGCGACTGCTTGCGCACGAACCGCCACAGTCTCTCGATCAGATTCAGGTTGGGCGAGTAACCGGGCAGGTACAACAGTTCGATCCCCAACGACGACGCCAGCGCCTGCACCACGGCGCATTTCTGGTACCGCGCGTTGTCCAGCACCAGCGTGATCGGCACCCCCACACTGGCAGCCGCCACCGTGCGCAACAGCGCGGCACACCGACTCGGCGTTGATGTAGTCGTGATTGGTCACCCGGACCAGCCGGTGTGTCACCGCGTCGAGCGCCCCCAGGACGTTGTACCGCTTGCGACCCGAGGCCGCCCGCACGAACAGCCGCGCCGCGCACCACAGGCAACCCAGGAACGGCGCGAAGACGAAGTGGGCCGCGTCCACGAAGTAGACCTGCCTCCGGCCTCGGCGGGCCTGCTCCAGGCGCGGCCCTAACTTCTCTTGCACGAAGGTGGCCTGTTCCCGGGCGTGCTCCTCGACCGTCTTCTGGGGCGGCACGGGGATGGCCCCGGTCTTGCGCCAGCAGCCCCAGTCGGCCCTTGAGGAAGTGGCGGACCTGGCTGAGGCCCCTGCGGACGCCGGTCTGCTGCTCAATGAGGGCCCGCGCCTGCTTGGCCGAGCGGACCGGGTGCTTCAGAAAGTACTCCTCCAGCGAGTCCTGGTGCTTGGCCAGGGCGCTGTGGGGGTGATGCCACCGGCAGCGGCGCAGGTGCGGCAGGCCGCCCTCATAATACTGGTCGAGGTAGCGCTGGACGGTGCGCCGGGAGACGTCGGCGTAGGCGGCGATCTGGTCGTGAGTCAGGCCGTGGCTCTTGAGCCAGAGGACCTCCATCTTGCGCTGGACGCGGGGGTCGGGGTGGTGGTAACGGTCGTGGGCCAGGGCGTTCCGGTCGTCCGCCGTGAAGGTGATGATCCGCATGACGGGTCCACACTGATGTTGTCCCCAGGTTGCTCCCCGTCAGCAGTTTACACCCACACACTGCCGCCTACAATTCGTGCCAGACCCGGCCGCGCCGAGTATAATCGCTAGAAACGGCACGAATTTGATTCGCTGCCTCCTCGCACAGACTATGTCAACGCGATTAATGTCGTGACAGGTTAAGGTCGAAAGTGCTTCGCATCAAGGAAGTTGCGTCATGAAAAGTCATGTTTCATCATGTCACTCGGATCAGCATGGTTAGCTTCTATGTGAACCGATTGCACCCAATCCAGATCAACCCTCTTGACCAGGTGCGTCTCGGCGACCGAGACACCGATATTGTAATCGGCCATGAGGTCGGACAGGGTCGCGCTGTCGATCAGCACGACCTTCTTGGACTCGCTGCGATTCACGTAGTCCAGGGCATCCGGGGAAAGGGTCGAGGTTGTGAGCAGGACGCCCCTTGCGAGCGCGATACATCTCCATCGATCCCACGAACGCCTGCACGACCGGCCGGCCGACCGTGCTCTCCCAGCGCTCGGCTTGGATGCAGACGACGTCGAGTCCCAGGCGATCTTCCTTGATGATCCCATCAACGCCGCCGTCACCGGATCGGCCAATCCGCTGGCCCGCGTCAGTCAACGCATCGCCGTAGCCCATCGCCACCAGGAGCCGCACCACGATCTCCACGAAGAATTGGGGAGACGAAGCCCGAACCTTCTCCAGGAGTTCCTGGCGAGCGCTGCACGAAGCGTCTTGTAGGCAGCGTCGATGACCTCCTTCGGTGTCTTGGACTCGTCGACATGGTTCTCATCCTCGGGATGGTCCGTAGCCGGCGTCTTCCTGACGAACTCCAGGTAAGACGGATACTGACGCAATACTCGGAGGTCGATCTTCGGCAGTTTCTTCTGAAGAAGCTCTCGACCCAGCGGCGAGATCCGAATGTAGCCCCGCACCGGGTTTTCGAGCAGCCCTGCCATCTTCATGTAGGCCTTCGCCCAGGCAACCCGATTGCTGATGATCGTCTGCTGGCCGCTGGGGAGGAGGTGGCGACGTTCGTCCTCCGTCAGCTCGAAACGGTCGGCGAGGCCGCGGGTCACATCCTTCATGAGATGGTCTTCCCCGTCCGAGACCAGCTCCAGGGGCGGGAGCATCAGCGATTGGAAATCAGGTATCGGCACGGGAGGTCCTTGAACCAGGTGGGAATACCAATGAATGCCATTGTCCTGTCGGTCCGGCGGGCCCGTTCAGGCCGGACCAACCGGCCCTACGAGATGCGGCTCCGTTTCGACAGGGGCAGCCGGGGTCGGGGTCAGGGCGGCTGCTGACTCTGGACGTGAGTTCATTCCCATGAGACGATGCTAACACGCATGAGTGGAGTTTCCCATCCTTTCACAGCAACCCGAGAAGTACTGGCACGGACGCGAGGTAACAAAGGAATCGGCAAGGCGTCTTACTTGAGAGTTCTCTGCAAAGCGGGTGCTTTGGGAGGACGGAAGCACAGGGCGGGCATTGCGTTGATGTCGAGCGACGATCACCACGATTCAATCGGCGTCTCGGCCCATTTCTCATCCATTCCCGAGCCGAGTAGCCCGGTTTCGCTCAGTCTGGGTTTGGCCGGGCTGGCGGGGTATACTGGATGAAGGCGGCGGAGTGTCTTGAGAAGCGCTTGCGGGTCATTGACATGCCCATTGAATTGACCGAGCAACAGCAACGAGCTCTCGACGAGGCGGAAGATGTGCCACCGAAGGTGGTCGATCCCCGGACGAGCGCGGCTTATGTCCTCATCCCAGCGAGGGATTATGACGTCGTGCGCGAGGTTCTGGAAGATGAGCGGCAACAGAGAGTGATTCGCAAGGTGGCCTTGCGGAATGCGATCGGCCGGATGGATGAGGAGCCGTGATTGAGCCGGGCGAGGTCTATATGGCCGACTTTGACCAGGCGGGGCCGCACCCGGTCATCGTCGTCTCTCGTGAGGACTTGAATCGCGGCAGGTACGCGCTGGTTGTCGTCTGTACGTCAGCCCGGTTCGCTGTCCGCAGCACGCTGCCGAACTGTGTGCCGTTCCGGGCTGGCCAGTTCGGTTTCACGACCGCCTGTGTCGCTCAATGCGACAACATGCTCTCGATCGAGAAGACTCAATTCGACCTGGCCTCAGGGCCGATCGGCGTCCTTGATGGGATCGCGATGCGTGACGTCATCAAGGCGATTGGTCACGTAATGGCATCGGACTGTGAGCCGGTGTAAGAGGTCGCCGGCGAGAGGTCGTGGGAGATATAATGACTCGGGTGCAATCGGTCGTGTCCTAGAGCGGTTTGCATTCGGGTTGCGGACAGAAACAATTCACATAGAAGGACACGATCGAGGAAGGAGACGGCAACGGATCAGGAGATACCTGCCATGCGTCCCTCTTCGATAGACCTGCGGGAGCGGGTCGCGGCGGCCGTGGATGAGGACGAGGGCCCGCAGCGTGAGATCGCCCGCCTCTTCCGAGTCAGCGTCTCGTTCGTCTCCCGGCTGCTGCAGCGGCGGCGTCAGAAGGATAGGTTGGCCCCTGAGCCGCACGGGGGCGGCCCGACCCCCGTGCTGAGCCCGGACGACCTGCGGCGCCTGGAAGATCTGGTCCGGGAGCACAACGACGACACCCTGGACCAACTGAAGCAGCGGGGCGGCTTCAACTGCAGCCTGACGACGATCTGGCGCGCCCTGCGGCGACAGCGATTGACCTGCAAGAAGAAGACCCAGCACGCCGACGAGCGCGACCGGCCCGACGTCCAGGAGAAGCGGCGGTCGTTCCGGAGGAAGGTGAAGCGGGTCGAGCCGAAACGGCTGGTTTTCGTGGACGAGTCGGGGGTGACCACGGCGATGACCCAGGCCTACGGCTGGGCCCCGCGCGGCGAGCGGGCCGTCGGCTCGGCCCCCAGCTCGTGGGAATCGCTGACCGTGATCGCCGCGTTGGGTCTGGACGGGGTACGTGCCCCCCTGGTGTTCCCGGGGTCGACCGACACCGCGGCGTTCGAGTCGTATGTCGAGCAGGTGCTGGTGCCGGAGCTGCACGCCGGCGACGTGGTCGTATGGGACAACCTGTCCCCCCATCAGGCCTCTGCCGCGGCGGCGGCCGTCAGGCGGGCGGGTGCCAGGCTCCTGCCCCTGCCGCCCTACAGCCCGGACTACACGCCGATCGAGAGACTCCAGTCGAAGGTCAAGGCGTACCTCCGCCGGGTCGCGGCGCGGAACAAGGATGCCGTCTACGAGGCCCTGGGAGAGGCGCTCGAAAAGGTGACCACCCAGGACATCATCGGCTAGTTCCAGCTCGCGCAGCTGTGCGCAACACATGGGTAAACCGCTCTAGAGGAATTGAACGGCAGGCTCTAAGTTCAAGTTTCGCAGATTCTGAGGCGTATCTCGACCCGTCTGGAGGGCGAAATTACCCCGGGTAAGTCGATCGTGCACTGACCTGAGAGGCCTGAATCTTGGGCCGAACTGTCGCTCAACCTGCCGGCTGAGAAGCTCGGTCAACTGGGCGATCCAGGTTTTCAGTCGAGACCGTTCTGGAAGCAGTCTGGCGGTTTTCTCCTGGTAGCTGACTCGCCTGAGGGTCGTCAGCATGTCGGCGAATGAGGGTTCTTCCTTCTTGCTATACCATGGCCGGAATGGAAACCGGAGCGACCGATGACCGGTTCGGTGAAACCATATGATGATCATGGTGTAGAGGAACAACGCCATGGGCGCGGTTCGCCGGACGGCCTTGGGAAGACGGTTGGCAGGGTCTTCAAGTCCCAGGAGTTGCTTGCAGTTTTCAAATGTGCATTCGATGGCCCAGCGGCAGGAGTAGGTGGAGAGAATCTGCCTGGCAGTCCAGTCCAGTTTGGTGCAGTAGAACATCTGATCGGGACGCTTCCCTTCCAGATCGCGCATCAAGACGATGGTCAGCAGCCGGTCACCTCCGGCCTTGTAGTAGAGAGCCTTGATCGTCTTGACCGCGAGAGCGGCATGGAGCCCAAACTGATTGAAGTCGAGTCGAGTCCAGGGTTGGGTCGTGTCCTCGGCCCACTGCTTCAGGGCCGGCAATCGCTTCCCTTTCTTGCGGGCAGGCCCTCTGGTCTTGGTCGTCCTGGGAGGTGCCGGTTCATAGAGCGCTCCCTTGGGATGGACGTGACTGATGAGATGCACCTTGGGAGGTAGTTTCGAGAGAATGCTTTTCCCACCGTAGGCGCTGTCACCCGAGAGCATGATCTCATCGTCAGGGAACCACTTAGCACTACTTTGGCGACATAATCGGAACATCATTCTCTGAATGTGAGCGGCCTTGGCGGCGGGAGGCCAGCGTCGGCAGCGCGATGTGACTGCGGCAGACCGGGCAGGCGACCGTTAGACCCAGCGCCGCTAGCACCTGGCGCCTGCGCCTCCGGCAGGCTCCGCCGAGGGGCAATATCACCATCATTCTCTATTAGCCCTTCCCCCTCCACGCGATGCGACTGCGCAGACCGGCAGCGACCGTTAGACCCAGCGCCGCTAGCACCTGCGCCTGCGCCTCCGGCAGGCTCCGCCGAGGGGGAAAAAGCCTCCGACACCTCGGAGGTGGCGGAGGCGGGTCCCAGCACCGCATAGCACCAGACCAGGCTCACCAGCGCCAGATGGCGGTGCAGCCCCGGCCACATCCGGCCCTGGTAGTCCCCCAGGCCGAGATCCTGTTTGGCATCCTGATGCAGCCGCTCGATTGACCAGCGGCGGTGGCCGAACCGGAGTTGCCGCTCCAGCGGGTGGCGGTCCAGCCCCCAGGTGAAGTACCACTTCGGATCGCCCGGTTGCCCCGGCAGCGGCCGCTCGCCGAGCAGCCAGCCCTCCGGGCCGGTGACGTCGTCGAACCCGCGGTGGACCCGGACCCGGCACGCCTGCCGCTGGCTGGCCTCCCCCGGCCCGTCCAGCACGGTGACCGTCCGCCACGCCGAGTCGGGTAAGGAGTCGATCAGGGCCTGCGCCGGGTGGAGCGGCGCCACCTGCACCGGGTGGGGGCGCTTCCGGGGCCGGCCGCTCCGCGCGGACGGCCGCTCTGGGGCGGTGCCGTCCTTGCGGGGTCGTCCCGGTCGACGCCCCAGCGGCACCGGGGTCCGCGCGGCGGCCGCGACCTCCTCGGGCAATCGGACCCCGAAGACCTTGCTGACCTGGACGATATAGGGCTCCCGTCGCCCCTCGAGCCCGGCCAGGAAGTCGGGGATGTCACCGTAGCCACAATCGGCCGTCACCACGGCGTGCTTCACCCCGGCCTCGCGGGCGCGATCGAGCAGGGCCAAGGCCAGCTCCGGCTTGGTGGCGAACTCGATCTCCGCGGGCACCCGCGCCTTCTTGCGGCGCACGGGGTCGTTGGCCCACCCCTCGGGCAGATAGAGCCGCAGGCCGACGGGCCAGTGAGTGTGGTCGTCGGTGTAGTGGGCGGTGACGATGGCCTGGCAGTTGGCCAGCTTGCCCAACTCGCCGCAGTACTGCCACTGCACGCCCACGGAATGCTCGCCTTTCTTGGGGATCGCGGTATCGTCCAGGCAGAGCACGCCCCGCTTGGGGTCCGAACCGGCCCGCCCGAGCATCAGGGCCAGACGCTTTTGGTCCAGCGCGTCGGGGTCCCAAGGGCAATCGACCAGGAAGTTCTGGAGCTTCTCCAGGGTGGTGGTAGTCAGGACCTCGGCGATGCGCTCGCCGTTCTTGCGGGGCAGATCCGAGATCAGCCCGAGCAGGTAGTGGGTGCAGTTCTCGACCCGCGCTGGCGGGGGAAGACGGAGCGGAACAGTTGGACGAACGCTTCGAGTCGCGAGCGATCGACGTCTCCGACGACCAGTTGCATAGCGGATCTCCTTGGCAAATTATAATGCCAAGGATGTCGCCAGAGTAGTGTTAGCCACCAGTTCAACGAGTTCGAGGGCCAGTTCAGGCCGTGTGCGATGGTTCGGATCGTGCTTCGGCCGAGGCTTCTTCCCTTTCTTCCCCTTGGTCAGCCCCTGCCGATTGCGGTACAGCCGTACGGCAACCGGCAAGGCGAAGACTTTGGTAGGCGCCGAGAATGGATTGACGATCAGCAGGCAGAGAACAACCCAGTCGTGTCCCCAACTGACCAGGGACTTGGCGCGACTGGAGATGAGCGGATCGTAGTGCATACCGGCACCATAGAGCGTCAACCCGCGCTTTCGGCAGAGGGTGTCATCTACCGCCCAGAGCAGCGTAGCTCCAGGAGCAAGGATCGCGACAACGAGCTTAGCCAGGACCATGGACAAGGCATCGATATCCCAGGAGGCATGGCTGAAGAAGCGATGGAACCGAGACCAATGGCCGTTGCCGACGTTGCTGCCGGAGAAGATGACCTCAGTGATGTAGCGGTGTCGCTGGGAGAGAATCCAGCCAGTGACGATCTGAATGAAAGTCCGGAACGTCGGAGCCGTGAAGACCGACGCAAAGTGCAGTAGCAGAGACGCGAACGAGGGAGTAAGTTCCATGGGTCGGCTTCCTTGCCTTGGTGCCTGTCCAGTCTTGAGAACCTAGACAAGTACACAAGAAACAGCGAGGAAGCCGACGTGTCTTTTTGGTCAGAGAACCTCACTCAAATCTGCGAAACTTGAACTTAGCCACCAGTTCAACGAGTTCGAGGGCCAGTTCAGGCCGTGTGCGATGGTTCGGATCGTGCTTCGGCCGAGGCTTCTTCCCTTTCTTCCCCTTGGTCAGCCCCTGCCGATTGCGGTACAGCCGTACGGCAACCGGCAAGGCGAAGACTTTGGTAGGTGCCCAGAATGGATTGACGATCAGCAGGCAGAGAACAACCCAGTCGTGTCCCCAACTGACCAGGGACTTGGCGCGACTGGAGATGAGCGGATCGTAGTGCATACCGGCACCATAGAGCGTCAACCCGCGCTTTCGGCAGAGGGTGTCATCTACCGCCCAGAGCAGCGTAGCTCCAGGAGCAAGGATCGCGACAACGAGCTTAGCCAGGACCATGGACAAGGCATCGATATCCCAGGAGGCATGGCTGAAGAAGCGATGGAACCGAGACCAATGGCCGTTGCCGACGTTGCTGCCGGAGAAGATGACCTCAGTGATGTAGCGGTGTCGCTGGGAGAGAATCCAGCCAGTGACGATCTGAATGAAAGTCCGGAACGTCGGAGCCGTGAAGACCGACGCAAAGTGCAGTAGCAGAGACGCGAACGAGGGAGTAAGTTCCATGGGTCGGCTTCCTTGCCTTGGTGCCTGTCCAGTCTTGAGAACCTAGACAAGTACACAAGAAACAGCGAGGAAGCCGACGTGTCTTTTTGGTCAGAGAACCTCACTCAAATCTGCGAAACTTGAACTAAGAGTCTGTTCCAAAAGCCCTATGCCGCCGCCCTGCGACGTATGCGCTTATATCTGAAGCGATCTCGATACTTCGCTCCCGTGAGTCTTCGAAGCATCAACTGGATCATACTGATCTGAATCTGTGCCTCACTGGATTCCGTCGAACGCTCGTAGTCCCTGCTCTGAACCCGACAACGCCCCAGCCAGGCAAAGGTGCGCTCCACCACCCAGCGGTTCTTCACCAGCTCGAACCTGGCACTGCCCGGAGGACGACTGACCACCTCGATCACATACCACCCGTTCTCCGAAACCCAGCGGTTCAGCTCGTGGTTGTGATACTTGTTGTCCGCCCACAGCTTGGCCAACCGGGGAACGGATCCCTCCTCCAACTTTCCGAGTACCTGGGGGGCCGCTGCCGCATCGTCCACAGCGGCACTGGTGATGACGACCGCCAGCAGCAATCCCAGTGTGTTCACCACGAGATGGCGCTTCCGGCCAGTCAACCGCTTGGCACCATCATAGCCACGCTCGCTGCCCACCTCGGTGGCCTTGACGGTCTGGCTGTCGATGCTCCCGGTGGCTAGCCTGGATTCCCACGCAGTGATCTCGACCTAACAAAACGCCCAATACGCGTAAGGCGATCTGGATGCGGCTTTTTGTTAGTTCGTGACTTTACACCACGCTCGGCCGGGGTGCCAGGATGAGGTCATCCGAAGATCATCTGGAGCCGCTTGCCACCCAGCCAAGGGAGGGCGATGTCTGTCCTGTCATACCCGGCGGCGACCAGCAACGGATTGTGGGCGCACTTCTGGAACCTCACCACGACCTCCTCGTCCGTGATCTCCACCTCCGCCGAGGCGTCGATGAAGTCGCGGAACAGATGCCGCGACTTGGCGATCTCGTAGCCGTTGCCGACGCGGACTGCCAGGAGTCGGTAGAGGCTGCTGGCCATCAGGGTCAGTTGCAGGTCGCAGTTGATCTTCATGGCCACCGCCGAGCTCAATGCGTCCATGTGGAAGAAGTCGATCCCGTCCTCGATGTTGTTCTCGATCAGCATCCGCTGGGCGTAGCGGCCGATGAGCTGGGAGGCGGCTCGGTCCAACTGGTTGGTCAACAGCAAGGTCGGTTGCTCATGCCCCAAGTCGGTAATGGTCAACTGGCGGAGCGGACCGTCGTAATCCTTCAGCCTGATCCGGCGATCCAGCACGCGGGGTGTCTTGTACGCGCGGGAGACGCTCTCCAGCTCGATTCGTCGCCAGGCCGACGCCGGAGTTGCGGCCACCTCCTCGAGCAGCTTCTGGGATCGTCGCCGCAGCGTGATGAACTCAATCCCCATCCGGTTCAACTTGCCGAGGTTCCCGTAGGTCGTCAGCTTGGAGTCGAAGATGAGCTCCTCAGGGAGACGACCGGTCCGTCGCTTCCAGAAGTCGACGAAGCGGATGATCTCGTCATTCTGCTGGTCCTTTCTCAGTTCCCCGTTGGCGTAGCAGAAGACGCGCGTTTCCGCGTCCTGGGCCAAGAATGCCAGCATCCCCTTCTGGCGCCGGCTCCGCTTGGAGACGTAGTGCTTCTCGACCAAGGCATCCTCGCCATGGAACGGGATGGTGTGGAAGTCGAGGTCGAACGACGTCCCCCTGTGCAGGCCCAGGCCATTGACCACGTCGAACCAGTCGCGCATCAAAGCCGGGTAGCAGGTCGGATTGATGCGGCAACTGTATTCGGTGAGGAAGGATCGCTTGGGGATGACGTTGAGGCCGGCGAAGAGGGCCAGGCCCTCGTCGAAGACGGAGCTCATGACATGGCTGTGGCGTGCACTGCCGAAGAGCTTCAACGCCAAGAGCGATCGCACGGCGCACGCCGCCGGAATCATCTTCGTGCCGGGGAAGCCGCAACGGGCCAGGATCGTGTCCAGATCGGCCGAGACCAGATACGGCAGGAACAGGAACAGACCGCCGAACTTGGTGCGAAAGTGCCGGGGCGACAGATCGAGCTGGCGGACGTCAGCGGCATCGGCCACGGTGGGACGAGGGTGATCGGGTCGCTCCTCGTCCCGTCGTCGTGGCAGCTTGGCGAAACCTTCTTGCTCCAGGATCACGGCCACCGCCGCCGGGCTGATCGCCTCGCCGTCGCGAGCGAGGGCGCGGCTGATGTCGTGGACCGACAGGTTCTGCTTCCGCAGCGTGACCACCAATTCCCGCAGCCGCTTCTGCTTACCAGGTGGTCTGCCTTGCCGTGCGGTCGGGAGGAAGAAGTCGCGCCCGGGTTGGTTGCGGAACTGATGGACGAGGATCCTGAAGCTTCCCGGTGTGTAGCCGAACCGAGCGGCCGCTTCCGCCGACGGGAGGCCGTCAACGAAGAAGGCCCGGAGGGCTTCATATTGCCGGTGAGTGGAGTTGGAGGGCTCCGAGAACCGGCGTGCCAAAGTTAGGCGATCTCTGGAATTATCGTCCATGCTGCCACGGTGTCATCCTGACGTAGTGGTGTTGATTGATGCGGCACGAGACGCCGAGAAATCGATTGAATCACAGGGTGAGACGACTTTCGATTACCGCATCGACATGCATCTGATGTTTCGGATAGCGTCGTGGGTCAGTGTCTATCATTCTCGGCGCACGATAACACAGCCAATCGAGGAGGCAGCGAGATTCTCAAGGAAATTGCGACTCAGTGCAAGGCCATTTGTTAGTCGGTTTCCCCTCCGTGGGAATCCAGGCTAGGGGTCGGCTCCCGGCCCGCCGCCTGCCTGACCCGTTCCCGAAGGATATCGTTGATGGCCTGCCAGGTGCCGTCTCGCTTCCACAGCTCGTAGTAGTTGTAGACCGTTTTCCAGGGCGGGAAGTCATGAGGCAGGGCCCTCCAGATGCAACCGTTGCGGTTGCGGTAGAAGATGCCATCGAGCACGCGCCGTATGTCGGTTTTCCGGGGTCGCCCGCCGGGTCTGGCAGGCGGGATCAAGGGCTCAAGGAGAGCCCATTGTTCATCGGTCAAGTCACTGGGGTATGGTCTCAGGAGGATTGCAAAGTGATCGGTCCCTGAGTTATCATTCTGCCTCTATCCATTGGAAGGACACCCTTTGAGGCTAGGTCACGGATGGCCGCACCCATCGCTTCGCTGCTTGATGCCTTTGATCAAATCGCCGACCCCCGTAAGCCGCGCGGGGTCCGCCACCCCTTCACCTCGATGCTGGCGCTGACGTTCCTAGGCTTACTCTGTCACCAGACCGATTTTGCCTCGCTGCAGCGTTGGGCCAACGATCATTGGCGGGTCCTCAAGGGCCCCTTGGGCTTTACCCGCAAAAAGCCGCCTCATGCCACGACCATCAGCCGCGCCATGGCGCGATTCTCTCTGGAGCAGTTCCGCGATGTCTTCGCTCGCTGGCTGGTCACTCTGCCGCAGACCGCGTTGGCGTCACGGCGTCCGCCGACGGCAAGACCAGCAAGCAAGGGCACGATGCCCAGGGCGATCCCGTCCACATGCTCAACGTTGTCGCGCACCAACTCGGTCTGAGTTTGGCTCAGTTCCCCGTGACCGACGGCAAACCGACGGAACCTCAGGCGTTGAAAGCCGGCCTGGCGGAGTTGCTGGAGCATTACCCATTGCTCCGCCTCTTCACGGCCGATGCCCTGTTCACGCAACGCCCCTGGGCCCAGGTGATCCTTGAAGCTGACCGCGATTTCTTGTTTGCGGTGAAAGACAACCAGCCTGATCTGGTCGAAGCCGTCCGGGCCAGCTTCGCCGCCGCCCAATGCCCCGACGTGGAAACTCGGGAGAAAAAGGAGGCGAGATCCACACCCGCAAGCTCTGGATCCGTGAGGGCGAATGCGTCGACTACATCCGCGAGGTAACCTCATTCCCCGGCATTGAACTGATCCTGCGGGTCGATTCCGAGGTCCGTCTCCGGGGGACCGTCACCCGCCATGAGACCCGTTATTTCATCGCCAGTCTCTCGGCCGATGAGGTCAGTCCTGAGCAACTGATGCGCTTGGTCCGGGGCCATTGGTGTGTCGAGAACGGCCTGCACTTCATCAAGGACCGGTGGTGGGACGAGGACCGCCAGTGGAGCATACGGCCGGGCTTGGCCGAACGACTCGCCTCGCTTCGGAACGCCGCGTTAACAGTTCTGCGCCTGATCCCAGGACTGCCCGACGATCTCCCCATTCGAGCCCGTGCTGATCACTTGGGACGAAGGTTGCGAAAGGCGCTGAAGTTGATCGGGGCGATCAAATGACGACTTTGCAATCCTCCTGGGTATGGTCTTGGATTCATACCCTTACTACGCTGCAACCACCCTTTTGGAACAGACTCTAAGTTGCTATGATGCAAGAGGTTATGAGAGAGACCGCCGGATGGAGCGAACTCGGCTTCTCTCCAGGACTTACGGCGATCATTCAATTCGGCTGGGACACTACCGTGCAATCGGTTTGCCTACAAGCTAACCATGCCGATTCGAGTGACATGATGACGCATGGCCTTTCATGACGGAACGTCCTTGATGCGTAAGGTGGACCCCTAAAACTGGACCACTCGGGATGTTAAACTGATCGGAGATTGCTGTTCCATTCCGAGGAGCGTCATGACAGGCATACGAAAGCGACATCCTGCAGCCTTCAAGGCTCGGGTCGCTCTGGAGGCCGCCAAGCAGACTACACCGACTTTTCGTAGTTGAAGACCAATGAAGCAAGAAACATCCCGTGCCTTGCTCTTTTGCCCAGCTTCACGCCACTGCCTTCATGAGCGGACGGTCCGTGTACGTCCAGCGGAACGGCTTGGCAAACACTCGATTGAAATACTCGATGAAATTCAACAGCTTCGTGCCGCAAATCTGCCACTAGAGCGGTTTACCCATGTGTTGCGCACAGCTGCGCGAGCTGGAACCAGCCGATGATGTCCTGGGTGGTCACCTTTTCGAGCGCCTCTCCCAGGGCCTCGTAGACGGCATCCTTGTTCCGCGCCGCGACCCGGCGGAGGTACGCCTTGACCTTCGACCAGAGTCTCTCGATCGGCGTGTAGTCCGGGCTGTAGGGCGGCAGGGGCAGGAGCCTGGCACCCGCCCGCCTGACGGCCGCCGCCGCGGCAGAGGCCTGATGGGGGGACAGGTTGTCCCATACGACCACGTCGCCGGCGTGCAGCTCCGGCACCAGCACCTGCTCGACATACGACTCGAACGCCGCGGTGTCGGTCGACCCCGGGAACACCAGGGGGGCACGTACCCCGTCCAGACCCAACGCGGCGATCACGGTCAGCGATTCCCACGAGCTGGGGGCCGAGCCGACGGCCCGCTCGCCGCGCGGGGCCCAGCCGTAGGCCTGGGTCATCGCCGTGGTCACCCCCGACTCGTCCACGAAAACCAGCCGTTTCGGCTCGACCCGCTTCACCTTCCTCCGGAACGACCGCCGCTTCTCCTGGACGTCGGGCCGGTCGCGCTCGTCGGCGTGCTGGGTCTTCTTCTTGCAGGTCAATCGCTGTCGCCGCAGGGCGCGCCAGATCGTCGTCAGGCTGCAGTTGAAGCCGCCCCGCTGCTTCAGTTGGTCCAGGGTGTCGTCGTTGTGCTCCCGGACCAGATCTTCCAGGCGCCGCAGGTCGTCCGGGCTCAGCACGGGGGTCGGGCCGCCCCCGTGCGGCTCAGGGGCCAACCTATCCTTCTGACGCCGCCGCTGCAGCAGCCGGGAGACGAACGAGACGCTGACTCGGAAGAGGCGGGCGATCTCACGCTGCGGGCCCTCGTCCTCATCCACGGCCGCCGCGACCCGCTCCCGCAGGTCTATCGAAGAGGGACGCATGGCAGGTATCTCCTGATCCGTTGCCGTCTCCTTCCTCGATCGTGTCCTTCTATGTGAATTGTTTCTGTCCGCAACCCGAATGCAAACCGCTCTAACGCGGCAATGCCGCAACCAATAAAGGTCTTCAGCGCACACCGCAAACCCTCCGAGATTCGCAGTTACTGATGTAATTCTGTCTGCTGTTCACCCGGCGTTACGGGCTCGATTGAGCAGGCCGCTCGTTTACGTCAGCGGTTGTTACGAGTGCAGGACTTCGGCCTGACCAGAGCAGAAAACCATTCGGAAATCAGGACTTATCTCGGCGTTTGTCCCATGATAATTGTTCAGTCGCAGCTCACAGGTGCGATCTGAAAGAGGGCACTGGCAACATCCATAAGTCTACCCAAGTGTCGAAGCGAATTCCACAAGATGTGCGGCACGGCGCGGAGAACTTACGGAGGTAGAATCTAACTGGTTTTCGACAGTATACAGCCGCAACCTGTTGTAGTGTAGCAATTTGCAGATTTACATGCGCGGCGTGGCACCAGGATCCGGCTCCGGGGCGGCGGGATCTGGCAAAGCCTGATCGAAGGGGATGATCTCTCCCGCGGTGATGCTGTGTAGCTGGCGAGCCAGACTGGAAGCCCGCTCGAGGTCGCGCGATCCGATCGCGGCGGTGGCGCCTAATCGGCCAAGCAGTCGAGGCATCCTCTGGCCAACGGGGCCGGTTGCCGCCAGCGCCAGCACGCGAGCTCCTTGAAGCGATCCCCCGCTGGCCGCCAGCGCCGTCAAGACGGCGCGGGCGGTGTTGGATCCGTTTCCATCGAAGAGGACCGAGACCTGGAACGGGCCGAAGAAGGTCTTCCTGACGGCCTCGAGAATCGCCTCCCCGGCCGACACTTTCGATCCGCCGATGAAGATGGCCGTGTTGTGCAAGGTCGGCCGGTCCCCGTGTGAACAGGGCGCCGTAAACCAGGTCGCGGACATTCTCCGGAGTCACTCCACCGTGGCGAAACAATTGCTGGACGCCGGCATCCCCCGCGACCACCGCGTCGAAGACGCTGGGCTGGGGATCGGTATCAAGCTGAACCAGGATCGTTGGTCTGGAAGACGACATGGAGGTGATGGACTTCCTCGGGATCAGGCGGGCAGGTTGCGGGGGCGAGGGGGCAAGCGACGGAATCCGCCGGCCTCGTCGCTCGGCCCGATGCTTTCACCGGCCACGCCGGATTACTTGGCGAAGGGGTGCTCGACCTTGTCCTTCTGCGCGGTGATCTCGGTGATGGTGAGCGAGCCCTTCATGGCCCGCTGGATCTACAGCTTGGTGGCCTCGTAGTTGTACGTGAAGATCTTGGCGTTGTCGTCGGCCGCCGGATGGATGAAGACGCCGCAAACGATCACCAGATCTTCGGTTGCCGCCGCAGGGATGGTCCCGTCGGCCACACAATCGGCAACGGCCTTGGCCACGGCGTACTGGGCGGGCCCGAACATCTGAACGGCCTGCTTCATCCCCTTGATCGTGACCTTGGTGATCAGGACCGTCGCCGGCTTGTCGGTCAGGTTGGGGGTCAGCACGGCCAGCGGGTTGGTGTGCCCCGCGGACTGGTTCGCCAGCGCGTTGGCAAACGCGAGGCCCACCGGACCATCCTTCTTGCCGATCAGGAGGTCGATGTGCGCAATCTCGTTCCCTTCGCCGACCAATCCCTCGCCAATGTTCAAGAGGATCTGGCTGGCAATGACTCGGTTCTCCGTGGACTGTGGTTGGTGTCTTGATCCGGCACCCGGGATAAGAGATCCTAACAAAATTGGCTTTGGCATAACAGTCTAGGACAAATTATCGCGCAAGCAAGTCTGAGAGACGCCTGATGGATAGCCGGGGTTCGATCCTTGCGGACGCGCAGTCTTCCGAAACCGTGCAGCCACGACAACGTCCGCTCCACGTACCAGCGATATTTCCCCAATCCGCTGCCGTGCGACGTCTTCCGCCGGGCGATCCGGGGCCGAATGCCGCGCCGGCGCAAGAGGCGGCGATGCGGGTCTGAATCGTAGCCTCGGTCGCCGAAGAGGGCCCGCGGCCGTCGGCGCGGCCGACCCGGCTTGCCACGCACCGGCGGGATCGCATCGACCAGTTCCACCATCGGCACCACGTCGGGGACGTTCGCCGCTGTCGTCGTTGCGGTGAGGGGAACCCCGTGGGCGTCGGTAATCACGTGGTGTTTGCTCCCTTTCTTTCGCCGATCCCCTGGGCTGGGCCCAGTCGCGCCGCCTCCGCCCCAGGCCCGCACCAAGCTGCTGTCGATGAGCGCTCGGCTCCAGTCGATCTGGCCAGCCCCCTCCAGCTCGGCCAGCAGAGCCTCGTGGAGCTTGGCCCAGACGCCAGCCACCGCCCAGTCGCGCAGGCGGCGCCAGCACGTCATACCAGAGCCGCAACCCATTTCGACCGGAAGATCCTCCCAGTTGATTCCGGTCTTGAGGACGAACAAGATGCCGGTCAGAGCCGTCCGGTCCTCGATGGGTGGGCGGCCGGGACGATCGGGCCGCTTCGGCTTGGGCCGGGGCGGGAGCAGGGGATGAAATGCGCTCCCAGAGGGCGTCGGTGACGAGGGGCTTGGCCATGATGTGGCTCCGAACCAAGATCCGTTCGGATCACAAACATCGCAGGTTCCATGCCACACCAACCAATTTTGTTAGGGCCTCTAATACTACTCCGTTACGATTCCGAACGGCATTCGCATGGGTGTATGATATCGGATGCTGGAACCCCTGGTTTTTCAGGGTTTTCGTCGGATCACATGAATGCTATTCCCGTCATATTGACAACCATGTGATGCCACAAGTCTCGAAGCCGTAAGAGCTTGCATAACTTAACGGAGTAACACTTTGCCCAAGTCGTTTCTCCTTCTCCGCTGGGCCCAACTGCTCTTTTCTTCTTACGTCGATTCTGCGTAAATCGCCGGGGTCATGGAAGACCTTGGGCTGCACCCAAACTGGGAAGTCGATTGGGCGGCCTCCGAGCCATCTTGGCTGGCCCAACTGCGTCAGGAAGTCGCTGGGTTGCGTACCGAAGTGGCGCAACTGCACCGCGAGAACCTCGAACTGCGGCACCAAGCCGGCTATTGGCGCAGTCAGCACGCCGCGGCCAAGCAGCGGATCGCCGAGTTGGAACAGGAAGTCGCCCAGCTTCGCGGCGAGAATCGTAAGCTCCAGGATCAACTCTTCGGCCGCAAGTCGGAATCGGCGGCGACGACCGATCGCTCCAATCAACTGGACGACCCCGACAACCCGTCAGAGCCGCAACCCCGCGGTCAGCGGCGTGGTCGGCCGGGGCCGAAACGACGCGATTATCGCCATTTGCCGGTCCGCGAAGATCTACGGGAACTACCCGAATTGGAGCGTGTCTGCCCGACGTGCGGTCTGCCTTTGACCACGTGCGGTGCCGAAGAGTCGGAACAGGTGGAGATCAAAACCGTAATCTATCGGCGAATCATTCGGCGGCGGCGATATCAACGGACCTGTTCCTGTCCAGGACCCCGGACGGTCACCGCGTCGGCCGTGCCCAAACTGATCCCCAAGGGGCGATTGGGCGTGTCGATGTCGGTTGAGATCCTGCTCGACAAGTACGCCTCCCAGCGGCCGACCGACCGATTGCTCCAGTCCTGGCGATTGCTGGGGTTGGATCTGGCAGCGGCACGTGGCCGACGGTCTGCATCGGTTGGAACCCCTGTTCCGCGGGCTCTCCGAGGCCTTGATCGCACGGAGCCGGGTGTCGGCTTTTCATCAAGCCGATGAAACCCGCTGGCTGGTCTTCGTCGCCAAGGAAGGTAAGGTCGGCCATGGCTGGTGGCTCTGGGTCGTCGGCACCGCCGAGGTGGTCGTGTACATCCTCGACCCATCGCGAAGCCATGCGGTCCCCGAGACCCACTTCCCCGAGAACGCCCGCGGTGTTCTTCTGGTCGACCGCTACTCCGCCTACAAAGCAATGGCTCAGGTGAAGAACGGCGGGCTGGTGTTGTCCTTTTGCTGGGCTCATGTGCGTCGCGACTTCGTGGGGGTGGGCAAGGGTTGGCTTGAGTTGAAGCCTTGGGCCCTGGCCTGGCTGCGACGGATCCACGACTTTTATGCGGCCAACCGACGGCGGCTCAATGCACCCGACGATTTCACCGCGGACCAAGAGGTCCGGCGCATCGTGTCCACGATGCGCCAGCAGTTCCTCGAGGAACTGGCCGACCCCGCGCTCCAGACGCCATGCCGCAAGGCGTTGACCAGTCTACAAGACCACTGGGACTGTCTGACGCGGTTCGTGGATCATCGGCAGATTCCCATGGACAACAACGCCATGGAACGCTGCCTGCGCAAGCCCGCCTTGGGCCGGAAGAACTACTACGGTTCGGGAGCGGAGTGGAGTGGCCGGCTGGCCGCAATGCTGTTCTCACTGCTGGCCACACTGGACTTGTGGGGGATCAATCCCCGGTTGTGGCTGACCGAATACCTTCAACCTGCGCCACGGCTGGTGGCCAAGCCCCCGCCGATCTCAATCCGTTCTTGCCCTGGAACCGCTCCGAGGCAAAGTGCCCGGAACCGAAGAGTGTTGCTCCCCCTCAAGAGCTGGACAGCAGTTGAACCTCTCGGGTTCATCCGCGCCACCCCCATCTTCTCATCGCCCAGCGCTAGGTAGCACAGCGCAAGCCCCTGTGCGCTCTGACAACGGTTTGGACAAAGTTGTACCTTAACGGAGTAGTATTAGGCGATCTCTTAAGGGTTCGACTTGCTGGAATACATAGACTTGTAACATCTACTACATCCATCCGTTCACTGTCATTGTCCAAAACGGGTCGAAATCGACGCAAGTCGAATCACCTCAAGGAGTAGCACTCATAAGAGTTACTGCATCTCGATACAGTAGAATTAGAGACTTACGTCGAGAGCGGTGACTGTACAAACGGGTTAGGCAATACCTAACGGATAGTACTAAGGGCTTCTCCACCCAGCACTCTCAGGTCGCAAGCAGGGAACCCGCATCGAGTCCGCAACGACCCGGCTCTCGAATCTCGCATGATAGACGCCCGGTCCGCCCAGAGCAACCCCCGGGTATTCTGTGAGAATTGTTTGAGAATCCCGGAGAATCCTGTTGTCCTGCCTCTTCGCTGGTGGTTCAATAACGGACGAATGGAGGTGGTTTGATCAAGCGTCGCTCGCCTCCCGCCCGACGTTGACGAGTGGTTTGCTCTGGTGTTTTTGGGGAGACCGAAAATGCGCAAGCTTCTGACGCTACTGGCCGTGGGTGTGGTGTGTTCCGGACTGGGCTTCCTCAGAGCCGACGAAAAGGGCAAGACGATCACCATCAAGGGTGACGGGCTGTGCGCCAAGTGCGGTCTCAAGGACAAAGACGCCAAGAAGTGCCAGAACGTGGTGATCGTGACCAAGGACGGCAAGAAGACCACCTACTACCTGACCGGCAAATTGTCCGACGATGTCCACAAGAGCCTGGGCTTCTGCAGGGCCTCCAAGGACGAGCCGGTCAAGGTCGAGGTGACGGGCACCTGCGAGAAGAAGGGCGACAAGCTCGTATTCACGCCAACCGAGAAGATCAAGAAAATTGACTGAATCGGCCGGGGGTTGGACGGTCGCTCGCGCGAGCTGACCTGGTCCTCGAAACGGCCGTCATCCGAAGGAAAGGCTGGCCTCGTCCTGTGAATCGCACGGGACGAGGCTTTTTTCATGAACCACGCCGACCGTGTCCTGATCGTGGGGGCGAGCGGCCGGGCTGCAGCCGCCTCGGCTCTGAGGGCGGGGATCAAGCCCCGGTGCGTCGATCACTTCGCCGATTGCGATCTTCGGGCACTGTGTCCCGTCGATCACGTCATGATCGAGGAGGGCCCTCCCGGCCTGGAACGCGTCGCTCTCAACCTGCCATCAAGTGCCTGGCTCTACACCGGTCCGCTGGAGAATCACCCCGACCGGGTGGAGCGGCTCTCGCGGACCCATCGCCTGCTCGGTAATCCGGCTGAGGCGCTGCGCGCGGTGCGAAACCCCTTTCGGGTAGCCGAGGTGCTGGGCCGGACGGGGTTAAAGCAGGCGGAGGTCCGGCCCGATTCCGTGGGCCTGCCGCGCGACGGAACATGGCTGGTCAAGCCCCTTGCCTCGGGAGGCGGACGCTCCATCCAGCACCTGGATCTTGACACGGTTTTGCCCCCCGAGCCGTGCTACTTCCAGAGACTGGTCGCAGGCCCCAGCTTCTCGTCGCTGTTCCTGGCGCGCTCTGGGCGATCGGAGCTCATCGGCGTGTCCCGGCAGCTCATCGGATCGCCGGGATCGCCCTTCGCCTATCGAGGCAGCATCGGCCCTTGCGAGCTGCCGGGCCGATCATGGACTCGGCTGGGTCTTCTGGGTCAGGTCCTCGCCTCGACATTCTCCCTGGTCGGGCTGTTCGGAGTCGATCATGTTCTCCAGGACGACGAGCCGTGGGTCGTCGAGATCAATCCGCGGTACACCGCGTCGGTGGAGGTTCTGGAGCTGGCACTGGGGCGTTCGCTCTTTGCGGAGCACGTCAGTGCCTGCCTGGGCAAGCTCGAGAGCTCACTGGGTCCCACGAGATCCGTCAGCCGCCGCCGGCTTCACCGCGTTGTCGGGAAGGCGATTCCTTACGCTGCCGGGAGCCTGGTTGCTCCGGAGAATCGAGGTTCATGGATTCCGTGATCGCGACCCGTTCGCGATTCCCTCCCTCGCCGATGTCCCCTGCCCGGGAACGCACATCCGTGCGGGGGAACCGGTCATGACCGTATTTGCCACGGCTGCGGACGTCGCGACCTGCGAAGAGAGGCTCGAGGAGCGGGCGGCTTTCTGGGCGAAGTGCTTGTTCTCGGGTCCCGAGGATTCGTCTGGCTGGCCCGCCGAGAAAGCTAGCCCACGATTGCCTCCGTCCCTGAGTCGGCCCACTCCTCCTTGACCGCAATGCCAGCTCCGCGGTCACGGCGTCCCGCGCCGCGGCGTGATCGCCGCGCAGCTCCAGCAGCGTTGCCGTCCGATACGTCGCGGCTGGAGGTCCCAGAAAGATCCGCGCAGGGGTCCTGCCACGAACCCGATCCAGAAGCCCTGGCTGTCGCGGCGCGTCTCCGAGTCGACTTGCTCGCGTGATCGTCCGGTCGTCGTGATCGGTCGATCGCCCGTCCGGTGATGGCACGTCGGGTCAAGTGCACCCCCGGCGAGGATGGGGCCAGACCTCCGAGCGGGCCGCCGCGGTCTCGTCGTGCCTTGAATAGCTCAACAGACTATTGCTTCGGGCTGCAAGCCGATATGCTACATAGGGCCATCACACGGATCGGAGCCACGGCGGCTTGAGGGAAGGGGCTCAATTCATGTCCGAGATCGTCTGCCAGGTCGGCAACCAGGCGGGCCAGGTGGAGTTCATCTGGTCGTCGCGCGGCGGGTTCTTCCGGCCCTACGTCGTCACCGGGACGCAGCTCACCGAGTTGCGCCAGGCGGCCGACCAGACCCGGGTCGCCCTGGAGGCGTTGGTCTTCGCCCTCAACCAGGACGGTGGCCGCGACGCCCTGGGAGCCGTCGTTCGAGCTGGCCGAGGCCGGCTTCCGGCTCTTCAACTACCTCTGCCCAGCGAGGACGAGACGGCCCGGAAGGTCCGCCGCTGGCTGGAGGACCTGAGGAAGCAGTCGGGGCTGATCGGCCTGGAGGTCGTGGTCGAGGAGCGGTCGGCCGACGCGAGGGCATTCCTTTCCGTGCCGTGGAACCTGGTCTACGACGAGCGGCCCGCCAAGTACAAGGCCGCCTTCCAGAAGGGGGAGGGGCCGAGCGCTGGCGGCCGTTCTGGTCGGTCCGCTACAACCTGACCAGCGGGCGGCGGGTCGAGCCCCTGAAGCGGCTGCCGCTCTGGAGCGACCCGCGGGTCGTCGTGGTGGTGGACCCGACCGTCCATGAGGCCTCAACGACGAGCAGAAGGCAGCGGCTGGACGAGTTCCTGGCCGAGGCGGGCCTGACGGCCGTCGGCTCGATGGACGAGCTGGAGGCGGCCCTGGAGGAGGGCTATCCCCGGCTGCTCTACTGGCTGGGGCACGCGACCCCCGAGTACCTGATGCTGGGCGACGAGCGGATCGCGCCGGGCGACCTCCGGAACCTGCTGCGGAGCTTCGACGACCGCGAGCGGCCCGAGGGGATGCTGGCGTTCCTGAACGCCTGCCAGACGGCCGAGGCCGGGTCGGGCGGGTCGTTCCTGGACGTGCTCCACAGCTTCGGCTTCACCGGGGCGATCGCCACCGAGCGGCAGACGATCGACACCTTCGCCAACGAGTTCGGCCTGGCGTTCCTGCAGGGGTTCCTGCGCGAGGGCAAGCCGCTGGGCGAGCTGCTGCACGGGCTGCGGCTGAATCGGCGCCGCTGGGCCTGCTCTACGGCGCCCACTGCCCGCCCGAGATCCGGGTCCGGATCTGGCGATGGCACCGCCGACATCCCGGCGCCGTTGCCGATCCGCGAGAGCGGCCCCGTCGCCGGCGTCGCCCTGGGCGTGGCCACGCTGCCGGCCGACGGCCGCGACGCCGCGACCGCCGATCGCACATGGGCCGCGCCGAGCCGACCGCCGCGGCGTCGCCGCTGCCCGACGAGCCGTACCGCTCGCTGGCCTTCTACGACGAGAAGGACCGCGCCCTGTTCACCGGCCGCGACGCCGACGTCGTGCGGTTCGCCGCCACGCTGGACCGGCCCGACACGCGGATCCTGATCCTGCACGGCGAGAGCGGCACCGGCAAGAGCTCCTTCCTCCGCGCCGGGGTCATCCCCTACCTGGAGGAGGAGTGCGTCGGCTACCGGTTCTTCCGCCGGCCCGATGGCTCGGTGCTGATCGTCCAGGCCGCCAAGGATCTGGTCGGCCAGTTGGCCCAGGCCCTGCTCGATGCCACGGCGACCTTGCTGCGCTACGACACGCCGGACGGCGAGCCGCACACGGTGAACCTCCGCCGGGTGCTCGACGAGGTCCTCGGGACGACGGCCGATTACGCCACGCTCCGCGAGGCGTTGCGACACGACGTTCACCTGCTGGCGGACATGATGTCGCGGATGGCGGGCCGGCTGCCGTACGCCCTGGTCCTGGTGCTCGACCAGGCCGAGGAGGTCTTCACGCTGGCCAAGACACCCGAGGAGGTCGCCGGCCGCGACCACGGGCTGCGGATGCTCCAGCGCCTGGTCGACGTGCAGGCCGACGTGAAGCTGATCGTCTCGCTGCGGACCGAGTACTACGGCCGGCTGCTGGACCACCTGCGGGCGGGCCGGCGCGACCTGACCGGCGTGCGCGACGATCTGCTCCGCGACTTCTCCAGGTCCGCCCTGATCGAGGCGATCACGCGGCCGACGTCCGAGACGCCGCTGGCCCCGGGCCAGCCGGCACCTCGCGAACAGTACGGCTTCCGGTACGCCGAGGGCATCCCTGAGGCGATCGCCGACGGCGTCCTGGCGTTGCGCTCGGAGAATCAGGACAGCGTCCTGCCGCTGGTGCAGGTCATCTGCACCCAGCTCTACGAGCGAGAGAAGGCGCTGCCGGGCTCGGACGGGGTCATCACGCGGGAGGACCTCGACGCCATCAAGGGGGTCGAAGGAGGACTCAGGGCATTCGCCGAGGATGCCCTTGTGCGGTCGATGCGCCTCGGCCCCGCGGATCGCGAGGCATTCAAGGGTCTGTTCAGCCAGCTCTACAATCGCCAGCCCGACGGGACGCTGACGACCTGGCTGATGCCCCGCGAGAGTTTGCAGCGACAATGGGACCGCCCGACGCCGTTTGCGGATCTGCTCGATGCCGCCAAGTCGGTCCGCCTGTTGCGCGAGGATGAGCTGCGGATCGAGGGCGGCGAGCCGCGCCGTTACGTCCGGCTTGGCCACGATGCCCTGGCCAAGGTGGCCGCTGCCTGGAAGGCCGAACGCGAGGAGAATCAGCGGCTGGAGGAGGAGAGGACGAAGCGATTGGAGGAGAGGCGGAAGCGACTCAGGCAGCGTCGGAGATTGGCAGGCGTCGCGGTCTTCTTCTTGACCCTGGCTGGACTCTTCGGCTGGCTGGGCTCGAAGCAAACCGGGAAGCCCAACTTGCCCGGAATGCTGAGAAGAAGGCCACGACGGCCCAGGAGAAGGCGGAACGCGAGGCGGCCACGCCCGCTTGCGCCGAAGAGAGTCGGCGCAAGCGTGAGGCGCCGCGAGAAGGAAGGGGAGGCGCGGGCCGTGCTGGGTTTCGTGGAGGACAAGATTCTGGCCGCCGCACGCCCCGAAGGGCAGGAGGGGGGCCTGGGCCACGACGTGACCCTGCGCAAGGCCCTGGAAGCCGCGCTGCCGCAAGTCGAGACCTCGTTCCAGAGCCGGCCGCTGGTCGAGGCATCCCTGCGGATGACCCTGGGCAATTCGTTCTTGTACCTGGGCGACGCCGCGACGGCCGAGCAGCAGTATCAGATCGCCCGCGATCGGTTCACCGCCCGGCTGGGCCCCGACCACCCCGACACGCTGAGAGCATGAACGGCCTCGCCAGCAGCTACGCCGCCCTGGGCCGGCAGGCGGAGGCGTTGAAGCTCCGCGAGGAGACGCTGGCGATGCGGAAGGCGAAGCTTGGCCCCGACCACCCCGACACGCTGACGAGCATGAACAACCTCGCCAACAGCTACGACGCCCTGGGCCGGCAGGCGGAGGCGCTGAAGCTCCGCGAGGAGACGCTGACGCTGCGGAAGGCGAAGCTGGGCCCCGACCACCCCGACACGCTGACGAGCATGAACAACCTCGCCATCAGCTACTCCGCCCTGGGCCGGCAGGCGGAGGCGCTGAAGCTCCTCGAGGAGACGCTGACGCTGCAGAAGGCGAAGCTTGGCCCCGACCACCCCGACACGCTGTGGAGCATGGACAACCTCGCTAACAGCTACGCCGACCTGGGCCGGCAGGCGGAGGCGTTGAAGCTCCGCGAGGAGACGCTGACGCTGCGGAAGGCGAAGCTGGGCCCCGACCACCCCGACACGCTGGTGAGCATGGGCAACCTCGCGGAGAGTCTTGTCGTTTTCGACCGGCCTTCCGAGGCCGTGGCGATCATCGACGACTGCTTGAGGCGTGCGGAGGGGAAGGTCGTCGATCCGCAATTGGTCCCGTTCGTTCTCGGCCTGCGTCTGCGGGCGTGCGCCAGGCAGAACGATGCTTCCGGCTGCCGGCGGAGGGCGGAGCTTTGGGAAAAGCTCAACCGCACCGATGCCGACAGCCTGTACAAGGCCGCGTGCTACCGGGCCGTCACCGCGAGCTTGTTGCGAGCCGACGACCGGACGCCCGACGCCGGCCAGCAGGCCGAGGCCGAGGCCGACATCGCCATGAGCTGGCTCGCGAAAGCCGTGGCCGCCGGCTACGACACGCCGCAACGCCTCGCCCAGATGACGCGGGACCGCGACCTCGACGCCCTGCGCGACCGCGCCGACTTCCGCCGCCTCCTGGCCGAGCTGCTCGACCGGGGATTTCCCAAGGACCCATTCGCACGGTAGGGCCGAGCGTCGGCCGATTGCCGTCCAACCAGCACGGGGCCAAGAGGTGCAGATGATCCATCCTTCGAGACAGACTCTGCACCAGGAGATCGAGCAGCAAACCCGCCTGGTCCGCGGGCTGATGGCCGCGCTGTATGCCCTCTGCGACACGGAACCAGACAAGTCGCTCCTCCGGGAGCTGGCCGAGGCGAAGAAGGCGTTCCGCGAGCTGCAACGGCGTCGCGACGCCGAGCTGGCCGAGGCGGAGAAGGGACAGGCCGGGCCGCTCGCCGATCAGGAGGAGCACTACGGCGGTGTTCTCTATAATGGTCGCCGCCTCGGGCAAATCTGCGGCCCCTGCGGCGAGAACTCCCGGCACCACGAGATCAGAACGATGCTCCTGGACATGATTACTATCTCATCGCCCTCCCGGCACTCTCACTCTCGCTCTGGGCCCAGTGGCGGGACTTCTCGGCCTGCAGGATGGCAGGGCGGATTCAGTCCTCGTCGGGAATGACGGGCGCGGAGGCCGCCCGCCACGTGATGCGGGCCGGGGCCATGGGGACGGTGGAGATCGAGCCGGCATCCGGCCAACTCGCCGACCACTACGATCCCGGAGGCAAAGTGCTGAGGCTCTCGGCCTGTGTTGAGTCGGGCCGATCGCTTGGCGCCCTGGGAATTGCCGCGCACGAGGCGGGTCATGTGCTCCAGCATGGAGAACGCGATCCGGGCCTCCTGCTCAGGAGCCTCATCGTACCCATCGCCATTCTGGGATCGACCACGTTCTGGCTCCTCGTACTGGCCAGTCTCTCCTCGGCATCTTCAGGCTGATCATCTGGAGCACCTTCGAACTCTGGGGCACTATGATACTCCACCCAAAACGCTATGCGGGCCTCTTGCTCTAGGAGCCTGATCGTTCCCATCGCCACCCTGGGATCAACCACGTTCTGGCTCCTCGTCCTCGCCGGTCTCTTCCTGGGCATGTTCCGGCTGATCATCTGGAGCATTTTCGTGCTCTGGTTCACGGTGATCCTCCAGCTCATCAATCTCCCGGTCGAGCTCGACGCCAGCCGCCGGGCCCGGCGGGCGCTGCTTGCCGCCGGGCTGGTGGCGCCGGAGGAAGAAGTCGTGATCGACCGCGTCCTCAACTCCGCGGCCTGGACCCATGTTGCGGCCGCACTCACGGGCGCATGGTCGCCGCTTCGCGGTTGACCGGCTACCGGCGTCCCTGATCGCGAAGCAGGGCTTCGGCCCACCGGGCGTCGTCGGGCTCCAGCGGTGGGTCGGGCTCCTCGCGGTAGTCGACGTCATCGCCATAGCGTCCTGCCTCATAGCACTGATCGAGCACGGACTGGAGGTCAAGCGGGACGTCGAGGTCGTCGTGCCGCAAGGGAATGGCGATCGCCGGGAGTCGCTCGCGGAGAGGGAGCCGGTAAAACTCGATCCTGAATGGGAGCCAGCCGCGACGGGCACAGGCTGCGTATGGGCTGTGGTGACCTTCGGGGATCCGATCGAAGGGAAGAGACAGGATCCGGCTGCCAGCCCGGAGCAGGTCGATCTCGACCAGGCTGACCTGGCCTTCGCGGAGTTCTTCTTGCTTCTTGATGTACAGGTCTCGCCCTGGACCGGGCTTCTTGTTCGACGGGCTCAGTACCTCGATCACCGTGACCACGCGCCGGCCCGACTTCAGGTCGATGATCTCGATATAGCCCTGCCGGACGGGTTCATCGGGCTCGAGATGCACGACCAGCGGCTCGGCCACGGCAATCCCGTTGCCCGTACGCAGGCCCTGGCTACCTCGCCGGCCGCGCTCGACGACCCGCACGTCCGGAACGATGTTTCGTGGCCTTCCCTCCGCCGGCTCGACGAACACGCGCTCGTCTACCCGTGCCAGGAGATCGCCCGGCAACTGCTTCTGAATCGAATCGCACGAATAGGTAATCATCCGATGATGAACATCGCCCCAGTACTGCTCAAGGTAAGGGTCTATCCCCGGGAACGGGCTACGCATGACAGGATCCTCCGGCGGCTCGAGTGGGATCAACCACGATTCTAATCCGGTTAGCTACCCACGACCATGCTCCTCGACCTCGGGCCGCTCCGTGACGGCGGGGGGAATTTGGACTCGCGGTTGCTCGCCGAGACGCAGGGGGGACTCACAAGACGCAAGATATAGGAGGACAGGCGGGGTGGGTCGAGCGGGACACGGTGCTTTTCGGGAACTGTAGCGGAACAGCCCTCGACCATGGGAGTCGGCAACTCGGCTGGGTCATGGACTCTCGCCATTCGGTAGATCACATGGTGCCGGAGCGGGTGGCCGTGGGGAAGAAGGGGGTGCTCGAAATCGTCATTGGGCGAATGCGTCATTCCGATCCTTTCCATCACGCTTCTCGACCTTCGGTTCGCCGGCACCGTGAAGGAGACGATCTCCTTCAGCTCGAGGCGGTGAAAGCCGAAGTCGAGAGCGGCCCGGGCTGCCTCGGTGGCATAGCCGCGGCCCCAGTACTCGTGCGCGAGACGCCAGCCGATTTCCACGCAGGGCGTGAAGTGGGCCTCGAAGAGAGGCACTGACAGCCCGACAAATCCGATGAAGGGCGCGACCCCGCAAACCTCGACAGCCCAGAGCCCGAATCCTCGGATCTGCGAAGTGGCTCCGAATTCGAGCCGCGAGGGCGTCGCTCTCCACGCGGTCCAGCAAGCTCGGAAAGAACTCCATCACCCGCGAATCGGCGTTCAGCGCGGCGAAGGCCGGAAGGTCTTCATCCTGCCAGGTGCGGAGGAGAAGACGCGAGGTTCGGAGCGTCGAAGGATGCATCGCCGTATGACCCCGTTGTCCGAGCCACGTGTTCACGGATCAAAGAGTCTTCAGGTAGGCCAGCAGGTCGGACAGCTCCTGCTCCGTGAGCTCGCCCAGGCTGGTGACGGCCTCGGCGCTGTGGGGACCGGCGATAGCCTCGCGCAGGGTCTTCGAGCGGCCGTCGTGGAGGTAGGGGTCCTTGTCGTACAGGCCGCGGAGGGACGGGGGGTTGTAGCCGCGATAGGCGTCGTCAGGCTCTTCGAGGCCCACGGTGTGGATCTTGCCGTCGGTCAGCTCGGGACCCCCATGGCACGTGTTGCAGGCTGCCTTGGCGGACGCATAGACGGCCCGGCCGCGCTCGGCCTCGGGGGACAGGCGCCCGGACTGGTCGCGATAGGGATTCCTCGGGTACTCGAGCGTGCCGAGATAGGCGACCAGAGCCTTGACGTCCTCGGATGAGGGTTTCGGGCCCTGCATGCTCTTGGTGAACGACTCGAACATGGCGTCCTCGAGGTCGGTTTGCCAGCCGTGCCAGGTCCACGGGCCAGTGTGTGTCACCCTCCGGAGCGTCGGGACCTTCTTCTTGCTCCTCAGGTGTGCCGTGCTCAGGTCCTGGCGTCCGTCATTGAGCGTGTCAAAGCTCAGCCCGTTGGTATGGCCGTCACTGTGGCAGGTGTTGCAGCTATACCACTGGTTGAACGACCGCTCGGCCTTGTGGAAGAGGATCTCCCCCTTCCGCGCCAGCGAGAGCGTCTTGGGTCCGCCCAGGTGAATCGATCGCGTGAGCCTTGCCGATTCCGCGTCGACCACCTGCACCGCGTCGGCCAGGTAGTTGGCGACGTACAGTGTTTTCCCGTCCGGAGCAAACGCGATCTCGGTGGGGCGGCCGCCCAGGGAAACGCGGCGGAACGCGGCCGTCGCCGCTCAGCAAGTTCCGTGGGGATCAGGTCGCGGGAACCGTCCGGTCGCCAGGGAAGGCGCTTCTGGTCGGTTCGGAAGATCATGACTTCATGCGTTCCCCCGAGGCTCACGGCCAGGAACCTGCCGTCGTTGCTGACGGCCACCCCGTGGGCGTCGGCCGCCGCCTTGCCTCGCGGGTCGAGTGAGAGGGTGGCGTACGACAGCTCGGAGGCGTCGAGGTCAACCCGGGTCAGCCGCTGGCCCAGCACCCAGCCCAGGTCGATGTTGTTGGCCGTGGTCGCGAACCCGCGGTTCTTCATGTTGGCAATGTAACCGCGCTTGCCGTCCGGGCTGATCGCCACCTGGCGAAGGTTGTCTCCCTCGATCGGGATCGTGCGGAGGACACCGAGTGATCGCGTGGAGAGGATCGAGACATCCTGGGAGCGGGCGTTGCCGACGAGCAGGAGCGAGCCGTCGGGCGAGAGGGCCAGGCCCCGCGGTTCACGGCCCACGGCCACCCGTGTGGTCACACCAAGCGGCTCGAGGCCCACTTCCACCACCTCGCTGGTCACCCCCACCACCACGAAGGCTGTCTTTTCCATCGCGGGAGAGCACAACACCACGCGGCTCGGGCCTAACCTCCAGCCGGCCAGCGACCGCCACGTGATCGTTCTCGATCTTCAGCAGGGCGAGGTCGTAGCCGTACCAGTGCGTGACAACGCCATGGCTGCCGTCGGTGGAGATCGCAACCCCCGCGGGACGCTCACCCGTCGCCAGCTCATGAAGAACTCGCCCCGTTTCCGTGTCAACCAGAGACACCGATCCGGCGGTCTGATTGGCCAGGAGCAAGCGACGGCCGTCCGGCCTGAGAGCCAGCGCGATCGGCGAGCGGTGAGGTTCGACGCCGGCGCCAGGCGACGAGGGCGCAGCCTCGGCACCATTCAGCCCGGGACGGATTTCGGGCACAGTCACGCAAGCCATGACCGTGATCAGGAATCCGAGGACCACGCCAGATCCGGTGGAACGCCCTTGCATGCTCATCAAGCACACTCCTGCCAACTGGGTGCAGGCTGCTGCCTCATCTCGCCAGGTTCATCGCGCCGTCATTGCGCATGACGCACGACGCGAGTGTCACATCCGATCGACGACCTCGATTCCAAGCAAATCGAGCCCGAATTTCAAGGTTTGTGCCACGAGGTCACAGATCGCCAGCCGGCTGTCGCGCCGGGCCACCGATTCGGCCTTGAGGACCGGGCATTCCTCGAAGAACGTGCTGAATGCATTGGCCAGGTCGAACAGGTAGTCGGTCAGGATGTTGGGTTTGAGCTCGGCGGCGGCCAGCTCGAGGACTTCGGGCAAGCGGATGATGTGCACGCCCAGCCCGCGCTCGGCGGGATGAGACAGCACGATCGCCGGTGCGGCTTTCCGGATGGCCTGGGGATCCAGTTCCCCCTTGCGAAAGATGCTCTGGATCCGTGCGTAGGCGTATTGCAGGTAGGTGGCGGTATTGCCGTTCATGGCCAGCATCTTCTGCCAGTCGAAGACGTAGTCGCTGAGCCGGTTCTGAGAGAGGTCGGCGTACTTGATGGCCCCCAGGCCGACCACTTCAGCGACCCTGGCGCGGGCGTCCGGGTCGAGGTCGGGGCTGTTCTCATCGACGACCTTGCGGGCTTCCGAGACGGCCTCGTCGAGGAGCGACTCGAGGCCCACGACGTCGCCCTCCCGGGTCTTGAACGGTCGTCGGTCGGGGCCGAGGATGGTCCCGAACGCGACGTGCTCGAGATCGGCCTGGTCGTAGCCCCACTTTCGTGCCACGGCGAAGAGCTGCTTGAAGTGGTCTGCCTGGCGGTGGTCGACCACGTAGAGCATCTGCTGAGGATTCCAGGTCTGGGCCCGGTACTTGATGGTCGCCAGATCGGTCGTGCCGTAATTGAACGCCCCGTCGCGCTTGCGGATGATGAACGGGTTCTTGGTCTCCTCGGTGAAGGCGACGATCGCCCCCTCGCTGGGCTCGGCGATTCCCCGCTCCGTCAATTCGTCGACGACGGACGCCAGCATCGGGTCGTAGAAGCTCTCGCCGAGCTCGACGTCGAAGCGGACGCCGAGCCGGTCATAGATCTTTTCGAGCGCCCGGAGGCAGTGGGGCATGAACTGGTTCCAGAGGTCCCGGTTCACCGGGTCGCCCGCGTGCAGGCTGGCGGTCTCGGCCCGCGCAGCCTCCTCGACGGAGGTGTCGCCGGCCCTGATCCGATCCTGGGCCAGGCGGTAGAGCCGGGCCAGTTCGGCCACCGGGTCGGCCGCGTAGGCAGCCTCGTCGCGGGCCGTCTTCCAGCCCCAGAGAATCATGCCGAACTGCGAGCCCCAGTCTCCCAGGTGGTTGTCACGGACGACGCGATGGCCCAGCGCCTCGAAGATCCGCGCCAGGCTGTCGCCGATGACCGTCGAGCGGATGTGGCCCACGTGCATGGGCTTGGCGACGTTGGGCGACGAGAAGTCGATCACGACCGTGTGCGGCTGCCGGGGCGGTGCAATCCCCGGGAACTCGCCGGCGAGCAGTTCCCCCAGCACTCGCGAGATCCAGGCGTCGCGCAGTCGGACATTGAGAAAGCCGGGACCCGCGACCTCGGGCGTGGCCGCCAGCGGCTCCAGGTCCACCACTGCGGCCACCCGGGTGGCCAGATCGCGCGGGTTGAGCTTGAGAGACTTTGCCAGGGCCATGCAGCCGTTGGCCTGGTAATCGCCGAACTTGGGGTCGCTGGTGGCGCGAACGGCGGCCCCGAAGGCCCGTGGATCGCCCCCTTCCGGAGTTGCCGCCGCAAAAGCGGCCCGTAATCGTTCAAGAACATTCATGGCAGGGTGCTGATGCTTCCAGACTCAACGACACATTCCCCACTCGATCATGGTGGAGAGGGCCGACTCAGGTGGTCGTCTCGGATTCCCGTTCAGACTCGGCGCTGCTCCCCGGGACGAGCGGTCGATCCGCGGCCCCGGCCGCGGCGGAAGCCGACGGTCGCTCGCGTGGGTCACCAGAGCTCCACTCAACCCGAGGTGCATCTCCCCAGATGTCCTCCAGCGCATAGTAAGCGCGGCCTTCCGAGGAAAAAATGTGGACCACGAAGTCGCCATAGTCGATCAAGATCCAGCGGCCTTCCTCGGAACCCTCAAGCCCTAGCTTGTGCTCACCACGCTTCTTCATCTCAGCGTCGATCTCGCTGGCGATGGCATGACTCTGGCGCCGCGAATTCGCGGTGGCGATCACAAAAAAATCGAGCAGCGGGGTCGCCTGCCGAAGGTCGAGGAGAACGATTTCCTTGGCCCGGTTGTCGTCGGCGATCCGGGCCGCGAACCGGGCGTTCTCGAGCGCCTGGTTGACCCGGTTGGGATCACGCCGTTCAACGGCCTGGGTGGGGTGGTCATCCTGGACGGCCCGGATCGAACGGCTCCGGAGCGCTTTCTTCCGCGCGGTGGGGCTTGTCTGAGAGGTGGGTTGCTTCACCGGTGGGGTGTTCTCACTCATTCATGTTTTCCGATGAGTCGAGTTATCGGCCAGCCTCGGGCATGCGCGGCCAACGGTCCTACCAGGGGCGATCCTGAACCAGCCAGGGCCGATCATAGGGACACACACCGAGGAACGTCGGTTCGACCACACGCGTTTGAAAGAGTGTAACCGAATCTGGCGGGGCATGACCATCGCAAGCGTCCCTGGCGCAAGGGCTTTTTCATTCTCCGCAGCGCCTGTCGCAGGCAGCCCTCACCCGGCCTCCGGCCCGACCCCGCAAGCGGGGTTCCCCCCGCTCCCGCAGGCGGGAGAGGGGTTCAATCACGCTTCTCCCGCCGGGAGAAGGTGTCGCGAAGCGGCGGATGAGGGGCCCGGCCGAGTGAATGAAACGGCCCTGGGGAGTGATCTGAGCCGGGTTGTTTCATGGATCTCCGAACGCTCGATCGGCCAGCCCGAGCTCCGCGCAGGCCCTCGGCCTTCCTCGGTCCATCCGCGCTCGGCGTAATAGGCCGCGATCATGGTCTCCAGGCGAGCTCGGGAGAGGAACGGCGCATCGGGCCGCGGCGGAGACTCGTCGAGCAATCGGGGGGGAGGGTGTCTTCGCTCCGGGACCAGCCCTCGCGCTGGTTCAGGCATTTTCGGGCATTGACGATGCGCTTCGCCGCCATCCGCAGCTCAGGAGCGGTGAACGGCCAGCCGGTCACCACGCGCAGGAGCTCGGCAGCCTCGGCGTAGAAATCGGTGAAGACCCCGCGAAGAAACCTGCAGAGGATGAGCGAGTCGATGACCGCAGCGCGGTCTTCCGTCTCGATGGCCGCGACGGCCGACCGGACATCCCCCTGCCGGCGATCGGATCGATTGGAGAAGTCGGCCTCGTAGGCCCCTGAGCGATTATGGTCCGCTCCTCGAGTTCCGACGGCCAGTCCAAGGGCCATCGCGTGCAGGCTCCTCGGGTCGTAACCGGGCAGTTCAAGCCCCTTGACGTGAGGAGCCAGGGCAGCAGCCTCGCCACCCAGCCGTTCCGCGGCGCGCCGGCTTCCCATCGCCAGCAACTCGCCCACCCCGCCGCGCCGATCCTGCAGATCCGCGATAGCCTGGAGAACCGCCTCGCCGTCACCGAACCGGAGGGCTCGTTTCGAACCGAAGAGACGGCCATCGAGCAGGCCTTGCTCGCTGCACTCCATCAGGAAGGCAATGGTCGCCCCCGGTGCGGATGGTGTCGATGCCGGCGTCGTCGCAGGCCCTGGCCGCGCGGAGGACTGCGGCTGGATCGCTGACCCCGCAGAGCGGACCGAGGGCATACAGCGACTCGTGCTCCAGCCGGGTTCCCTGGCCCGACTCGCCTGCGTAAATGTGTTCGCAGCGGATCGTGCAGGCTGCACAGGAGTTGCGGGCGATCCTCCGAGCCGGAGCCAGATCCTCGGTTGCGAGCGCCTCGGCTCCTTCGAATGATCCGGACTGGAAATTTCGCGTCCGCAGCGTCGCGAATCGGTTGAAGGTCAGGAGATTCGCCACGGTTCCCAGTTCCCGGTACTTGGCGGTCGCCGGCCCGAAAGAGAGGCTGGAGAGGCGGCGGGCCTGGAGGATGGTGCCCGGAGGATCGGCCAGAGGGGTCCGGCTCTGCCCGCGGACGGCGACTGCCTTGATCTGCTTGGATCCCAGGACGGCCCCCAGGCCGCCGCGGCCGTCGTGGCGTCCGTCGTGGCTGATCGTGGCGAAGGGGATCAATCGCTCGCCGGCCGCGCCGATGGCCGCCACCTGCCAGTCCGAACCGTGCCGCCTCCGGATCTCCTCCTCGGCAGCGCGTGCCGGGAGCCCCCAGAGCGGGCCCGCGGGCTCCCAGTGAGCCGCCAGGGTGTCGCCTCCACCACCCTCGACGAAGAGGATCGAGGGCGTGGCACAGGCCCCCGCGATGACGATGGCATCAACCCCGGTTCGCTTCGCGGCGAGGGCGAAATGTGACGAAGAGAGCGCATCGCAAATCCGCCCCGTCAGCGGGCTGAGGGCGACAATGGCAAACTTGGCCGAGGTGGTCAGGGGAGTGCCGACCAGGGGGCTGAATGCGAGGACCAGAACGCTGTGCGGCCCAAGAGGCTCGAGACCCGCGGACGTCTCGTGAGCCAGGATCCAGGTCCCCAGCCCCACGCCGCCGATGAACCCGCGCAACACCTCCGGGGCCAGGGGCAAACACTCAAAAGTCGCTGCGCCCGCCTCGATCCGGAGGTAGCGTCCGTGGTATCCGGCCAGCACTCGGGCAGCCTCCCGATGTTCAGGAATTGTGCCACGCTACCGGGGAGCCTGTGCGCAAGCGTCCGAGACAGAATTGGCGGAGGGCCAGCAAAAAAGCCCTCGATGAGCTCGAGGGTTCCAACCCCGGGTCTTCTCTTCCAGCCCGGGCCAACCAGCACCCCCACGGGGACTCGAACCCCGGTCCCTTGGCTGAGAACCAAGTATCCTAGGCCGCTAGACGATGGGGGCCTTTTCGTGATTTCATCATAAACCACCCGACACGCGAGTCAAGTCTCCCGGAGAGATTGTGACGCGGCCGGGCCTGAAACGGGATATGATCCGGCACCCGCGCGTGAGGCCTCCGGGAGACCGGTGAGGGCGAAGCGTTTTGGCCTTTTCAACCGGCGGGTTCTCAATAGGCTAGCCGGGAGGCTAACCTGGCAAGGAGAATCGCCACCAATGTCCCTGCGAAACGAGTGCTCTATGCGAACCGGAGTGGACCTTTGAACCATGCCCAGCATCTTTGTGAACGCGCACTCGTTCTACTACGAGGAGGTGGGGCATGCGGGCGAGCCGCTGGTTTTTCTGAGCGGTCTCGGTGGGGATCATCGCGCCTTCAGCCTGGCCCAGCGCCACTTCAGCGCGGGGTACCGGACCCTGGCGTTCGATGCGCGCGACGTGGGGCGGAGCGACCGTGTGCGCGTTCCCTACACCACGGCCGACATGGCCGACGACGTCGCCGGCTGGCTCGAGGCCATCGACGTTCCGGCCGCTCATATCGTCGGTCAATCGCTCGGGGGACTGGTGGCCCAGGAACTGGCGATCCGTCATCCCCGGCACGTGAAAAGCCTTGTGCTTGCATCAACGCATGCGTGGGCCGACGAATGGCGGAGGGCGGTGATCGAGTCGTGGGTTCTGCTTCGCAGGCAAGTTCCGATCGGGCTCTTCACCCGGGCAACGATGCCCTGGCTGGTCGCCCCGGGGTTTTATCAGCAGCTCAACCAGATCGAGGGGCTGGTTCGGTTCGCCGAGCGCAACCCCTGGCCCCAGGAGCCCGAGGCGTTTGCCCGGCAGGCGCGGGCTGCGGCCGAGCATGACGCAAGGTCGAGGATCAGCCAGATCCAGGTGCCCTGCCTGGTGCTGGTCGGCGAGTTTGACCTGGTCAACCCTCCTCGGGTGGCCGGAGAGCTGGCGGAGCGTCTTCCGGACGCCCGGATGGTGGTGCTTCCCAGCGTGGGGCACATGCCCCACATCGAGAACAAGGTGCTCTTCCGCCGGGAGCTGGAGAGCTTTCTGGAACGAGTCAGCAATCCGTGATCAGGCGAGCATGCCTGCATTTATGCTCACGGTCGGAACAGAACGAGGAGTGTTATTGCATGAGGTTTCGACGATCAAGCGGGATCTTGCTTCATCCCTCTTCGCTTCCCGGGAGATTCGGGATCGGCGATCTGGGGCCTCAGGCTCACGAATTCGTCGACTTTCTTGCCGAGTCGGGCCAGGGGTGGTGGCAAGTCCTTCCACTGGGACCGACCGGGGGAATGAATTCGCCCTACCAGTCTCACTCATCGTTCGCGGGCAATCCGCTGCTGATCAGTCCCGAGACTATGGTGGAGCAGGGGTGGCTCAAACCCCAGGAACTGACCGATCAGCCCCGGTTGGCCTCGGATCACGTCGATTTCCCCGCCGTGGCGCGAGTCAAGGACGAGCTGCTCCGGCGGGCGTTCCAGCGGTTTCCCCTCGATGATCCGGGTTTCCAGGGGTTCCTCAAGGCGGCCTCGGGCTGGCTGGATGATTTCGCGCTGTTCGTCTCGGTCAAGGAAATGTCGGGAGGCAAGCCCTGGTACGAGTGGGAGCCCGATCTGGTGGCGCGCAAGCCCGCCGCGCTGGCGCGGTGGCGAGACAAGCTGGCTCCAAGCATCCGCTTCCACCAGTTCGTCCAGTACGTGTTCGAAACCCAGATGCAGGCGCTCCGCAGACGGTGCTCGGAGAAGCGGGTGAAGCTCATCGGCGATATCCCGATCTTCGTGGCGCGCGATAGCGCGGACGTCTGGTCCCGGCCCGACCTCTTCTTTCTCGACAAACGGGGCCGCCCGACTGTCCAGGCCGGGGTTCCGCCCGACCTCTTCAGCACGACGGGACAGCTCTGGGGAAACCCGCTCTACCGCTGGGAAGCCCACGAGAAGGAGGGTTTCTCCTGGTGGATTGGCCGCTTGAACGCCCTTCTGAAATGGGTGGACCTGATTCGCATCGATCATTTCCGCGGCTTCGCGGCTTACTGGGAGGTGCCGGGCAAGGCGAGGACCGCCGCCAGGGGGCGCTGGGTCCCCGCGCCGGGGGTCGCCTTCTTCGAGACCCTGTCGCAGAAGTACATCGACCTGCCGCTCATCGCTGAGGATCTGGGAGTCATCACTCCCGAGGTGGAGGCGCTCCGCGAACGATTCGGGCTCCCGGGGATGCGAATCCTCCAGTTCGGATTCAGCACCAGCCCCGATGAAGAAAAGTATCTGCCGCACAGGTTCGTGCCCCACTGCGTGGTCTACACGGGCACGCACGACAACGACACATCACGTGGCTGGCTGACTTCCAAGCACGCTCAGACCACGCAGTCCCTCTCAGAGATTCAGGCCGAGCGGGATTATGCTCTACGCTATCTGTGCAGTACCGGCGAACAGTTCCACTGGGACATGATCCGCCTGGCCTTCGGCTCGGTCGCCGACATTGCAATCATCCCGATGCAGGATCTTCTCGGGCTCGACAGCTCCGCGCGGATGAACGTGCCAGGCAAGGCCGAAGGCAACTGGGGCTGGAGATTCCGCTCAGATCAGGTCACTCCCGAGGTCAAGCATCATCTGGCCGAGGCCACAGCCATCTTTGGCCGCTGGAACGGATCCATTCCCGCGGAACTTGATCCTCATCGGAAGCCTGGTCGCACTGAGCCCGCTACTGCAATGAAGGAATTCGGAGGAACGGCCAAAAGGACTCGCGCGTGCTCGAGAAAGCTGGGACGGCGAGAAAGGGCCGGCATCCAGACCATCCTGGCGAACCCCTGCTGCGAAATCCACGGGAAAGGGATCCAGGCGCCGGGGGGGCGAAGGCCGGAAAGAAGCCGGGCTAGATCGCTCCGTGAATGTAAGACAGGAGGTGGATATTCTCGGTGGCGACCTTATCGTACATGACCTTGATGACGTCTCCCACCGAGATGATCCCGACCAGTGCGCCATCGCTGACCACGGGAACCTTGGCGATTCGTCCCTCGCTCATCTGGCCCATGACATCGTTGACATTGTCGAGGATGTTGCAGGTCACCGGATTCGGTGTCATGACCTCGGAGATCCGCAACCTGCCGAAGCCTTCGCCCCGGTTGTGGATGATTCGAAGAACATCGCGTTCGGCGAAGATCCCGATCAGCCGACCCTCTTGATTCACGACGGGCAATGACCCGATGTTGTTTTGCACAAGCTTGGCGACCGCTTCGTGAACTGTCGCATCCTGGTCGATCGTGACGACGCGGTTCCCCTTGGTCAGCAAGACGTCGCGAACCAGCATGGTGCTCCCTCCCAGAATCCAATCTGAGTACAAAAAACTCGTAAGAACCGCTCGCACGAAGCTCTGGAACTGAGGTTAAGATGTGGGACCCTGACCGTATCCTGACATCTTCCACGGCTCGTTGCAATTTCTTTTTTGGGATCCAGTGGATTTTGGCGCGACCGAGCTCGCGCATGCAGGCATGGTAAGCCGGTCCTTTCACCTCATTCGCCGTCATGGAAATCACCCGCGTGGACATCATCGGGCCTGGAGTCGGGATCGGGCAGCCCGAGGGGGGATCAAACTTCGCCCTCGCGGGGATCCTCCTGGGCACCGTTCTGATCCGCCTGATCGGACTCGATCAGCCGATCGTGGAAAACTATGTCGGCCGGCAAGTCCCGACCGCGATGGTGGCCCGCAATCTCGAGCGTGGTTCCGGGTTCCTCAGGCCGCAACTCGACACGGCACCGTTCCCGAACTATTTCGTGGTCGAGCCACCTGTTTATCAACTGGCGGTCGTGAGCTGGCAACGGCTCTTGGGATGGAAGCTGGAAGCCTCGGGACGATTCGTTTCGGCGGCTGCGATGGCTCTGGGCGTCTGGGCTCTGTTCGGGCTGGTCCGGCGACGTGAGGACGCACCGACCGCGCTCGCTGCGATCATTGCCTTTTCCCTCTTCCCGATCACGCTGCGTTATGGCCGGGCCTTTCAGCCCGATGCCTTGATGCTGGGGGCGGTCTCTTGCGGCCCTGGACTGCTGGGATCGCGCCGAGCAGGGCCTCGGCCGCTGGTGGCTGCTTCCGGCGTGGCTCTTGCTAGCTCTGGGACTGGCCGCCAAGGTTACGGCGGCCTTCGTCCTGGTTCCTCTGGCCGTCGTGATTGTGAGGCCCCGGAACATTGCCAGGATGCTCCTGGCGGCCTCCGCCCTGGCGCCGGTGCTCCTCTGGTATGCCTGGGCCAATCATCTGGTCGATTCCGAAGGCGGCTCGCGGGCCTCGGCGGAGAATCGGGCGATCTGGATGGCCGTGTTCGGTGTCTCCGCCCTGGGAGCCCCGGACACGCTGGCGCACATCGGTCGATTCCTGCTCGTCCGGGCCTTCACCCCACCGGGGCTGATTCTGGCCGTCTGGGGGCTCTGCTTGAGGCCGGTGGAACACGATAAGCGGGGTCTGAAAACGCTGGAGCTCTGGAGAGTCTGGGGGTTGGCGGCTTTGGCCATGATGGCGTTGCTGGCGGAGAAGCTCCACCACGAATACTACTGGCTCAGCCTGGCGCCGGTGGTCGCGGCGGGTCTCGGGCGCGCCTGGTCAAGAATCAAGGACGCGCACCGCGGGCTTGCCTGGTTCGTGGCGGGCGCCCTCCTCGCCTCGAGTGCGTTTCTTGCACGCTCCACCTGGCAGACCCCCCATGGAATGGAAGGATCTCGAGACGGCGGCCGGTCGGGTTCGGCAGGGCGTTCCTGCCGAGGCCTGGCTGGTGGCTGCCGAGCCGCTGCTTTACCAGGCGGACCGCCGGGGCTGCCGGCTCGAGTTCACTCCGCAAGCCGCGGCCCGGGCCGCGGCGGAGTGGCCCGGGGAAGCGGGAGAGGGCGTCAAGGGACCGCTCGACCTCATCGACTTCTATCGCAGGCAGGGTGCCCGGTTCGTGGCCGATGTCGGGCCCGCGCCCGGCGATGACCGGCGAAAGGCCTTGCATCAGGCAATCCGCGGACGTTACAAGGTTCTGGTGGATCACCACTCTGTCATCATTGCCGAACTCAACCCCTCCTGAGAATCCCGGGCATGGCCAGTGAGGATCGTCAGGTCACGATTCCCGAATTCGTAGCCTGGAAGAGCCAGGGGCGGCGAATCAGCGTGCTGACCGCGTACGATTTCCCGATGGCACGCCTCCTCGACGCGGCCGGGGTCGACTGCCTGCTGGTAGGAGACTCCATGGGAACCACCGTGCAGGGACGCGACACCACTCTGGCGGTGACCCTTGAGCAGACGATCTACCATTCCGAGATCGTGGCCCGCGCCGCGCGGCGGGCCCTGGTGGTGGCCGATCTCCCGTTCCTCTCCTACCAGGTCTCGCCCCGCCAGGCCATCCGCTCCTCCGGTCGTCGTGCTCAAGGAAACGAACTGTCAGGCCGTGAAGCTCGAGGGGGGGCGGCGCTCGGCCCGGACCATCAAGGCTCTGGTGGAGGCGGAGATTCCCGTGATGGGACACGTTGGACTCACGCCCCAGTCGATTCGCCGGCTAGGAACGTACAAGGTCCAGCGAGCCGAAGATGTCCTCCGCGCAGACGCCCTGGAGGTGGCCGAAGCGGGTGCCTTCGCAGTCGTCCTGGAATGTGTGCCCGCCGAGTTGGCAGCCCGGGTCACCAAGGAACTGCCGATCCCGACCATCGGCATCGGTGCGGGCCCGGGCTGCGATGGGCAGGTGCTTGTCCTTCACGACATGCTCGGGATGCTTGAAGGATTCCGCCCCAGGTTCGCCCGCCGCTACGCCGAGCTCGGCGAGCTGATCAACACCGCAGCCGCTGCCTATGTCCGTGATGTCCAGAACGGCACCTTTCCCGCAGATAGCGAGAGCTTCCGATAGCACACGTTCCCTCGGCGCCTGCTTGCAGAGAACGCCGAGCGGGCGAGTGGTCATCACATCGGTCCCGATGCCTTCAGTCATTCGAGAGGAGCCGATTCATGAGTACGCTCAGCCAGGAAGAATTGGTCCGCAAGAAGTGCTCCCCCTGCGAGGGGGGAATCCCGCCGCTCTCACCGGCGGAGGCCGAGGCGCAGCTCCGCCACGTCGACGGCTGGTCGCTGGTTCAGGGAGGACAGCAGATCAGGCGCGAGTGGACCGTCCGCAACTTCATGGCCGGGATCGAGTTCTTCAACAAGGTCGCAAGCCTGGCCGAGGAAGAAGGACACCATCCCGACCTGCATCTCGAAGGGTACCGTCAGGTCGCCATCGAGCTCTGGACCCACGCCATCGGGGGACTGAGCGAGAACGACTTCATCCTGGCCGCGAAGATCAACCAGGTCCCCATCCAGCTCAAACGATGAGATCGTCCCGTCAGAAACCGAAGAGCGACCCGATTCGCCGCAACAAGCTCGGAGGCGGGGCTGGGGCCACGCGCGCAGATCGGCGGGATTTCAAAACCCGCCCCGATCCAGGCCGCCAACCGACCGGCTTC
>CAWFJM010000040.1:0-46773 GCA_963816015.1 uncultured Planctomycetaceae bacterium | reverse complement strand
AGGGAGTTCCGGGGACACCATACTCAATTTCCGCGATGTGCCCGGTATCTGGCTCGGTTTTCGTCGCCTTGAGCAGTAAGGACCATGAACAGGGCGATCTGGTGGGCCTCGCTGCGCTCGACCCACCCTACAAATATTTGATGGGCATCGCGCAAGGTCGCCCCTGCGCCATACCCCGGAAACGCACATCGTTCACTCGGCGATGTGGCCGTGGGGCAGGATATAGCCCATCGAGAGGAGCTTGTTGATGATAGTGTCCACACACTCCTGGACGGAGAGCTTGCTTGTGTCGAGCGTGACTTCCGGCTTGAGCGGGGGCTCGTAGGGGTCGTCAACGCCCGTGAAGCCCATGGGTTTGCCCTGGGCGACGGCCGCGCGCGCCTTCGAGTACATCCCCTTGACGTCCCGCTGCTCGCAGACCTCGATCGGGGTCGAGCAGTAAATCTCCACGAAGTTGCCCTTGGACAGTTTCCGCGCCTCGTCGCGCACCGCACGGTAGGGGCTGATGACGGAGCAGAGGGTGGTCCCTCCGTGCAGCGAGATCAGGCCGGCCACGTAGCCAACCCGGCGGATGTTGGTGTCGCGGTCTTCCTTGCTGAAGCCCAGGCCCTTGGACAGATGGGTGCGGATCTCGTCGCCATCCAGGAGCGAGCAGTTGCGGCCGAACTCGGCCAGGCGTTCGATCAGGGCGTGCGCGACGGTGCTCTTTCCCGATCCTGACAGGCCGGTGAACCACAGGCTCAGTCCCTGCCGGAACCGGGGCGGGCTGGTCTCGCTCAGGATCTCGGCCACGGCGGGCCGGCTGAACCACTCCGGAAGCTGGAGCCCTCGGGCGAGGTACTTCTCGCGCACCTCGGTGCCGGAGATGTCCGCCGTCTTGGCGCCCGGCGGGACCTCATCCACGGGGCAGTACCGGTTTTCCTCGGGAAGGAAGACCATCTGCTTGAAGTCGACCATGGCCATGCCGATCTCGGCCTGGTGCTTGGCCATGGAGTCCTGCGCGGCGTAGGGAGGATAGAACGGCTTGCCGGTCGAGTCGTTTCCGGGGCCGGCGTGGTCCCGGCCGACGATGAAGTGCGTACAGCCATAATTGCGGCGGATGATCGCGTGCAGGAGCACCTCGCGCGGGCCGGCCATCCGCATGGCCAGCGGAAGCAGGCTGAGCACGACGGTTCCGGACTTGTAGTAGTTGTCCACCAGCGCCCGATAGCACCGGACGCGGGTGAAATGGTCCACGTCGCCCGGCTTGGTGACGCCCACCACGGGGTGGATCAGGAGCCCGCCGCCGATCTGCTGGGCCGCCCGCTTGGTGAGCTCTTCGTGGGCCCGGTGCAAGGGATTGCGGGTCTGGAAGGCGACGATCCGGGACCATCCCAGCGATTGAAAGTGCTTCCTGAGCTCGGCCGGGGTCCGCCGCAACTCGACGAAGTCATAGTGGGGCGGGGTGCGGATCACCTCGAGCCTGCCCGCCGCGTAATAGCCGGGCTGGCGGTCGAGATGGGCCACGGCGGGGTGCTTTCTTGTCGAGGCTGCCGTACGCGAGCTCGGCCTCTCGCTCCTTGTCCGCGGCGTAGATCTCCTCGATGTGAAGGAAGGCCAGCAAGTTGCCGTAAACGTCGCGCAGGGCCAGGGTTTTGCCCTCCTTGACGTCGTCACCCGGCGTGACCGGCAAGGTGACGGGAAGGGGCCAGAGCGTGCCGTCGCTCAGCCGCATCTCGCCGACCACCCGGTCATAATCCGCCTTCCCCATGAATCCGCGAAGCGGCGAGAATCCCCCCACGCTGAGGAGTTCGAGATCACACAGCCCGCGCTCGTCCAGAGTCAGGCTGGCATAGTCCTTGGCTGCCGCTTTCATCTGGGTGCCACGCTCCGGGCTGACAGTCAGATCGACAAGCGAGCCCCCGTAAGGGGTGTTCACTGTCCCGGTTGAAGTCGAGGTAGAAATCGCTGGGCTCCTTTCGACGGAAAACATGAAATTCGGGTGTTTGACCCGGAGACGCTCAGGGATTGATGACAGGGGCGAGCATGGGCGGGCCCCCGCCTTCCCGGAACTTTGCTCAGGTGGCATGACCGTGGCTCAGATGGTCCATTCGTGGGGGGAGGATTGGGCAACGAGCTCGCCGATGCTCGTGCCTTCGAGGACGCAGCGCTCGGCCGCGCGGACGCGATTCCACACGGTCGCGAGAATCAGGGAGCCCGGCCGTTTTCCCTCGGGCCTTTCTCGGAGTGACGGGTCGGGGCCGTCGATCGCCGCCAGGACATCGCTCAGGGAGATTTCTACAGCCGGTCGCGCCAGGCGATAGCCTCCCGACTGCGCCCCGGAGACTGACCACCAGCCCCGCACCCTTCAACTGGAGGAGAATCTGGACCAGGTAGCGCTCGGGGATGCGTTGCGATTCCGAGATCTCTCGGATCCTCAGCGGCGGGGCCTCATGGCCGTGCTGCGCCAGCGCCAGCAATGCCAGACACGCATATTCCGCCTTTGCCGAGATCTTCATCGGGCCATGGCCCCTTGGGCTTCTCCCGCGGGCCGCTCAGAGCTGGCTGCTGTCGAGCGAGTGCAGACCGCATTCCGTCTTCGCCTGGCCCGCCCACCGCCCGGCACGTTCGTCCTTGCCGCTGGCCACAGGCTGGGTGCACGGCCAGCAGCCGATCGAAGGATAACCGCGATCGTGCAGCGGATTGTAGGGGACCTGGTTGGCGACGATGAATGCCCAGACATCACGGCGAGTCCAGCTCAGCAGAGGGTTGATCTTCATCAGGCCGAACTTGGCGTCCCAGCCCACGGCCCTGGCCTTCGCCCGATGGGACGACTGATCGGCCCGGATCGCCGTGATCCACGAGTCGTAGCCGACCAGAGCACGCCGCAGTGGAACGATCTTCCGCTCGTAGCAGCACTGATCCGAGTTGGAGACGTACAGGGGTCCTCCATGCAACTGCTCGTACGCTTCCACCGTGGAGTCCGGCCTGACCATCTCGACCTCGACTCCGTACCGCTCGGCAATCTGGTCGCGCAAGGCCAGTGTTTCCGCAAACTGGTAACCCGTGTCCAGGTTGAACACCCGGACCCGCGGCTCGATTTCGGCCAGAAGATGAATCAGGATACACCCCTCGGGCCCAAACGCCGTGGCCATCGTCAGCCGCGGGAAGTATCGCTCAATACCCCACTGGAGAATCTCTGTCGGCGTCGCGTCAGCGAGACGCTCGTTGACCTCGGTCAGCTCTTCCTCGGCCAGCATCGGTTCAGCCCTGGACATGGCGTTCCTGCTCTCCTGACCATCAAACGGGTCCAATCTTACGTTTGTTGCTAATCAAAGTCAACATTCCAGCCTTCCGTCTCAGGACCGAGCTGCGGAGCCGCAGCCGAACAGGTGGATTTTTGTTTAGAATCCGAACGCAGGGGCGCATCCGAGCCTTCGGGGAGAGACGGACAGGGCAGCTCATTCCGGGGCGAGAGCCGTGCAAAGTGCCGGCCACTTCAGGCGGTCGTGGCGGGAGTGATCCAGTCGGGGTTCTGTGCCTCGTGGTGACGGATCTGGGGGTCGAGCTGCAAGGTCTCGGCGATCGCATCGAGCCCTCTCAGCAGACGATGCCGCTGGCCCTCGGGAATCTCGAAGTCATAGCTCCACCTGGCCGCCATCCGGACCCCGCAGGGAGATCCTTTGCGTCTGGAGATCGATGGTGATCTCGGCGCCACCCGGCTCGAGTCCGGCCCTGGCAATCGCCTCCCACTCAGGTTCAGGGATTTCCAGGGGAAGCAGGCCGTTGTTGTAGGCGTTGCCCTCGAAGATGTCGGCGAACCCCTCATCCTTGCCCGGCGCGATGAGCACGCGGTAGCCGGCCTGTGCCAGCGCCCAGACGGCGTGTTCGCGGCTGGAGCCGCAGCCGAAGTTGCGTCCCACCACGAGGACGGTCGCGCCCCGGAACTCGGGGCGATTCAAGGGAAAGTCAGGGGCTTCCGGACCGTGTGCCTCGGGGTCGTCGATCTGGGGTGCGGCTCCCGGCACGTACCGCTTGTCGGCGAAGAGCAACGGCCCGTAGCCGGTCCGCTCGATCCGTTTCAGGTAACGGGCCGGGATGATGAGGTCGGTATTGACGTCGGTCCAGTCGAGAACGGCCACGCGGCCGCGGTGGACGGTGAACGGCTCCATGGTGTCTTCTCCTAGTGTCCCAGCAGCGAGCGAACGTCGGTGAACCGGCCGGTCACGGCCGCCGCGGCGGCCATGGACGGGCTGACGAGGTGAGTCCGTCCGCCTGGACCCTGACGGCCCTCGAAGTTGCGGTTGCTTGTGCTGGCCGCCCGCTGACCGGGCTGGAGCCGGTCGGGATTCATCGCCAGGCACATGCTACAGCCCGCCTCCCGCCACTCGGCGCCTGCCTCGGCGAAGATACGGTCCAGCCCCTCGACCTCGGCCTGATGCCGGACTTGCTCGCTCCCGGGCACGACCAGCGCCCGAACGCCCTCGGCAACCTTTCGTCCCTTGAAAACCTGGGCCGCCGACCTCAAGTCCTCGATTCGTCCGTTGGTGCAGGAGCCGATGAAGACGATATCCACGGGGATCTCGCCGATCGGTGTGCCTGGTTTCAGGCCCATGTATTCCAGCGCTCGCCTGGCGTCATCCCGGACCGACGAGGGGACCTCCGTCAGGTCCGGAACGTGGCCGGTCACGTCGACGGTCATGCCGGGGTTCGTGCCCCAGGTCACCTGGGGCACGAGCGAAGAGGCATCGATCCGCACATGACTCTCGAACGCCGCGGGATTCTCGGTGCGGAGGCTCTTCCAGGCGGCGATGGCCGTCTCGAGCGCCCGTCCCCTGGGGGCGAACGGCCGGTCGCCGGTGGCGAGGTAATGGAACGTGGTGTCGTCGGGCGCGATCAGACCCGCCCGTGCGCCTGCCTCGATCGACATGTTGCAGACCGTCATCCGTCCTTCCATCGACAGGGCCGAGATCGCCGAACCGTAATATTCGATGACATGGCCGGTTCCGCCGCCCGTCCCGATGGCCCTGATCACGGCGAGAATGATGTCCTTCGGCTCCAGCCCCGCCGGCAGCCGTCCGGAGACCTCGATCCCCAGCGAGGGAGGACGCACTCCTTGCCACAAGGTCTGGGTTGCCAGAACGTGCTCGACCTCGCTGGTGCCGATCCCGAAGGCAAGCGCACCGAAGGCCCCGTGAGTGCTCGTATGACTATCGCCGCACACGATCGTCGTCCCGGGAAGCGTCAGGCCCAGCTCCGGTCCGATCACGTGGACGATTCCCTGGCGTCCGCTCTTGATGTCATAAAGCGTGATCCCGAACTCGCGGCAGTTGGCCCGCAGGGTCTCGACCTGGCGGCGCGAGAGCGGATCGCGGATATCGAGCTGGTTCTCGGTCGGCACGTTGTGGTCGAGCGTGGCGAACGTCAGCTCGGGACGGCGGACCCGGCGGCCCGCCAGTCGGAGCCCATCGAAGGCCTGCGGGCTGGTCACCTCGTGGATCAAGTGCCGGTCGATGTAAAGCAGTGTGGCCTCGCTGGTCGAGGACACGACGTGACGATTCCACACCTTCTGAAAGAGAGTCTCTGGCATGCCCGGTTAACCTCTGCCCTTTCGCCTGAGCCCGGGAGGAACATCCCGATGCCGGAATGGCCTCCACCCGAGCCGCCTGGCCATCTCGCACCTGCGGCTCTTCTCGATTGTGAACGTTGCGTCCTGGACTCAGAAGTCCTCGTCGAAGGTTCAGGAGGGAGTAAGTCCGATTGTCGCAACCCGTCGCTTGCGGAGCAAGGGCCGGCAGCCGCGGCCTGCGGGGGTTGATTCCTGGAAGCCTCGTGGTTTCCGGCCGTCGAGGACCGCGGGGTTGTGATGATTCCCGCTGTCGAGGGTGGATCAGGTTGTTCCTGGATCGCCCGGGGGCGCCAGATTGCTCATTCGGGCCATCTCGTCGGCGTGGTAGCTGGAACGGACGAACGGACCGCTGGCGACATCCGCGAACCCGAGCGAGCGGGCAACCCTCCCCAGTTCCTCGAACTCATCCGGCGGGAGATACCGCACCACCGGGAGATGGCGTGGGGATGGCTGCAAGTATTGCCCCAGGGTGAGCAGATCGCAACCGTGGGAGCGGAGGTCGGCCAGCGTCTCCAGTACCTCCTCCGTCGTCTCACCCAGACCGAGCATCAGGCCGCTCTTGGTTCGGGTGCTCGGACTCGTGCGCTTGACGTGGCCGAGGACCTCGAGGCTGACTCTGTACTGGCTCTTCCGCCGGACATGGTGCTGGAGCCGGGCGACGGTCTCGAGGTTGTGGTTGAAGACCTCCGGGCGGGCCGCAAGGACCCGGTCAATGCAATCAGCACGGCCATCGAAATCAGGCGTGAGCACTTCGATGGTCGCTCCGGTGCGCTCCCGAACCGCGAGTACGCAACGTCGAAAGTGCTCCGCGCCGCCGTCGGCAAGGTCGTCACGCGTCACCGAGGTGATGACCACGTGGCGGAGCCCGAGTCGCTGGCACGCCTCGGCCAGCCGCTCCGGCTCGTCGTCCGCAACCGCTTCGGGTTTTCCGCGCTTCACGGCACAAAAGCCACATGGGCGAGTGCACGTCTCCCCGAGAATCATGAATGTGGCGGTGCGCCGGGTCCAGCACTCCGCACGGTTGGGACAGCGGGCACTCTCGCAGATGGTCTGAAGGCCCAGCTCGCCAACGAGCTTGGTTGTGAAATAGGTCCCGCCCGCACGGGGAATCGGGCGTTTGAGCCATTCCGGCAGCCGCCGCGCGCGGACCTGCGGATCGCTCGGCTCCAACATTCCGTCATTCCGGGGCGGAACCGGCGGGCTAGGCCCTTCATCCAGGAGTGGGAGCATAGACATGCGACAGGACCTTGCGGCGAATCAGGGGATGGCCGGTGTAGACATGATGTCGTTCCAGCCCGAGAACTCGTTCCAGGTGGCGTACCAGCGCCTCGCGGACCCTGGACATGGGAGTGCACCGCTGCCTGCGCGATTCCATCGATGTTTGCCGCAACGGGCCCGAGCCGATTCCCGGCTCCTGCAGGATCTCGAACAGGTCGAGAAAGGGGCCCACGTTCAGGGTCACTCCATGATAGGCAATCCACCGGCTCACGGCCACACCGACCGAAGCAACGCGCGACGAACCGAGGAAAACTCCGGGCAGATCCGGTCGAGTCGAGCCGTGGAGATCGAACTCCTCGAGGACACCGACGACGGCCTCGTGGAGCCCGTCGATATAGCCGGAAAGCGTTAGACCATGGACCTGCAAGGGGGTGGCCAGGTAAGCCGCAAGCTGTCCGGGCAGGTGAAGCAAGCACCCGCCCCCGCGACTGACCCAATGAACTCGGATTCCAAGGGCGCGGAGCGTTTCGTCGTCGGGCACGATATGGGCGCGACTTCCAGATCTCCCGACGCTCATCGTCGGCGGGTGCTCACAGAGAACGAGGGAAGCGCCTCCTCCCTCTCCCAGTTCGTAGACGATCCGTCGCTGGAGTAACAACACGTCCTCAAAGTCAACCAGCCCCAGGAGGTAGACCTCAAGGGGCGGGGCATTGGGGGAGGCCTTCATGATCGGTCGATCCCCCGCTGCAAGAGGGCATGATCACACCAGGTGCATTTCTCCGACCACATCACATAAGCTAATCTACAACCCGAAAACACCGTCAGGCAAGGGACGACGCGGCGATCCGAGCGATCGCCGACCAGCCTGGCAGCCGGGAGGGCCAGCATGAGTGCTTCGTGGACTGGGAGTGTCGGCTCAATACTGGTCGGGATTGATAATCTCGCCGCCAGCCACGCTGCCCAGTGCTCGCCACGTGATTGGACTGACGGTCTCCCTCACGAACCGTACTGCGCCGTCGCCAAAAAGAACGTTCACGCCGCCGGGATGGTAGCTTCGGCTGTTCACTGCGGCATAGGTGGGACCACCGTTCGATTCCTGGATTCCCACAAGATCGAGATCGACATAAGGCGAGAAGCCCCCGCGCGGCTTGTCTGGCGAGCAGTTATCGGCGAAGAGGGGCAACATCACTCTGGTATTGGGGCTCCATGCCGTGGTGAAGCCAGTCTGAGCGACCTGCCCATCAGCCCATGCTGTGTGTCCTCGATCCGAGAGAGAGCATCCGCCACCGTCGTCTCCCACGGAGGGAATCACATCCCCGGGAGGCGTTGACGGCGAAATCGGATTGTTCGGGCCATTGAGACGTGACAGCGATCCACAATCCACGCGCTGATACTGGCGGCTCTTGACCTCGGCCGCCAGCATGGTATACGCCAGGCCATCCCGGAACTCGGCCCACCGTCGGCTCCGATTGGGAGCGAACGGGCCCCGCGGCGGCAGGGAAGCGAATCCTCCCCAGACATACCAGTCGCCCATGCACCAGCCGTACGTGGTGACGGCGGTCGAGACCAGACTGTCGGTGTCGGTGTAGGATTGGGGGCTCACCTCGCTCGGGCAAAGGAATATGCTGATCGACTGGGCTGTAACGGTCAGATTCACCGGGTCTTGTTGATTGGTGGTGAAGTTGATCGCGTCCCAAAGGGCTCCTTGCTCCACGTCCGCAAGGATGCGAGCGTTCAAGCTCCACCCGCCCACCCAGTTGATCGTGATGCCCGGTCCCTGTCCGAGTATCAGCGAGGGGGGAAGGGCATTGTTGAGTAGCGCATACTGGCAGAGCCCTAGCCCCAGTTGCTTCAGGTTGTTGGCGCACTTGACACGCCGCGCAGCCTCCCGTTCCGAGTGTAACGCTGGCAAGAGCAACGCCGTCATGAGTGCGAGTACCGAGATCACAACGATCAGCTCGATCAACGTGAACCCGGCTCGGATGGTTCGAGGCATCGGAAGAAGTCACTCGTCAAATTGAGGCCCGCTGTTCCTCGGTTCAATCTCCGAAGCACTGTCTCTCGGACGAGGCGATCTCCCTTACCGGTCAAGAACCACTAGATCGGTCACCCTGTCAGTTCAAGAGCGATATTTTAATATCACCTGGATCGAGAATCCATGGCAAGGATTCCATGAATATTTTCTAACTTCACGTAACAGATCACCGAACCAGCATGTCTTTCCGTTCGTGTTTATTTCACAGAGTTCGCTTGCGGCCATTCTCAGTCATTTCAGCCCATTCCCTCTCACGAATGCAGGCGAACCCAGGGGTATGTCCGATTTCGGGCGCGTTCTGTCAGGATCCTGAGCCAAAGCGAGCACGGCAGCCTCAGACGCTTGGAGCGTCGAGGAGACTCGCCGATCGCTTCCACCGGTCGCCACAGACGTGCTGGCTGGATATGGCAGGGGCACGGGGACCGCGATTGTTGTCGCAAGCACCAATCGTAGGTACAACCGAAGCCTACGATTCGTGACCCGGCCCATCATCGAATTCAGGGTGCTTGGATGACGGCGCACCCATTCAACAGCCTCCGTCCTTGGTGCTCGTCGATATTGAGCTGACCGAGCAGGCGCCGTCGGACCGTCCGGAGAACCGAATCAATCTCGCTGCCCTCCAGTTTTCCCAGAGGGATCGTACCCCCCGCACGCTTGTCGTGTCCGCCGGCGCTTCCCAGACCGTTGACGACCTCGCGGAGAACCTCTCCCGCTCGCCCTCCCAGCCCTGCCGAGCGGAGCGACAACTTCAGCCGCTCCATCGAAAAGCCCGATCGCCAGGGCCCAGTTGACCTGATCAAAGCGAATGAAGAAGTCGGCGATCTCGGAAATGAGGTCGGGTTGCGAGACTTCGTCGCACCAGCTCACGATCAGGTCGCGGTACAGGAACGCGTTGACCAGCGCGTTCTGAAAGGTGGCGAAGTGGCTCTGGGGAAGCTTGGGGTTGCGGATCCGGGCCAGCAGGTCCTTGTTGGCCCTGGGAAAGAGCCAGACCAGTGCTCCGTCGTCCAGCGTGCTGGCCTCGCGAGGGTAGCCCGTGGTCTCCGACTCGATCCCATAAAGCAAAGCGGTTGCCAGTTCGGGCGAAACCAGCACTTTCTGTTCGATCAGATAGCCCGTCACCATGGTGCTGGTCGCACCCAGATGCGTGCGAATATCAGAGAAGAGCACACCGTTGAGATCCCCGCCGGTCTCATGGTGGTCAATGACCACCTGAGGCGCTGCCTCCTCGCTGTGCCGCCGGCCAGTGCGGGGCTGGCTGTCGACCATGATCACCCCCGTCGACGCGTCGATCTGCACCGTCTCGACGGGGACCAGCGGTATGGGAATCAACTCCACCATGGCCCGGTTCTCCGCCCGGGCGATCATGCCGTCCACCGTTAGCGTGACCGGCTTATCGTTCTGGCATGCTTCCAGCAGTGCTTTGAGTCCCAGCATGCTGGCCAGCGAGTCGGGGTCCGGATTCACGTGAGAGACGATGACCAGGCGCTGGAACGGGGCAAGCGCCCCCAGCAGCCGTTCTGAGCGGACGTGCCGGATATTTTCCGGTACGGTGTCTGGCTCCTGCGTCTCAGGGTCTGCAACCATGGGAGGAGGCGTCCGGAGGTCATCAAAAAGCCCGATCGCCAGGGCCCAGTTGACCTGATCAAAGTGAATGAAGAAGTCGGCGATCTCGGCAATGATGTCGGGTTGCGAGACTTCGTCGCACCAGCTCGCGATCAGGTCGCGGTACAGGAACGCGTTGACCAGCGCGTTCTGAAAGGTGGCGAAGTGGCTCTGGGGAAGCTTGGGGTTGCGGATCTGGGCCAGCAGGTCCTTGTTGGCCCTGGGAAAGAGCCACACCAGCGCTCCGTCGTCCAGCATGCTGGCCTCGCGAGGGTAGCCCGTGGTCTCCGACTCGATCCCATAAAACAAAGCGGTTGCCAGTTCGGGCGAAACCAGCACTTTCTGTTCAATCAGATAGCCCGTCACCATGGTGCTGGTCGCACCCAGGCGCGTGCGAATATCAGAGAAGAGCACACCGTTGAGATCCCCGCCGGTCTCATGGTGGTCAATGACCACCTGAGGCGCTGCCTCCTCGCTGTGCCGCCGGCCAGTGCGGGGCTGGCTGTCGACCATGATCACCCCCGTCGACGCGTCGATCTGCACCGTCTCGACGGGGACCAGCGGTATGGGAATCAACTCCACCATGGCCCGGTTCTCCGCCCGGGCGATCATGCCGTCCACCGTTAGCGTGACCGGCTTATCGTTCTGGCATGCTTCCAGCAGTGCTTTGAGTCCCAGCATGCTGGCCAGCGAGTCGGGGTCCGGATTCACGTGAGAGACGATGACCAGGCGCCGGAACGGGGCAAGCGCCCCCAGCAACCGTTCTGAGCGGACGTGCCGGATATTTTCCGGTACGGTGTCTGGCTCCTGCGTCTCAGGGTCTGCAACCATGGGAGGAGGCGTCCGGAGACCATCAAGACTCAAGGCCCGCGTTGCATCCTGAGGAACGCCTGCAACCACGGGCCAACTTGAGTCTACGTCATTCGCCTCGTGCTTTACCAGACTCTTGGGCGGGCGAGCTGGGAGGATCTCGCGGATCCGGACGCTCTCCTTCCGCCGCCCCCTGCCCACCCGGGCCCTGACGCCTCCGGGAAAGGTCGCGAAGCCGCTTCTGCTGATAATACGACTCGATCTCCTTAATCATCTCGGAATCCACGGCTGTCCCGGGTGCGACTGCTGTCCCGCCTGCGGCAGGTTGGCCTCGGCGGAAACCGTACTTGGTTTCCATCTGCTCGATCACCTGGCCGAGCTCGGCGTCGAACCGTGCACGATCGCCCGGGGGCAGCTCGCTGATTCCGGACGTTCTCGGTGCCGGGCGGTTTGCAAACGCAATCAGAAGTCCGAGTCCGGCGATGAGCACCAGCGTGTTGAGCCAGACTGACCGCCGATGGAGCCGTTCGAATCGCGCCTTTCCCTCGGGACCGGCATCCCTCGCCGCATTGATGGCGGGAGTCAGTGAATTTCCCGCATAGAGCATCACCAGTATGCACGCGAGGATGACCAGGGACTGGATCCCGACAGCCGGCCCCCGGTATTCCGGATAGCAAAGCGGCGCGGCCACGGAAGCGGGCAGCGCGATCGCACCGGAGATCGCTCCCCAGGCATAGTACCGCGGAAACAGGCGCGGACGAACTTGCCGCCGTTCTCCGCACCCAGGGCGGTGAAGATCATCGGCGCCACACCGAACGAGAAGAAGAGCATGCTCCCCACCCAGGCAGTCAGGGCGAGCAGGTAAGCCGAATCAAAGATCCCGAGCAGGAAGCGCGCCGGCACCAAGAGCAATCCTCCCGCAGGATCGGCCACGAGAACTGCCACGCAGCTGAACCAATCCTCGATTCCCGGGACTCTCCAAATCAGGACCAGAACCACCGCACGCCGGCGGAGCCTGATTCCACCTTCTAACTTACGCGCCGCGGCCGCACCCGGCAATTGCCCGGCCTGGTGGTTCCGGAACGCTGGGCTACCCTCGTCCTGCGACCATCGCCTTTCAGGAAACAGGCGGAACTTCCTTGTGTCGGTCACTTCCCCGCGGGCAAGATGCCTGTAGTCGCAGGTGGGGGCGATACCGGTGTCGTGTCGGGGGCATTGCCGACGACCGGACTGCCTGAGGCCCAGCCGCCGCCCGATTCGCGAGATACGGGCCCGGGGTCGCGGCCTGAGTTCACCGCCTGAACATCCGGCGGAGCCCCCATCGGTCAACGGGAGGGCCGCGACTCCCTCTTCCCGTCAACGAGGACCTTTCCGATGCAAGAGATGCAAACGGACCGCCAGCAGCTTCTCAAGACGGCCGGATCGGCGATCGCCGTTCCACGTGATCACGTCGTCCGCGCTGAACGACGAAAACGAACGACGAAAAAGGGACATTACTGAATGGCATTAAGCGAAGGTGTAAGTCGTTTCCAGTACATGGCTTGCGTTTTTCGTGCACCCGACAATGCGGACATCGTAGTGATATGTAGTTTGCTCCATGTGGCTAGAATTTGGGGAATTTTCGCTATTGCAATCTCGTGAAAATATCTATACTAAACACGATAGGCCCCAACGGAATTGATCGCAAGTACAAAGAAGTTGTGGGCTTACGCTTAGCTTAATGGCATTCGGGACATTACTGGTATTGATGCCGGGCGAGGACTGTTGGCCTCGAAAGATACCCTCAATCAGTGATGGCCCCCTTTTCCGGCTACAAATCAGTGATGTCCTGCTCTGTAGAAATCCTACGAACCTGGTCGAACCTTGCCACGTAGTATGAGATGTGACTACGAGCAAATCCCCGCGCCGAGTCCTGCAGGTCGCGTACGACGCTGCCTGCCAGGCTGTTCCTGCGCACCGACACAAGTTCAGCCCCAAGAAGTTTACCCAGCCCCAGTTGCTGGCGTGCCTGGTGCTCAAGGAGTTCTTGCGCCTCGACTACCGCGGCTTCGCCGAGCACCTCATGGACCACCCCGATGTCGCCGGTCAAATCGGGCTGAAAACCGTGCCCCACTTCACCACCTTCCAGAAGGCTGCCCGCAGACTGCTCCTGGCTGCGCCGGCCCGCAAGTTGTTCGACTCGGTGCTCGAGCGGGCGCTGCGGGACGGGGTCCGCAAGCGACGTGTCCCGGTGGCCGCTGTCGACGGCACTGGCTGGGAATCGCGGCACACCAGCCGGTCCTACGTCAAGCGCCGCTCGCGCAGCGGGGATCGCGACCCGATCACGACTTACGCCAAATTCCCGAAGGTCGTCTTCGTGGTCGATTGCACCAGCCACATGATCCTCGCTGCCGTGCCCGGTCGCGGGCCGGGCTCGGACCTGGTGCAGTTCGATGGGGCGCTGGAGCAAGCCGTCCGCCGCGCTCGGATCGAGACCCTTCTGGCCGACGCGGACTTCGACGCCGAGTGGGTCCACCGCGGCGTCCGGTCGCATGGGATTCGCTCCCTCATCCCGCCGACGCGCGGGCGACCGACGCACAAGCCACCCATGGGCTACTGGCGGCGGCGGATGAAGCAGCGATTCGGTCGGTACAAACCGAAGTATGGGCAGCGCTGGCAGGTAGAGACGGTCAACTCGATGGTCAAGCGGCGATTGGGCTCCGCGCTGCGTGCGCGGAAGTACCAGAGCCAATGCCGCGAGACCATGCTGAGAGCCATAACACATAACGTAATGATTGTCCGACTAAGGGTTTTCTACAGAGCAGTTATGCCCCCTTTTTCTCGTTGGCAAATTCGGAAGCTCGAGCTTCCTGTAGAACTTCCGAAACAGCGGATCGGGGAAGTCGTCGCTCGCCTTGAGATCGGGGCTTCAGGGATCGGGCTTGACCAGTGCAGCGAGCGCCACTGCGATCTCATCGATCGCCTCCTCCATCGCCTTGCGCCAGGAGGCCGCGAACAGGTCGCCTTGCTGCTGGCGGCCTTGCCTCTCCGACATCGGGGGTCAGACGTATAACTATAAATCTGTTCGGAAAGTCCGAGAAGCTTCTCGAGAGCGGGGCGCTGCCGATCGGCAGGGCGCAGCGGCGCCCCGCGGTCATGGCAGGATCGGCGCCGTCCCGCCGAGATCGTCGGCGAGCCTCACATAGCGCGGCTTTTCGAGCTTGCTGAAGTCGATCCGCGCGAAATCGACGAGCTGCGTGCCGATGCTAAAATAGGTCCGGACGTAGTATTTGAGCCGCTCATGATCCCTCACGACCTGCCACTGAGTATAGTCTGCGCCGTCTACGGTGTGATTGAGGCCGTAGGGCGGCGCGACGTTGCCGGCGAAGCGGAAGGCATGCGCCACCATCTTTTCCGGCGTGTCCACCCCGGCGCGGTCGGCGCTGCTGAGGTTAAGGAAGACGGCGCGGACGAAGCGTGAGGGCGGGGTGAAGTCGCCCGGCAGGCCGAGCAGGCCGGAGCCGCAGCCGAGCGGTTCGATCGCGAGGCCGGAAAGCCGTTCCGCGGGCGGATCGACGAAGGAGAGATTGGCGTAGTTGCTGAGGTTCTGCCGGTGCCAGGGCAGCCGCGGCTCGTTGGCGAGGACGCTGGCGACCAGCTCGGGAAAGGTCAGCCTCTTCTCCGTGATCTCGATGACGAGGTCGTTGCCGGCTGCATCGTGGACGGCATAATGGAAAGGCAGCGGCTTCCAGGAATGCCCGAAGAAATCGACCTGCCCCCAAATCACGATCGGCGGCGGGCCGGTAAGCGCCGCGCGCACCTCCTCGACCGTCGCGAAATTGCCGAGCAGCCATTCGACGACGTTGAAATCAGCGAGGAGCCGGGTATCGGCCGGCTGGCCGGCGGCATCGGGAAAATCCGCGTCGTCGTTCCACAAGGCCGCGGCGGAAAGCCCTTTTTCGTTTATGCCGTCGCAGCTCACGGCCTTGAGATCGGGCGGCAGGTGGTCGAAGAGGAAGGGCGTGGGTAGGTCGGCAAGATGCGCGGGGATCGAGACGAGGCCGACATAGTCGTAGCGGGTCGTCCAGTTCACCGCTTGTGCCTGGTTCTGTGCCGGCTCGATGCTTCTGAACTTCGTGCCTTTCGGGACGAAACCCACCCAGTTGTCCATCGGCTTGTCGAAGTCTAAGTTGCGGGCGCTGATGCGGAAGTTCCCAGGATTCAACAGACGCAAATCGGTACACATAGCGGCTTACCCCCTCGCGCTGAGCTTTCCCGGACCGGACGCCAGGGCAACTGATAGGATAATGACTATCGAGCCTCTTGCAAAACTCCTGCTTATCCCGCTTTGCGGGGAGACCTGCGAGACCCGCCAAGGGACGCTCAGACCAGCAGGTTCTGGAGCCATTCCTGGGCGCTGGGGTCAGACCGTGGGCGCTGGGGTCAGACCGAGTGTGCGTCGTGTAACAGCGTGGATCTTCAGTGGGTGCAAATCCCACCCGGCACCTGGGTCGCTCCAGCCAGTAGCTATCGGAGCGATTGTGGAGGTAACGAAGCCACTGGAGCCTTCGAGACAGACGGGTCGCATGGCGACTCGGCAGGCAGACAGGCCGTAACGTGAGTGAACGTTGAGCAGGCCTCGAAACGACCAATGTGGGTGCCGACCCTGCACTCGGAAGGGGAAGCCAGGCAAAAGTGTCGGGAACCGTTTCTTGACCCCTTTTCATCCTGCCTGGCCCTTTTTCGTGCTCAAAGAAGCAACAAAATTGTTCCTGTCACTTTTGCCTTTGCATACCCAGGCATGTCAAGAAGCCTGCGCGAGCTGACCGGTTGAGGTTGCCCTTCCTCTCAACGGGAGTAGATGCCCGCGGCATTGACCCCGCACGTCGATAACCAGGCATCGTGTTCCGGAAACGGAAGAAGTCCCGGGCTCCCACGAACCTGCGTCCCCAGAGCTTGCCGAAGAGTGCGCTCCGTTTGGAACGCAACTGCTGTCGGGTTACGACGCGGAATTCGTGCGAGCAATTCGGAGTTTCAGTGCCACCAGCAGTTCGGTGAGAGTTTGCGGAACAGAACCCGAGGCGACCTGCCATGCGGCTATATCCTTGGCGAGATCGATGTCATACTCCACACCAGTCGGATTGTACTCGCGGATTGCCTGGCGGTTGCAGATCCTGCTGCCGATACCATGGAAGATCTCCTTGCCTGCGAAGTGCGTCCGCCAAGTGCCGTCTGCAAGCCGAGTCTTCGCCAGGTTGAAGCCCTTGGTCAAGAGCTGATCAACATGGGACTCCTTTGTGTTCGCGCTCTCCCTTTCGAGCTTCTCGAACCACTCGGAATCGCAGATGTGGGCTTTGGCGTCGCTGAGGCTGTTCAGCGTGCAGGGAGGATCGGTGACGAATGGCTCTCGAAAGCGCCGCTTCAATTCAGCCACGACTTCACGGCACGCTGCCCACCAGCTGAGGCGACGCGCGGTAGCCTCCAACTGCGCATCAATCCCGGACACCTCGAGACCGGTATTACTAAATCGGCTGGCGTGCAGTGCCGCGGGGTCGAGGAGATAGTTCTCGATCTCGTGTACCGGGAGAATGAAAGTCCGAAAGCTTCTTGCGGGATTGTCCCACTCCGATTGGTTCGAATCCCGAAAATCCCGATCCGTCACTGCAAAGACGTTACCGAATCCCGCGTCCTCAGCGTCTTTCACGATCGCGCGGACTCCCTCGTTTCCGCCGCCCACCAGGAACAGGACGCTTGTATCATTCCAGAGGGTCGACAGGTATTCGCGGGTCAATGCGTCTTCGACCCACAGATTGATCGAGCCCCGATAGAGGCCTGCTCTCGCAACGTCGAGAGACATGATGGGTCAAGCTCCCGCTCCGATCGGTTTGACTGGACGCCAAATCCGAGCACGAGGATCATCCTCGGGTACCAGAAAATGGCGCTCATAGGACCGCGCCTCGTCATAAATATCCGGAGAGTGAGTTGCGACGATGAACTGAGCACGAGGCTGGAGCTTCATCAAGCATCGCATGATTGCTCGATGCCACTGTGAATCCAAATGCAATTCGGGCTCGTCGATGAAAACGATGCCTTCTCGTCCCTGGTTCAACGCGAGGGCACTGACAAAGAGGAACAACTCCAACTGGCCTGCACTGAGCAGGTCAACGTCCAGGGCGTCGCCCTCGGATGTACGAAGGTCAACGTCGAAAGAACCACCACCCGGCTCCTCCGATTTGACGACCTCGACCGAAAAGGATTGATCTCTTTCGGGATAGAACTCGCGCCAGGAATCATTGATGACACGCATGATCTCAGTGTAACGGCCGAGGTGAGGGAGCGGGTTCTCGAATCGCTCGACGGTCGCGACGTTCACCAAGAGCTGTTTCACGTTCAGTAGGCGATTCTGGTCATTTCTCGCGGGTCGACGAACTCGTTTGCCCACCGTTGGATCTACTGGTCCGACCAGCGCCGGTGCTCGCCAGGAGGAAAAATACCAAACCGGCGAGACTTCGTGCATCCGCTGAGGCTGGGACGACGGGAAACCGACCACGACCTCGGATTCTTGGCCGTGGGCTTGAAGCGAAGCGCGGATCACGTACCCTTCCGACCCCCTCCGAATCGCCCTCCGCCCGCTTGGGCCAGTGACCAACTTGGAGCCGATGGACCGGCCGACCGCCAGGAGCGCCGCCTCAAGCACGGCGGTCTTGCCGCTACCATTGGGTCCGGCCAACACGACAAGCTGGTTTGGGAGACCGTCCGGACCACGGAAGTCAAGATCAAGGGATTCGATCCCGCGAAAGTTCTGGATCGACAGAGCTGCCAAGGCGATCGAAGGCGTGGACATGAGCGTCGCTCCCCGGCCGGTGGGCCGGTGCTGCAAACGGGGAGCGGTCCGATTCTACGCTCCCAACCGTTCTTTAGTTCTACTGTATCCAGATGCAGTAACTCTTATGAGTGCTACTCCTTGAGGTGATTCGACTTGCGTCGATTTCGACCCGTTTTGGACAATGACAGTGAACGGGTAGATGTCGTAGATGTTACAAGTCTATGTATTCCAGCAAGTTGAACCCATAAGCGATCGCCTAAGCGATACAGTAGAATTAGCCTAACACATGGTTTGGCGCCGGTTAAACCTGGAGCGTGCGATCCGTCCCTGGCAGGATTTTCGGATTCGCCTCGTGTTGCCCCTGTCCTGGGCTAGGGCTCCTCGTCTCGCTCACTTGATTCGTGAGCCCGGGTCTGATCGAATGTTTGTGGCAAGAGGACAGGGCCGGGGTGAGCCGAACACGGGTATCGAGCCGGTCGATCACGGCCAGGTCGTGGGGGAGTGAGAATCGATGATTGTCGGTGTGCCCAGGGAGATCAAGACCGATGAATACCGGGTGGCCATGCTTCCGGTCGGGGCCGAGGAGCTGACCAGCGCCGGGCACCAGGTCTTGATCGAAGCCGGGGCCGGCCAGGGCAGCGGCATCGCCGACGCTCTTTATGCCTCGGCCGGTGCCACGATGGTGGAGGAACGCCGGGGAGATCTGGGCCAGGGCCGACATGATCGTCAAGGTCAAGGAGCCCCAGAGCTCGGAGTGGCCGCTGCTTCGCCCGGGCCAGGTCGTCTTCACCTACTTTCACTTCGCCGCGGACGAAGCCCTCACGCACGCCATCATCGACAGCGGCATCACGGCGATCGCCTACGAGACCCTGCGCGACCCGCGCGGGGGCCTGCCCCTGCTGACGCCCATGAGCGAGGTGGCGGGCCGGATGAGCATCCAGGAAGGGGCCAGGTTCCTCGAGCGTCCCCAGGAGGGTCGCGGGATCCTCCTGGCCGGCGTGCCGGGTGTCGCCCCGGCCGAGGTCGCCATCCTCGGCGGCGGCGTGGTCGGATCCAACGCGGCCAAGGTCGCCGCCGGGCTGGGAGCGAACGTCCGGATCCTCGACGTGAACCTCGATCGCCTCCGCTATCTCGACGACATCATGCCACCCAACGTCACCACGCTCTACTCCGACCGGCACACCATCCGGGAGTCGATCGAGCGGGCCGACCTGGTGGTCGGTGCGGTGCTGATCACCGGCGCCCGGGCGCCTCGCCTGGTCCGCCGCCAGGATCTCGGTCTGATGAAAACCGGTGCGGTCATCGTCGATGTGGCCATCGATCAGGGGGGCTGCATCGAGACCAGCCGGCCCACCACCCACCTCCACCCGACGTATGTCGTTGACGGCGTGGTCCACTATTGCGTGACCAACATGCCAGGCGCCGTGGGGCGAACCAGCACCTACGCGCTGTGCAATGTCACTTTGCCTTATGTTCTTCAACTTGCGAAACATGGGTGGAGATCGGTTTCCGCGTCGGACCCGGGAGTGGCCGAGGGTGTGAATATCGATCGAGGGCATGTGACGAACCGGGCCGTCGCCGCGACCTTCGGCCTCGCTCACAGCCCACTTGACTCCCGGCGGCTGGCCCCGGCCGAAACGGCGGGAACCGCCAGGGCATGAAGGGTGGCTGTTTTCCAGGAACCTCATCCTCGAGGAGACTCATACGATGGGCCATGACGATCACGACAACAATCACGGTCACGACCACGACCACGGCGACGAGCATTCCCACCATCACGACCATGACGTGGAAGAGGCCCTCGAGGAGGCCCTCGAGCTGGACACCCAGAGCCAGATCTTCCTGGAGATGAGGCGGCAGAACCTCGAGCTGCTAAGGATCGCCACCGAGGTTGCCGGCTATACGGGTGAGCACGGTCCGCTCAAGCCCGGCGACCTGCGGAACGCCCTCCGGAACATCTGGGAAGTCTTCGGCGAGTTCTATACCTGGGTCGATCCCGAAGAGGACGAGGACGACGAGGATGAGGAGGAGGTTGAGGAGGACGAGGAGTAAATCCACAGGAGCACGGTCGGCGTTCATCGTGACAGGCTGCAACAAGAATCTCGAAGAGACAGGCCAGGCGGATGTCCGGAGCTGAAGGGGCCGAAGCGTTTCAGACGGTGGGCTGGGTGGGTGACCCGTCGCGGGGGCATCTCCGCCTGATCGATCAGACCAGGCTGCCCACCGAGTTCATCGAGATCAACTGTCACGACGTGCCGACCGTCTGGGAGGCCATCAAGCTCCTGCGTGTCCGGGGCGCCCCGGCCATCGGGGTCGCGGCCGCCTACGGGGCTGTGATCGGAGCGCGGTCCCGGGGTCTGGCCGACGTGGACAATGTGTGCCAGGCGCTCCGCGAGAGCACGGCCCACCTCCGGACCAGCCGCCCGACCGCCGTGAACCTGTTCTGGGCTCTTGATCGGATGGACGCCACCGCCGCCGCGGCGGCGGCCGGGATCGACAGCGCCGCGGCACTGCTCGACCGGCTGCTCGCCGAGGCTCATGCGATCGCCGAGGAGGACCGGGCCATGTGCCGGGCCATCGGCAAGCACGGGGCGGACCTGGTGGCAACCGGGGAAGGCATCCTGACCCACTGCAACGCCGGCGGGCTCGCCACCGCCGACTATGGCACGGCCCTGGCCGTGATCTTCTCGGCTCAGGAGCAGGGCAAGCACGTCCGCGTCTTCGCCGACGAGACCCGGCCGCTGCTTCAGGGTGCCCGGCTGACGGCCTGGGAGCTTCAGCGTCGGGGCGTGCCCGTCACCTTGATCTGCGACAACATGGCCGCCCAGGTGATGAAGGAGGGCAAGGTCCAGAAGGTGGTTGTCGGGGCGGACCGGATCGCCGCCAACGGCGACACGGCCAACAAGATCGGCACCTACGGCGTCGCCCTGCTGGCCCGGGCGCACGGCATCCCGTTCTACGTGGCGGCCCCTTCGAGTACCTTTGACCTCACCATCCCTGACGGCTCGGCCATCCCGATCGAGCAGCGCGATGCGCACGAGGTGACCCACGGCTTCGGCCGCCAGACCGCTCCGACGGGCGTCGATGTTTACAACCCCGCTTTTGATGTCACCCCGGCCGAATTGATCGCCGGCATCATCACCGAGAAAGGGGTGATCCGCCCGGTCAACAAGGAAACGATCGGTGAAGTCATCGGACCCTGAGGATTTCTCCAGTTTGACGAGGCCTGCCATGCTGGCACACAGCGTCTTCTTCTCCCTCCACGACAACTCCCCGGCTGCCATTCAGAAACTGATTGACGCCTGCAAGAAGTACCTGCCGAACCACCCGGGGGTCCTTCACTTCTCCGCCGGCACGCTCAATCCTGACCTGACACGTCCGGTCAATGACTGCGACTTCGACGTGGCCCTCCATCTCTTCTTCGACTCCAAGGCGTCCCACGATGCTTACCAGGTTGCCCCCGATCACGTGCAGTTCATCCACGAGAGCAAGCCCAACTGGCGGCTCGTTCGCGTCTTCGACGCGGATGTTGAGTCGAAGTGACAGAAACCACGGGGTCACCGGACCGAGGTATGATCAACGATGCCTGCAGGCAGGATCCTGGGGAACATCGAGAGAGCAAGCGAAGTTTCGAGAGAGCGCGAGGATCCCACTTTTCGAGACGAACGATGGGCGGCCAAGGTTCAGCCTCCGTTCACTTTTGCTGCGTGGGAATGGTCCTTCGACTCATGAGCTCAGTGCGGGGCTGGCTGTCCTTTGGACTCGGGGCTTCCACGATCTTCACCTCGACCCGCTGACCGAGCTTCAGCGGTGCAGGTTGTTGCAGCGAGATCCGTACGGGCAGGACGCGGGTGTCGGTGGGGCGGCCGGGATCCTCGGGGCGGATCCGGCGGGGAATGAGGGAATCGGCGATCTCCTCGACGGTGCCTGGCCAGGATTGGCCGGAGTGACCCGGGGCGGTGATCGTGGCGGGACTGCCCGGCACGCAGCGGGGGATGTCGTACTCGTCGATCTCGGCCTCGATCCGCAGCCGATTCAGGTCGACGATCCGGAGCAGGGGAGTGCCCAGGTTGACGGTCTCGCCGGGGTTCACGGTGCGGGACGACCACCACGCCGTCGATCGGCGAGCGGACGCGTGTTCGGGCAAACTCGGCCTCGACCCTGCGGTAGCCGGCCACGGCCGCGGCGCGGCGGGCCTTCGCGGCGGCCCAGCGGGCCTTGATCCGGTCCCTCGCCTCGGCCTGTCCCGGCTGCTTCTCCGGAAGTCGATTCACCCGCGCCTGGTCCTGCTCGATCAGGGTCAGCTCGGCGTCGGCCTCGTTCACCCGGGCCACCGCCTCCTCGGCCGAGGCCCGGATCTCATCGCCACGAAGCTCGATGAGCATGTCTCCCTTGTGAACGACCGACTTCTCCTGCACCAGCACGCGGGTGATCGTGCCGGCGAGCTCGGCCCCGACGACGACCTCGGCGCCGGGACAGGCCGCCACGTGGCCCTCCGCCAGGATGATCGGCGGGTCCTCGGGTTTCCTTGACTCCGGGAGCGCGGGCCCGGGTGACCCGGGCGGATCGACCCTGGCGCCGCCCGTCAGCGAGGCCAGCGCGAAGGGCAGCCGGAGCTCGGCGGTCCCGCCTCGGAGCGTCTGCCAGGCAAGCGTGCCTGCCAGCACCAGGCCGATTCCGGGCAAGAGGACGCGGCCGAGAAACATCGATCCCGACATCGGTCAAGACTCCAGGGAGACCAGCGAACCGTCCCGGATCGCCACGACACGGTCGGCGATCGAGCGGACGCCAGGATCATGGGTCACGATCAACAGGGCCCGGTCTTCGTCCCTGGCCAGACCGCGGAAGAGCTCCAGCACCGACGCGCCTGATTCGGAATCCAGGTTCCCCGTCGGCTCATCGGCCAGGATCAAGGGTGCGCGGCCGGCCAGGGCCCGGGCGATCGCCACCCGCTGCTTCTGCCCTCCGGAGAGGTCGCGCGGCCGGAAGCTGCGGCGATGAGACAGCCCCACGGCATCGAGCACGCGCTCGGCCTCGCGCCGGGCCCGGCTGCCGCGCCAGCCTCGGAGGTTCAGGGCATAGATGACGTTTTCCATCGCCGTGAGCGAGGGAAACAGGTTGTATTGTTGAAAGACGAATCCGATCGACTTGCGGCGGATCGACCACAACCGGCCCGGCCGGCGCGGATCCACCTCGCGCCCTTCGATTCGCACCCGGCCCCCGCTGGCTCCCAGCAGGCAGCCCAGGATGCAGAGCAAGGTGGTCTTGCCCGATCCGGACGGACCCTCGAGCGACACCACCTCGCCGCGGGCCACCGAGAGCGAGACACCGCGGAGGACCGGCACCTCGTGGGGACCCTCGTGGTAGGTCTTGCGAACATCGAGTCGCTTCGAGCACGTGCATCGCCGGCACTCCTGTCTGGGCACGTGGGGCTCACCCCCGAAAGACGATGGCCGGATCAAGGGACCGCACCTTGCGGAACGAGACGATCGAGGCCGACAGGCAGAGCACCTGGGTCCCCACGAAGACGATCGCGGCCATCGCCGGGGTGATGGTCATCCTCATGTCGAGCCGGTCGAGCGGCGGGCCGAGCGCCAGGGTCAGAGCCAGGCCGAGGGCGAAGCCCAGCACCGCGGCGAACATCGCTTGCTCGCCGATGAGCCCGCAGACGTCGAGGTCGCTCCCGCCCAGGGCCTTGATGGTGCCGAACTCGGCGAGGTGCTCGGCGGTCGAGGCGTAGAGCATCTGGGCCACGATCACCACCCCGACCAGGGCGCCCAGGGAAACGGTCAGGAAAAGCGTCAGCCCCAGCCCCGTGCTCTCGATCCAGTATTTCCGCGAGATCCGCGCCCATTCGTCCCGGGTGTGGACGTCGTTGTGCGGCAGCCGGCGCTGGATCTCCTGCCGGACGGATGCCGCGGAGGCCCACGGCTCGAGCTTGACGATGATGAAGGTGGTCTGCCCGGTGAGTTCCTCGGGAGAGAGGTTCTGCGCGAGCTGGTAGTCGATGAACGCCATCGGGTTGGTGGTGAACGAGCGGGCGTCGCGCGTGCGGCCGATCACCTTGAGCCGCCGCCCCTGAAACTCGCGCTCATCGCCTGGCGCGAAGGGTCCGAACCGCCGCTCGGCCGACTCGTCGAGCATCACGAACCGCCCGCGCCGGAGATCGGCCGTCCGCCCCTCGATCGACGTTCCAGGGAAATCCCCAGCGGCCGAAATCTTCAAGGCCATAATAGATCACCGATTCCTTGGCTCCGGTGGGAAGCGACACCACGGCGTACCAGACGATGAGGTTATCGGCCCGGGCCACGCCCGGGATCGACCGCACTCGTCGCACGTGAGTTTCCGGAAACGGGTTGCCGAAATCGACATTGGGAGCGTTCCGGGCTGTCACCCAGAGATCGGCGTCGAGCTTCTCGATCGTGATGCTGGCGTTCTCCAGCAGTCCAAGGAAGAGCCCGACCTGGATCAGGACCAGAGCCACGGCAACTGCCACGCCCAGCACGGTCGCCGCGAATCGGGCCTTGTCGTCCAGGAGCATCTTGAGGGCAAGATCGACCATGGCGGCTCACCTGTAACCGACGATGCGGGCGACCAGGGAGTCCGGCAGCCGCCGGAAGACCGCCATGAGGACGGCCATCGGCCAGGGGAACCGGACCAGGCCCGACTTGCGGCGGACGATCAGGCGGGCGATCCGCCGCGCGGCCGATTCGGCGGAGATCTTGAACGGCGCGGCCGTATCCATGGGTAGGATCGGCGTATCAACGAACCCCGGACACACCGTGGCGACGGCGATGCCCCTCCCCCTCAAGGCGATCCGCAAGCCCTCCATGAAGACATTGACGGCCGCCTTGCTGGCGCAGTACGCCGACTCGCCCGGCACGCCCTTGAACGAGGCCAGGCTAGAGACAGCCACGAGTTGCCCCCGCCCGCGTGCCAGCAGGCCCGGCAACACGGCCTCGATCGAGTAGACGACGCCCAGCAGATTCACGCGAAACGTGGCCTCCACGTCGGCGATATTGATGGGATCGAGATGAGTCGGTACGCCAAGGCCTGCGTTGGCGACCATCACCTCCGCCGGCCCGAGCGCGGTTTCGAGCTCCCGGACGGCGGCATGCACCGCCTCGCGATCCCCCACGTCGGCGGTTGCAGCCCGGGCCGTCCCGCCCTGCGCCTCGATCTCGCGAGCCAGGTAGTCGAGCGCGTCTCGACGCCTGGCGATCAGTCCGACCCGGTAGCCGAGCCCTGCCAGCTCCAGCGCCAGGGCTCGGCCGATCCCGCTCGACGCACCGGTCACCACGACCACAGGACGTTGCGCGGTTCTTGCACGGTTCCGGTTCCACGTCCACCGATCCGTGAGGGGTGAGAACTCGCTCATCCTGCGCTCCGTCGAACGAGACCTGGCTGGTCCGTCGGTTGCAGCGGCCATCGCGACCTGGCGCCGCTAGACCGCACGAAGAACCAGGCAAGTGTTGCTACCGCCGAAGCCGAACGAGTTGGAGACGGCGACATTGACCCGATGAGGACGCGCCTGGTTAGCAACCAGGTTGAGATTCACGTCGGGCTCGTCCAGGTTGATGGTGGGGGGAATGGCCCCATGCCTCATCGCGGTCAGGCAGGCAAGGGCCTCGATCCCACCGGCAGCGGTCAGCAGGTGCCCGGTCATGCCCTTGGTCGAGGTCACCGGGATCAGATCAAGCGCGGCACCGAAGACGCGCTGGAGCACGGTCGCCTCGGTCGCATCGCCGACCGGGGTGCTGGTGGCATGGGCGTTGATGTGATCCACCTGCTCGGGCGCGACGGCGGCATCGGCCAGGGCACTTTGCACGGCGTTGCTGGCCTGCTGCGGATCAGGGCAAGGGATGACGTGGTGGTGCGCGTCGCTGCTGGAGCCGCAGCCTGCGATCTCCGCGTAGGAAGGAGCACACCGCCGGCGGGCCTCGGACGCGCGCTCCAGCACGAAAGCGACGCCCCCCTCGCCGAGCACGAATCCGTCACGTCCGCGATCGAACGGCCGCGATGCGCCGGTCGGGTCGTCGTTTCGCCGTGAGAGCGCCCGAAGGTTGCCGAACGTCGCCAGGCTGATGGGGGTGACTGCCATCTCGCAGCCCCCGGCAATGCAAACGTCCGCCAGCCCCAGGCGCAGCCACATCCGCCCGATCTCCAGCGCGAAGTTGCTCGACGCACAGGCGGCCGAGAGACTCACGGCCGGCCCGGTGAAGCCGAACCGGCGGCGGACGCGATCGAGCGTCGACTCGTCGTCTTGAGTGGGATCCAACAGCCGGCTGCCGCCACGGAGGGCGTCCGCTTCCCAGAGCTGCATCCACTCGGCCCCGATCCCCAGCACCAGCCCGATTCGCCGGTCTTGGTGAGTCCCCCACAATCCTGCGTCTTTCAGGGCTGCCTCGACGCACCAGACGGCCACCTGCTCGAGGCGCGGCAGGCTGGAAAACACGGCCGGGTCCTGGCTCGATGGGCAGGGTATGCAAGAGAGCTGGGCCGCGATCCGGCTGGGGTAGTCGTCGGTCGGGAAGGACGAGACGGCCGCGATGCCCGATTTTCCGGCCAGCAGGTTCGCCTCCAGGGTCGCGAGATCGCAGCCCAGGGGAGTCGCCAGCCCCACCCCCGTGATCCAGACGGCTTCCTCATCTCCCCTCATCGGTCCTCCTTGACCTGATGCGCTTTCGGCATCAACAGTTCAATCCTCATTCTTCCCGAGGCATCCGCAGCGATCACGCGGGGCCGGACCCTGGATCCAGCGCTGGCTGCGAAGTGAGGTCGTGGGATGACGGCGTTCGTGTGGCCGTCATGGGTCGATAGCCCCGGTGCGATTGCGGACCCGCTGACAGCGCGGGCGGAGCTGCTTCGAGACAGGAGCGCGTCAAGCTCCGGGAAGTCCGGCGGTGGTACTGGTTCCGGGGTGCCTGACTCGACCAGCGCGAGGCCTGCCTGCCCGGTCCCGGGCGTGTCGGAGGGAACCAGGACCAGTGCCAGGGCTTGGCATTCGCAGTCCTCGACAGCCTCTCCACGATGGTCCGGAACGAACTCCGGAGACCAGCCGCTGAGCACCAGCCAGAGACCAGGAACCACCCCCGAGCCGACCCATGTCAGAGCCGTCAAGAAACCCTGAAAACCCGAGCCGGGACCTCCGCCAATACCCAGATTCGGTCCGTGAATGCCCATGGCCAGGCTCAGCGTGCCCGCGGGGGAGTGCAGCGCGAAGTGAGGGATGAGATGCGGCGAGACCGCCCACACACCTTCCGAGTGAAATCCGGCGATGGCCTGCACGAGGCCAGACCGGCCGAGGAACCGGGAGGCGGCCAGGATGCCCCAGCGGTCGAATCTCGCCGGCTCGCGATCGTCCAACCGCCCCAGCGCTGCGCGCACCGCGGCCAGGGCGACGATCGTCTGGTCTTCCACTTGACGGAGCAACGAGGGCTGAATCGGACTCCACCCCGGCGGCATCGGTCCGGGGCGGCGGCGCTCGTTGGCGATCTCCTGCCGGGTCATCCGGCAGAACGCATGGGCCTGGATCGCCGCCCGCAGGAGGGTGTCCGGCCTGGTCTCCAACCGCGCCAGAGCCTTTTTCATTCCACGATCCGGGATCACATGCCCGGCCCTTGCCTGGGAGTCGCCAGCTCCACCCCATCGATCGGACCTGGCCACAGCGCACTGAGGTTACATCCGTTCACATCGCTGCTCGAAGGCAGGATGGCGATGACTGTTTACGGTTTTTCCGATAATCTGACTAGCCCGATCCGGGGTGACCTGGAGTCTCGGTCAAGACCCATGGGCTCCTCGTACCGAATGGGCGCCAAATCCGGCTTCCAGGAGTCGATCAAGCTGATGGTCAGTCGTCGCGATTTGAGACCGGCACGGACGGTCCGGCGGCTCCGATGAATCAAGGAACGATCATGCCCTCCATGCTTCCCACCGACAAGCTGACGCAAGCTCTCAGGCAAAACACGCTGGTACGGATCATCGAGGAGATCGAGCAGGAGTATCCCGAGATCCACCTCAAGGACCTGGTGGTGGAGGAGCTCGGTGCGGGCCGCGAGATCCGGGTTCAGGGTCGATGGGTGATCAATTTCGGCTCCGATAGTTTCCTGGGACTGGACCGGGACAACCGGGTGATCGAGGCGATCCGCCTCGGGCTGGACCGATGGGGCTCTCACAATGGATCGTCGCGCGCGTTCGCGAGCGTCCGCTCCAACCTCGAGGCCGAGGAGAAGCTGGGGGCCTGGCTGGGGGTGGAATCGACACTTATCTATCCATCCGTCACCCTGGCCAATCAGGGTGCCATCCCTGGCCTCACCGGCCGGAAGGATGTGATCGTGATGGACGAGTTTACGCATAACTCGATCCAGGAGGGAGCTAGGCTGGCCCAGGCTGGAGGAACTCGGGTCGCAACCTTTGCGCACAACAGTCCCGACGACCTTGAGCGAACGCTGCTGAAACTGCGGCCCTACCGCCTGGCGCTCATCTGCATCGACGGCGTCTACAGCATGAGCGGCGTCATCCCGCCCATGGTGGCCTTCAATGACATCGCTCGCGAGCGAGACGCCGTGCTCTATGTCGACGACGCCCACGGGACCGGCGTGCTCGGGACGCAAGGCCGGGGAACCGTACTGGAGGCCCTGGGCAGCTATGACAACACCCTCGTCGTCGGCTCGCTGTCGAAGGCGTTTTCCTGCGCGGGGGGATTCATCGCCTGCACGGCAACCCTCAAGAAGCTCCTCAAGATGCGATCGAATTCCTACATCTTCGGTGGACCCGTCGTGCCGGCTTACCTGGACGCGATCGTCAGGGTGGTGGAGATCCTGCAATCCCCGGAGTACAACGTTCTCCGAGCCCGCCTCGACGGGCATGTCGCACGGCTCGCCCACGGACTGGCCGAGCTCGGCCTTGTCGTTATGGGCGGAGCGACTCCGATCCTCTCTGTGCTGGTCGGCGACGAGGCCGACACCCTGAAGGCCGGCAAGTTCCTCTTTGACCGAGGTTTTTATGTGCAATCGGTGCTGTTCCCGGCCGTCCCCTATCACGGGGGTGTCATCCGCGTTCAGTGCAACGCCAATCACACGAAGACCGCGATCGACGACCTGATCGAGGCGTTCCACGCGCTCCAGCAGGTCATCCGCCTCCCCCTGCGATCGGAGGTGAGCCGGTCGGGAATCCGCGAGACGCTGGGCGCCTCCGTGGCCGATCAGGTCTCGGGGTAGGCGGCTTCCCTGGCGTGCCTCGGGTCCTCGGTTCCAGGTACCGCAGATTCCCTGTCCCACCGCTTGACGGATCGACAAATCGTGCGCGAGGGCCCGCTGGCCAAGGGGAACCCCGAACGGGTCAAGGTCAGGCGGCCGTCGATCGTGGGCTGGGCATCGAGGTCGAATTCCCGCCCGTCGTCGCCGCGAGTTTGCTTTGGACCAGGTCCAGGAGCTGGCCGAGCTGCTTGGTTTCCATCAACTCTTCCATGGCCAGCCGAATCCGGAAGTGACGTTCCACTCGCATCACCAGGCCCACCACATCGACCGAGTCCAGCCCCAGGCCCTCTCGCAGCTCCGTGGTATCGTCAAAGGCCTCGTAGGCTTCGCCCATCTCCTCTTCCAGCAGATGCAGTAGAGTCGCGCGCAGAGTCTCACGATCCATCATGATCCTCTCTTCCTAATCAATCCGAAGGGGCGAGATCCGTTCGCACCCGCGCTCATGTTGGCCCTCCATGCGTGGACAAGAGGACCCCGAGGCGGGAGTATACCTGTTTCTTTAACCCGATCAACGGCGATCTCGACCCGAGTCCTCCGGTCTCTTGCCCTGCCAGGCTGCTCGGTGCCGCGACACACCCAGAATCCCTGGCCCCGACGGGTTTCGCCGAGATTTTGGGTTCGCTCGTCGTCGCCGAGAACGAACCCATTGGACGTTAGTCCTCTGATCTCATGGGGTTAGACACGGTTTTTGGGTTGGCTTCGCTCGCGCACTCTCGATTCTCGCGGGTCTCCGCTGGCGGCTTGCCGGGAGCTTTTCACGTGGGACCGGGAGTGCCGCACCCCATGACCATCGATCCAGATCCATCCATTGCGTGATTTCGCACGACCCGCATCTCACGTCACGACCGATCCACGGATCTTTTCCGCGCCCGTCCCTTCTCGGGCCGTGCGGCGTGGCCCCGCGAGACCTCTTCGTCTCGACGGATCCCGCCCGTGGCCCGGAATCTCTCACCGAATTGCCAAAGATCGAAGACGGATCCCTCCACTCTAATTCTACCACATGATTCCGGGACTCTTAAGAAACTAGAGGGAATCGGCCAGACGTCTTGTTCGGGAGATTTTGCCAAGGCAGGGGCTTTGGGAGACCGCCATGGATCCCTCAGGCCCCCAGATTTTTGTGCGTGGCCAGGTCTCGCATTCATATCACCAGTCGGGCGATGTTCGGAGGGGGCGGTCTCTATTTCCGCGACGTGATTTTCGGTATCGTGTTCCAGGAACGCCTCTACCTCAAGGTGGACGACCAGTCTCGACCTGAACACGAAAGACGGGGCATGGGACCGTTTTGTCCCAACCAGCGGCAGACCCTCAAGGCGTATTACGAGGTGCTCTCCGACCTCGAAGTGCTGCTGTCCTGGGTCAGGGAGGCGATCCGGGCAGGGATGGTCTCATAGCTTCATGGGACGTGTGACGACGGGTGTCGTCCAAGACCAGCCGACGCTATCATCGACCACGACGCACGACCGATCGACAGCCGGGAGGGGGAAGTCTATGGCAAGGCCGAAGAAATCATCCGTGAGGCTTCACGAGCCGACCGGCCAGGGCAACGTGCGACTCTATACCCTGGAGGTGTTCCTGCTCAGCGGCCCCATTACCGAGAAGTTCGCCAAGAAGAACCCGGAGATCTCCCGCACGATCCAGATCCGTGGCGATCAGACCCTTGAGGACTTGCACCACGCCCTCTTCGATGCCTTCGACCGCTCGGACGAGCACATGTACGAGTTCCAGTTCGGCAAGGGGCCGATGGACCCGAAGGCACCCAGGTACGTCTTGCCGGACGCCTTCGAGGTGGACATGGGCGAAAAGCACCCACCGGCCGGCCGGGTTGACCGGACCAGCATCGATTCGCTGGGCCTGAAAGTCAGCCGTAGTTTCGGCTACTGGTTCGACTTCGGTGATGACTGGTGGCACCAGATCAACGTCGAGGCCATCGAGGACGAGGCTCCCGGCGGCACGTTCCCGAGGGTGACGAAGCGGGTGGGGAAGAGCCCACCGCAATATGCCGAGGAAGAGGAGTAGCGACGAAAAAGGGACATCACTGAATGCCATTAAGCTAAGCGTAAGACCGGAACCTCTTTGCACTTGCGATCAATTCCGCTGGGGCCTATCATGTTTAATATAGATATTTTCACAAGATTGCATTAGCGAAAAATCCCCAAATTCTAGCCACATGCACCAAGCTAAATATCAATATAATGTCCGCATTGTCGGGCGCACGAAAGACGCAAGCCATGTGATGGAAACGACTTACACCTTCCCTTAATGCCATTCAGTAATGTCCCCTTTCTCGCTTCGTAAGTGATCTACCGTGAACCGCCCGGAGTCTGAGGCCAATTGCTGCCGCAGCTCCGAGCGGGCGTCGGAACTCCACTCCTGCGGGCGCACGGGGAGGACCCGCACGCGGTTCGACATCGGGCACCACGCCGACCTTGGTCTTCTTGCCGTAAGGACCGCTCTTGCCCTTGAACCGGAGCAGGCGTTGCTGCCAGAGGCCGGGTCCGGTCGTACGGAGTCTAATGCTGAATTGAACGTCTGATAATCCCCATTTATGTATGCTTCCCCAGCTCCCTGCCCAAATCGATGAGGCATTTCCGCACCTGCCCGTACCCGTGATACAATCGCAATTCGCCGTGTGTAAGTTTCGCATGGCGATGTTACAACCAGCCCGGATCAACCGCGAGCACCGTGACCATGCACGCCTTTATTGACACCAATATTTTTTTGCTTTTCTACCAGTATTCCGAAGATGACTTGGAAGAGCTGGATAAGTTCCGGGTTCTGTTACGCAAAAAGGAACTCACGTTATGGCTTCCTCAACAGGTTATTGATGAGTTCAACCGCAAACGTGAGAAAACCATCTCGACGGCTCTGAAGGAGTTGAGACAGCAGCGTCTTAGCTGCAAGTTCCCGGCCATGTCGAAGGGCTATGTGGAACATGACCTCCTACGCAAATTGCAGGGCGAGTATGGCAAGCACCTGGCCAAACTCATTGATCAAATCTCCGAAGATGCGATTAACAAACGGTTGAAGGCCGACAAGACCATGGACTCTCTTATGGTGAATGCCAAGGTGATTCCCACCACGGACGAGTTGCATCACCTGGCATTACTTCGGCATCAACGCGGTATCCTCCTGGCAAAAACACGACCATCGGTGATGAGATTAATTGGGAGGCTTTGCTTTCCAGCATCCCGAAAGGCGAGCCAATCCACATCATTACCGATGACGGTGATTACGCTTCAGATTTAGACGACGACCGTTTCAACGTATCCTTGTTGAATGAATGGACTGATGCAAAGGAATCGACAGTACGTTTTTACAAAACTTTGTCAGCATTCTTCGCCGATAAATTTCCAAACATTAAATTTGCACCTGACCTTGAGAAAAACTTATCCATTAAGGATTTTGTGAATAGCGGCAGCTTCTTTGGCACTCACAATGCGGTCGCACGTTTGAAGCATTTTGCCGACTTCACGGAAGCCCAGCTCAACGAGCTTATCGCCGCCGTAGTGGCCAACAGGCAAATTCACTGGATCATCGGTGATCCCGATGTGCGTGAGTTCGTCGTGACCCTAATGGCTGGCCGGGAAGACAAAATCGACTCCGCCAATCTGCAGGCCCTTCAGTCCATGCTGAACGCTTTGGAGGAGGATGCCACGAAGGCGGAGGTCTGCACGGAGGCAGAGGATTGAAGATGCCCCGCCCCGCACGAGCAGGCATAGGGGGACAGGCAGCAGTTCCAGTAGTTCCGGGGACACCATACCTATCTTCGCCTGTAGTTCCGGGGACACCATACCTATCTTCGCCTCGGATCGTTCCTGGGACTCCATTTCCGCTCTCGCCCTGGACTCGGTCGTGGATCTCACGCTGACCGTGAGCCTTCGGTTCCCCCGCGGGGTTCGGGACTCGATCGATTGCAGCTTCAAGCAGCCGTTTCGGTGCGTTTACGAGCTTGTGGGAACCAGGGGAGTCATCGAGGTCCCCGACGCCTACCTCCCGCCGGCCGTGGGCTCGCCGATCGCGCGGCTGCGGACGCTCGGTTCGCATCCCGACTCGGACGCCGGTACCGACGTCGTCAAGACCCTGGAGTTTACCGCGGCCAATCAGTATGCCTAGATGGTCGACGCTTTCGCTCGCTCGGTTGCGGCCGGCCGCCTGCTTGACCCTGGGGAGGACGGTTTGGCCCAGATGAAGGTCCTCGACGCGATCCTGGCATCGGCTCGATCGTGGAGCTCGTCCTCCATGATTGGCGGGCCGCCACGCTCTCAGCGAAACATCTGCCCCCGGCCGACGGCCTCGAACGCGCTGCGGATGTGCTCGATCTGAGGCGGTGCTCCGTCGTCATGCCAGACGATGGCCACGACATCGAACCGGCTGCGCTGGTCGAGGAGCCCGTGCTTCTTGAGGAAATGCAGGGCGGCGAGAGTGAGCCGGCGCTGTTTTTCCGGGGTGACGGCTTCCGCGGGAACGCCGCGGCGCCGGGCCTTGACCTCCACGAAGACGACCACGTCTCCCTCGAGAGCGATCAGGTCGATCTCGCCATGATCGGTCCGGTAGCCGCGATGGAGGATCTTCAATCCCTGCTGCCGGAGGAAGCGAGCGGCCTCCTGCTCGCCCCGATCTCCCAGAAACAGGTTCCAGAAAGTTCGGACGATGGGGTTCCTCACCGGGTGACCTCTCGGGTTGAGCGACCTCGGCACCGCGGGCCGCGACGCGATGGGGTGCGTCCGCCGTACCCAGGGTCATTGTAACGTGAAACCGCTCGCGCTCGAGTCACCATCCCGGCTCAAGTTGCCGGCAGGGCCGATCGCATCAAGGGCCCACGCCGAGGTGGCTCTCGATCTCGCGGGCTTCGGAGCTCCAGCCGCCGGCCAGTCGGTTGTTCTGGAAGAAGGACTTCGGATTCTTGGCGTCGGCGTCCACGGCCTGGATCTTGGACGGATCGGACTCCACGGCCTCGTTGGAACTGTTTCCGGCGGGGACCGTCTTCGAGGCCTGGTCATTGCTGGTTGACCGGAGTGCATGCCGCAATCCCTCGCACCCGGAGACCACGCCAATGGTGAGCCCCATGATCGCCGCCAGAACGGGTAAACGCCGCACCATCGCCGCACCATCCTTCGCATGATGCAGAGGGGAGGAAGAGGCCCGTGGCCAGCCCGGGACCAGACGGGTCCCACACAGCGGGCGTCAGCCCTGATCGGGGCCAGCCCGAAGAGATGCGGGGGGATCATGCCAGAAGACCCCCGATCCGTCTAGCCCGGGTCGGAATCGCCCTGACCCCAGAACAGAAGCAAGACGGCCAGTCCGGTCAGAGGGAGCAGGCCCACGATCAAGAAGTTGGGCGCAAAGCCCCACCGGCCTTGCGAGATCCCAACCGGCCACAGGCATGAAATGCCGCCAGGACCCAGCCGAATCCCGGCGTTATCGAGAACGAACCGCGCCTTGATCTGCGGGCCGACCAGAGCGATCGCCTGCCGGTCCATGTAGTTGAGAACCGTCGAGGCGAACATCAGCCAGCAGATGCCCCACGCCCATGCCCCGGGACGATTCGCTCGTGCTGAGCCTGGCTCACCCAGAATGGCACTCGACTGGCTCTGGACCACGATCTCGTCCCCCGGACAGGTTCGTCTCCCGAACCAGCTTGCCTTGCTCGCACGCAGGAAGGTTCCGACCATGACGGAACGTGATTACCTTGCCAGAACAGGCCAGAGGGTGCAACCGACCACGTCCGGGTATAATGGTTCTTCCGCTCCTGCGGTTGGCAAGACGAGCTTCAGGGCGAGGAGTTGAACCGACCTCATGACATCATCCCAGGAAGTTCCGAAACCGCGCCGACGCTGGTTGCGCTGGCTGTCGCTCGCGGCTGTGATCGGTCTGATCGTCCTTCTTGCCCTGGTTCTCGTCCTTCCCTGGATTGTCGAAGTTCCCTGGGTGCAACGGAGGCTCGTCGCGGGGGCCAGCCGGGTGCTGGCACCCAGCTCGGTCCGGTTCGATCACCTCCGCGTTTCCTGGACCCGGCCGACCGAGATCGACGGGCTGGTGCTCCGCGATGCCCAGGGCGACGACATCGTCGTCTCGCCCAGGGCTCACCTGAGCTGGAACCTGCGCGAAATCCTGCTGAACCGGCCCGATCCCCTGACCCTCACGCTCGACCGGGCCAGTGTGGATATCGAGCGCTCGGCCGCGGGCACGGTCGACCTGCTCGAGACGCTCAAGCCGATCTTGAAGGACGAGCCGGATCGGACGCTGCTTGTCCGGGTTGTCGACGGCAAGCTCCGGTTCCGCAGCGAAGGCCTGGACGAGCCGTTTCTCGCCGACAAGGCCAACATCGATCTCGACCTGAACGCCTTTCCTCAGCCCATCGCCTGGCGGATGGCGCTGGAGCGAGCCGGCGAGAGCGGGCCTCCGGGATCGGTCCAGATCAAGGGGAGCATGAGCCGGAAGAAGGGGGATGGCGGCTTGCCCGAGGACCTCGATCTGTCGATCAAGGGCGATCGCTGGCCCTGGGTCTACTCCAGCCCGAAGGTCGCGGCCCGTGGCGCCTTCGGAGGAACGATCGAGGTCCAGGAGAAGAGCGGGGACCTGTCGCTGACGAGCGATGCGAAGCTGCTCGACCTTCACGCAACGGGCGCCGCGCTCTCGGGGGACGAGCTCCATCTTGATACCGTCGGCCTTGCCTGCAAGCTGGACCGGCGGGACGGAACCTGGACGGCCGATCGCCTTGATGTCACCTCCGCGATCGGGACCATCAAGGCCTCGGGCTCGTACCCGCCGGCGGGCGATCGCGGCGGCCACCTGGAGGGGAACCTCGACCTCGCCGCGCTGGCCCGGCAGGTTCCCAGAACCCTGCATCTCCGTGATGACCTCCGGGTCGACAAGGGGACTGTCTCGCTCCGTGCGGATGTCACCGGCGATCCCGGCGGTGCGGGGCAGACCATTCATGCGACGGCCAATCTGTCCGACCTGACAGCGACGCACGGCACCCAGACCCTGACTTTCCGCGATCCCGCAACGCTCGTTGCCCGGCTGAATCGCCAGCAGGAGAGCCTGACCCTGGAACAGCTCGACGTCCAGACGCCCTTCCTCAAGGCGACGGGGAAGGGGGACCTGGACCGGGGGATCAACGTGACCGCGACGATCGACCTGGGGGCCGCGACGCAGCGGCTTCGGGACTGGGTGGAACTCGGCCCGGTCGAGCTTGCCGGCCAGGGGAAGGTCGACGCTCACTATCGACGGCTGGTCAACCGATTCGAGGCCAGCGCCAGCGCGGAGTTCACGGGGTTGAGCGCCAGCGGGCTGCCGGCCATCGAGACCTTTCGCCGCAATCGAGTGGTCGCCGCGCTCAAGGCCACGGGGGGAGCCGAGCCCTCCGGAGTTCCCAGCTCGCTCCACGATTTTTCCCTCACGGCGAAGGGCGATGGCGAGGACCTCAAGCTCGGCGCAACGCTCGATCAGGCGGCTGCCGTGCTCTCGGCCAACGCCACGGGCCGAATCGAGCTGCTCGTGAACGGCAAGAAGCAGAACGCCGAGGCGACGCTTCAGGCACGATGGAGTAAAGCCGAGGTCACGCTCGACCAGATCCTGCTCTCTCTGGCTCCGGTGGTCGGGCCGGGCGGCCAGTTCCTGCCCAGCGAGCCGATGCGGTGGTCCGGAAAGGGCAAGTACGAAATCGCCAAGGACGAGCTCACGATCGTCGCGGATGGTGAAAAGCCCGGCGCCTCGTCAACGCCTCTTCCCCTGGCGCCGGCTCAGATCCGGCTGGGAGGGTTGAAGTCGCGCGACGCCGCCTGGCTCGAGGTCAACCTCGTGGGGGAGCTCTCGGGCCTGGGTCTGGGAGCGAATGCCAGCTCCGCCGGGCTGGCGGGTCAGCTCAGCGGGTTGATCCAGGGCCGGCAGAGCCCGGATGGCTGGGACGTCGGAGCCCGCCTGCAAGTGCATGACCTGGCGCGGCTGGGCGAGCAAGGCAGGCGCAGGTGCTTGCCGAAGACGCGACCGCGAGCGTTCGTGCCAAGCTGGCCCGGAAGCTCGAGCGGATCGACCTCTCCGAGCTGGCCCTCGTGACTCCGTACGGACGTATCGAGGGAAGCGGGCCCGTGACGGATCTTCGCGGCTCGCCGAGCTTCGATCTGCGGGGTACGATCAGCCCGGACTGGAAGGCCCTCTCGGAACGCCTCGCTCGCGATGTCGAGCCCAATGCCTCCATCTCCGGATCGCCCCGCGCCTGGCGGGTCTCGGGGACGCTGCCCCGGTCGGGAGCGAAAGACCTGCTGGGCTCCCTGAGCGGCGAGTTCGGGGTCAACCTCGAGCAGGTTGACGTCTTCGGCATGCGGCTGGGGCGGACGGCCCTGGTCGTCCGCGCGGAAGCGGGGAAGGTCCGCATCGACCCGATCGACTCCACGCTCAACTCGGGCCGCCTTCACCTGGAACCCGAGGTGACCCATGACAAGCAGGGCCTCGCCTGGATTCACCTCGGTCCCACTTCGGGCCTGCTCGACGCGGTGGTCAACGACGAGGTCTCGCACCGGGTGCTGTCCTTCGTCGCGCCCGTGCTCGACCAGGCGACACGCGTTCGCGGGCGGGTGTCACTGGCCCTGAACGACGCCTACTTCCCTCTCGGGACCGGCCCGGAGGTCCAGCCGAAGATCGACGGCGATGTCCTCTTCGATGCGGTCGAGTTCATGCCCGGACCGCTGGCCGACAAGCTCATCGGCATCTTCCGGCAGGAGCGTCGCCCGCTCCTGGTGCTTCGCGACCCCGTCTCGATCCGCATCGTCGGCCGGACCATCTACCAGGAAGGCCTGATCATCCCGCTCGGGAACGTCGCGGCGATCGGGATCGAGGGGACCGTCGATTTCGATCAGAATCTGAACCTGGTGGCCAGCTTCGCCATGGCCCCGCCGCGCAAGGAGATCCCGGTCCTGTCCGAGATCCTGGAGAACACCCAGCTCCAGGTGCCGATCACCGGAACGCTCAAGAATCCTCGGATCGACGGCGACGCGATTGCCGAGCGGTTCAAGAACATGGGTGTCAATATGCTGGACACCGTCATCGGCGCGGGTGTCAACGGCCTGGGCCGGATCCTTCAAGGTGGGCCGGGAGCCGGACGGAGAGGACAGCCCCGCGACTTCTTCCCGCCGTTCATCCCCCCGGGCGATGAGGAGCCTCCGGCCCCTCCAAAACCCGGGGGCCGCGAACCGCGACAGGCTGCGAGATCCTGGCGAGAGGCCCGATCCCAGCGCTCCCCCTCAGCCTCAACTCGATAACCCTGACGACCAGCTCGATCAGGCCCCAGCCGCCCCGGCCAGCTCACGCCGCAGCAAAGGCAGTTGCTTCGCGAGGAGCGGAAAGCGCGGCGTCTCGAGAAGCGAGCCGAACGAAGGCTTCGCCGTGGTCTGCCGCCCCCGTGAGCCATCGTCCGTGGCTGAGGGGGGAATGATTCACGCACGGCTCATCGCCCAGCGCCGCTGAGCACTTCGTCCTGAACGCTGAACCGGAACCTGGGGCACTGGGAGAAGAAGGCCAGCGGGTTGTCGAAGACGACCTTGCGGATCAGTGCATCATCGTGCCCTCTCCGCCGCATCTCGAAGATGAATTCCGGGACGGCAAGGGGATCGCTGTGTCCCCAGTCTCCGGCCGAGTTGACCATGATCCGTTCCGGACCATACATCTCGATCATGTCCGCCGCCCGTGCCGGAGTGCACTTGGTGATCGGGTAGAGCGTCATGCCCACCCAGTGGCCGGCGTCAAGAGCCAGGCGAATGGTGTGCTCCTCCACGTGATCGATGCACACCTTCTCCGGGTGGATCCTCGCGTCACCGCGAAGCATGTCGAGGATCATCCTCGTGCCCTGGTACTTGTCGGCCAGGTGAGGCGTGTGGACCAGCACCAGCTCCTGGTGCCGCGACGCGAGGTCCAGGTGCTCGAGAAACACCGTCGCCTCGTTCCTGGTGTTCTTGTTCAAGCCAATCTCGCCGATTCCCAGAACGCCGGACTCGTCGAGGAACTCCGGGATCATCGCGATCACTTGCCGCGACAGGGCCACGTTCTCGGCTTCCTTGGCGTTGATGCACAGCCAGCACCGATGCTCGATGCCGTACGCGGCCGCCCGCTTCCCCTCGTACTGGGTGAGCTGGCGGAAATAGTCGCGGAACCCTTCCGGTCCCGAGCGGTCAAAGCCGGCCCAGAACGCCGGCTCGCTCACCAGGACGCAACCGGCCAGAGCCATCCGCTTGTAGTCGTCGGTGACTCGTGACACCATGTGTATGTGTGGATCAATATATTGCATCATCAACCCCTTGTGACGTTGCCTTTAACCATTCACCGGCAACCGGGCAGAATCAGGAACATCGAATTCGCTTGATCAACGGGCACGTCGCAGTAGACCCATGGTCGATTCGCTGGTGGCCAGCGCGCTGGGCGGCCGCCTGGCTGCAGTCCGCGGGCGAGAGTGAAGGGGTGGAAACCATGAATCCCGCCGGCTTCAGTCCCGCCTGGCTGGCGCGGGAACGTCGAGCTTCAGATGGCTTCGCCAGTCCCGATCATAGTCTTGTGAGAAGATCAACTGGATCGTCTCGGCCCGGCCAGGACCGGGTACCGCCAGCGCCTCGAGGGCCTGGCGAATCTGGCCCAGCCTGGGGTCGGGATGCTCGGGGTGATGAGCCGGCGCCCGGTCGATCCGATCGAGGACGGCGGCGATCTCCAGAATCTTGCCGCGAGTCTCGAGAAAATCGCGATCCAGGACCACCAAGGCCTCGCGCGTGTTCAACATGACTTGCTGTCCTCCACAGGAAAGCAAGGCCGGCTCGATCTCCCGCCCGTGTTCCGACGGACTCTGCCACGACCCTGGACCTCCTCATTTTCCCATAACGGAGGAGGCGATGCAATTTACGCCCGCCCTGCAAGCGACCAGGAGGCACCCGGACATGTCCGGACAGGTTCGCGCCACGGCGTACCGGGATTCCGGGGAGAGCGGACCCGCGAATGTTTCGTGCACCCGCGCCCAGTTTCCCCCGCGTGATCGCCACAACCGGAAAAATTTTCCCTAACCCGAAGCCATTCAGGCAGAAACCATCAAGACAGCGATGGGGTTCTTGGTTCGCGCGAAGCGTTTTGGTATCGTGAAAAGAGGCGGATCCCGCGCATGACGCCAAGGTTTTCCCAGGGGATCCGAGGTCGTTCCTGTGAAGGAGGTCACCATGCGCTTGATTGGCCTGCGGTTGCCGATCCTGGCGATGATCGTTCTGGCTTCGAGTTCCGTACCCGGCAGAGCGGACGAAGTTCTTTACCTGGAAACCGCCGACTGGATTCCAACCGCGAGCGTGCTGGCCCTGCCGACATCCTATGTCGTGCCCAGTTCCTATGTCGTGCCGACTTCCTACGTGTTCCCGACGACTTACGCGACGGCTTACGTGGCGGAGACGGCCCTGGTTGCACCAACAACCTACCTGGCCCCCACCTATTATGAGACCCGGTTTCGACGGAGGGGGCTCTTCGGCCGGCGGCTCGTGGAGACCACTCGCGCGTACTACATTCCGACCACGGCCTACTACCCGACGACGTATTACTATCCGACCACGTTTTCTTCCTCGAGGCTCGTGGATACCGCCGTCGTCCCCAGCGAATACGTGGTTGCCAGCAGCCGCGTGGGATGCTGCGACAGCGAGGTGGTCGCCACCGCCGCGCCCGACGGTCCGCTCCTCCCCTCGGAGCAGGCTCCGCTAACGCCCGCTCCGGCCCCGCGGAGCAGCCGCGGCCCCGGCCATCGCCGATCCAGAGCGAGCCGGAGGAGGAGCCGATCAGCTCGAACGTCCCGGAATTGCCCACCCGCGAGTCGGAGTCGCGGCCCGCTGCGGCGAAGCGGCCGATGAGCGCGGTTGATTCACCGCCCGCGCCTCCCGCGGCCATCCGCGAGCAGTCGACGGCCGTCCGTCCGACTCCCCCCGCCCCGCAGCCCAAGCCGGCCACATCCCCGGCAAGCGGCCCGGCGGGACGCGGCACCGGCGGCACCGCCGCACCACGAAGCCATCCGGAACCAGGACGTCGCCGTCGCCGTCGGCACCCGCCGGGGTCGAGCTGCCCGTGGCCCCGCGGACGACAGCCTCGAGCCGGCTCCGGGTGACGAACCGAAGTCCGGGACGTCCGGACCCGGCGAGAGATTCGCAGAAGCCCGTCCTCACGACCCCGAGGACTCTCCGTTCCGAGCTGCGAAACGTCCTCTTCGGAAGGGTCAAGTCGCGCGACACCAACGAGCCGGAGGAAGGTGTGCGTGTCACGATCTCAAGCCGGTCGAAGGCCTTCGAGGATCGCGTGGCGCTCAGCGACGCCTTCGGGCGGTTCGCCGTGAAGGTTCCCGATGGTGATTGGGTCGTCAACGTGACCATGCCCAGCGGCCGCGTTTATCCGGTCAGCGAGATCACGGTCAGCAACGGATTGATCACCGACACGATCGGGCGTGACATCCCCAGCCTGGTCATCACGCGCTGAGCTCCGAGCCGGGCGCGGGCGGCCGTCCTCTTCGGACGCCGCCGCCCTGTCTGGCCCGGGGAATGTCCGGGAAGTCCCGGCCGGCGCGAGCATCAGAGAGGAGCGGAACCATGGAAGAAATGGAGCAAGAAGTCCCGGAAGTCCGGATCTGCGAGGTCTCCAACGAGGCCGAGGCCGCGATGGTGGTCAGCCTTCTGAACGAGGAGGACATCCCCGCGCGAAGCGACGCCACGGCAGCCATGCCGGTTTTCGGCGGCCTGCCGTTCGAGTCCGGCCACGTCGTCTTTGTTCCCTCGTCGCAGGCGAGGAAGGCACGCGAGATCCTGTCCCAGTACCCCCATTTCAAGAACCTGAAAAACGTCCACGAGCCCGAGCTCTGACCCGCGGCCACGCTCCCGGAGAACCATGTCCCACCCGGTGGAACGGCCGCTGAGAGTCGGTTACGTCGTCAGCTATTTCCATCCGTTCGCCAGCGGTGCCGAGCGCCAGGCGCTGGCCCAGGGCCTGGAGCTCGTGCGTCGCGGCCATCGCGTCCATGTGATCACCCGGTCGGTTCCCGGGTATCCGATCGACGACGAGGAATACCAGGGGCTCTTCATCCATCGCTGGGTCCGGACCTGGAACCGCGGCCCCCTCTTCGGACTGAGCTTCGTCTCCGGCGTTCGCCGGGCCCTTCGCCGGCTCCGAGGGGAGCTCGACGTCGTCCACACGCACCAGGCTCTCTGGGAAGCGGTGGCCACCGGACTCGCCGGCGCCCGGCGATCGGGGATTCCCACGCTGGTGCAGCCGGCCAGCTCGGGCTTCTACGGGGAGGCCGACGAGCTCCGGCGCACCCGGGGATCGACGTCCTGCGGCGGATCATCCTGCGGAACACGGCGTTCGCGGCCATCTCGGCGGAGATCGAGCGCCAGTGGCTCGAGCTCGGCGTGCCCCGCGGCCGTCTGGTCCGGACCGCCAGCGGCGTGGACGCCGATCATTTTCACCCGGGCCCCAGCCAGGTGGAGGGCGATCTTCTGCCCCGCCCGCGCGTGGTCTTCACGGGCCGCATGCACCCTCAGAAGAACCTGCCGCTCCTGCTCGAAGCCTGGACCCGGGTCGCCCGCCAGACCCCGGCGAACCTGATCCTGATCGGCCCCGGTGAAGACCGGGAGGCGCTCGGCGGCATGGCTGCCCGGCTCGGCATCGCCGACCGGGTGCAGTTCGTGGGCGCGGTGGCCGATCCCGCCGATCACCTGCGGGCGGCGGATGTCTTCGCGCTGCCCAGCGTGGCCGAGGGGATGAGCAACTCGCTCCTGGAAGCGATGGCCACGGCTCTCCCCTGCGTCGTCTCAGGCATCGGCGGCAACACCGACCTGGTCGCCGATCGGCAGACGGGACGGCTGGTGGCCGAGAGCACCCCCCAGGCCTGGGCATCCACCCTTGTGGAGCTTCTCGAGAACCCTGCGGAGGCAAGGGGACTGGGTGCCGCCGCCCGCCGCCGGATCGAGGAGCACTTCTCCCTTCGCGTGGTTGTCGATCATTACCTGGAGCTTTACCGCCGGCTCATCGATCGGCGGTGGCCTGAATGATTTCGTGACCACTCAATCGTCCCCGGACCGCAGCACGCGACCGGACGCGAAGCCGATCTCCTCGACGACCCACCGGCCCTGCTCATCTTCGCGGATGCGCGCCTGAAATCCATGGCCGCGGACCTGGTCGGGATCGAGCGAGGGATCCTGGAGGAGCAGCTCGTAGGGAACCACGATCCAGCGCGGCTTGTCCGGGCCGACTCCCTGGCCCCAGAGGATCATCTCGATCCGGTCGCTGCCGGCAGGGTTCTCCTCCAGAACGGCCCTCTGCACGATCCCACGTATCTGCATGATCGGGCTCCTGACATGAAGAAAACGGTCGGCTGAATCGGGCCACCTGAGCGTCGGAGACGCGTGAAGTCGGGCTGCGTCCGACCGCGGCGTTTCTCATGGTATATACTTCCCTGGACATCGTGAAATGCCGGGCCGAGATCACGGAAGATCGAGCCGCCCGGTCCGCAGCGAGGATTCCCTGGCCGAATTCCGACAACCACCCCAGATGATTGCACGGCTCAAAGCGCCTGTTGTCCTGGCCCATGGGCTTTTCGGATTCTCGCGCATCGGGCTGGGGCCGCTGACCCTGACCACCTATTTTCGCGGGATTCCGGACCACCTTCGGGCGGTGGGGAACCGTGTGCTGGTGACGCGGGTCCATCCCATCGCCGGGGTCGAGTTCCGCGCCGGGCGGCTGGGGGACCGGATCCTCCGGGCCTTTCCCGACGAGCCGGTCCACATCATCGGCCACAGCATGGGGGGGCTGGACGCCCGCCGCCTGCTCGCCGATCCGTTCTGGCGGAACCGGGTGCTCAGCCTCACGACCATCGGGACCCCTCATCTCGGCAGCTTCCTGGCCGATTTCGCCAAGCTGAGAGTGGGACGCGTCTATCGCCTGCTGGACATGATGGGCCTCGATCCGCGAGGGTTCCTCGATATCACGCGGCTGTCGGCTCGAAGGTTCCACCGGCGGTACGTGCAGCCCACGGACATCCCCTGCTTCAGCCTGGCCGGCGACCCCCCTGTCTCCGAGGTGACCTGGCCGCTCCAGCGGCTGCATGCCGTGCTCAGCGAGCTCGAGGGGCCGAACGACGGCCTTGTCTCCGTCGCCTCGGCCCAGGCCTTCGGCACTCCCTTGCCCTCGTGGCCGGCCGATCATCTCCGGCAGATGAACTGGATGACTCCGCCGGAACCGTCGGTCTGTCCCCCGGTCCCGGACCTCTATGCGCAGGTTCTCGACAACCTCGCGGCCCTCGGATTCGCGGCCGCCGAGCCGCAGGTCGCCTGATCCGATCAACCGCCGGAGCTGGGCTTGGGCAAGAACGGGATGAGCTGACGCGCGAAGCCGGGCAACTGGCGCGTCTGGATGTAGATCGTGCCCGGACCTCGGTACCGGCAGACGAAGCCCTCGCCCGAGAGGGCCGACTGCACCATCCCCTTGAGGAACCCGCCCACGCCCTGGGTCTTGCCGGTCGCTTTCTCGAGCCGGTACTCGATCGAGCTCTCGAACGCGACGATGTGGCCGGTATCCACGATGTATTCTTCGCCCGGCGCCAGCTTCCGGGAGTGGATCGCGCCGAAGGAAGAGAGCAAGAGCAGGCCGCTCCCCTGGACGGTCAGCAGGAACAGCCCCTCGCCGGAGAGCATCCCGCGCATGGTTCCCTGGACGCTGATCGCCAGCCCGGGGTCGCCCGCCAGGTAGCTGCCCGGCTGGACGAAGAACCGCGAGCCGGCCAGCTCGAGGGCCATGATGTCGCCCAGGGTGGCCGGCGCCAGGGTGATCTCGCCCGGCCCATCCTCGGCCGTGAAGGTGGTCCGGAACAGCGACTCGCCGCCGATCGCGCTTTTCACCGCCCCGAAGAGGCCGCCGCCCGACATCGCCGCCTGAAGCCGGATCGTCGGCGACATGCTGACCATCGCCCCCGACTCGGTCATGATCTGCTCGCCCCGCTCCAGCGAGACGACGGCCAGGCTGAACGACGGCTGATAGAGGATCTGGTGACGCAAGGCTTGTGCTCCCGTGATCAGTGTGTGGAAGGGCAGCGTTGCTGGCCCTCGGGCGTCCTGAAACGGTTGCCGGGAGTCTGTTCGCTCCGGGGACTTGGTTATTGCGGGCCCGTCGTCCGATGGAATCCTGCCTTGCCGATGACGGCCCCGTGGAGGGTTGCTCGGCCCTCAATTCGTCATGTAGTCTGGATCCAGGCCTTCCTCACCATGCCGGGAGCTTGCCTACCCCACGATCTGGTGAGGTGTCCGGCGGGCGCACACCGAAAGCAAGACATGGACCGGATGAAATGCCTCGACTTATGGAAAAAGCGAAGATTTTGGATTGTGCACTCGCAATGTTTCGATTGTTTTGTGATCAATACAAGTTAATTAATTTACTCTATGTCACATGACCATATACTGTATAGTGAAGAAAACCCCAAAAAACCAGGGAAAACGTAGTGCGCTAGCCCTGAGGTGTCCCCCTCTCCGGCGCATGGTTTACAGAACCAGGGTCCGCGTCCCACCCGAATGAAGCCTGGAGACCTCGATGCAGCAGCGGCCCACCTCATGTTTCCGTGCTCTTGGAACCCTCCTCGCGATCCTGGGCCTTGCCCGGCAGGTCGCCGTGGCCGAGCAAACGCGGCCGGTCGCACCCGCCGTTCCTATGCCGGCGAGACCTCTGCCGAGGGACGCAGTCCGCCTTATCCGCGGACCACTCAAGAACGCGCAGGGCCTGGACGCCGCGTATCTCCTGCAGCTCGAGCCGGACCGTATGCTCGTCTTCTTACGCAGCCGGGCGGGGCTCACGTAGAGATATCGGGGCTACAGCGGCTGGGACGGCGGACGGGGTAAGCAGCTTACCGGGCACATCGCCGGCCACTACCTCTTCGCCGTCAGCCTGATGTATGCCGAGACGAGGAGTGGGGAAGGACTTTCTAAACGGACATCTATGGGGATCTATCCTCCGTGCTTTTTTTATCGTTCGCGCAGGGAAAGTCGCTAGCCCTGGCCTCGAACCTCGCCGGAAAACACTCCTCCTGTCTTATGCATGCCCCCTCTCCTCGCCCATCAACTTGGCAAGCACTAGGGGATTTCTCCTCCTCGGCCTGGCACAGGAGGAGGGAGCAAGGACATGCATCGCGATCAAGAGCCCATGGGCGTATCCCAGTCCCACCGACCTCAGCTGCCCCGGCATCTGGTGACACACTGAGCTGAACTTCCCTCACAGGCACATAGCTCTCCTGTCCGTTTCCGGAAGCCTACTTACGCTCTCGCGGGCGGGCCCGAAATGGTCCCTCCGCAAGTCCCGAAAACGACTCCCGTCCCGTTTCATCGCCCCTCCCGTTTCAGTCGCCCGTCCCCTTTCCGTCGCCCCCTTGAACGCTTCAAAGTAGTAGATGACG
>CAWFJM010000039.1:0-106106 GCA_963816015.1 uncultured Planctomycetaceae bacterium | reverse complement strand
ACCCCGGAAGCACCCCCGAATTGGGTTCGGATCGTCCCCGCGAACCGGCTGCCAAACACACCTTAAGATTCTTGTCCACAAAGACTTGCGTCGTTCCAAATTTGGGTTCGTTCGGCTTTTCTCAATCATCCCTGCGCCTCCGCGAGACCCTTCTGACCACCTTCACCGAATTGCCAATGAGCCTGGGGAACGCGTCGGGGAGCAGCCTCCGATTATAGTGTGCTACACGTTGTCAACTACGGTCGGGCCTTGTCTTGTGAACAGCAGTTAATTAACCCGCGTGATCGCCCATCTCCGCCTGCCTAGCATAACCGCACCCAGACGACAATCGTCTAGCGGGGGCGGAGGTCAGAGGTGGAGGCGAACAACGCCAGGCCCATCACGTGGCCTTTCTCGGCCGACCTCGTGGCCGAAGGCATGACTCCAAGGCCCAGCCGCTCGGCCCATCTTCCTTGTCCAGCCCTCATCGCCGAAGGGCCGGCCTCGCGAGACGGAGTGGCGCAGCCGCTGGAGGTCGCCGGCCGACAGAGGAGCGTTGACGGTCCTCAGCCAGTGTGGGCCTCGCACCGGGGTCTGGCCGCTGTAGAGGAACGGATCTTTCTGACGCCAACCGGGCAGGATCGACCAGGCCCAGTCCTCCGCCCGGGCCACCCGCTCCGCCCGCACCGGGTTTCGCTCGACGTAACGGAGGACCGCGACCAGGTGGTCATCGTCCTGCACGGGAACGCCTTGAACCGGCCCTGCCAGACATGGCCACTGGTACCGTAGTGCCGGCGATACCGCCGGGCGTGGGCCGTCAGCAGCCACTGCATCCACCGCCCGAGGTCCCCGTCTGCCTTCGGCCGCAAGACCAGATGGAAGTGATTGGGCATGAGACATAGCCCAAGACGTCGACCAGCAGCCGATCCCGGGCGTCAACCATCGCCTCCACGAACGCGGCATAATCCTCGTCCTTGTGGAACACCGCCTGCCCGCCGTTGCCCCGATTCAAGGCGTGATACCACATCCCACCGACAGACGTTCGTGCTGTTCGCGCGACGAGATAATAAACAAGGCGAGGCTGCAAGTCAACAAAGTGCTATGTCCCCTTTCGACCTCTTCGAGGCTGCAAGTCAACAAAGTGCTATGTCCCTTTTCGACCTCTTGTGTTATGTCCCCCCCTTTCGACCTTCGACCTCGAAGCATCGCCGGTTCAATGAGACGGTATAGACGGTCATGGTCGCACCGAGGCATCCGATGCTAGAATCAACCAGATCACGCGCGGGATCCTGGAATTCCGCAGAGACATCGGTTCTGGAGCGTTCAGATGCTGACTTACAAGGCCATGTACAAGTTCGTGGACGACGGCGTCCATGCCGAGGTCCTCGATTTCCCTGGCGTCATCACGTTCGGCACAAGTCAAGAAGAGGCACCATGAGAACCTGGCAAGTGCCCTTGTCGACATGGCGGAGACGAACGTGTTACTGGGCGAGCCATTACCCCGTCCTGATCCCGGCCTGACGGATCCGGATGCCGACCTGGAAGAGCCGATTCACTTGCTGTTGACTGCAACCTCTCGGGTGGAGCTCGTTCCCCAGAGTGCCGCCTCATGAAACGCCGAGATTTCCTCCAGCACATGCTTCGGTATGGCTGCAGAGTATGTCCGGGAGGGCGGCGAGCGTTTCGATCTGGGAGAACCCCACGAACAATCGACGGAGTTCAATACCGAGACATCGGGAGATCCCGCACTTCACAGCGTTGCGGATCTGTAAGCAATTGGAAATCCCCTCGCCGACGGACTGAACACGGATGCCAGGCGGAGTGAGTCCGCTGGCCGTCCGCTCGCCCCGATCTACCAGGGGCAATTTCCACCTCGCGTTCGCGGATTGAACACCTTGCCGAGGAAAAGAACGCTCTTGGGCGGACGGAAAAGGGGCGGAAAAGGTGGGGGGGACCATTTTCTAGAAAACAGATGCCTCTTCGTCCCCCAGGGCCAGGCCCATGGAGCAATCAAAGCGTTATGTTCCCCTTTTGTCCGGGTCCGGGTAAACACCCCAGACACCCGCAGCGAACAACCATGTCACCTTCGGTCCCACCGGTCTCAGTCATCACGCATCAATGAGAAATCCATGCAGAAAGACGCCTAATATTCTCCCAACGTCCTGTAGAATTATCCCCATGTCCTCGCGGATACAGCTCGACCTAGGTTCCCAACCCTTTCCCGCTCGATCAATTCTTCGTTGCATTGCTTGATTACTACGTTGGAAAACGGCGGTGGAGCCAGTGGAGCCACCGCTCCAGTAGTAAAAAATTGATATCCCATTACAACAGTAAACCGTCCCTTTTCTCCCCTTCGTTTTGTCCCCAGCTCCACCAGGTGATTTCTTACCCAGCTTCGGAATTTGAGTCTTCGTGCTATTGTGTATGTTTACATGTAAGTAGTGATATCCGCCAGCGATAATAAGATCGATGGACACCGACGCTTGCCGCTCATTCCTGAACTCAATCCCCTTGAGAAGATTTCTGTCACGGACACCCACATCTTGAAATTTGACACCATCGTCATCCAGGAGTTGCGTCGCCGGCGGCCAGTTGGCACTTAGAACGAGGAGCCGCACAGCCCCATTAAACCCAGTAAAGTTGATTCTCGTCACTTTATCCCTCCCCCCCACAAAAACGCCACAGAAGAGGCGCCCGGTCTAGTCATGGGGACGCACGGGGTTAGGGACACGGGGTCACCCCGAGTTTTGCGGCCCGCCCCAGAGAGGGCATTGAAGGACAAAGGGGGACGTACGGGTTACCCTGGGCCCCGTGTGCCTGTTGCTCCATTCGTTCGCCTTCCAAATTTTCCTCTCCACAAAAAGGAAAATGTACGGCGCAACGGGAAGGCGGGAGCGGAAAAGGGGACATTCCTATTCCTGCCGGTAGTCCTGGCAGGGGTTCCGGCAGTCCAGATCTTCTTAGCTCGCGGTGGGGATAACGGGGACATGCCCGGTTTTCCCCGTCCACCTGAGAAGGAAGACAAAGGGGACAGTAAAGGAAGAAAAAAGGGGACATATAGGTTTCCTCCCCGACTCCCAAGGCTCCGAACCAATAAAGCGCTATGTCCTTCTTTGTTCTTCCGGAGACATCGGCACCGGACGGCCAACGGGTTGTTGGCATTGTCGCTTTGCGAGAGCCGAGAACGATTTTCTGAGCCCTTCTTTTCTGAAAATCGACTTGAGCTGCGGCGAATGGAAAGACAAAGGGGGACGTACAGAAAGACAAAGGGGGACATACAGGTTTCCTCTCGGACTCCCAAGGCTCCGAACCAATAAAGCGCTATGTCCTTCTTTGTCTCTTCCGGAGCATCGGCACCGGACGGCCAACGGGTTGTTCGCCTTGTCGCTTGCGAGAGCCGGGGACGAATCCCGACCCTTCTACTCAAAATCGACTTGAGCTCCGGCGAATGGCTCCGAAATGACCCACCAGGCCTGCCGCTGACTTGAACGATCCGCTCCTGCCGCCGCAGCCTCTCTTGTATCTTGATGCTGAGAACCATGACCGCGGCGCGATGGTCAGCTATACAAGGCGAAGCGGCGGAAGTCAAGAGCCCGGGCAGCGACGCGATGGTCGGATTTCACAGGGTTTTCGCGACTCCTCACGGAATTTTCGGCTTTTTCTACTCATGAATCTTTATTCATATTGCCGATGAGCGGTCTTCGCCATGTTGAGGCCCGGGCCGGAAACCAGGTCCCGGCATCGAGGCAGGGAGACGCCCCGCCCCGAGCAAGGGGCTTCTCCGCGGCCAGAAGACGGGCCGAGAACGTCGTGTTCATTTGTCGGAAGACACCATTCCCGGTCCCTCAAGGAGAAGGTGGCGGGCGGTGTGGCCCTGATGTGGGCTCGGCCCACGTGCCGCTGTGGTCGACCTGGTTGAGAGTCCGTAGGGCAGGCCCGGATGGCCTCCGACGGAAGCAACGCCCCGGAACGCAGAACGATCCAGGCGGCCACGATCTCGCCGTCTCGCGATAGGCAGGCCGAGGGCGGCGGCCGCACTCGGCCCTCGGGCAGAGGGCTGATCCAAGGAGAGTACGGCCTGCCCCGCCCCGGCTGCCACCGGTCATTCCAGGTCCGTCTCGAAGCCGAAGACGCCCATCTCGGGACCAAATTGCTCCTTGACCTCTCCGAGATCACCCTTCGCCCAAGCCATCAGCGGCTGGTCCCCTACCGCCGCCTCGGGGATGAATGATCCGAGCAGATGTCCCGACTCGTCGCAGAAGTCCAGCGGCTCGTCGAGGTTTTCGAGCAACGCGATGATCTCCTCACTCAAACAGATCGTGGTCATTCTGGTACCCTCCCTTTCTCGCTGCTCAGGTTGGCCTCGAAGCCCAAGAAAAGGGCCGAGGTCCGGGACACGGGCGACTGGCAAGCGCCGCGTCACCAGCTCCAATCTCTCGATTGCGGTACCAAGGCCCGTCCTCCGATCCGTGGTTCGCGGACACCCACTGGTCCGGCCGACCCACGATCGCAGATCGCCGGCCGAGACACCATCTGCATCATAATGAACCACATCCTTTGATTCAAGTGACCATGGAACCGATGCATCCCCATTCTTCGGCTCACGCCGTCTCGATCGCCGCCACGTCTCCCAGGCCCAACTCGAGGATGGCCTGATCCTTGAGGACATGCTTGCGCACCTTGCCCGTGACCGTCCGGGGAAGGGCTGGAACGATCGCGACGTGCTCGGGAATCTTGAAGTGGGTGATCCGCCCCCTGCAGTACGCCGTGATGTCCTCGGGTGCGAGCGACGCCCCTGCGCGGGGGACAACCCAGGCGGCCACGATCTCGCCGTAGCGTGCGTCGGGCAGGCCGAGAACGGCGGCCTCGGCGACATCGGGGTGATGATGGAGAAACTCCTCGACCTCGGGAGGATAGATCTTCTCGCCGCCCCGGCTGATCAGCTCCTTCGATCGGCCCACGATCCGGTAGCTGCCGTCATCGCGGCGGCGGGCCAAGTCGCCGGTGTGCAGCCAGCCTTCGTCGTCGATGGCCCGCGCTGTTGCCTCGGGGTTCTTGTAATAGCCGGCCATCACGTTGTGCCCGCGGGTGCAGATTTCGCCCGGCTGGCCAGGAGCCGGCTCGGCACGAGACGCCGGGTGTATCAGCTTCACCTCGATCCCGGGGATCGGCCGGCCAACCGTCCCGCAACGAACCTCCAGCGGGTCGTCGGCCGAGGTGAACGTGATGATCGGCGAGGCCTCCGTCTGCCCATAGCCGATGCAGATCTCGCGCGCTCCCATCCGGCCCACCACCTCCTCCATGAGGGGCAAAGGGCAGGGAGCGCCCGACATGATGCCGGTCCGCAAGCTTGAAAGGTTGCGACTCGGGAAATCGGGATGCTCGAGCAGCTTCACGAAGACCGTGGGCACGCCGTACACCGAGGTGCACCGCTCCCTGTCGATCGCCGCGAGGGTCGCTCCGGGATCGGGGGCCTGAGCCGGCACCACCATGGTCGCGCCGTAGACGGCGCAGACCAGCGTTCCCAGAACGCAGCCGAAGCAATGGTAAAAGGGAACGGGGACGCAGACCCGGTCCGCCGGGGTGTACCGCAATCGCTCGCCCACGTAGAACGAGTTCATCAGCAAGTTGCTATGAGTGAGCATCGCCCCCTTGGGCAGTCCGGTGGTTCCGGACGTGAACTGAAGATTCGCCACGTCGCTCGAGCACACTTGCCGCTCCCGGTGACCCAGCTCCGCAAGCGAGCACCCGGCACCCGCTTCGAGATCGTTCCAGGTAAGCCAGCCCGGCCCGGGACGCTCCCCCAGGGCAACCAGGCGGCGGAGAGCCGGCAGGCGGGCCGCAGCCCAGCCAGGGCCGCGGGCCGCGGCGGCCTCGGGACAGACCGCGTGAACCATGCCCACGAAATCCGAGCTCTTGAACGCCGTGCCCACCACCAGGGTCGCGACGTCGGCCATCCGCAGGGCGTCTTCGAGCTCGTAGGTGCGATAGCCCGGATTCACGTTCACCAGCACCGTGCCGATGCGAGCCGCGGCGAACTGGGTCACCACCCACTCCGGAGCATTCATGGACCAGATTCCCACATGCTCGCCGGCTGCCACTCCCAGGGCGATCAGTGCACGGGCGATCTGCTCGACGCGCTGGCCCAGCTCGCTCCACGACCAGCGCAGGTCCAGCGCCGGAAAGACCAGGGCGTCGCGATGCGTCCGGGCCCCGACCGTCTGCTCCAGGACGCTCCCGATCGTCCGGCCGGACACCCAAGGAACCGGGACCTCGTCGATGGCGGGCATGGATCACCTCTAACCGGTCGCATCGATCCTGGCGACACGGGCTAATGAGTTTCGGTCCACCTGGGCGGCCGCTTCTCAAGGAATGCGCGAATGCCTTCATGGGCCTCCTCGGACAGCCGGATGGCGGCGCTGACGGCCGCGGCTCCGCGAAGATTCAAGGGACGGCCCTGGGTCTCGTCAAGCAGCCGCTTGATGGTCGCTACGGCCTGAGGCGCGCCAGCAAGCATGTCCTTGGCGGCGCGAATGGCTTCGGAAAGGCAGCTCTCCGGTTGCGTGACCTGGTTCACCAGCCCCCAGGAGCTGGCTACACTGGCAGGAATCAGTCCGCCGGTCAGCAGAAGCTGTCTGGTCCGACGATCGCCGATCAGCCGGGTCAGGTCAAACATGACGACCGCGGGAACCAGGCCGCGAAGGACCTCGGGATAACCGATGCGTGCCATCGAGGAGGCGACGGCAAAGTCGCACGCCGTCATCAGACCGGCGCCGCCGGCTAGGGCGTCGCCGTTGACGGCCGCAATCGTCAGCTTGGGCAAAGCATGGAGCTTCTGGATCAGGTCGGCATACTCCAGCAACGTCGCCACGGCATGCTGTTCCGCCTCGGAGCTTTCATGCTCGGCAGCGGCCTCCTTCAGGTCCATGCCCGAGCAGAACACGCTTCCGGCACCGGTCAAGACGACGGTCCGCACCCTGGAATCGTGGCCGACGCGGTCGAGGTGGTGCTCGAGCTCTCTCATCAGGGCCCGGGAAAGGGCGTTGCGCTGTCGGGACGGTTGAGCGTGAGCACGGCAACAGGACCATCGTCCGACCGCAGGATCAGCGGTTCGCTCATCGCGGGTTCTCCTCGCGGTTTCCGGACGTGGGATGATCCGGACTGGGCAGCCGCAGTTCCAGAAACGCCATTCCCAGAGCCTTGCCTTGACTGTCCAGCCTGAGCGACCGGCTCGCCCCGCCGGCCAGGGCCTTCTCGATGACGAAGTTGAACGCGGGAGCCCGGGCAGCTCGTACCGCCGGACCGCGCCGATCTCCAGCGCCCGCAGGTGATCCGCAACCCTGGCCTCGGTGAGGTGAGAACACAGCCATGCGAAGCTCGCGTCGTCCCTGACCACGACACCGATGTTGGCGGTGTTTCCCTTGTCACCGCTCCTGGCATGCGCAGGTCGCCCAGCCGAATTGTTGGCTCCTCCTTCCCCATGGTCAACGGTTCTCCCCGAGGTAGCAGATGTCGGATGGAGTTCTGTGCCGGGCGGCAGACCACGCGGAAGCCGAGTTGACCTCGACGAAAGGGCTGATCAGCGACCGTGGCACCAGCGCGGGCCAGTAGCCGAACGCCGGCCGCGGCGAGGGACGTCCCGCCGCGTAGCCGGCGATTCCGGGCGGACCGGCAGTCACCAGGGGGGCAAGCTCCCGGCAGAACCGCTCGACGGCCGGAGTACGCTATAGGGGGACATAGCGCTTTTCGAATGCGGGAGCCACATAGGGGGACATAGGAGCCACATAGGGGGACATGGAGCCACATAGGGGGGACATAGACAGCCACATAGGGGGACATAGACAGCCACATAGGGGGACATAGACAGCCACAATAGGGGGACATCCACAGCCACATAGGGGGACATAGACCAGGGAAACAGCATCTTATGTCATGTGTCGAACAGGACTTTCTCCCGGTAGTCATCGCTCATAGCGCACTTGAGCCGCTTGGTCTCGATCCCGCGTCGGCAATCCGTCTCGCGCTTGAGGAGCCCGAGGGCAAACCGCCGGATGACACTCAGGTTCGCCGCTGCATGGCCCGTGCGGACGCGGCAGTCGTCTTCACGGAAGCTCACGTCCAACTGCCAGTGCAGATGGTTCTCGATCCCCCAGTGGCCCCGTACCGCTCCGGCGAACTCCTTCGCCGTGAGCAGCCGGCTCAGGATGTAATACCGGCCCTCCAGGCTCGTGCCTCCCCGCGAATCGGTCCGCTCTGAGAACGTTACCCCCACGGCGCTGAGGTTCTGCCACAGGCCCTCCGGATCGACACCCTCCGGGGCCGGGAAGATCGCATACGTCCGTCTCTCCTGACGACCGTGCCCGATCTCCTCCGTCTGATGCTCGTCGATCTGTGCGGCGTCCTGCTCCAGGCCTTCATCGACGGCCTTACAGACCTGTTCATACAGCGTCGGTTGGTTCAGCTTGACCGCCAGCACATAGTCGCCGCCGCGTTCACGAATCGTCGCGGCGATCTCCTTCTGGCAGCCCATCGCGTCGATCGTCACCACCGCCCCGGACAGTTCCAGCAACTCCAGCAACGCGGGGATGGCACTATCTCACGTCGTATCTCCCATCGCGGACAGTTTTTCGCGCAATTCCTCCGGGGTCAGCTTGAGGAACTCCCAGAAGCTCAGCTCGGGGAGTCCCAGGCCCAGCAGGCCGTACGGCGTCTGATCCTTGCGGTGGCCGGTCCGGAACCGCCGCAGGTTCCAGTACAGCCGCTTCAGGTCCAGCAACCCCTGCGTCATCTTCCGATGCCGCGCCTGCTGCATCCGCGCCACGCTGTTGACGCATTCCACCAGGCTGCTCGCACGCCAGACGCCGCGGAGCACGGCACGGACCCGACTGGCCTCGTCGCGCCAGTCCGGACACGCCTTCTCCAGCTGGACCGTGCGGACCAACGCCCAGGCTCGCGTCGCGGCCGACAGCCGCCACGGCTGGCGGCGCAGGCCTTCCAGGTCCAGCAGGGCCGACAGGACGTCGGGGTCCAGGCCCAACCCCGCCAACCGCCCTTGCACCTGATCCAGGAACGTGAAGCTCTCCCGGCGGACCAACAACCGACGGGTCTTGGCCCACGCCGCCCCGCTCAAGTGCGGTAGCGCCGCGGCGATCACCGCCTCGGCCCGGGCCCGGTCGTTGAGCCGGCCGTCGGGGGTGAAGAACTCGAACGCCGACTTGGCCTGCTTCCAGGCCGTCTCGGCCGCCGCGGCTTGATCCCAGAGCCGCTCGGCCTGGCGCCAGAGCCGGTTCAGGGGCGCGCCATGACCCTGGCACGATTGTCCCTGACGGCCACGCCGATCGAACTCCTTCTGGGCCACGTCGGCCCGCTCCAAGGCGCGGGTGGCCGCACCCCAGGTCTTCCGCAGCGCACGCCCCCCTTCGTGGGACGTGTGGAAGACGTCGAGCGAGTCGTCGAGGTCGGGCTGGCCGGCCGCGAGCCGGCGGGCGCGCTCCAGCTTCACCCCTTTGCCCAGCCCCGAGCCGTCATCACGGACCACCGCCTCCAGCGCCGGGAAGCGCGCGAACTCCTCGGCCCAGGTCGCCCCGTCACGCGCCTTGACCAGCCGGCCCGTGAGCCAGCAGAGGCTCTCGGGCTCGACGACCATCAGGACGGGTCGGCGGCCAAAAAAATCTCATCGGCGGTGGCCTGCTTGACCGCGGGGCGGACCGCCTCGTCGAGCACCTTCAGCAGCGGGCCGGCCTTCTTGCCGGCCTCAAGGGTCGCCCGCCCCAGCGTCGCCACGGCGCGACCGCGGCTCGGCCCGGACATGACCTGCAACAGCCGCCGGGCCACGCCCAGGCTGACCCCCTCGGCCTGGGCGACGGTGGCGAACTCGTGCTGCTTGTCGGTGGTGATCTCGACGGCGTGCCTGAGCCTCTCCTCGAGGGCCTGCGACCTCGGCCTGCCGCTCGGCGAGTCGTCGCTCGAGTTCGTCGATGCGGGCCCGGGCCGCGGCGCCGTCGACGGCCTCGGCGACCTGCCGGGCCTCGCGGTACAGCGACTGCCGCGATTGCTCGCGGTCCTTGGCCATCCGGGTGACGTCGCCGTATTGACCGCAGAGGACGGCGAAGGCGCTGGAGATGCGTTGCGGGATCGTGGGCATGGGGACTCGCTCCGTCGAGGCTGATCGGGGGGATCACCCCCACGATTGCACACGTCCCGACGGGAATTGTCCACCCGCTACCGCCTGCAGAGGACGGTTTTGAGAAAGTGCCCGCGGGGATCGCCGTGATCTCGTTCGACTTCTCGTCCACAACGACCTGCCCCAGCGACAGCTTGTTCTCGGTGGCCCAGGCCGAGACCATATGGATCGCCGCCTTGCCGTCCCGCTTGTTGTACGAGCCGCGCAGCGTCTTGCCGTCGATGGCGACCAGGCGATGGCCGGTGATCTCCTGCATCGCCTGCATCCAGCCCCGGAGAGCCGTCTCGAACGCGGTCGGGTCGAGCCGCGCAGGACGCGCCGGAACGTATCCTCGGAGGGGATGCCGTTGGTCATGTCGAGGAAGCGGGTCAGCCACGTCCTACGGTCGGTACCGAATTCGTGGATGGCGGCGAAGGAGTTGGCCCCGGAGAGGACGGCGCAGACGGCGATGAAGGCGATGTTGATCAGGGGATGCTTGCGGGTGCGTTCGACGCGGGGGTCGGTGAGGTCCTGGAAGTGGTCGTGGAACGTGGTGGGTCCGTCGCTGGGCATGATCGCGTCCATTGGGGGCCGGCAGAAGAGCCTCGTGAAGACCCCCCGTTGTACGCCGGCGAGCTTCCCCCAAGCTACGTCAGATCGCTATCTTGATGCGGCGGCCCTGGGACATAGACAGCCACATAGGGGGACATAGACAGCCACATAGGGGGACATCGACAGCCACATAGGGGGACATAGACAGCCACATAGGGGGACATAGACAGCCACATAGGGGGACATAGACAGCCACATAGGGGGACATAGAACTTTTTGATGCCCTAGCGAACCCAGGCCACGGGGGGACATACATCTTTTCGGAATGTAGCCATCGAAAAGCGCTATGTGTAAAGATTCGCCCAACCCGTTTGTACAGTCACCGCTCTCAACGTAAGTCCTTAATCCTCGGCCAAAAGAGTTGTAGCCGTTCACCGGTGTTGTGTATTCTCGACCAAGGATGTAGCATAGCCCGCCATGAGACCCAAGGCATGGAAGTCTTGCCCGAACTGTACACTCCTGCAGGCGAAGTTGGACGCCCAAGAGGTGCGGTTGAAGGCGCTTGAGGCCACTGTCGCTCGTCTCCAGGAGCAACTCGCCGCGGCGCGGAAGGATTCCTCGACCTCGTCCAAGCCGCCATCCTCCGACATTGTCAAGCCGCCCAAACCGCCGCCACCGGAGGGCCAGAGGGCTGAATTGATCGCATCCCTTCCTCAAGCCGATAGTCCAGATTTTCTTGCCAGGAATGCCGCACGTTCGGTATCTTCAAACTTGTGATTCGGCTTCCCAATTGTTGCCAAGGAGCGTTGCGAAGCAGTTGTTGCCAAGAATCAGCATAAGATTGGACGACGCAACCAGAGAAACAGCTTAGAGTTCAGAAGATTCGGAGAGGTGACCGAGAGGCCGAAGGTGCGGCACTGGAAATGCCGTTCGTGGCGAAAGCTGCGACGTGGGTTCGAATCCCACCCTCTCCGCTATGTGGCCCGTGACGTGGCGTCATTTTCGCAGTATCCAGGTCGCGGGGGCGTGACCGCGGGGACGATTCTTGAGGATCGCTGGCTTGGGCCTGCGGGCTGCACTCCCGCAAGCCGCTGGATCAGGCTCTTGTCGGCGAGATCAGAGCGTCCTGCGGGCAGGATGACGTAGGTTACCCGATCAAGGCGTGCCGTCTTCCCATCCGCTAGACCGGTTCAATCGGGCATCGTCAGGAGCGCCGCTCCGATATGGCTGCGGCAGTTCCGTTGGATGAATGGCCCCGGTGGCCTATTCCGCGGGGTCCAGAGCATCCTCCCACGATCGGGGCAGGGGGATGCCCGTGGTCCCTGGGGGCTCAAGGCAGGGTGAGCGCAGCAGCCGGGCGTCGCGCCCTGGGATGGGCGATCGTTCTCGAGGAGAGACCGTTGTGAGAACCAAGGCCGAGATCGTCAAGGAGTGGTTACCCCGGTACACGGGGCGCTCGCTCGACGAGTTTGGGAAATACATCCTCCTGAGCAACTTCGGCAATTACGTCGAGATGTTCGCGCAACGGTTTGGGGTCGAGGTTGTGGGTCGGGACCATCCGATGCAGTCCGCCACCACCGAGAATGTCACGATCCTCAACTTCGGCATGGGGAGCGCCATGGCGGCGACGGTCATGGACCTCCTTGCCGCAGTGGAGCCCAAGGCAGTCTTGTTCCTGGGAAAATGCGGGGGGCTGAAGAAGACCAAGGTGGGCGACTTCATCCTCCCCATCGCCGCCATTCGGGGCGAGGGAACCAGCAACGATTACATGCCACCCGAGATCCCCGCTCTGCCGTCGTTCCGGCTCCAGAAGGCGGTGTCGGCGATGATCGTCAAGCACGGATTCGATTACTGGACGGGGACGGTCTACACGACCAACCGGCGCGTCTGGGAGCACGACGAGAAGTTCAGGGATTACCTCAAGCAGATCCGGGCCTCCGGGATTGACATGGAGACGGCCACGCTCTTCATTGTCGGGTTCGTCAATCATATCCCGAAGGGGGCGCTGCTGCTGGTCTCGGACAGCCCCATGACGCCGGAGGGCGTGAAGACCAGCCGCAGCGACAAACGGGTGACGGAGAAGTTCGTGAGGGAACACCTGGAGATCGGCATTGACTCACTGGTCGAGCTGCGGGATTCCGGAGAATCGGTGGTGCACCTCAGGTTCGAGTGAACGGAGGGAAAAAGGCCGGTGAATCCGCTCGTGGCGCAATCCGATCCAGTCCGATCCCCTGCCATGCCCCTCCCACTCCCTCAACGTGACGACAGAATGGCCCACGATGACACGAGCGAGATGCGGTCAATTCCGACGGTCCCACTTGCTGGATTTGGTGGCCTTCTGTGCCCTGGCGCTTGCACTCCTGCTGCCGCTCCGAGACATGGAGGGCCTGGAGTACGACTGGTATCTCACCTTTGTCGTGGTGGCGGTGCCCTGACTGACGATGGTCTTCGTGTGGGCCACACTTCAACCCGGACGGTTCCGGCTCTGGGCGACGATCTTTCTGATCTGGCTGCCTGAGTTTCTTGCGATCGGCCTGATCGCACTGGCAAAGCCCCTCGGTCTGGACCAGAATGTTGGGCTGCTCCCGGCGACCTGTTTCTTCTGGCTCATGGGTCCCTACGTGGGCGTTCTGGCGACTCGCGCCATTCTGAGACCATCCCGCAGTCCAGGGCGTCGCGGACGGATCACCCTTGGTCTGTCAAAAGCCGCTCATGGAGATCAAGATTGATCGGTAAGGGTATCGCTCTCGGCTCATCACCGGCGAGGGAGGAGACCATGATCAAGCACCAGGCACGCGAGATCGAGGTGGAGGGTGGAAGGGTTCAGTACCTGATCGAAGGCCAGGAGACCGGTCGCCCAGTCGTTCTGCTGCACGGAGCCAGCTTCTCGTCGGCGACCTGGAAACAGATCGGCACGATGAGTGTGCTCGCCGGTGCGGGATTCCTCGTCTATGCCGTGGACCTTCCGGGGTATGGGCAGTCCACGCCGACCCTGGGGACGCCACGGACCTGGCTGAGGGTGCTGATCGATCTGCTGAAGATCGACAGGTCGGTGGTGGTATCACCGTCGATGAGCGGGCGATACGCTCTGCCGCTGGTGACCGAGAGCCCGGAGAAGGTTTCCGGGTTCGTCGCGGTCGCTCCTGTGGGGATCCTGGATTACGCGGATCGGCTGGCGCAGATCACGGCCCCGGTTTTGGCGGTCTGGGGCGAGCGCGACACGCTGATCCCGCAGGAGCAAGCCGACCTGCTGGCCTCCTCCGCGAAGGTGGGCCGCAAGGTCGTCATCCCCGGTGGCAGCCACGCCCCGTACATGAGCGATCCAGCCACGTTCCATGCCGAGCTGCTCAGGTTCCTCGGTGAGGGTCATTGAGGGGAGTTGCTCCTGGTCCATCATGGACGAGTGTCGATCCGGCCGGCTGGTGGTCTGTCCGGCCCTGGACGAATTCCTGCCGGCGAGAGGGTGCCAGCAAGGCTTCGAGAGCCTGGCAAGCGGCGGCAACTCCGTCTTCCCGCAGCACCTTCTCGCCGATGTCGTGTGCCCGCCGGGAAAACGCCGGGTCGTCGAGCAGCCGGCCGAGCTCCGTTGCAGCACGCTCCGTGGTGTAGCGATGTCGGTCGATGGTGCGAGCGATCCCCAACCGGGTGAGACGGTCAGCCGTGTCGGGCTGGTCATGGGCGTGCGGTACCACCAGCATTGGCCGGCCCGATCGCATGGTCAGACCCGTCGTGCCAATGCCGCCGGGGAAGACCACGGCGGCGGCCCTGGGGAAGAGGATGGAGAAGAGAGCATAGTCGAATGCGGCCACGCCCTTTGGCAAGGACCGGGGACGAGTGCGGGGGTCTCCAAGGATGAGAACCGCCCTGCGCCCAGCCGCCTTGCGGCAGCGGCGCTGCGCTCGTGGAACGGTCCGGCGATCGAGGCCGCCGATGATCCCAGGGTGAAGACGATGGGCGGCGGGCCGTCGTCGAGAAATCGAGCCAGGTCCGGGGGCAGACCGGCTTCGGAGTCCCGGTCATGAAACGGAAAGCCGGTGATCGTGGTTTGCGGCGGCCAGTCCGCCTGCTTGCTGGCGAGCCAGCATGAGAACAGGGCCAGGTGAAGCGCCGGCGCCTGACCATCCACCAGCGGGTTCAGCTCGGTTGTCGGGGGAAGGCCGATCTCGCGCCGGAGCCGATGCCAGGGTCTGGCCCAGAAGCGAGTGGCTCGCCTGAGCAAGCGGCCCATCGGGGCCCAGAAACCCGGGCCGAACGTGCGCATCACTCTCGAGAGCCCGGGGTAGCCGGGCAACAGGGGAGGCGCGAGGGAGGAGAAGAACCCGGCCGGGCTGACCATCGTCGATGCTCACGCCGTGCCCGTGTTCTCGGCGACCAGCCTGGTGGCGAACGTGATCGGGTCCGAGACCAGCAGGTCGGCTCGTTCAGCCGCAGCTCGTGTGTCCTCGTACGATTCCCGCAGGACGGGCAGGATCCAGTTCCGCAGCACTCGCTCCGTGCCCCGGCGAAGATCCATGAACCGGCACATCACCTCCGGGTCGGCGACCGAAACCGAGTCGGGTCGCAAGGCGCGGAAGCCGAGTCCCACTCCCTCGACGTTTCGCCGATAGCATTCGCTGGTCGCGATGATCGCGTCGTGGCCCCGCGCCCGTAGCCCCAGGCCGATGGCGAGATAAGGGTACAGGTCCCCCAGCGACCCGACCGCCGTCAGGACGATGCGCTTTCCCGTGGCGCCTGGATCGCTCACTCGATTTCCTCCGAAGCCTCCTGCCGAAATCCCAATTCAGCTTACCACATGGTGGCGTGCCCCGGGCCTCTGGTTCTGCGACGATGGTCGATCGGGGTCCAGCGGAATCAGAACTCCAAGGGCACCGGATGGTTCCACCGGGACGCGCGCGATAAGATGCAGACGGTCCTCCGCTCCGAAAGGGGCTCCATGCCTCTGACAAACCAACCCACGAAGACACCACGCCCGACCATGAGCTCGACCCTCGGTCCCCGACGACCGGTTAAGTGACAACGGTTCATTGCGATGATGGCTGATGGGATTGCCGGCCTGAGCCCGCTCGCGCCTCGTGCCGCAGGCGAGGCGTTCAGCGCCGGGGATCCGAGGAATTTCATCGTCGTGCGGACATTTCCCATCCTCAACGACAGCCCCCGCGTCGGCCCGGCGGTCACGTTCTGGATCTACAGCGCCATCAGCCTGCTGGCGTTCGTGATGGTCCTGACGATGGTCCCGGAGACCAAGGGGCGATCGCTCGAGCAGATCGAGGCCTACTGGGAAGGACTGTCGCAAGTGCGGCGATGAGCAGGGGGCCCTGTCGGGGGCTTGTGGGCAATCAGTCTTCGATGACGTGTTGACGATGCGTCTCATTACCCTTGCGAAGCTGGAGGACGAAGAGGGAAAGTAATCGTTGTGTGAGGCCATCGCGCCCGTCAATGACGGGAACGCCCCGACTTCCGGAGGTTGCACGGACCGCAGAGGAGTTGAAGGTTATTCCAGGTTGTTCGGCCGCCGTCTGACCAAGAGGTGGCGTGGTCACCGTGAAGCTGCCCGTAGCCTTCCCCGCCTGGGCCGATGAACACCCGCTTGCACATCGGGCACTGATATCCGCCCTTCGTCCCCCCATGGAGGCTGTAGTAGGTCCATTTCCAATCTGAGGGGTAGGTCCGCGATTCGAGATCGCATTCCGATAAGTAGGGCGGTTGGCTCATCGCTTCGCAATCTCCTGCGCCACTTTGTCGAAGGCTTCCAGCTGCTTGTGTTGGGACGTCCACTTGCCCTTCGACTCGGGGAACTCAACCTTGAGGACCGTCCGCGCTGTATCGCGCGTAGCCTTGAGGAACCGGCCGATGAAGCCCCACTGGGTTTGGGAAGGGGTGTTGGTACCGAAAACTCTCTCAAGGGCGGGAATCAGGAGTGCTATAGATCGATGTTTGGCGACACTCGCGCTGGGGGGCCGCACGCCATCCGGATATCATTCCACCATTTTGAGAACTGCGGGAACGCGTCATCTTGGAGCTGTGCCTCTGTTGGGAACAACCGGGGCTCGTCCGGGTGAAGATCCTCTTTCTTGAACTGAGCACAGACGATGTCCAGAACCTCTTCAGTATTGCCTCGGGACCTGATCCTGAGGTTCGCAAGCGCCTGCTGATCGGCGAGGAGGTCATCAACCTTGTCACAGTACCGATCAATCAGATGCCAGAGAAACCTTTCGGACGCCCTTTGTCCAATGGCTGCTTTGCTGTCCTCCCACCACTCCTTCCATGCGGCTTCTCGTTCGGGGAATTGCGACGAAGGTCGTGGATACCCCAAAGCCTGGATCATCCGCATTGCTCCCGGCCGGGAGGAATCGAAGATCCCGACAGCCTGCATGAACCGAACGCAGGTTGACTCGCTATAGTAGCTGAGGCGAATGTCCTGGCCGCTCAGAGGCGTTCCGCCCTCGTTGATCCGCCGGAAAATCTCCAACCGAAGGCTGAGATCCACGGTCTGGGGCAGAATCACGAGAGTCAGGTTGTATCGGCGAAACGTCTTCTGCCAGACGTCGGCGAGCTGCTTGTATTTCTTCCCCGCGTAATGCAAGCTATTCCCGTAGTAGGGGCAGACGTCGCTCTTGAGAAGGGTGAACTCATTGTTGAAGAAAGCCAGTAGCGTCGTGAGCCGCTGTTGACCATCGACGACATCGGAGACCTGTGAATCAGCTTCATTCGGGGCGAGGTAGAACGCAGGTACCGTGAGTCGATTGAGAACCGACTCAATGAACAGGCTTTTCTTGACCTCGTCCCACTGATCTGCATCTCGCTGGTACGGAGGGATTTTTATCGAGACTTCTCGCTGATCTCCACCAGGAGGTCGGCCAGCGGTAAGGCGTTTTGAGCTTGAAGGATAGGGCCTGCGTCCCGGTGAATGAGGTTGAACACGGCCTCTTCACCAAGGACGCAAGCATGGGCACCGAAGCACCCACACCCGTCGTTATCCCGGTTCACTGCGCGCCGAAGAAGGCCCCCTGCCCGAAGTGCGGCAAACGGGGCCGACGGAAGCGGACCCTGACCCGAAGGGTCCGGACCATCGCCTCCAAGGCCGTCGCCTTCCTGGAGATCACTTACGGCGAGTACGCCGCCCGGTGCGGCTGCCGAACCACCTTCCGGAACTCCCCCGAGGGCGTCCGCCCCAAGGCCAAGTACGACGACAAGGTCCGAGACCTGGTGGTCGATCGCATCCTCAAGGACGGGATGAGCATCGAACGGACCCACCAGTCGATCCGCCGCGAGTTCCTCCTCGACCTCTCCTCGGGGTTCTTCTACGACGTGCTCCACGACTTCGCCGCGGGGCTCGACATGTCCGCGCATCGTCGCAAGGTCCTGGAGCAGTTCAGCGGCACGCTCTGCGTCGACGAACTGCACCTGGGCCGCTTCACCCTGCTCTTGGCCACCGACCCGCTGAGCGACCTGCCGGTGGCCTTCGCCCTGGTTGCCGCCAACGATCAGCCGCACATGCGGCGGTTCCTGGGCAACCTCAAGACCTGGGGCCTGGACCCCCGCATCGTGGTGACCGACGGCTCGAACCTCTACCCCGCCGTGCTGGCCGAACTGTGGCCCGAGGCGGACCACCAGTTGTGCGTGTTTCACGTCATCAAGGACATCAACAAGCTGATCCTCGACGCGGTGCGGCGGTTGCGGACGGCGATGAGCCGGCGGGGCAAGGCCGGCCGCAAGAAGAAGCGAGGCCGCAAGAGCAAGAAGGCCAAGGCCGCCGCCCGGAGCGGCCCTACGGTCAAGGAGAAGGCGCACTTCGTGTTCAAGCACCGTCACCTGGTCGTGAAGCGCCGGGAGAACCTCACCGAGGCGGAGCGGGACGACCTGACGCGGATTCTGGAGTACCTGCCCGAGCTGGCGGTGTTGCGACGGTTCGCCGACCGGGTCTACTGGCTGTTCGACACGCCCAAGGATGCCCAGCAGGCGGGCTGCCGCCGGGCCGCGATCGTGCGCGACCCAGCGTTCCGGGCCGTGCCCGAGTTGGTCAAGGCGATGGGGCAACTGGATGAGGAGAAGTTCCTCAAGCTGATGGCGTACCTGAAGAACCCGGTCAGTCGGCGGGTGCGGACCAACAACCACGTGGAGCGGACCAACCGGATGTTCCGGTTCCTGGAGAAGGTGCGATACAAGTGGCGGCGCCGCCGGACGCTGGTCCGGTTCGTTGTCTTGACGCTCGATGGGATCTGGAGGGAATGGACTCCGGCGGGAACGGAAAGGCGCGGTCGGCCGAAGCCCGTGAGGCGAAGCAAGCCGCGAGCCCAGCCCGACCACTCATCTCGTCGTGTTGCATGAGACCGCGGTGGAGATCAGCGAGGAGTCTCTTTTTATACTCTACGCGGCCGAAAGTTGAGGGTTGTCGTGGCCGGGTGCGCCTCATAAGCTGGCTGGCTCTTGCATCCAGTACGGCACCCGGAATCCGACCCGGCCACGACGATGATCCACATCGACTTCACGCCCGCGGACATCGACGCCCTCCACCACCAGCGGTTCCATCATCCTCACCCCCGGGTGCAGGAGAAGATGGAGGCCGTCTACCTCAAGAGCCAAGGCTTGCCCCACAAGGAGATCTGCCGACTCTCGCGGATCTCCGAGAGCACCCTGCGCAGCTACCTCCGCCAGTTCCAGGAAGGGGGCATCGAGCGGCTGAAGCGCTTCGACTTCGCCAGGCCCGGTCAGCGGACTGGCCGACCATCGCGAGGAGTTGGAGGACTACTTCCGCAAGAACCCGCCGCGGTCGGCCGCTCCAAGCCGCCGCCGACATCGAGCGGATCACGGCATCCGCCGCGGGCTGCCCCAGGTCCGCAAGTTCCTCACGGGGATGGGGATGAGTGCCGCAAGCTCGGCATGATCCCGGCCAAAGCTGACGCCGACGAGCAACGGGCGTTCCTCGACGGGGAGCTCTGGCCCCGCCTGCGACAGGCCAGCGGCTGCGGCGGGTGGTCTGCTTCGGCGATGCCGCCCACTTCGTCCACGGCCCATACCTCGGCTACCTCTGGTGCTTCGTCCGGCTGCTGATGCGCGGCCCCTCGGGCGGAAGCGGTTCAACGTCCTAGCCCATGTTTGGGGTGAAATCGAGCTCGGCGAGCCTCGCGTCACTCGGATTTCCTCTGTTTTCCCGGGTTTGGCGAGGGCGGCACCTCGCATTTCCCGAAAAGCGTAGTGACAATATCGTCGCGATTCTGCGGTTTTTCTCCATGAATTCGCCTTGATTTCGGCGCCTTCCGTCGTGATACTTCACGACATGTACCTGAGAACCATCAAAGTCCGGTCCTCCAGCGGTGCTCTGAACGAGTACGTCCGCGTGGTCGAGGCCTATCGCGACCACGGCAAGGTCAAGCAACGCACCGTTGCCGATCTGGGCCGCAAAGACTTGCTCGCGGAACTGTTTCCCAAGCTGAAACGCTTGCTCGGCCAGGATGTCGGCTCGGCGACCTCTGAGGGCAAAGACCCCGATATCCTTGATGCCTCCACCTGGGGACCTGTCCTCGCTGTTCGGACCCTGTTCGATCAGCTGGGATTGTGGGCGATCCTCGATAAGACGCTCGGCAAAGCCAAGGGCGTGCCGTTTACCGACCGAGCCTTCGTGCTCATCGCCAATCGGCTGATTCACCCCTCCAGTGAGCACGGCCTGGCGGGTTGGCTGGAGACCGACTTCGTCTGTGACCGCCCAGGCCGCCGGTTTGTTCCCCGTTGGAACCAGCACCAGCGAGTCCGGGTCGACTTCCGCCAACTGGAGGCGTGGTATCGGACTCTCGATCAGCTCGTGGCGGCCAAGGAACGGATCGAGGTGGCTCTTTATCACCGCCTCCGCGACCTGTTCAGCTTCAAGCCGGATTTGGTGCTCTATGACATCACCAGCACCTACTTCGAGGGTGCCGGCCCGGCCGACTTCGCCAAACACGGCCACAGCCGCGACGGCAAGCCGCATAACGTCCAGGTGATCGTCGGAGTCGTGATGGTCGCCGGCTGGCCGATCGCTCATCATGTCTGGGAAGGCAACGAGGTCGACCACCAGACCGTACAACGGGCAATCCGCGACTTGCACCAGCGCTTCGGCTTCAATCGCCTGGTCTTCGTCGGCGATCGAGGTATGGTCACCAATGACAATCTTGAAGCGATCACCACTGAGAAGCACGGCTACCTTGTCGGCCTGAAGCGGCGGAGAAACGCGAAGCTGACCAAGTGGCTCGGTACCCTTGACGACTCGAGGTGGATCACTTGCCCGGTGGGGATCACCGCGCGGGAAAAGACGAATCCACCGCGCACCCGGGCGCAAGAGATCCCCTCTGGAGTCGATGGCTTGCGAGTGATCATCGTGGATTCCGACGAGCGTCGCGAGTATGAGCAAGCCATGCGTCAGAGGGCCATGGAACGGACACGGCGAGCGCTGGAGAAGCTCCAGGGGCGTGTGACGGCCGGGAAGTTGAAACAGCCCGCGAAGATTGGGGCCGCCGCCGAGCGTCTGCTGCAACGGAACCACGGCTACCGCTACTATTCGTGGGCTCTGGAGCGGGGCTCTTTCCGCTACTTCGAGAACACCAAGGGCCTGGCCAGTGAGCAGGGGATCGAAGGCAAGTACGTGATCGCCACGAGCGAGTCCGCGCTCAGCGTGCTGGAGGTGGTGGCGATCTACAAGGACTTGAGCGATGTCGAGCGTGGGTTCCGTCAGCTCAAGGACGTACTGGCCATGCGGCCGATCTATCATCAGATAGAGCCGCGAGTGAAGGCACATATTTTCGTAGCGGCATTAGCTCTGCTGGTGCAGCGGCTCCTGCACCGCCGGCTCGAGGAGGCGGGGATAGATTTCTCTCCCGAGCGGGCGATGCAAGCCCTCAGTACGCTTCGGCTGGTGACACTTCGCCTGGACGATGAGCCCGAGCGGCGAGGAGTCAGCGGAGGCTGCCCCGACGCGCGGCGAGTCCTGAAGGCACTGGGCGTAACGGAGCTCAGGCCGCCGGACCCGCCGGATCACGAAAAAACCGTGATGTAGTGACAATCTGAAAATTCGCCCCTTACCTGCCAATGACTTACGTCGACCAACCCCAAACATGGGCTAGGTGCCATCGACGCGGTCACGCATGAGCTGACCACCATCTGCAACGACACGGTGATCAACGCCGAGGCAGTCTGCGAATTGCTCCGCGCGCTAGCGGCGCGGTACGCGTGGCTGCCGTTGACGTTGGTCCTGGACAACGCCCGCTACCAGCGATGTGCCCTGGTCCGACAGTTGGCCAAGGAGCTACGGATCCAGTCAATCTTCCTCCCGGCGTACTCGCCGAACCTGAACCTGATCGAGCGACTATGGAAGTTCGTCAAGAAGGAGGTCCTGTCCTGCCGGTACTATGAGACTTCACCCGGTTCAAGGCAGCATCGCGGTGCCTCGATGGTGGACGAGCACAAGTCGTCAATCAAGCTTTTCTGACGCTCGTCTCCAGACCTTTAGATCTCATCTCCTGGCCGGGTAAAGTATATCTCGGCTTCTTTAAAACGGTCGAGGACGTTCTCTACCGCCTCGTTCTGTGCGAGGGTCTGCTGCGTGACAACTGGCTGGTTCTCTTGGTTGTTCATACAGCGCCTCCGCTTGGTAGTGTCATCGTGTTCTGTGAGTCTGCATTCATGGAAAACTGGTGAACGGCTGAAGGCGATTATAGAGAAACCCAGGCCGGCTTGCGCTCGATTCGGCAAACTCTAAAGGTTGACGACGCAGTCCGAACGACGTATTGGGCGCGTTGGATGCAATTCAGAGTGTCGTCAACCCGCCGATCGAAGTTTGACGGATCAACTAGGAACCTGTCCCGACCTTGATCAGCACCACCCCGTGGCGGGGCACGCTGGCGGTGAAGCCATCGGGCTCGACCTCAGGTCTTTCTGCCGCCAGAGGTCGCGACGTGCTGGGGACTCTTGAGCTCGAGCTCGCTCCAGCGCACGGTCACGGGCGCTTCGTCCTCGCCCAGATTGAACAGGCCGACGGCTAAGGAACCATCCTCGAGAGGCCTGGCCCAGACCTCGACGTCGTCGCGCTTGAAGACACGGTGAGCCTGCATGCCCAGGGGATCCTGGTTGACGTCGAGGACCTCGTCATTGGTCAGGAGGTTCAAGGTGAAATCGTCGAGCTTGGTCAGGTCGCAACCGATCAGGAGCGGGGAGGCGAGGAGCGACCAGAGGCTGATGTGGGTGTATTGCTCGTTCGGCGTCAGGTGCGTGGGATGGAGCGCGGGGCCCCAGCCGACCCAGCCCACGACGAGCATGTCGGGATCGTTCCAGCGGCCGGGCTGGGCGTACTTCTCGTGGCCGGCCTGGTTGAAGCCGATGCCCGCCATGCTGCCCCACGAGTCGGTGATGTCGCCGGTGGTGCGCCAGCAGTTGCCGTCCACCTCGCCGCCCCACTCCCAGACGTTGTCCATGCCGTACTGGCAGAGGCTGAAGACGATGTCGCGGTGCTGCGCCCGGAGCATCCGGCCCATCAGGTCATAGGGCTTCTTGTAGTAATCGCGGCCAGTTCCTTTCTCGACGTCGCCGTAGCTGCACCAGTCGTACTTGAGGTAGTCGAAACCCCACTCGGCGAACCGCTCGGCGTCTTCCTTCTCGTGCTTGTAACTGGCCACGCATCCGCCGCAGGTCTTGGGGCCGGGTGAGGAATAGAGGCCAGCCTTCAAGCCCTGGGTGTGGATGTACTCGGTGAGGGCCTTCATGTCCGGAAACCGGGGGTTGGGGTTGATCTTGCCGCTGGGGTCGCGATCGGGTCCGTGCAGGGTCGGGTCCTTGTCCTCGTTCTTGGGCGTCCAGAAATCGTCGATGTTGATATACGTCCAGCCGTGGTCGCGGAGGCCGGCCCGGACGAACGCGTCGGCCGCGTCGCGGACATTCTTCTCGGTCACGGCGCTGGCGAAGCAGTTCCAGGAGTTCCAGCCCATGGGCGGCGTGAGGGCCAGGCGGTCGCCCACGGCGATCCGCAGGTCGCGACTTGCCTTGCCGGAACTGTTGCTCACGGTGACCCTGACCCTGTGGTCACCCCGGGCATCTGAGCGTCCGGTGATGATGCCGGTTGCCGGATCGAGATGGAGCCCTTCCGGCAGGCCCTCGACCTTGTAGACGAGCGGACGTTCGCCCGTGGCGGCGATCCTGAAGAGGAACGGGCTGCCGGGCCGAACCCCAACCACCTTCGCGCCGTTGATCCGCGGCCGGGGCGAGGGCTTCGGCGTGAGGATGAACGCCGGCTCGTGGTACTTCTGGATCTCCGGCCTGGCGCCATCGTAGGTGATGCTTGCGCCGGCCCAGTCGGCGTGGTCGTTATTCATGCCGTCGCCGGTGTCACTCACCTGGAGAATCACCTTCTTGATGCCCGAGAGGTCCACGACCACATCCTTGGCCGGTTGCTTCCCCCTCATCACGCCGCTCGACCAGAGCGTCTTGCCGTTGCCGATCACGCGGAACTCGACCGATCCCTGGCCGTTGGTCTCGTCATCCAATCCGACCCACGCGGTGAACCGGCGGGCCGAGCCCTTGAGCACTCACAAAATTGCTATGAGAATTTATCACCTAATTCCTATAATTATCCCTTTTTCTAACATCAAGAAAAAAAATACAAATAAATGCTCCCCCACCTAAAAACATGAACTTCGTTGTTCAGAACTCAATCCAGTTCCAAACAAAGCTCACCGAAGACTCCCACCCGAGGTGAGCTGAAACTCTTTCAGGTTAACGCGATCTCGCTTCAGCTCCGGCTCCACTCAAACTAGTCCGAGACCGACACATGACTAACGTCCCAGGCTCCATCAGACAAACAGACCCGATGCAAGGGGCTCAACCGTAAGGAACTGGCTCCGACGTCGTACGAGCCGAGCTCCCACTATTCGTCCCAGGCGAGTGGCCAAGAACGCTGAAGCCTTCGCCTGAAGGCGAGGGTTTTGACCCTCCCAGCATGCGACAGTGAATGCTCCCCCGCCTAAAGGCGTGGGCTTCGTTGTTCAGGACTCAAGTCCAGTTCCGAGCAAAGCTCGGCCGAAGGTATCCCACCCAAGGTGGGCTGAAGCTCCTTCAGGTCAACACGACCACGTTTCAGCCCCGTCTCCCATCAACCTCGTCCCAGGCCGACCGCATGACTAAGGTCCCAGGCTTCATCAGATAACCAGCACTCGCTGAACGAGGCTTAACCGTATGAAGAGGCTCCGAGGTCGTACGGCCGAGTTCCCTCGATCCCTCCCTGGCGAGTGGCCAAGAACGCTGAAGCCTTCCCTGAAGCGAGGTTTTGACCCTCCCAGCATGCACAATAAGCGGTCACGACGGCGGTTTCGTGCCTTCAGGTAGCTGCTGATCCGCCCTCGGGTCGTCCTCTCGTCGGGGTCGTTGCTGGTGTCCAGGACGCTCTGCTGTATACCACTGAAGATCGTTTCATCCGGGTTATCGTCCGGGCTTCGCTTCGGCAAACTCGTCCATCTGCAGGCCCAACCGGCGCATCATGGCTCGCGTCATCCGGGCCTTGATCGGGTGCGCCGGATCGCGATCCAAGGCGATCCGCACCGGCTGATCGGGATACCAATCGCGGATTTTCCGCATGAAACGGCACACATACGCCGCCCCCTTTCCGGGGAAGAAGGCCCAGTGGACGCGACCATGGTTCACCTCGTAGAGCAGGTACAGGTAGAAACGCCCTCGGGTCTTCTGGTTCCGCTGCAACACCAGGCGTTTGGCAGTGGTGTAACATCGGCCGCCATACGCCTTGACGGCGATCGGCTTGATATCGAAGAAGGCGAGGATGGCGCCCCGGGGCCGGTGCCGCCACCACGACCTCAGCCGGTGCAGGATCACCCGCCGATTGGGGTCGTCGCTGGAGAGCTTGCGCTCGATGCGGCGCAGGTGTACCCCCTTTTTTCAGCACCCGGCGGAGGTGCTCGCGGCTGATCGCCTCGACGACCCGCCGCCGGAGGAGGTACTCGCGCAACTTGGCCAGGCTCCAGCGGCCGAACGGCAAGCCCAAGGCCGTGGGCGGCTGGCCGGCCACCTGCCGGATGGTCGCGATCTGCTCGCCGGAGAGGCTCGGCGGAGCCCCGACGGTGCGCGGCCGGCTGAGCGAGGACAGGCCGTGCCGGGCGAAGTCGCGGAGGTCGGCATACACGGTGTTGGCATGCACCTGGAGCAGCCCGGCCATCGCCGAGGCGGGGAGACCGGCGGCGTGGAGGAGCAGCACTTCGGCGCGGCGGCGTTGCCAAGGTTGCAGAGACTTCTCGAGCCATCGATGGACACGATGGAGTTCGGACGGGGTCGGCTTCCGAGCACTCAAGGGGCGTGACATGGCTAGACCTCCATGCAGTAAAGCTCCTTCCATTCTAACAAAACGGGTGACAAGAATTCCCCTAGAGGTCATGTGACGCCCCGCTTAAGGTCGAGCACCAGCCGCGAGTCGGCGTGGGTTCTAAAGCCGTGGTCGAAGGTCCGACCGCCAATCATGAGCGGATGGTTTTCGACCGACCTGTCGGCCTGGGGCTCCCCCACCCCTGGGTTGCAGCGCCCAGATCCAGGGCTGACAGCCGGATCTCGTCACCGGCAGCGGCCACGCTCAGTGCAAGAATCGATGTCAGAAGCTGAGGGAACCGGATGGAATGGCAGAGGGCTCGCGTGGGTCTCATGGTGTGGTCCTGAGTTCGTCGGGGTTGGAATTCAGTGCACGTCCGATTCGGCGGTGGCCATCCAGGCAGCGTGGTGGTCGCGAATCAAGGCCACGGCCTCGTCGACGGTGGGAACGCATCGGGGGATCATCATGTCGACCGGATCGGCCAGTCGCGTCTCGGACGAATCGATCATGTTCGCCGTCGCCCAGTGCACCAGTTCGAGCCACATGGGCCCGACCAGGATCAGGGGGGTGTCATAGAGCTTGCGAACCTGGAGGAGCTGCCAGATCATCATGGTCTCCAGGCTGGTGCCGATGCCGCCGGGCACGACGACGAACGCGTTGGAGAGCATGACGAAGTGGTGGAGGCGTGAGAAGAACGTACGGTGCTGGAAAATCTGGCCGACGAACGCGTTGGTCGCCCTGCTCGAAGTCCAGGTCCACGCGGATGCCGATCGACTGCTCCCGACCCCGGGGACCCGACTCGATCGCGCCCGAGTTTGCGGCCTGCATCAGCCCCGGTCCGCCCCCCGTCACGATGTCGCAGCCAATCGTCGCAAGCTCCCGCGCGAGCTTCCGCACATCCTCGTAGAGCGGAGTTCCCGGCAGGATCCGTGCCGAGCCGAAGATCGTCACGTGATACCGATCCGATCGCTTCGGTCGCAGCTTGTACAGGCTATCGACCACATCCCAGAGCTTGAGCATCGACTCGCGGACGATCTGGTACGCCGCCTCGTTCGCCGGCCCGTCCAGGACGATGGTCCGGTCGCCTTCCGGAACCTGGGAGATGGGATTGGGGCTTGGAGGTTCCATGGATGCCTGGCCTCTCATGATGCGGGAGGTGGCGTCGACGCAGTGCCGGCATCATCACCGGATCCCCTGGCTTCACGGTAAGTCGTTCGGGGCGGGCGAGCAAGTGCGCTCCGGGCTTTCACGGGGGATCGTATCCCCCTGGGTTCCAGGGATGGCAGTGGGACAGTCTACGCAAGCCCTTGAGCAGCCCCCGGATGAGACCGTATTTCCTGAGCGACTCGACCAAGTAGCGGCTGCAACTGGGCTCGAACCGGCAGACGTTGCCCAGCAATGGGCTGAGAGTGTACTGGTAGACGCGAATCAGGCCGATCAGCAGGGCGACGGCGATCCGACCCGGCCAAGCGAGCCAGGAGTCAGGACCACGACCGGTCACGGTGCGGCACCAGTGGGTGGAGTGGATCGAGGGGAAGGCGGGATCCTCAGCCGCCGGGCCACGTCACGTCCCAGGGTCTTGAGCGAGTGTTGGACCTCGGCGAAGGTCTGCTCGCCGCCGCGGGGCAGCACGACCAGGTCGACGCCGGAGGGCAACTCGGCCTTGCCCAGCCGGAAGGCCTCGCGAATCAACCGCTTGATCCGGTTCCTCGCGGTGGCCCGGCGGACCTTCTTCCGCGACACCGAGATCCCGAGCCGGGGATGATCCAGGCCGTTCTCGACGCCGTAGACGATCAGCGCCTCATCGGAGACCGATCGCCGCCTGTCGAAGGCGCGGCGGAAGTCCGCGGGGTCCTTGATCCGCTCGTGGGGTCGGAACGTCTCCCTCGGGGTCATCGTGGCCATGCTCCAGGAGAAGCGTGGGCGGGGCCTCAGTCGTCAGCCCGCTCGCTCGCAGGACCCGCTGGTGAGATCACCTCGGCTCCTCGGTCCCCGACCCCGACCCTGCCTCGGCCTCAAGGATCTCGCGGATCTCGCTCGCCAGGCCCCCCAGCCGGTTATGGAGCTCCGACATCCGATCGCAGAGCCCGAGAATCACCTCAACGCCAGCGAGGTTGATCCCCAGGTCGCGCTGGAAGCTCATGATCGTCCAGAGCCGGCGAACCTGGGCAGGCTCATAGCCCTCGACCTGACCCTCCTGCGTGACATGGACCAGTCCCAGCCGCTCGTACCGGACGAGCATCCGGGGTGAAACAGCCAGTTGCCGGGCGACAAGATCGCGGGGGACAATGGGTTGAGTCATGATCGATCCGGCCTGCCTGAGACTTTTTCGGATTCCAGAGATTCCAGATTTCAAACTCCAGATCCCGGACGTCTTGATTCGGAAACTCCCTGGAGCCCTAATTCCTGGAATCTGTGATCTCTGGAATCCGCAATCTCTGGAATCTGCAATCCGGGCTCAACGCCTCGCCATCAAGAGGATCGTCGCTCACCTGAGACCGGCCCGGGGATTTTGCTTGTTGCGGTCGGCGAACTCCTGGATCAGCTTGCGGCTCGTGTCGTCAACGTTCCTGGGCACGACGATCTTGAGCTGGACGAGCAGGTCCCCCTCCGGCTTTCCACCCGCGGCGGGAACGCCCTGTCCCTTGAGCCGCAGCTTCAGGCCGGAGGAGCTTCCAGGGGGGACGGTAAGCGACTTCATGCCGTCCAGCGAGGGGACCTCGATCCTGGCCCCGAGGATCGCCTCGGAAACGGTGATCGGCACCTCGATCACGAGGTTGCGATCCTCGCGCTTGAAGTAGGGATGGGGCTCTACGGTGATGATGATCGTCAGATCGCCCCGCTGGGCTCCCTTGGCACCAGGTTCCCCCTGTCCCTTGAGCCGGAGCTTGGACCCGGTGTCCACGCCGGGAGGAATCTTGACAACGAGGTTCTCCGTCTTGCCGTCTCCGCGCTGGATGTTGATCGAGGTCTCGCCGCCGCGGACGGCGGTCAGGAAGGGGATAGGAAGATGAGCCTCGATGGATCGCCCTCCACGCGGCTTGGATCCGCGCGACGATCTCATCCGGCCCAGCAGGTCCTCGAAGATGCCAGCGCCTCCCTCGGCATCATGAGCAGTTCCCCCTCCCCCGCCAGCCTGGCTGAACGGTCCGAAGAACTCGGAGAAGTCGATCGTCTCGTAACCCGGCTCGCCAAAGCGTGCGGTCCATTCCGAGGCGCTGGTGCGCGGTCCGGCCGCGGCCATGCCCTCGAACGCGGCGCTGCCGTAGCGATCGTAGAGAGCCCGCTTCTCGGGGTCCGAGAGGATATCGTAGGCTTGCTGGACTTCCTTGAACTTCTTCTCGGCCGTCTTGTCGCCCGGATTGACGTCGGGATGGTGCTTCCGCGCCATCCCGCGATAGGCCTTCTTGATGGCCTCCGGCGTGGCGTCGCGGGCAACGCCCAGAACTTCGTAATAGTCGCTGTCGGGCATGACGGTTAAGGACCTTGAGAGCTTGCAGGCCGGAGCATCGGGCCGGAGTGGCCAACCTCATGATCTTATCGTGAGGTCGATGATCCATTCAAGCGAGCCATGAGAGCGCGGGTGGCGCGGTGCCGCCCGGGCGCACTCGCGAACCCAGGCTCACGCGACTCAGCAGGGATCGGCCCCGCGCCCGGTCGGCCGCTCAGGCCTTCGCGTGCTTCCGAGCCTTGAACCACCGCAGCGACTTCTTGCGATCGAGCTTCTTCCAGACGGCGAAGAACTTCGCGCGGGTCGCCTGGGAGGCAAGGCGCTGGGCTTCCAGAAGCTGCCGCGCGGCGCGAACGGAATCGTCGTGTTGGGGATGGCCGGCGAGGAACCGCTCGATCTCGGCGACTGCGACGATCGCGTCCTGATGCTCGCCCAGGACGTCCTGGAGCTGGGTGGTCAGGCGGATGAACCGCTTTGCCTGCCGATCGGCGCGGCGACCCAGGGCTGGTGCGATCAGCTCGGCGGTGTAGCGGGCGCGCTTGGCGGACTTGCGGACCTCGTGAAAGTCGGCGTCGGGAGCGTCGGGCTCGAGGTCGCGGCCGCGGCTTCTGAGCCGGCGCCAGGCCGCCTCGGCCAAAGGGGGAAGCGCCGTCCGGCACGGCTCCCACGCCTCTTCCTCCAGAGCGGGATCGGCGATCGACGCCTCCAGCGCCGAGAGCAGATTCCGGTATCGCTCGCCCTGGAGGGCCTCGCGGAGGGCCCGCGCAGTTCCCGGCATGCCGCTCCCGCAGGTCGTGAAAGAGAGGCTCAAGCGGGCCGTTCTGACTGGCCCTCGAGGATCCCGCCGCGGTGCCATTCTGGCCCGCTGCCGGCTCGCTCGCCGATCGGAGGCGGTGGCAAAGTATGTCTAGATCACGCACGCTCCCAAGCGTGCTGGCTAGCCACTTGAGCTCTTGCTCGAGATGCACGCGCCAGGCTTGTTCCACCAGGTCACGGACCGTGCGCAATTCGCTGCGGAGTCGGCGGGTGGATGTCCGGAGCCGATGAATCCCCTCGACCTCACCCCGCCGCGCCTCCGGATCGGCCGCTTCCATCCGGGCCATCGCCCCCCGCAACGCCGTCCGGATCAGTTCGGCCGCGGGCTGCCCAGGCTTGACCCGGGGCAAGGCCACAATCGCAGGATTGGACGCCGGCGGTTCCGGGCGCGAAGCCCCGTTACCGTTAGCCTGCGACAACGTCCGATCGTTTGCCCCGGAGTCTGGAGCCGTGTGCTGGTGCTTGGCGTTCATCGATCAGCCAGAGGAGTGGAGGGATCACCCGAATTCGAGTCAATCCATTCATGGATTAGGCGGGACGGTGCACGTTTCGTGCGACTTTCACACGGCCGTATTCTACCAGGGCCGGTCGCGCGGTTGTCAAGGCCGCAGTGGCCGTTCGGAGACACCATAGTCAGACATAAAGACATCATTGTATTCATTCGGGAGGCAAGAGCGAGCGGATGGTGTCAAGCGTATCGGCCTCAGCGGCTGTCTTGTCGGTTCGCCAGCGAAGGATGCGGGGGAAGCGGACCGCAAACCCCGACTTGTGGCGGTTCGAGCGGTTCAGGCCCTCGAACGCCAGCTCGAAGACGAGCTCGGGCTTGACGGTGCGAACCTGGCCGAATTTCTCGATCATGTTGCGGCGGACGAAGGCATCGATGCGGCGAATCTCATCGTCGATGAGGCCCGAATAGGTCTTGGCGATCGGCACCAGATTTCGGCCCTTCCACGCCGGCGAGTAGATCTGCCAACACATAGTTCACGCTGGTCACACCAAAGTCGGGCTCGCGCTGAAACGGACGGCGAACGTACTGAGGTGTTGTTGGCCCATTTGAGTCTATCGCCACGATCGCCAGGAAGAAATCCTCCGGCTTATTGAGCGCTGTGAGGATCTCGTTCTTCGTGACGGTGACCGTCTTGGCTCCGACGACACGCCCCTTCACCTCGATGAAGCGGAGCCTCCCGGTTCCGAGGATCCGGGACTCGATGTCGTAGCCCAGGTTCTCTTCGCTCACGTCGCGGGGGTCGTAGCCGAGTCTCCTCTCGGCGTCCATGACGGCCTGCATGGCAAGCCGCTCGCTGCGCTCGGTATCCAGCGTGAAGGACGGGGGCTCGTCCGCGGGCAGTCCCTGGAGCTTGCGAAGCAGGCCGGCGGGCGGCCGGCGATGCCCGAGAGATCCGGCCCGACACAATGGCCCTGGCCCTGGTGCTGGTGGCAGGTCTGGCAATTCTTCGCGAAGAGCCCTGCGCCTCGGGCGGCGTCGCCCGACAGCCGAAGAGCGGCTTGATAGCGCGCCACCACCGTGGATCGGTCCGCCGGGGCCGAGCGGGCGAGGATCGCCAGGGCGCGCTTCCTCGCCGCGGGATCCGCAAGGTGTCGAAGGACCTCGCGACTGGCCGGGTCAAGCTCGGTAACGGCGACCTTCTGGTTCTCGAGAGCCTCGACCAGCGCGGCGGCCGATGCGGGTGAGGCGAGCACGGCGTCCAGAAACTCGCGATGCGTGCCCAGGGAGATCTCGCTCCAGGAATCGAGGATCCGGGACGTGAGCTCGACCCCTCCCATGCGCCTGACCGCTCGGGTCGCCGCGGACTGGACCATGGCCGGCAGGTCGGCAAGGAGCAACTGGCCGACGACGGGTACGGCCAGCTTGGGCTGGCTGCGAACCAGCGCCTCCAGCGCAAGCTGGCGCTGTTCGACGGGCTGAGCCGAGAGCGCCAGCACCCGGGCGGCCGGCCAGAGCGGAGCCAGTTTCTGAACCTCGGGCCGCCCAAGGTTCGTGGGCTCCGCCAGCCAGGCATGAAGCGGAGGACCGGAGCGGTCCATGCCCTCTCCCAGACCGGCCAGGAGCGCGAGCCATCCGACGCGAGCCGGGGCATTTTCCTGATCGTTCCGCCCTCTCGTCTCGAGCAGACCGAGAAACGCAAAGAGCTCCTGCTCCGCCGGCGTGCTCCCACTATCGCCGCGGCTTCCGAGAGTAGCCGTAGCTGATCGAGCGTCGCCCCTATCGCGCAGTTCAGTACATGCTCTAACCACTCGCGCACAAAAGGCAGTGCCGATTCGCCCAGGCCGCTGAGGATCGCCAGGCGTATCCAGGGGGCAGCCGCGTCCCGAGAGGCCAGCTCAGCCAGGGCGTGAACGGCCGTCTGATCCACCGTGCCGCGCTGACCGAGAGCCAGCACAGCCTGAAGGCGGACCCGGATCGATGGATCTGCGGCCAGGGCGATGGTCGTCTCGCAGGGCGAGCCCTCCCGCCGTCACCAGGGAAGACAACGCGCAAGCGCATGCTCGCGGAGGGCGGGATGAGGATCGTGAGGGGCCCGGTCCAGGGTCGTGGCGTCGAGGGCGTTCAGTCCCGCCAGCGTCCAGAGCGCGCGTGCAGCCTGCACAGGGGGGTCGCCGCTGTCCGGACTTGTTCCTTCAGCAGGGGAGTGGCTCGCTGGTCCTGTCGCTCGACGAGAAGGTGCTGGGCCATGTCTAGCCACCACCCGACCGGATGGGGTTCAGGAGGTTCACCAACTTCTGGGGTCTGGCCGTCTTCAGCCTGGGGCGGCGATCGGCGGCCCGGGCTCCTGGCGGGATATCCTTGCTCCGCACCCGCCAGATCCGCCCCTTGTCGTGCCAGCGGCGGAACTCGATACCGGCACGCAGGTCGGCGGGAACGAAGTCGGGGTGCTCGACCATCTCGCGGTACATGTCCACGACATAACGCACCCCATCCGTTCCGGTTATCAGGTTCACTCGTCTAAAGGCCGCGTCAAGTCGAATGCCAGTAACTCCCGCTGTCTCTCTACCCTCCGCCCCTCGAACGTGCATTCCTCCCTTATCTAGCGAGCCGTCTTGCACTAGGTTCTACAGTAGCTCTCACACTAACTCCTTGACCTCTATGATCCTCTCATAAGCCTGTCACCTCGTTATATCCTCGGCCCGTAGCTCTCATTGAAGTAGTCTACCCACTCTCTATTGAACCGGTACTTTATCGACTGAGCGAATAGACCCTATCTTCATCCGCCTCGTCTAGTATCGCGGCCACCCACTATATCTCTGCCAAACTGGTTGCCGTCGAGCGCCGGACTGCTCTAGGACTACCTCGCGGATGCGGGGTCCTGCTCCAGAGGGAGCGGTTGCCCTAGTCGTCATGACCGGCGAATGGCTGATCCTGCGAGCCTCAACCTCGACGGTTTTCGTTTCGGGCCGGAACCGGAACCGCAGGTCGCAGCGGCTGATGGACACCGCCTTGCCCGGAGGCGACCCCGGGGTGCGAACCTCGCCGTCACTCCGGCCATTGGCCGCGTAGATCCAGTTATCGAGCCCCCTGAACAAACCGTTGACCCGGAGCTGGGTGTTCTCCGTGCCGAACTCTTGAGCAGCAGAATGACCTGCGGCGTTGCGATCGCCCCCAGCGACGTCCCGTTCTGGAGGATGCTGTTGCCTGGGGTCCGCTGCTGGCGGGGTAGCAGCCGCTGCGAGGCGGCCAGGGCGAGGGCCACTCTGGCCGGCCTCGAAGAAGCCGAGCATGAGCCGGCAGAGAAGGAGCTCGCGGTAGCTCGTCACCCAGCCGGTCAGAAAACCGACCGCCGACCAGCCCAGAAGGGTGGCCGGATAGAGCCAGCGGAGGCTCACGCGGTCGGCCAGCGTCCCCGTCCTGATCCCACCGACGGCGAAGGCCAGGCCGAAGCCCGTCTCGAGCCAGCCATAATCCTCGATCGAGAGCGCCAGAGCACCCCGGATGTCGGTCGCCTGCTGGGCTAGCCCATGTTTGGGGTTGGTCGACGTAAGTCATTGGCAGGTAAGGGGCGAATTTTCAGATTGTCACTACATCACGGTTTTTTCGTGATCCGGCGGGTCCGGCGGCCTGAGCTCCGTTACGCCCAGTGCCTTCAGGACTCGCCGCGCGTCGGGGCAGCCTCCGCTGACTCCTCGCCGCTCGGGCTCATCGTCCAGGCGAAGTGTCACCAGCCGAAGCGTACTGAGGGCTTGCATCGCCCGCTCGGGAGAGAAATCTATCCCCGCCTCCTCGAGCCGGCGGTGCAGGAGCCGCTGCACCAGCAGAGCTAATGCCGCTACGAAAATATGTGCCTTCACTCGCGGCTCTATCTGATGATAGATCGGCCGCATGGCCAGTACGTCCTTGAGCTGACGGAACCCACGCTCGACATCGCTCAAGTCCTTGTAGATCGCCACCACCTCCAGCACGCTGAGCGCGGACTCGCTCGTGGCGATCACGTACTTGCCTTCGATCCCCTGCTCACTGGCCAGGCCCTTCGTGTTCTCGAAGTAGCGGAAAGAGCCCCGCTCCAGAGCCCACGAATAGTAGCGGTAGCCGTGGTTCCGTTGCAGCAGACGCTCGGCGGCGGCCCCAATCTTCGCGGGCTGTTTCAACTTCCCGGCCGTCACACGCCCCTGGAGCTTCTCCAGCGCTCGCCGTGTCCGTTCCATGGCCCTCTGACGCATGGCTTGCTCATACTCGCGACGCTCGTCGGAATCCACGATGATCACTCGCAAGCCATCGACTCCAGAGGGGATCTCTTGCGCCCGGGTGCGCGGTGGATTCGTCTTTTCCCGCGCGGTGATCCCCACCGGGCAAGTGATCCACCTCGAGTCGTCAAGGGTACCGAGCCACTTGGTCAGCTTCGCGTTTCTCCGCCGCTTCAGGCCGACAAGGTAGCCGTGCTTCTCAGTGGTGATCGCTTCAAGATTATCATTGGTGACCATACCTCGATCGCCGACGAAGACCAGGCGATTGAAGCCGAAGCGCTGGTGCAAGTCGCGGATTGCCCGTTGTACGGTCTGGTGGTCGACCTCGTTGCCTTCCCAGACATGATGAGCGATCGGCCAGCCGGCGACCATCACGACTCCGACGATCACCTGGACGTTATGCGGCTTGCCGTCGCGGCTGTGGCCGTGTTTGGCGAAGTCGGCCGGGCCGGCACCCTCGAAGTAGGTGCTGGTGATGTCATAGAGCACCAAATCCGGCTTGAAGCTGAACAGGTCGCGGAGGCGGTGATAAAGAGCCACCTCGATCCGTTCCTTGGCCGCCACGAGCTGATCGAGAGTCCGATACCACGCCTCCAGTTGGCGGAAGTCGACCCGGACTCGCTGGTGCTGGTTCCAACGGGGAACAAACCGGCGGCCTCGGCGGTCACAGACGAAGTCGGTCTCCAGCCAACCCGCCAGGCCGTGCTCACTGGAGGGGTGAATCAGCCGATTGGCGATGAGCACGAAGGCTCGGTCGGTAAACGGCACGCCCTTGGCTTTGCCGAGCGTCTTATCGAGGATCGCCCACAATCCCAGCTGATCGAACAGGGTCCGAACAGCGAGGACAGGTCCCCAGGTGGAGGCATCAAGGATATCGGGGTCTTTGCCCTCAGAGGTCGCCGAGCCGACATCCTGGCCGAGCAAGCGTTTCAGCTTGGGAAACAGTTCCGCGAGCAAGTCTTTGCGGCCCAGATCGGCAACGGTGCGTTGCTTGACCTTGCCGTGGTCGCGATAGGCCTCGACCACGCGGACGTACTCGTTCAGAGCACCGCTGGAGGACCGGACTTTGATGGTTCTCAGGTACATGTCGTGAAGTATCACGACGGAAGGCGCCGAAATCAAGGCGAATTCATGGAGAAAAACCGCAGAATCGCGACGATATTGTCACTACGCTTTTCGGGAAATGCGAGGTGCCGCCCTCGCCAAACCCGGGAAAACAGAGGAAATCCGAGTGACGCGAGGCTCGCCGAGCTCGATTTCACCCCAAACATGGGCTACGTTTGCTCCCACCGACGGCGAAGGCCAGGCCGAAGCCCGTCTCGAGCCAGCCATAATCCTCGATCGAGAGCGCCAGAGCACCCCGGATGTCGGTCGCCTGCTGGGCAAGCGCTTGCCGGTCCACGTAGTTGAGCATGGTGGCCAGCAGCATGAGGCCGCAAATGCCCCAGGTGCGCAGCCAGGCCCCGCGGTCCTCCGCCAGCACCAGCGTGGCCGCTGCTTCGGGTCCCTCTCAGCCATCCCAGGACCTTCCATCCCAGGCGATCACGTGTTCGAGGAACGCAGCAACGGCGCCGGAAAAGAGGCGGAAGAGGATCTCGCCCTTCTCGGCGCTGGCTTTGCGAGGGCTGCCGATGTGCCCCGGAACGCTCCGTTCCCGGGTGATCCAGCCCTGCGATCCCGGCTCGAAAGGGTTGCCGAAGGGAACGGGCTCTACCGCCTCGGGGTCGCCCACCAGGTGGGGCGCCAGCTTCAGGACCATCGAGGTTTCCCACTCGCAAGCGGCCAGCTCAGCTCTTGCAGTCGCACCTCGACACCCTTTCCAGCTCTGGGTCCGCGCGACGTGGCGGGGTTTTTCCCACCGATCCCTGGCATGAGCACGCACACTTGCCAGTCTAGTCGACCCCGGCGCCATCTCAAAGGGACCGGGAGATTTCCTCCGGGCCGGGGCACGTCGCGTGATGAGCGTTTTTTAACCCAGCAACAGGTGACCCGAGAGGCCGCTCGCGGTACGCTGGTAGACAACCCTTCAAGGTTGTCGATGGCATCAGTGATGCACAGGGAGCCCCCCATGCCTCGCTTGCTCGTGATCGAGGACCAGAAGAAGCTCTTGCAGAGCCTGGAGCGCGGGCTCTCCGAGGAAGGTTACGAGGTCATTCCCGCAATGACCGGAGAGGAAGGCTATCTCCAGGCCAAGAGCCTGCCCGTCGATGCCATCGTGCTCGACCTGATGCTCCCCGAGCGGGACGGCCTTGACGTTCTGCGCAGCCTGCGCAGTGATGGGTTCACGAAGCCGATCTTGATCCTCACCGCCCGGGACGGGATCGAGGATCGCGTGCAGGGACTTGACTCCGGAGCCGACGACTACCTGCCCAAGCCGTTCGCGTTTGCCGAGCTGCTGGCCCGCATTCGGGCGCTGCTCCGGCGAGACGTCGTCAACCGAGACCTTTGTCTGAAGGCGGATGACCTGGAGATGAACTTGGTCACGCGGGTGGTCACCCGCGGAGGCGTGGAGATCGACCTGACCCGGCGCGAGTTCGAGCTCCTCGAGTTCCTGCTCCGCAACAAGAACTCCGCGGTGACGCGCGACATGATCGCGAGGGAGGTCTGGAAGGAAGGCACCGGGACGCTGACGAACACCATCGACGTCTACATCACACTGCTCCGGAAGAAGATCGAGCGCCCCGACAAACGAACGCTCATCCACACGGTGCGAGGCGTGGGCTATGCCTTGAGGGATGGTTCATGAGTCGCCTGAGCATTCGCTGGAGGCTCACCCTCTGGTATGGGGCGGTTCTGACAGGCGTCCTCGCGGTTTTCGGCACCAGTGTCTTCCTGCTGCTGAAGCGAGAACTGCAGAATCGAACGAGCCGGGCCCTGCTCATCCAGATGTCCGTGATCGAGGACGAGCTCATCCAAGTCCAGGACCGCACGCAGATGGAAGAGCGGCTCGAACGGCTTTTCGTGCGGCATCCGGACGTCGACATCCAGGTCAGCAGGGCCGACGACACACTCAAAATCCGGAGCGATCGGATTCACGATCGTGGGCTGCCGATTCCGGGTCGTGCTCCCACGGCTGACAGGGATGTCTTGGAGAACTTCAGTGTACCCGGCGACGGCCGCTTCCGCATGCTCAGCCGCCTGACCACCGGGGCCGGGCTGCCGCTGCAGGTTCAGGTTGCCACGTCCCTGGACGAGAACGAGAGGCAGCTCGGCGAGCTGCTGGTGATCGTGCTGCTGGCGGGCTCTCTGGCCGTGGGATGCACGCTGGGTGGCGGCTATTTGCTGGCCCGCCAGGCGCTTGCCCCTGTGGACCGCATGGCCGCCTCGGCCGACGAGATCACCGCCAGCCAGCTCGACCGGCGGCTGCACGCGCCAAACCCTAACGACGAACTGGGGCGGCTGGCCCGGACGCTCAACGGGATGATTGGGCGGCTCGAGCGCTCCTTCGAGGAAGTCCGCCGGTTTACGGCCGACGCCGCGCACGAGCTGCGCACCCCGCTTGCGATCCTCCGGAATGAGGCCGAGGTGGCGCTTCGCGTTCCCCGCGATTCGGAACAGTACCGCGACTGCCTGGAAGACATGCTGGAGGAGATCGAGCACCTGTCCCGGCTCAGTGAAGAGCTTCTGCTGCTTTTCCGCGAGGATGCCGGTCTCGGAGCCCACGCCAAGGAAGTGGTCCGCCTCGATCAGCTGGTCTGCGAGATCGCCGACCACCTTCGGGTCCTGGCGGCTGAGGCGGAGCAGGAGCTCACGGTCGAGGCGTCGCTCCCGTGTCAGGTCCTAGGCAACGGGGCGCAGCTCCGTCGACTGGTCTTCAGTCTGGCGGACAACGCGATCAAGTTCACGCCACCCGGGGGGAGAATTCTCCTCCGGGTCGAATGCCAGAAGGGGCAGGCTCGCATCATCGTCGTCGATACGGGAATCGGCATCGCGCCGGAACATCTGCCCCGCATCTTCGACCGGTTCTACCGGGTGGATTCCGCCCGCAGCCGGCGGACCGGGGGAAACGGTCTGGGCCTTTCCATCTGCCGCTCCATCGCCGAGTCGCACGACGGATCCGTCGAGGTGGAAAGTGCGCCGGGAAAAGGGACGAAGGTCACCGTCACCATGCCGGGAACCACAGGTCATTCTCCAGGTGTCTCCGAGCTCGAAACCCTGGCCGCACAGGGAGTGTGAATTGATGAAGACCTCGATCTGGAGCCCCATGGCCATCGTGCTGATCGCCCTCTTGTCCGCCGTTCCGCTTCCCGGAGCGGACGACAACCACACATGGACTTTTGACAGGGAGGAAACCGGAGCGGTGCCGCGTGGTTTCGTGCCCCGAGTCGGTCACTGGAGAGTCGTGGATCTCGGCGACGGCAAGGTCCTGGCTCAGCTGGCCCGCAATCCGAAACCCACGCTCAACCTGGTCTTGGTGGAAGGGATCGAGGCCAGCGATCTCGACCTGTCCGTCCGGCTCCGGCCGATCGCCGGCGTCATCGATCAGGGCGGAGGCCTGGTCTGGCGGGCCAAGGACGCGAAGAACTACTACCTGGCTCGCTTCAATCCCCTGGAGCGAAACTTTCGCGTCTACACCGTTGTGGACGGCAAGCGGACCCAGCTTCAGAGTGCCGATGTCACCGGCCCGGACGGCTGGTGCCGGCTGCGAGTGACCATGAGTGGCGACCACATCGTTTGCTATCTCGACGGCACGAAGCGGCTCGAGGTCCGGGACACGACGTTCCCCGGCCCCGGCAAGATCGGCCTCTGGTCGAAATCCGACGCACAGACGGAATTCGACGACTTGAAAGTCGAGCGTCTCTGACCTCCCGCCGGGAGCTCGCGGAGGCGAGCAACCTTCGCCTTCACCTTTCGGAGCCACGCTAGATCACCAGCACGCTCCGAGACGGCTTCTCTGCCGGCGCCGGTTGACTGCCGGCGCTGGCCTCTTCCGATCCGGACGTCCCGGTATCCAGCAGGAGCGGGGTCTTGAGCGTGAGAACGGGAACGCGGGAGTGACGGCTCACGTCCTCGGCCACGCTCCCCAGAAGCACGCGGGAGAGCCCCGTGCGGCCATGGGTGCCCAGGACGATGAGGCTGCAGTGCTGATCCTCGGCCACGCGGAGAATCTCACGGGCGGCGTTTCCCTCCATCAGGAGGGTCTCCACGGGAACTCCGCAGTCGACGGGCACGAGGTGTGAGAGCCTGCCGTGCAGGGTCTCATATAAGTCGGCTGGAAGGGGGACCGACATCCCCAGTTCCCCGTAGTACACCGGCGGCTCGACCACATGCAAGAGAACCAGCCGCGCCTGGTAGTCCCGAGCCAGTGCGCAGGCGAACCGCAGGGCATACTCCGACGGCTTCGAGAAATCGGTGGGATGCAGGATCGTCTTGATAGGAAGCATGGGGAAATCCTCCGGATCGGAAGGGCATGGCGGCTTGCCGGCCTCGCCACTTGTTCGCCTCGTCACGAGAACCCGTGTCCGCCATTCGGGGCGGGAACCTCGGGGTAGGGGCAATTCGCCAGACCGGCCTGCGGCCGAACGGGCCACGCCACGCACACGAATCGCGATCGTCTCATCATGGTTCTCAACCCAGGCTCACGTCGGGGTCTGAACCAGGTAGCGAACAAACCATTGCTCGGCCAGCCGCGCCACCTCATCCAGGGCGCCTGGCTCGGAGAACAGGTGCGAGGCGCCCGGGACGACGTCGAGCTGGCGAGGACAGCGGAGCAGTGAATAGGCTTCTCGATTCAACTCCAGCACCACTTCGTCGTCGCCTCCGACGATCAGGAGCGTCGGGCAGGTTACCGCGGGGAGGAACTCACGAGCCAGGTCAGGCCGCCCCCCACGCGAGACGACCGCCCTGACCAGGCCCGGCGCCCGGGCCGCGGCCACCAGCGCCGCCCCCGCCCCGGTGCTGGCACCGAAGTAGCCCAGCCTCATGCCCTGTGTCTCGCGCTGAGCAGCCAGCCAATCGGACGCCGTCTGGAGCCGTCTGGCCAGCAGTCCGATGTCAAAGACTCGCGAGCGATCGTCGGCCTCGTCGTCTTCCAGCAGGTCCACCAGCAGGGTTCCCAGTTGCGACTGCTGCAGCAGCTTGGCGACAAACTGGTTGCGCGGGCTGAACCGACCGCTCCCGCTCCCGTGCGCGAAAGCCACTACCCCCGACGCGCCCGGAGGAAGACTGAGGATCCCCCTCACCGTTCGGGATCCGGCCGGAATCTCCGCCTCACGCTCCAGGACATGGTCTTTCGTGCCGGGGCCCATGAACGTCTCTCCATGCTGGTTTCCGGAACGGTACCTCGGCGGGACAGCACAACCTCCATTGACTCGATCAGGCTCCCGGCGCCGGGACACCGGTGCACAGGTCACCTCGCAGCGGTCTGGTCAGGGTTCGCTACTCCGGGCAGCGGCGCCTCCGGCTCCGCGGGATTCGAACCCTCGGTCGGCCGCGCCAGCAGGTCACAAACTTCCTGGTCGCTGACTTGCTCGAAGTTCTGATACCAGAGACCAACCGCCCGAAACGGCTCAGGCGTGATCGAGCAGATGCAGGCATCAGCAATTTTTTGAAACTCGCGGCACGTCGACGGAGCCGCAGTGGGAACGGCGACGATGATCCCCGCCGGCCGCCTGCGGCGCAGGGCCTTCACCGCCGCCCTCATGGTCGAGCCCGTGGCCAGGCCGTCGTCCACGAGGATCACGATCCGCCCGCGGACCTCGATGGGCCGGCGGTCCCCCCGGTAGAGGCGCTCGCGCCGCGTCAGCTCCATCCGTTCCCGCGCGATCTCGGACTCCACCAGGTCCCAGGAGATTCTCAGCCCCTCAACGACCTCGTCGTTGATGACCACGACACCCCCGGAGGCGATCGCGCCCATGGCCAGCTCTTCCTGCCCGGGCGCGCCCAGCTTACGGACCAGGAAGATGTCAAACGGCACCCCCAGCGCGCAGGCCACCTCGAACGCGACCGGAACTCCTCCTCGCGGGAGACCCAGGACCACGACGTCGGAACGGCCCCCATACGCGCAGGTCTTCTGCCAGCACACGGCCAGCCTCGCAACGATCTGCAAACGTCCTGTTCATGAAATCACCTCGATCGGGTGAATCGGGCAGTCGGATGCTCCGTCGGGCGGATTCTGAAAAGCGTCCGCCGCAGAACGCACCCTGCCCGGACCGATCGTTCCCTTGATCCCGCCGAGTCGCGTTCCATGCGCCGGCCCGGCTCGGTCCCCATCAGGCCGCAAACCCCCGACGTTCGACCTCATCCTGAGGTCGCACCGAGGGGCTTTCTCTGTCAGGGAGAGCCGCTCGAATCCAAGCAACCTCTAACTTGAGCCTAAGACTCCCGTCGCGTCGGAGTCAAGGAAGTTCCAGATATTTTGGAAACCCTGATGGAATGGCATAAGTGATTGATCGAATCATAGTTACAAAGGTCACCGCATGGCCGGCAAGCGGCGGCCTGGCCATCGGTCGCATGGTCAGCACGCGGCCACGCGTTCAGCGGGGAAGGGTATAAGCCCCCAGGTGCTCGAGGGCGTCGAGGATCCACGGGTGGGTCCACGGGTTGCGCACGCAGTAGCCAACCGAGAGGGCCGAGATCGCCAGGGCCAGGAGCGACAGGTTGCGAACCCACCGTCGAGTCTGGCCGTCTTCAACGCCGCGAGGCAGAAGCAGGAGCCAGAACGGGATCAGCCAGAAGAGCCAGCGTAGGCCCTGCGTCGAGCCGCCGTAGTTCCGTGCCTTGGGGTTCCAGGTGTAGAAGGCCAGCAGGACGACGGTCAGCACGGCTGTCATCCACGCTTCCGCCGCCATCGGCGGCCCCCCCTCGCGAAGAATCAACAACCAGCTCAGAAATGCAAGCAGGCCCAGCAGCACGGGAACGACGAGCAAGCCCCAGGCATAAGGACCCAGCCCCCCTCCACTGGCCCAGGCCGAGGGGTCGTAAACGAACAGGCCGGCCACGGCCGCACTGACGCCGAGGCAGAGCCAGGTCATGATGGTCAGGAATCGGCCCGTGCCACGCACCAGCCGGACCAGGCCAACCACCGAGAAGAAGAAGATCGGAGTGAGAGACCAGAACCCATGGTGGCCCAGTGTCATGTGGAAGAGATAGAGACCATAGGACTCGCCGCCAATGCCACGCCGCGCGGCCTCCTTGGCATCAAACCAAGGAAGGTTGAGCGCATCGAGCTCCAGCGGTGTCTTCCACAGGCTCCCTTCCCAGAGATACGACTCGGTGCCGAACTCCGTGTAAACCAGCTTGATCTCACCCAGGGCCGCATACTGCGCCGCCACGGACGCCGCGAACGGCACCAGGAGCCCGGGAACCAGCCAGTACAGGGTCATCCTGGGATACCGGAACAGCAGAAGCCCCGCGACCAGCGCCGGAAAGGCCAGTGCGGGAATCTCGTTGACCGCCGTGAACGCCGCGAATAGACCCACCCCGGCAAACCGCCAGCCCGACAGCTTCCCCTCATCCCAGATCCGCAGGAACAGGTAAAGCGCGAAGAAGGCGCTGAAGGCCGCGACCGTGTGGTTGTTCAGCGTCTGCGTGAACGGCAGGAGATAGGTTCCAACCGCCGCGGCGAGCAGGCTGAAGAACCACGCCCAGTCGTTCGAAGCGTAGCGGTCGAGGACCCTGGCGTAGAGCACCAGGAAGATCGCGAAGGGCACGATGTTTAGGAGCACCAGAGCCGTCTTGAAATAGAAGATATAAACCGGCCACTTCGCCGGATCCTTGGGCCGCTCGAGCACGCCCTTGACCTTGCCAGAGTCGCTCTCGTCCGGCTTCTGAACCCATCGTTCCTCACGCTCCTGGATCACCACCCGGTCGAGCGGAACTCCCGTGAGTCGCCGCGCCGGATAGAGGACCCCGGCGATCAGGGTCGAGAGCAGCGCGGGCTTGCTCGAGTAGTAATGCTTGGCGGGCTCGGCGCCCGCGATGCCTGTACCCCGGGCCCGGTAGACCTTGTCCTGGGTCTCGAGCTGCCAGGGACACTCGTCGATGATGTAAGTGCCCCGCTCGAGCAAGCTCCAGACGGTACACCAGCGCGAGATATCATTGGCACCCATCATCGTTGGCTGCCTCAGAAGCACCCCGAGCGCCAGCGAGACCGTCGAGACGATGACCACCAGCGCCACGGACCGTCGGGGATCGGATCGGCGCGGGACGAGATCGGATTGCGGGTCCAGCATGGGCGGGCTCGCGGGAGGCTCGGCCGGGGAGTGGTGCCAGGATGCGTCTCTGCTAGTATCGAAGCCCGAAACGCCGGTGTCAACGCGTTGGTTCCGGTCAGCCGGGAGGCGCAGCTGTGTGGTGGGGATGCGGTCCGGGTGGAGGCTGGCTCGCCTGCTCGGATTCGTCCGCCCGAGTCTCGATGGTCTCGGCGATACTGTACGTGTCCTGGGGCCGGATGTTGTAGGCCGTGACCAGTTCGGCTAGGATGCCCAGGCTCAGAAGCTGCCCGCCGAAAATCAGCAGGGCGATCGCGTAGAAGAGCATGGGGCGATTGCCGATCGGCCGGTAACCGGGCATCCAGGAGCCCATGATCCAGAGGACGGCCAGGTAGACCAGGCCCAGCACGCCCAAGGCCAGCAGAAACAGGCCGGCTCCGCCCAGGATGTGCAGCGGGCGCTGGCGGAACCGGGTCAGGAACCGCACGCTCAGGAGGTCGAGGAAGCCCTTCAGGAACCGCAAGACGCCGTACTTCGAGGCCCCGTGCCGGCGGGGCCGGTGATGGACCTCGAGCTCGGCGACGCGAAACCCCCGGGCGTGAGCCAGCACCGGCACGAAACGGTGGAGGTCGCCGTAGATCTCCAGCTCGCGGACCACCTCGGATCGGCAGAGCTTGAACCCGCAGTTGTGGTCATGGAGACGGCATCCGGTCAGACGGCTGACCATCCAGTTGAATACCCGGCTGGGGATCACCTTGTGCCAGGGATCGTGACGGGTCTTTTTCCAGCCGCTCACGACGTCCACCCCCTCGTCGAGCCGGGTCAGAAAGCGAGGGATCTCGGCCGGGTCGTCCTGGAGATCGGCGTCGAGCGTGAAGATCCGCTCACCACGCGCCGCCTGAAACCCCGCGGTCAGGGCGGCCGCCTTCCCGAAGTTGCGGCGGAACCGGATGGCGCGAACCTGCGGATCCCCTGCGGCAAGCTCCGTCAGCTTGTTCCAGGAGCCGTCTCGGCTGCCATCGTCCACGAAAACGAACTCGAACGGGCCCAGGTCGCCTCCGCCGGTAACGGCCGCGAGCTCGGCATGGAGCGCCTTCAGGCTCCCTTCCTCGTTGTAGACGGGGATGATCACGCTGATCATGGCGGCGTCTCCCCTGCTTCGGGCGCGAGCTTCGAGCCTGGACGATACCGGGCGCCCAGCGGCAGCAACACCGCCGCCGCGAGCACTTCCGCGGCCACCCAGACCAGCCGCAAGGCCAGCGCGGCAATGCAGGCCAGGCTCTGATCTCCCAGCGCCGGAGCCAGCGCATACATGAGCACGCCCTCTCGCACCCCGAGGCCCCCAGGCAAGACCGCGACGGCGAACCCCGCCACGGTCGCCAGCGCCACGCTGGCCGTGACCACCGGAAGGAGGGCGAGATACTGGCTCGTGCCCAGGGGACGAAGCGCGCAGGCCAGCTCCATCTGGCTGGCGCCGAGAAGCACCCAGGCTGCCGCCGACCAGAGATACCCCTCGAGCATGAGCCAGCCCGAAAACCGGGGCAAGGCCCCGGCGCCCACTCTGGGAAACGGTACACTGACCCACGACGAGAGCCGGCGAAACACCGGGGGAAGCACGACCACCAGGAACGCCAGCCCCAGTCCCAGGCTCAGGACCGCCCCCAGGTGATAGAGTTCCACCACCTGATGCCGCAGGATCGGTAGATCGAGCGCGAGTGCAGGCGATTCTCCGGCCCTCGCGAACCCGAGCGTCGCCGCCAGGCTGCCGGCCGCCATCATCACCAGGGTCTCGTAGAAGGTGGCGATCGCCGCCGTGGCCCCCCGGGCGCCGTAGGGCACGGACATTCCCGCACGCATCACGACGACCATCGCCTTGCCTGGGACGTACTTGCCCAGGTGGCTGATCAGGTAGGCTCGCAATGCTGGCCCCAGGCCGATCGGCGTGGGGCCGGCCCGAAGAACCCGCTCGTAGAACCTGCCGCAGCACGCCAGCCCGGCGAGGTAGAGGACTCCCGAGACGATTAGCCGGACCGGCTGAACCTGGAAGGTTGCCTCATGCTGCTTGAGGTCGTTCCAGGTGCGGAGCACGTGCCGGCCCACAGCCCACAGGACAAGAAGGGCCACCGCGGCCTTGACCTTGACGATCAACTGCCGTTTCCATCGAGGTCGTTCCATCAGCGGGAACCATCTCTCCGATCCGGAAACGTCGCGGCCGTGCGCCGTCGAGTCGCCGCTGGTCAGGGCCCGGCACGCTTCAAGGTACCGGGCCACCGGAAGTCCGGCAAGTTCCCGGCAAGCCCGGGGTTCGGGATGGCCGCGAGCCGCCGCACGGATTGAGATCCGGATTGCGATCCGCGTCCGAGGCCGGTGTCAGCGGGCCAGGCATCCGGCCAGGTTGGGGACTTGCCGCAGGCCAAGACGCTCGGCGATCTCTCTGAGGCGCTTCCGGCTGGCCGCGAAGAACCGGCCCAGCAACCGGCCAGCTTCACCAGACGGGCCTGCCAGTTCTCCGCACTGCTCCCCAGTCGATCGAAGATCTCGACCAGCTCACGCGAGATGACCGCTTTCCCTTCACGGAAGAGCCGCCCGGTGTAGTCCACCAGGAGCAGGTAGTTGCCCAGCGAGAATCCTCCCAGCATCCCTTCACGCGACGAATTCAGCCGCCGCCGATCCTCGATGGGGCAGAGCCAGAGCGTCTCCTCCAGCTCCGCCGCCGCCGCTGAGCCCGCCACGCTGCCGCGCCGGGCCGCTTTCAGATCCTTGGTCCGGCCGCGAGCGTTCACATGCTCAACCCGCTGCCTGATCGAGGTGTTGTGCTGGCTGGCTTCGGGAACCTCGGCGATTCCGGCAGCCACCGGGTTCAGATCGATGTAAGCACGGAGGCACTTCATGAACCAGCTCAGGCTTTGCAGCCGCTGTCGAGCCTTCGCCACCCACAGGGCATCCTTCAGCCGCCCTGCACCCAATCGTCCGACACGGGCACCGGCTGACGCGACCTGTCACGTGGCCGAAAGAGTCGTCCCCAGCGTCGCACGACCTCCTCATCCGACCATCCCTGGGCCACGTCCGGGTCCAGCCGCACGAGCAGGTGCAGATGATTGTCCAGCACCGCGAACCCGGCGACCGCCACCGAGAAGATTTCGGCAAGTTCCTGGAGCCGATTCTCGATCCACTCTTTACGGTCGTGCGGTCCCTCTCCGAGCAAGAAGGCGCGGCGCACGCACCGGGTCACGCAGTGATACCAGCGGGTCACCGAAGGATCAATCAGATGGGAACGAGCGATCGTCATGGGCGGATCTCCTGGAGCGACCCGCAGAATCTAACGGGTCGACATCGCCACGTCAAGTTTGCATTGCATGCCCTAGCATCTCCGACTGATGACAGAGGTGGCCCCTTTGGTCCGGTGGTTGTCTGGTCAAATGTATCCCACAGGCTCGCCATGATGCGAGCATGCAGAGGGTGCGCGCTTTACGTCCCATCCCAAAATCCGCATGGCGGTCTTTTCCCTTCCGTCTGGTGTGCCCTTGACGACTTCGGACCGAAACGCGCCGCCACCAAGCGCGTCGTGGGGTCCACCTGCCACGGCTGCCGGGAGGGTTAGGTGTCATTTAGGCAAGTTACGCGGCCGCGAAAATCGGCGATGATTATCGCTTTGCAATCTAGAACCTGTTAAAATTAACCTAAAACAGAAGTTACAGACATCCCGCAGCGACTGATCCGTCTCAATCTCGGAGCAGTTTTCCTTCTCTTTGTGTTTTCAAGCCCGCTCGACAGAGGCACGGTCAGCACGGGCACCCTGAACCTGGGAGGAAGTGCAATGAGCCCGGTTGAGAGAGCAACGCAAGACGAAGCGTTGGCGGAACACCTCGATAGCGTGGTGAAGAGCCTTACAGAACGGCGGGTGATCCCCTTCCTTGGGGCAGCAGTGAACCTGTGCGATCGCCCACTGAGTTTCCATTGGACTCCCGGTCAGAGCGAATACCTGCCGGGAGGCGCAGAGCTTTCCGAGTACCTTGCCGAAGAGTTCATGTATCGCGAGAGCGATCGGAAAGACCTGCTTCGGGTTTCCCTGCACACCGCTCTTGAGCAAGGGGAGGGGCCGCTCTACGAGAAGCTCCACGATGTCTTCAGCCCTGCGTATCCCCCGACGAGCGTCCATCGGCTGCTCGCGAAAATTCCCGGGGTCTTGCGGGAGAAAGGTTACCGCTCGGCTCGGGACCCAGACCTCCACCGTTACATCATCGTGACGACCAATTATGATTGCGTCCTGGAACAAGCCTTTCGGGACGCTGGCGAATCATTCCACCTGCTCTGGTACATGAATGATGTCAACCCGGAGCTGAAAGGGAAGTTTCTCCATTCGCCCCCCGAGAGGCCAGCCCGAACCGATTCGCAATCCGGATGAATATCTGAAGATCAAAACAGATCCCGATCAGCACCCGATCATTATCAAGATCCACGGCGCGGTCAACCAGTGACGAACCCGATCCCGACAAAGACAGCTACGTGATCACGGAGGAAGATTACGTCGATTATCTCACCCGGCTTGAAGTGACGCAGTTCCTCCCTCCTCCGTCGCCTGTGTCCTTTCTAAAGAACCATTTTCTATTCCTGGGCTACAGCCTCCGTGACTGGAACATGCGGGCCATGCTCTATCGCGTCTGGCATCAGCGCCGGCGGTCCATCCGTTCCTGGGCGATTCAGCTCCATCCCCAGATCATGGACAAGAAGTTCTGGTCGAAAATGGATGTCGAGATCATCGATTGCGACCTCCATCATTACGTCGATCTGCTCGGAGAGAGGATCGCGAAACTCGAACCTGCCCGAGGTAAACCATGAGCCAGGCCATGACCTCAACGGGGCCTAGCGGATCCACCGACCTCACCGACCAGGTTGCCTCGGCCCCGTCATCACCCTACAAGGGACTAAGTGCCTTCAGCGAGAGCGAACAAGACGCCCAATTCTTCTTCGGTCGGGACGCGGAACGAGACATCGTGACCGCCAAGCTCATGACGTGTCGGCTGTCCTTGCTCTACGGCGCCGGCGGGGTAGGCAAGACCTCGCTGCTCGAGGCAGGTGTCGCCTATCACTTGCGCCAGCGCGGGGGCGAGCTTGAGGGAATCAGGCTCGCCGGAGTTCGTCGTCGTGGTGTTCAAATCCTGGAGCAAATCCCCAGCGGCCGCTCTGGCCGCGCAAATCCGCAGGGATGTAGTCTCGGCTTTCGGCGGCCGTCAGGTCCTCTCGCCCCCTCCCGACGGGTCTCTCACGAATACTCTGAAATGGGCCAATCAACTCGACATCGACTTGCTGGTGATCCTGGACCAGTTCGAGGAGTTCTTCCTGTATCAGCCCGCCCAGACCGATCACGATTCCTTCCTGGAGGAATGGGTTCACGCCGTCAATCGAAACGACCTCAATGTCAATTTCTTGATTTCCATCCATGACACCTTTCTCTCCAATCTTGACCTGTTCAAAGGGCGAATTCCCCCGCCTTTTGCCAACTCTTACAGGCTTGAACATCTCGACTTGGAAGCGGCCCGCGCGGCGATCGTCAAGCCGATCGAACGATTCGACCAGCTTTTCGTACACGATCAAGTGCCCTACAAGATCGAGGATTCTTGTGTGGACGCCCTGCTCGAACAGGTCCAGGAAAGCCTGTTCAGCCTGGACGAAACCGCCCGCGACCAGCTCCGCAAGCTGAGGACCCGCAGTTCGGAACGCCCCCGGGTCGAGACCCCTTACTTGCAACTGGTGATGACCCGACTCTGGGAGGAGGAGCAACGTCTCGGCTCGCACGTGCTGCGCCGGGAGACTCTCGATCGGCTCGGTGGCGCGCGGAAGATCATTGCGACTCTGTGGCAGAACGTTCTGGACAAGCTCCGCTGGGGCCACCGCCCGCTCGCAGCCCGGATCTTACGCGCACTGGTGACACCATCTGGGACGAAGATCGCCCTGACGCTCGATGACCTGGCCTCGGTCGTCGAGCGGCCGGTGGGGCGGGTTCAGCCGGTGGCAGATCTCCTGGTGCGGGAAAAGGTCCTCCGATTGCTGGAAGCCCCCCTCGAACGGCCGGAATTACGCCGCTACGAGCTGTACCACAACATCCTGGCCCGGCCGATCGTGGACTGGTGCCGGGATCAGTTCGCCTTCTTGAAATTCGCCAAACGGCTGGGGGGGTGTGCTGGGGTTGTTGGGCTGGCACTCGTCGCGGTTGGCCTTTTTCTGATGTACCGATTCTCTCAATCCCAAAGGGATGCCGCGCGATCACTGCTCTCCAATGATCCGAAACGAAGCCTCGAATTGCGAGGCAGCCGACTCAGCCGATTACTGGCCAACACCCGAGGCCGAATCGGCCCTCCGCAAGGCCCTTTCGGTGGCTCAGCCTCTCATGAAAGTGGCCCAGCATAAGGGGGGCGTCAACGTGGCGAGCTTCAATGAAGATCTCGATAACCCCCTAGTTCTCACTGCAGGGGCCGACGGCAAGGCCAGGATCTTTCAATTCCATTCCGATAGCGAGAAGGAGCAATTCAGCAAGACCAATGAGGTCGAACTCCCGGTTCCAGAGGAAGCATCATCTAAGGACCCCGTACCGATTTTGGCCGCCGCGTTCAGTCCCCACGGTCGGCTGGTTGTCACTGGCTATCTCGATGGGACCGCGCGATTGTGGCAATCGTTGGACGGTCACCTCATCGCCACTTTGAGGACGGAAAGGACCTCCAACCCATCCGTTCCTGAGAAGTACAAGAAAGCAGTGAACACCGTGGCCTTCAGCCGTGACGAGAAGTTCGTCGCCACTGGTTATCGCGATGGGACCGCGCGGTTGTGGCGATCCTCCGACGGTGGATTCGATCAAGACTCTGAACGGCCACCAGGAACCTGTGAACGCCGTCGTCTTCAGCCCCAACAGCAAGCAGTTGGTCACCACCAGCGACGATCACACTGCGATCCGTTGGGATGTCCCGAGCGGAGAAAAGAAGCTTCCAGTCCTTATGGGTCATTCCGGACCGATCTGCACCGCGGCGTTCAGCCCTGATGGCCGTTTCGTGGTGATCGGGGGGGGTAGCCTCAGCAAGTTCGAGAGCCGAGAAGAAACGGGAAAGTCGGCTCCTGAGGGGATCATTCACGTTTATGATTCGGTTTCGGGACATCAAGAACAGGACTTGCCATCTCATCCCGCCCGGGTCAGCACGATCGCTTTCAGTGACGACGGTTTGCTGATGCTCAGTGCCAGCTACGACCGCACGGTGCGGATCTGGAACGCCCGTACCTGGAGATTCCACAGTGTTCTTCGGGGCCATACCGGTCCGATCCAGGGTGCGGCTTTCAGTCACGACGGGTCCCGGGTGGTCACCGCGAGTTTGGACGAAACGGCGCAGCGTTGGGACAGCACCACTGGCGAATGCTTGGCCGTTTTTCGGGGACACGAAGGGCCGGTTTACTCCGCCAGTTTCAGCCCCGATGATCGGCAAATCATCACTGCCAGTCGCGACGGCTATGGCGGATCTGGAACTCCCGAAAGTTCCTCACCCTCTTCGAGAAAGTGGCCCCTAAGAAAGCCGCCATGCTATCGGCAAAACAAGAAATCGACAAGAGCGCGCCTCAAGCCTTGAAGGACTACCATGAATCAAAGCTCCTCAGCGTAGCATTCAGCCCTGATGAGGAATATGTCGCCACCACCAGTTTCGATTGCACTGCGCGGATCTGGAAGGTGTCCTCGCGTGACCTCGTCGCCGTACTCGACAGCGTCGACAATCCTGGTGTCCGGGACGGTCACCCCGGGCCTGTGACCGCCGTGGCATTCGCGCCTGACTCTCGCCGTGTGGTGACCGCCTGCTACGACGGCAAGGCACGGGTCTGGGAGTGGGACGACAAATCACGCTTGGGCCGGGTTGTCGCTGTGCTCCCGGGGCATTCTGATCGAGTCACCGGCGCGACGCTTCAGCTCACAGACGGCCGGCGCATCGCCACCACCGGCTAGGACCACACGACCCGGGTCTGGGAACAGGATCCCAAGACCGGTGCGTTCCCTTGCATCGCCATCCTTCCCGGCTATACCGAACGGCTGACTCCATCGGTCTTCAGCCCCGACGGGAAACGCATCGTCACGGCCGGAAAGGCCATTGAGACCTTCAAAAGAGATCAGACAACAAGGGGCACCGTTAAGATCTGGGATGGGCATTCCGGCAAGCTCGTCCAACCCCCGAGCCTGAGCGAATTCCAGGACCGTCCGGTCACCGATGCTGTGTTCAACAGTAAAGGGACGCTCCTGGCGATCACGAATATCGACGGCGAGATCCGGGTCTTTGAAATGCCCAACGGGAAAACCGTAGCCGAATTCCCAAAGGATACAAGGATACAGGTCGTCCCGGCCATACTGCCTATATCGACCGGGCGGTTTTCTGTCAGGATGACCACCGGCTGGCCACCGATGCCTGGGATGGCTCGGTCAAGATCTGGAACATCGACACCAAGACCCTAGAAGCCACCTTGCAGGGGATCACCGGACCCTACTCTATGCTTCGCTCCAGCCCCAACTGTCCTTTTATCTTGACAGAGTACGGGTACTGCCGGTGCATGGTCTGGAATCTCGCCGGCGAGCCTATTCCGCTGGCAGAATTCCGACACCGAGAGGCGGTGAGTGCTTCGGCCATCAGTTCCGATGGTCACTATGCCGTTTCGGCTGCGCGGGACGGCAGCTTCCTGATCATCAACCTCGTTGCCAGGCCGAAACCGGAGATCCAGGCTGTTCTTCGCGGGCCAAGAACCGAGGTTCATGAAGGACCCATTCTGGATGTGGCATTCAGCCCCGATGACGAGCTCCTCGCTACAGCCGGCAGCGACGGTACGGTCAAGCTTTGGAACAGCAAGACCGGCAAGTTGATCGAGCAGTCCCTCACGCGCCACAACGGGCCCGTCAACGTGGTCGCCTTCAGGCCTGAGGTCAAGCCTGTGACGGCTGGAGGAAAGAATTCTGGGTTGTGGACGGTGGCCTCAGGAGGCGTAGATGGCAAGGTGCAAGTGTGGACCATCGAAAAAAACATCGCCAGGGAAATGAACGGGTTCGAGAAACTGCCGGATTATGAATTCGATTGTGGGCCGTCATCCAGTCACCATGGTGCGTTTCAGTCCGGACGATGGCTCTCGACTTTTAGCCGCCAGTCGCGAAGCTTCCACCGCATATCTCTGGCAGGTCACGACCAGAAAAAAAGACCGCCTCCAACACGGAGAACTGGTCAGCGCCGCTCTCTTCAATCCCCAAGGCGACCGCATCGTCACGACCGGAGGAGACCTAACCCAGCCACCCCAGTTCGCCTCTGCGATCGCTCGGGTCTGGGATGTGGAATCCTCAAAGCCACCAAAGCCACTCTTCATACTCAAAGGACACGAAGATAAGCCGAACCCAGACAAGATCGTCAGAGCGGCGGTCGATTTGACGGACTTGAGAAACCTCAAGGCGCAGTGGGGTATCAATACTGCGGAATTTAGCCCCGACGGCAAGTTGATCGTCACGGCTGGCGACGACGGTACGGCCCGAGTTTGGAACGCGAAGACCGGTGAACTCTATCGCGTTTTGGGGGAAGGGGAAGTCGAGCGCCACGAGGGGAGCGTACTCTGGGTCGCTTTCAGCCACGATGGTAGCAAAATCGTCACGACAAGCCGGGACCACACCGCGAAGGTCTGGGATATCGGCGAAGGAAAACCCGTGGCTGAGCTGAATGGACACTTCGCCGGCGTTTCCTATTCGGAATTTGGTCCCAAGGACAGGGTCGTCCTCACACTGAGCTCTCGAGATGAAACAGCCCGGATCTGGGATGCAGGCACCGGCCGTTCCCTGGCAATTCTCCCCGGCGACGACGCTGGGCCCGTGGTCGCGGCCGCCATCAGCCCCAAAACGGGTCAGTATCTCATCCGCGCTCATCGCGATGGCAAGGTCTTGCTCCACAAGCTTGATATCTCTGGTGATCTAAAAGACCTCCGCAATAGTGCCGAAAATCGCATGAATGCGTATGGAAAAAGAATAACCGTGAGGGATATCGCTTTCGATCAGCACAGGAAGATAAAGGGGGACATAACGCTTTATTGGGAAGATAAAGGGGGACATAACGCTTTATTGACTTGACGCAAAGGTGAGTCGCGAAAAACCTGTACGTCCTCCTCTGTAGAAACCCCATGAACCTGGATTGTCTGGCATAGGGGGACATGCACCTTTTCGGATTGTAGCTCATCGAAAAGCGCTATGTCCCCCTATAGAGTATCGCCTTCGGCCAAGCGCTCTACGGCCTGTGGCGAGGGATCGAGCGTTCCTACGGCAACCTGAGCTCTTTCGGCGCCGGCCTGCGTGCGGCATCAAAACCGTTGTCTGGCAAGGGGGACGTACATCTTTTCGGATTGTAGCTCATCGAAAAGCGCTATGTCCCCCTATAGAGTATCGCCTTCGGCCAAGCGGTCTACGGCCTGTGGCGAGGGATCGAGCGTTCCTACGGCAACCTGAGCTCTTTCGGCGCCGGCCTGTCGCCGCTGCTGGCCTGCGTGCGGCATCAAAACCGTGTGTGGCTGTCGGTCACTGCCAAGCTGTTGATCAACGCAGCGCGGATCAGGATCAACAAAGGACTTGCGGCATAAATGCAATTTCCTCTAACGCCCTATTTGGATGCCGCCGCTTCCTCTACCCCTGGGCTATTTGGATGCCGCCGCTCCGCGGCTGGCGAACCTCCCGGTGCGAGCCCGTCGTGCCCGGCTCACCTCGCCGGGCTCAGCTTGCGCAGGAGCTCGCGCTGCTTCGAGATCTTCCGCTCAACTTCACCGCGGATCGTCGAGCAAACCAGCGTGCAGAGCTTCTCGACCAGGGGATCGTCGAGGCGGTAATACACCTGGAGCCCCTCCTTGCGGCGGCAGACCAGGCCGGTATCGGCCAGGAGCTTGAGATGCTTGGAGATGTTGGCCTGCCCCCGACCGGTCTCCGTCACCACCTGCCCCACGCTCCTCTCTCCCTCCATCAGGGCCCGGAGGATCGCCAGACGCGTCGGATCGGCCAGCATCTGGAATTTCTCCGCCATCAGCTCCAGCAAGTCGTCGGGCATGAGCTGCGACATCGTATTGACTTTATGTCTGATTGGCTATATGGTCGATAATGGACGCAGAGTATTGTATCCGATGCCGAGCGAGGTGCAAGTGCTGGAACGGAAGAAGAGCATGTCCGAGACCCTGATTCTGATCGCGTTCGTGGCCGGCTGGATCATCTTGAATCGCTGGCTCCTGCCCAGGCTGGGCGTACCCACCTGAATGAGTGGGACGTGCGCGGTGTCACCGCGCGCCGAAGAGGAATCGAACCAGTACAGCCAGCCGCACATCCTGGACCGGTCTTCCCCGCCGGGCAACCGGCGTTAGGTCCCGTGTAACCCGCGGTGGTGTCCGTCGTGTCCGCCGGGCCGATGCGGTTGAACGAGGTGGAAATCGATCACCAGGGGCAGGTGGTCGGAGGCGTCGCGAGCCAGCTTCGAGTGGGCGATCCGGACCTGGCGGATGGTCAGAGGCCCGCGCACGAATGCCTTGTCGAGGCCCGTCACCGGCCAGTAAGCCGGGAACGACAGGAAGCGGGATCGCGGCGCAGTCAACTGGTGAAACCCGTGAACGGCGAACGGACCCTTCGCCAGTGTGTTCCGCCAGTCGTTGAAGTCGCCCACGATCAGCGTGGGCAGATGCGCCGCCTGGCGGAAGAAATGGTGGTCCAGGAGATGTCGCACCTGCCAGTGCCGCTCGCGCTCGGCCAGGCCAAGGTGCCAGTGGACCAGGTGGAACGACCCTTCAGGACTGTCCACAACGGCCATCTGGGCCCCTCGCGGTTTCCTCTCTTTCATCCGCAACGAGACCTGGTGATGCGCCTGCAGCGGCCACCGCGACAGCACCAGGTTACCGTATCCCCCGTTCTTCAGGCGAACGTTGAGCTGGTAGAGGTGGGCGACGGCGTGAAAGGCCTCGATGAACTGGCGGGGCTGGTCGTCGTGCCGCGTTCGCGCCACTTGCCGGTCCACCTCCTGAAGGCAGATCAGGTCCGGATTCTGGTCCTCGATGACCTGGATCACCCGCTCGAGGCGATAGCGCCGGTCTCGCCCGCCAATGCCTTTATGAATGTTATAGCTGAGTAGTCTCATGATCGTTGATCAGCGATCTCTTCCGGCCAAGGTAGTCCAGTCCCGCGAGGACGCTGATCACCATCGCGGCCACCTCAATCAGCCGGAACAGCGAGGTGGTGTGATCCCTGTCCCGACCCAGAGTCAGGAGCACGAGGAAACCGAGTTGTCCGGCCGTGGCGAGCTTGCCCAGGAGCGACGGAGGCATGTGGCGGAGCGACTTCCAGCCATGCCGGACCACCGACCAGATCGATCCCGCCAGGACCACGAGGTCGCGGAACCCGAGCAGCAGCAGCTCGACCGGCGAGAGCACGCGGTCGAGCACCAGGGTGATCAGGACAATTCCCACGAACAGCTTGTCGGCCAGGGGATCGAGAATCTGGCCGAACGTGCTGGTTCCCTGCAAGGCCCGGCTCAGGCGGCCGTCGAACAGGTCGCTGAGCCCGGCGGCGATGACCACCCCGCCCCGCTGTGTCGTGGGAACCCAGGGGAAGGCCAGGGCCAGACCGATCCGGAGCAGCGAGAGGCCATTCGGAACCACGAAGCGCACCAGGTGGGCAGCGCCCCGACTGTCCGGGCCGGGTGTCGAGAACCAGGTTTGCATCCGGGTCCACATCGACATCGTCAACCGTCCTGGCCCCCTCGGAGGAGGCCGCTTTCCTCAAGACCCGTCACCGGGCCCTGCGGCTTCGGTGCCGTCCTTCGAGACCGCCGGCGCGGCTGAATTTGCTTGACCGGTCGCGCCGCTTGACCGATTTGTCCAGTTCAGGTAATCCTCCAGACGATGGCCATCCCCCTCGATCGCCCCATGTCGCGCTTTCCCCTCTCCATCGCGCTGGACCGGCATGTCCAGAGCGGCCTCGGCATGATAATGGGTCGGCACCCGTCCCTTCCGGACCCTGCCGATCCCCCGGACGATCAAGCAGTGGTGGATCGCACGATAGGCGAACCAGTAGCCAATCAGGTTGGGGCCAGGTAACGGCCACAGAAGCGCGAGCGCCAGCGGCGCGACGAGCGCGTTGGAGCTCAGGAAGGCAACATGCCGGCGCCACTTGCGGGCCAGGTAATCTTGCCAGATCCGCGCGACGGCGTCAGCCGTGTGGGACGCCGGGTGATGAAGCTCGATCCGCCGCGTCGCTCGGAACCGCACCAGCATCGTCTCGTCGGGGTGCGTCAGCGAATGCAGCCAGTCCCAGCTCCGACGGGCCCAGAGCGCGACCCCGGCATCCGCCTCGTGAAAGGCCTTTTCAAATCGATGCCAGCGCGACTGGATCCAGCCCCGCAGTCCCGAGGGAGGGGCCGGATCTTCCTCGCGGGACTCGTCGATTTCCGATTCGTCCGAGTAGAAGAAGAACCGCTTGTCATTCACCAGCAGCAAGTACACCTTCACGATCGAGCCTGGTTCCCCTCGATACCGTCAGGGATGCCCCTCACTCCTCCTTGACGAGACGGACCAAGACGCAGTCCTTGCCATTCTAACGGACGAGAATGCCAGGCGCGCAGCCAGGGGAGCCAGGCCGGATGCGAGTTTCCCATCGTGCCGGGACCCCGTCCATCGGCCGATCGACCTGATCTCGCCTGACATGAGCGTTGCCCGTGAGTCGACGGAAGCGATCGGAGCGGTCATGGCAGGCCCCGGAGAGCTCTTCCTTCAAGTGAGGATCTCCCGTATCGGCTGGCCGAAGTCGATTTCCAGCCTCTTGTGCCCGGGGACCTCGAGCCGGCTGACGTGCGGTCCTGCCCGTGGAGTCTGGCTCCCGGAATGGCAGGGAACGATCAGGCCACAGGCACATCCTTGCGGCGGAAGATGATCAGGCCGCCGGTCCAGCCGGCGAGGGCCACGATGCTCAGGATCACCAGGTTGCGGACCGGCCAGGTCCCGTCGCGCGCCGATTCCACCGGCCGGTAGTAGTCGAGAAGGCCGAGGAAGCTGATCGCGCGGAAGAACTCGATGAAGACGGCCAGGAAATTGACGAGGAACGAGAACAGGAGCACCGCGACCAGGATGGCGACCGCCACGCCACGCCGGTTGACCAGGCACGAGACCAGGGAAGTCATGCCGCCGATGGCCAGGCAGAGCGCCAAGAGGTTCACCGTTGCGATGCCCATTTTGCCGAGGCTGACGGGCTCACGCAGGGGGAACGCCAGGCTGCCCAGCCAGAGACCCAGCCAGGCGGAAGCGCTGAGGATGGCCGCGGCCACGATCCAGACCGCCGTGGTGCTGGCGTAGATGGTGCCCCGGGAAAGGGGCAGGGTCAAGAGCAGGTCCGCGGTGCCGCGATCGATCTCGCCGACGGTGATCCTCGTCCCGATCGCGATCATGAAGCCCCATGTCGTTGCGAACAGGAACGGGTGCACGAATCCCAGGACAAGCAGGATGTTGATCGAGGTACCCATTCGCAGATCGAGGCTCAGAAGCATCCGGAAGATGTTCTGAAGAAAAGCCCTCCGTGCCACGAACGACCTCAGTTCGGGCGCCAGCGATCTCATAGCGAGGACGAAGAGCATCTCGAAGAGGACGACGGCCGCGACCGTCAAGCCGAACAGCAGGGCGTTGTCCCGCACCGTCTTCTGCACCAGGGGAGCATTCATCATGACGCGCGATCTCCGCCGCTGTAGTAACCGAGGAAGAGGCTCTCCAGGTCGGGTGGCGCGATGGTCACGTCGCGGAGGGAGGGATAGGCTGGCCAGCCACTGGAGGAGCGGCCCGATCGGGCCGGACCACCGGCCGGTGATCCGGGTCCCGGTCCGCACGATCCCCTGGAGGTTTTCGGGGAGGTCAAGCGGAGCCGGCTCCTCGTCGCGGAGAACGATCTCCACGAATCGCGGCGCCCGGCCACGCAGCGCCTCGACTCCCTCTTGCTCGACCAGGCGCCCCTCGCGGAGGACGATCACCTCCTCGCAAAGCTCGTCGACCTCGCTCAGCGTGTGGCTCGAGAACAGCACGGTCCGCCCCTCGGCCGCGACGGTTCTCAGCTCGTCGTAGAGCTCACGGCGGATCAGGGGATCGAGGCCGCTTGTGGGCTCGTCGAGGATGAGCAGTCGCGGCCGGTGCATGAGCGCCTGGATCAGCCCCAGCTTCTGCCTCATGCCACTGGAATAGTTCCTGACGCGGCCATCAAGGTCGAGGTCGAATCTCGACTGAAGCCGGGCAACCTCCCTGGCACAGTCGAGCTTCGCGCCGAGGCGAGAAACTCGAGCGTGCGGCGGCCGGTCAAGCCCGGATAGAACCGCAGCTCGCCGGGAAGGTAGCCAACCGCGGAGCGGATCGACGGTCCGTCGTGCCAGCAGTCCTTGCCGAGGATGGAGGTGCGTCCCGAGGTCGCCTTGAGCAGCCCCAGCAAGACCCGGATGGTGGTCGTCTTTCCCGCGCCGTTGGGCCCGAGGAAACCGACCAGCTTCCCCTCGGCGATGCCCACGCTGAGATCGTGGAGGACCTCGCGAGACCCATAGGATTTGCAAAGGCTCTCGGTGCAGATCACGTTCATCGTGAATTCCGGCCCGGCCTGCATGCGGGGGGATCGGTGGCGACTGTGGCCATTGCCGTTTGCCTCGAACGATGTCCAGACGGGACCAGCACGCGGTCGCGAGCCCGAGGATCCGCCGGGATCTCGGGAAGCGAGATACCAGCTTACCATGTCAGCCGGTGTTCTTCATCGACTCGTGCTCATCGCACCATTCCAGAAGCTCCGAGACCAGGGCGGTCCAGCCGGTCTGGTGGCTGGCGCCCAGCCCAGCCCCGTTGTCGCCGTGAAAGTACTCGTGAAACGGGATGTGATCACACCAGCATGGATCTGTCTGGAACAGCTCGTTGCTGCCGAAGACAGGGCGCCGGCCCGCGCGTTCCCCGTCGCGGAGGAAGATCCGCGTGAGCCGGCGCGACAGGTCGCTGGCACATCCGTTCAGATCAACCCTCCGGCCCGAGCCCGTGGGGAGCTCGACCTGGAAGTCGCCGCCGAAATAGCGATGGTATTCGCGGAGCGAGTGGATGATCAGGAAGTTGACGGGAAACCAGATCGGTCCCCGCCAGTTCGAGTTTCCGCCGTAGATCGGGCTGGACGACTCGGCCGGCTCGTAAGCAATCAGGTTTCCCTGACACTGAAACGGGGATGCCTCGTGCTCCCTGGAGAGCGAGCGAATCCCGTGGTCGGAGAGGAACTGGCCAGGGTCAAGCAGCCGGGCCAGGATGCCCTCGAGCTTGGCCCGGTCGGCGATCGTCATCAGCCGGTGGCCTTCCGCTCCGGGCTGGGTGAGCAGGCAGGCGTTGCTGGTCAGGTTCTTTCGATAACGAAGGTACCAGCCGACCCGGCGGCGGAACCGCTCGAGCCGATCCCAGGTCTCGGCCGGGATCGCCAGGACCGCGAGCATGGGAATGATGCCCACGCAGGAACGAACCCGCAGGGGCTGGGGCTCTCCACCCGGCCGGAGGATGATGTCGTAATAGAACTGATCCTCGGGATGCCACATCCCCACCTGGCCGCCGATCCCGTTGAGCGCGTGCGCGATGGCGATGTAATGCTCGAAGAACTTCGTCGCCATGGACTCGTAGGCGGGATCGAACCGAGACAGCTCGAGCGACATGGCCAGCATGTCGAGGCAGAACATCGCCATCCAGGCCGTTCCATCAGCCTGCTCGAGCGTGTGGCCGTCGAGGAGGTTGGGATGGCTGCGGTCGAACACGCCGATGTTGTCCATTCCCAGGAAGCCCCCCTGGAAGGCATTGCGCCCCTGGACGTCCTTGCGGTTGACCCACCAGGTGAAGTACAGCAGCATCTTGTGGAAGATCTCTTCCAGGAACTCGGGATCCCCCGCGCCGGTCAGCTCCCGCTCGAGCTCGTACACCCGGCGCGTGGCCCGGGCATGGACGGGCGGATTGACGTCGCTGAAATCCCACTCGTAGGCCGGAAGCTGTCCGTTGGGGTGCATGTACCACTCCCGGCAGAGCAGGATGAGCTGGCGCTTGGCCCACTCCAGGTCCACCCGGGCCAGGGCCATGCAGTGAAAGGCCGTGTCCCAGGCCGCGAACCAGGGGTACTCCCACTTGTCGGGGACCGACAGGACGTCGAGCGCCGCGAAATGGCCCCAGTTGAAGTTCCGGACGCGCTGATGCTCGGGAGGCGGAGGGGGGCCGGCCGGATCGCCCTTGAGCCACAGCTCGACGTTGTAGTGGTAGAACTGCTTCGACCAGAGCAGTCCGGCCAGGGCCTGGCGCTGGACCAGCCGCTCGTCCTCGGTCAGGCAGTGCCGGTGCACCACGTCGTAGAACGCATCGGCCTCATTCCGGCGGAGGTCGAAGACCTGATCGAAGCCGCGGAATGCCTCATCAAGACGCCGGTCGGTGAACCGGAACCGGACGACGGCTGACCTGCCCGGCTCGACGGTCACCCGGTAATGAGCCGCGGCCTTGGTTCCCACTCGCTCGGGGTTGACCCGATCGCTCCGGCCGTGGATGACGGCCTCGTGGAATGCGTCCTTCACGTGGCGGGTGCGATTGGGCACGCCGTAGAGCCGCTCGAAGTTCGTCTCGTTCTCGGTGAACAGAAGCGCGGGAGCGACCGGATCGGAATCGGCGTACCACCACCGCTCACCCAGGTGCTTGTGCACAGCCCGGACCGAGCACGACGCGACCTCCCTCAACTCGGGCCGATCGTCGGAATATCCCCAGGACCATGAGTTGCGGAACCAGAGATGGGGCAAGATGTGCAGAACCGCAGCCTCGGGGCCGCGGTTAACCGCTTCGATCCGGCAGAGGATATCCTCCTGGACGGCCCTGGCATACTCGATGTACACGTCGAAGTAGCGGCCTGACCGGAAGGCGTCGCCGATGGCGTCGAAGAGCTCGAATTCCGGCTCATTCCGGCTTCGCCGCCGCGACTCCTCCACGAGCTGCGCATAGGGATACTCGACCTGGGGATACTTGTAAAGCATCTTCATGTAGGAGTGGCTCGGCGTGGCATCGAGGTAGAAGTAATACTCCTTGACGTCCTCGCCATGGTTGCCCTCGTGACCCGAGAGGCCGAAGAACCGCTCCTTGAGGATCGGGTCGCGCTCGTTCCAGAGGGCGAGGCCCATGCAAACGTTCTGAAACCGGTTGCAGAAGCCCCCCAGGCCGTCCTCGTTCCAGCGATAGGCCCGGCTGCGGGCGTGGTCGTGGGGCAAGTAGATCCAGGCGTCTCCCGACGCGCTGTAGTCCTCCCGGACGGTCCCCCAGGCTCGCTCCGCGACGTACGGCCCCCATCCTTTCCAGTCGGCGCGGCGTGCCAGGCTGTCGGCCAGGCGCTGGTGCTCGGCGGTCGGCGGTGTCGTCACGGTCGTGTCCCCCGTCTGGAGAGGTGGCGTCGTGAACTGAAGTGGTTTCAGCATAACACGATCCCCTCACTCCAGGTCGCAATCCCGGAATCGCGTCTCAGCGAATCCGCTGGTCTTCCTGCTCGTTCTCGTGGTGCCCGGTCTCGTTGTGGCCCGGGACTGCTAGATCGCATGTATTGATGATTGGTTGCATGGTGACATCGTGTCTAGACTCGTTCGACCTGTACCGGCGGCCACGATGCAGACGGGGGCGCTCGCAGTCAGCCAGATCGCCAAAGAAACGGGTGGCACACGGGTTAGCTTGGCGACGATTCCGTCCCAGAAAGGCCAAACGGCGAGCGGCGGGGGGCCTGGCAGGAGATCGATATGTGCCGGATCTTCGCTTTTTTCGGCAATCACTGATTCTGAGGGCCTCACGATCCGATGGTAAACCAAAACAAGAGATCAGGGAGCGACTCGTGGGGTCTCCGCTGCCCTTTGGGGCTCGGGGCAACGTGGGCGGGTGGTGTCCGGCCGGCGCCAGAGGCGGTAGGCAGCGCGGAGGAGGAAGGAGTTCTGACGATGGTTAGGAAATTGGGTCAGGGTTCCGGGGGTATCGGGAGAGCCCGCGCAGGGCGATCCGACCAGATCCGCCGGATCGGTACGCTGCCGGCCGTCGAGTCCCTTGAAGGCCGGCAACTTCTCTCGGTCTTCACGGGCTTCAGTCACGTTCGGAACATCGCGACCGCCTCGGGGATCTACTCCCTCCAACTTTCTGATCAGGCGGTCTTGAAGGTCAGTCCCGCCGGGAACGGGCAGATCGACGTGAAGGTGCTGGGAAGCACGACGTCGACGACGCTGACGATCACTCAGATCCGGCCCCGATACCACGTGGCCATGGCCAATCAGCTTCTGACGATCCACAACCTTACCATCAAGTCGGGGCAAATTGGCAGCATCTTGGCCACTCCGGCGGAGCTGGATGGAACGATGACGCCCTTGACCACAGTCAGTGACCACGCTGGATTTCGGCGTCCTAGGGCCCGCTGCTCAGATCGATGTCAACGGCAGCGTGGACGCGATGAGCGTCGGTCAGGTTCTTCTCGGTCCCAACGGGCACGTGATCATCGCCGGCAACCTCAATGGCACGACCGTTCCCACGAACAACAGTTCGACTTCAGCCTCCGGAACCGGCTCGGTGACGATCAACGGCACCGTGACCGGGACGATCACGGCGACCGGCACAGGTTCGGGCACAGCGCCCACGACCCCACAGACCGTGGGTGCCATCACGATCGGAACCGTGGCCATGGACGGAGGAGAGTTCGTGGTCGTCGGAGATTCGGTGGCACCGATCCAGATCACGAATGACATGAGCCTGAGCGACAACGGCCTGTTCTCGATCGGCCGCGACCAGACGGGCTCGTTCTCAATAGGAGGCTCGCTGATCCTTGACTCGGGTGGGGAGCTCGCGGTCGGCCGCGACCTGTCAAGTCTGACGGTCAGCGGCGATGTACTCGTCAACCCGGCGGCTAGCGGCATCCTCGTGGGTGGCGACCTCGGCGCGATGACCGTGGGCGGCATCTTCCGCGGCCAGGGTTCGCCCAACCACGTCGACCTGGGTGTGGGCCTGAACCTCAATGGCTTCAATATCCTGGGTGGGACCAGTAACCTGATCTCGGGTGGGACCAGTAACCCGGGAGGTTTGCAGTCGGCCAATATCAACGTGGTCAAGAATATCAGTCAAATCGACATTCCGCACGGAATCTTCCGGAGCTGGATCACGGCCGGGGTTTCGATCAATGGCGGCGGGGGCACGGGATCGACCACGGGCACCGTGGGAGCCGACGGCGTCACCGCCATTTACAACTCCGAGATCGACGCCGGAACCAGCATCACGAACCTGACGGTCGGCGGCGACGTCAAGTCGGGCTTCCCGACCGGTGATCACCTCCGGCTACCCGACGCGGATCATCGCCGGCAAGGTCAGGGACGGCCGCGATCGGCTCGACGCCCGACCAGGGCGTATACCTGCCCAATGGATCGATCAGCAACCTCGTGATCAATGGAGCCCTGATCGATGCGGTGCTGGCCGCGAGCGTCGCCCCCTTCGGCGGCGATGGCAGCCTGCCCCCACCGCCGGACTACGGTGCCGCGCCCCAGAGCCCCGGCACTCCGCCGGGAGTCTTCACCAACTACCAGGCCCCCGCGGGCCTGACCCCCCGAACAATACGACGCCGCCGAACTACTCGATCCGCAACGTCATCTGCGGGTGCGCCCACGGGACCTGCGGCCTGGGCTCAGCCTGTCGGCAGCCGGCATGACACTGTTCTGAGCAACGGCACCATCACCGCAACGATCACCGGCGGCGTGGTCTCAACACAGACCGATCAGACCGCCGACACGAATGACTATGCGGGGCTTTTCGCGGTCAACACCATCGGCGTCACCGCCGCCTAGAACGGATGAGTTCACCCATGGGGTGACCCAGAATGCTCCTGGTCAGGTCGCTCGACGTCATGGCCGCCGTGCCCGGCCTGCGCATCCGCGTGGGCCTTGAACGCCGCCTCGCCCGAGCATGACGTCTCCCTTCACGATCCGTCGGCTCGGACTGGACGCCAGGGGGACATGTTGAGACGATGTGTCGAGTCCCTTCCGCGCATTCTGACGGCCGTCCAGGAGCCGACACATGGGAACCACTGCCAAGACCCGGCCGTGTCCCCAGCCGCCGGGCGTTCTCTACTGGCTCTATCGTGCGCTGCTCTGCCTGATGATCGCACCGATGATCGGCGTCCTGATCGGCATCGTGGGCGTGTTCGCGGGGGCGCTCATGGGCGAGCTGGCGGCCGCTGCCGTCCTTGCGCTCTTCCTGGCGGACATCTTCTTCCGGATGCTCCGGGCCAGAAGGACGCATGCGATCGATGACGACACATCCGCCGGGCTCTGGGATCCGGACTTCGACGCATAGGACCGCGACATGGCGTCTTCGAGACCGAACCCGGGCATTCTCCTGATCATGGTGGTCTCGAGCCTTCTCTTTCTGGGCCTGCCCGCCCTGGGCTGGCGCGGCTGGGAGGCATTGATCGCCAACCCGGCCCGGGCCTGCGCCTGCGCGGTCGTCGCGCTGGCGACGATCGCCGTGGCCTTCACCTCCGCCACCGCCGAGGGGTTCAGGCGGCCCGACGCCCACGGCCGCTGGATCCTTCTTCCGGTCCTCGTGTTCAGCCTGCTCCTGGCCTGGCTGCCCGCGGAAACCGATCGACGGGACCTGTGGACTATGGACGGAGACGTCGTCCGCTGGCTTGGGCTCGTGCTCCTCGCGGCCGGCTGCGTGCTCAGGGTGGGGCCCATGTTCGTCCTGGGCCGTCGCTTCACCTGGCCGCTGGCAAGCCAGGAGCAGCACCAGCTCGTGACCACGGGCTTTTATCGATACATCCGGCACCCCAGCTACCTCGGAGCGTACCTGGGCGGGATCGGCTGGGTCCTCGTCTTCCGCAGCGCGATCGGACTTGTTCTGATGCTGCTGCTTGCCCTCTCCTTTGGCTGGGTCGTGGGGAAGGAGGAGGCCCTCCTGCTCACGGAGTTCGGCGACGAGTATGCGGCGTACCGCCGCCGGACCTGGCGGATGATCCCCTTCATCTATTGAGCACGACCGATCGGTTCCCGGGAAGATCCGTGTCGCTCTGCGGATTTCGGTCGCATTTCCCGCCGCGGCGCCTCTTACTTTGAGAGGAAGCCGATCGGGACGCGGGGACGGCCCCATGAAGGCGGGGGACGGCCCCATGAAGGCGGATGCCGACATCGTACGGCTGGTGCTGCAGGGCGATCGTGAATCGTTCGGGGCCCTGGTGGCGCGGCACGAGAAGGCGGAGATGAAAAGGTGTCGGGAACGAATGGCGCTTAAGCTTAACCGTTAAGCGGCCTGCATTCTACAGGGTTACGCGCTACTTGTGCGCCGAGCTCGGTCATGCAGATTGATATGTAGTTTGTCGCAGCGGCAGATTTGGAGTGGCTTGCTGATCGCGCAATTCCGACGCGGCCGGGCCGGTTGCCAACCTCATGGCTGGCGATGGCATGGAGCATGACCTCTACAAGCAGACGGCGCAGTTTCCGGCGGGGCCCAGTTCAACACCTCGCGGAATGCCGCCATGGTCTGCAGCGTTCCCGCGAAGCTGATCTGCCTGGGTGCCTTCCCATGGGCCTGGGCCGCCGCCGCCATGACCCCACGTATTAAGTTGTAAGCGAGCGAGTGCATCCGGATCTCCATCTTCACCATCCCGGGCGTTTCGCACCGCAGCACATCCATCTGCATGATACATTTGATCGCGCGTAGATCTAATTCGATGTTCCATCTTTCAAAGTAAAGCCGGGCCAGTTCCTCCCTCGTGTACTCCTCCGCGTCGAGCATGGTGGTCACCAACACTAACTCGTTGATCCGGAAGCCGGGCTTCTGAACCTTGAACCGAAGCTCGCGGACCGTCATCCCCTCGGGAACCTGAGCGTAGGCCTCCTCGTCCATCCATTCCGGACGTCCGGGCTTGGTCCAGGTCACGATGTGATCTTCGATGCCCAGCGATCGACCCTTGCGGAAGTCGAACTTGCGTCGCTGGTGCATCCGGAAGAGGCCATCCACCCTACGCTCCACCAGCGAATTGATGCCGAAATACGAGGCAAAACAGCGGTCTCCCAGCAGCACCTCGCCACCTTTGAGGCGATCCAGGAGGTCGCGTAAGAGAACCTGTCTCGCCGGTCTCTTTCCCCTTGTAAGGACCGATGGCCAGATCGCGCAACACCCCGGTGGCCAGGCTAATGATCGCGACCACTCGGGCGATGGGGAAACCGACGCCGGAGGCCTGAGTCCTGGCCTGGGGGAAGGCCTGCTGGTTCTCCGGCGTGTCGGGCATCGAGACCGTGGAGCCGTCGACCATCAAGGTCTCCCGACGCTTCCAGAGCCAGTCCTCCGGCACTCGCTCTTCGAGGGCTTGGGCCGTGCGGTGAACCAACCCGGTGATGACACCGATGGGCAGCCGCTGCCGCGCCTTGCAGTAGCTGCCACTGTCGGCCGAGCAGGGGTCCTGGCCCCGTGCGGTGCGGTAGGCGATCAAGCATGCCACGGCCTTGCGGCAACAATGGTCGAGGCTGAGCACCTGCGTCAGGAAGGTCCAGAGGGTCACTAATGGGCTGAAGATCCGTTCCCGGTAATGGACGCCTTCCTCCCCCAGTACTTCCCCGACCAAGTCCGCGTCCAGCAGGTCGCTGAAGGGGAGATGGGGCTGGTCGCGAAGCAAATTGATCTGGTCACGAATCCGCCGACAGATACTCTGGGACATCGACGGCCTCCTTGCCGAACGAACCTGGGATTGGGACATACCCCAAGGTTTTCCTAAGAGAGGCCGTCTTTGTCTATCTCAAACAGAGAACAGAGGTTAGCGTTAATGAAGCGCGATTCGTGTCGGGAACCGTTTATTGACAATGGTAGCGTCGCTCGGCAGCCTTTGCCCCAGGGGACAGCCGATTCCCCTGCCAATGGTTCCTTACACCTTTCCCCCGTCTGACAACGGTTCCTGACACCTTTCGCCCGTCTCGGATGATCGTCCAGGACCCATCGACGGTCAAGGCAGGGAGCTTGGTCCGGCCTTGCCGGTGTTCCGCCACCTTGCGGCGACAGCGGCGACCAGATGGCCGAGCTTGGGGTGGTCGGGCTCGATGTCGACCGGCAGGCCGTGCGATCGAAGGGTCTCGGACGTTGTCGGGCCGATCGAGCCGATCACCATGTGCGTCTTTAGTGCCGTGCGGAGCTCGGCCTCGCAGCCTTCGGCCGAGGCGATCTGGAGCAGGTGCTCGACCTGCTGGGCCGAGGTGAAAAGCGCTGTACCGACTCGCCCCGCGGCAATCTCGCCGATCGCTGCGCGGAGGGGCCCGAGATCATCGGGGAGGGCCCAGCGGTAGACTGGAACCCGGGTGACGATCGCCCCGCGCCGCTCCAGTCCCTCGATCAACTCGAGGTTGGGCTTCCCGTATTCCTGCACGGCCACGCGACGACCGTCGACCGGGAGCTGGCTGTCGAGGAGAGCAAGTGTCTCGTGCCAGGTGTTGGGCTCGGGAACCTGCAGATCGACCCGAGCCTGAAGCTCCCGCAGGGCCGACGCCGGCTTGGGCCCGCGCGCCACGACCCGGGTTCGGGCCAGGGCCGCCAGCCAGGTCTCGCGCGGCAGGCGGGTCTCGATGGCCTGGGCCAGGTACCGGACCCCGACGCCGGTCTCGAAGATCACGGCATCGAAGCCGCCGGAGGTCAACTCATCGGCGAAGGCGGCCACCTCGGGGCTGTCTCCCAGGGGGATCTCCCGCAGCGCGGGGGCCAAGAGTGGAATGCCGCCGTGTTTCCGGATCATGTCGGCCGTCGCCTCCGCCATCCGCGATTCGAAGATCGCCACGCGGAGACCGGCCAGCGGAGTCGATTCGGAAGGGTGCGCCATGGATCGGCAGCCTCAGGGTAATCGTTCGTGGCCGGCTTGGGCCGCCGCGAGGTACACAGTCCTCAGGCACTCTCAAGCGCCAGGCCACTTCTGCCGATGAAGATACCCTGCCATCCCCGGCTGGCATAGGCCAGCGCCGCAGCGCCGCCAAAGCCGCCCACGAGGGCGAAGGCCAGGAATCCGCCGCTGAAGCTGCCAGTCAGCTCCTTGAGGCTGCCCATCAGGGTCGGCAAGACGAATCCGCCCAGGCCTCCTGCGGCGCCGATGATGCCTGTCGTGACGCCAATCTCCTTGGGGAACCGGTTCGGGACAAGCTGAAAGACGGCGCCGTTGCCCATACCCAGGATCGCCATGATCGCGAGCAGCAAGAACGTACCAGCGGCCAGCGAGGGAAGGGATGAGAGACCGAGCATCACCGCGCCCACGCCGATGTAGAGCAGCGTCAGCACCCGGACGCCCCCCATTCGGTCGGCGAGATAGCCTCCAAACGGTCGGAGGGCCGAGCCGGCGACGACACAAAGGGTGGTGAAGCTGCCCGCCTGAACCCGGGTCAGGCCGTACTGGCTGAGGAAGAAGAGGTTCAGGAAGCTGGCCAGGCCAACGAAGCCGCCGAAGGTGATCGCGTAGAACAGGCAGAACCACCAGGTGTCGCGCATCCGCAGCACGGCGGCGTATTCGGCCAGCGACCGCGGCGCCGGCTGGTGCGGGCTGTCCTTGGCGAAGACCAAGAACAGAGCCAGGGTCGCCAGCAGCGGCACGAGGGCCATCCCGAAGACCGCGTGCCAGCCCCAGACCTGTGCCAGCCTGGGTCCGAAGAACGTGGCCAGCGCGGTCCCGCTGTTCCCGGCCCCCGCGATCCCCATCGCCAGTCCCTGGTATCGGGCCGGATACCACCGGCTGGCCAGCGGCAAAGCGGCGGCGAAGCTGGCCCCCGCCACCCCCAAAAGCAGGCCCACCAGCAGGAGTCTGTCGAAGCTGTCGGCCCAGAGCCAGCCCAGAAGGAGGGGCAACGTCGTCAATGACATGCCCAGGATGCCGGTGCGACGGGCCCCGATGTGATCGGTCAAGAGGCCCAGGGCCAGGCGAAGGAGAGCCCCTCCCAGGAGCGGCACGGCCACCATCAGGCCCTTCTGAGAGTCCGAAAGGCCAAACTCGGGCACGATCGAGTTCGCCAGCGCACCGGGGAGGATCCAGACCATGAAGCTGACGTCGAAATAGAGAAACGCGCTGAGCAAGGTGGGCGCATGGCCGGCGCGGCGGAAGTCGCGAAAATCCATCGGTCATCGTCTCCGGAATCGGATGCTGGGGGACAGAAAGGTCAGGAACAGGGGACGGCACAAGACTCGGTGCAGAGGCGCTCGAGATGACTCGGCGGTTCGAGATCCGCTTCGGCCGGAAATCCAAGGTAGACGGAGTCCGCCTCGACCTTGACCGGGAAGACCTGCAGCCGGTAATCCTCACCGCTCAAGCAAGCTCCGGACTCGAGCGAGAACGTCTTCTTGTGCAGCGGGCAGGCGACCTTGGGCGTCCCCTGCTGGTCGCCGAGGATGCCCCGTGCCAGGACCATCTCGCGCCTGTGCGGGCAGAGGTTCTGACAGGCGTACCACTCGCCGCGGCTGGCGAACCGGAAGACGGCGATCTGGGACGGGCCGCACTTCACGGTGCGGCCTGCGTCGGCAGGGAAGTCTTCGACCCGCCCGACCTGCACCCAGCGAGACGGCCTGGCCTCACTCGCCGGCGCCGGCGAGGGAACCTGGGGCTGCGTCAACCGGGCAAGTGGCACGAATTCCGCGGGCCAGTCGGCGGGGCGCTTCTGGCCTCGCTCGGTCACGAATTCCACACCCGGTTCCGCGAGGTCGGTGTTGGCGAACTGCTGGAAGAACCGCTTCTTCTCGGGATCGCTCACGACCGTCTTCCACTCGCACTCGTACGTGTCCACGAGCGCCTGGATCTGCCGCTCCAGCTCATCACAGATGCCCAGCCGGTCGTTGACGATGACGTCTCTCAGGAACTCGATCCCCCCCTCCATCTTCTCGAGCCAGACCGAGGTACGGGTGAGGCGGTCGGCCGTCTGGATGTAGTACATGAGGAAGCGATCGACGTACTTGAGCGCCGTCTCCTCGTCGAGGTCGGCGGCGAGCAGGTCGGCGTGGCGGGGATGGGCGCCTCCGTTGCCGCAGACGTAAAGGTTCCAGCCCTTCTCGGTGGCGATCAGGCCGAAGTCCTTGCTCTGCGCCTCGGCACACTCGCGGATGCAGCCGGAGACCGCCGCCTTGACCTTGTGCGGCGCCCTGATGCCTCGATACCGGGTCTCGACCCGGATGGCGAAGCCGACGGAGTCCTGCACGCCATAGCGGCACCAGGTCGAGCCAACGCAGCTCTTGACGGTGCGCACCGCCTTGCCGTAGGCGTGGCCGCTCTCGAACCCAGCGGCGACCAGGTCCGCCCAGATGTCGGGCAGCAGGTGCACCGGCGCACCGAGCATGTCGATCCGCTGCCCGCCGGTGATCTTGGTGTAGAGGCCGTACTTGCGGGCGATCTCGCCCAGGACGATCAGCTTCTCCGGAGTGATCTCACCCCCCGGGATACGAGGGACGACGGAGTAAAGCCCGCCGCGCTGGATGTTGGCCAGGTAGCGATCATTCGTGTCCTGGAGCGAGGCATGGGCCGGCTCCAGGACACTCTCGTTCCACAGGCTGGCGAGGATCGAGGCCACGGCCGGCTTGCAGATCTCGCAGCCGTGCCCGGAACCATGGCCGGCAAGCAGGGCGTCGAACGTCTTCAGCCGCTTGATCTTGATCATCTGGAAGAGTTCCTGCCGGCTGTACGGGAAGTGCTCGCAGAGGTGGTTATTCACCGCTTTGCCGGCCGCCTTGAGCTCGGCCTTGACCAGTTCGGTAACCAGTGGCAGGCAGCCGCCGCAGCCGGTGCCGGCCTTGGTGCACGACTTGACCTGGGCGACCGTGGTAAGCCCTTGATCGCGGACCGTGTGGCGAATCTGCTTCTCGCTGACATTGTTGCAAGAGCAGACCTGGCCATCGCTGCAAGAGATATTCGCCGTCCCCGACCAATCGCCGCGCCGGCCGCTGAGGAGCTCTCCGGGGGGCACAGCGAGGGGTTTGTTGCTTCTGAAGAGGCCCAGAAGCGTTCCATAATCGGACGCGTCGCCGACCAAGACACCGCCGATCAAGCGGGAGCCGTCGGAGTTGAACAGGAGCTTCTTGTAGGTTCCCTGAAATGGGTCTTCGTAGGTGAGAGCCCTGGCGCCCTGGGCCTCGGCGAAGACGTCGCCGAAGCTGGCGACGTCCACGCCCATCAGCTTGAGCTTGGTGGAGAGATCGAACCCGGCGAACGTCCGGTTGGCGCCGGTCAGGTTGGCTGCGACAACGTCGGCCATCTCGTATCCGGGAGCCACCAGGCCGTAGATCATCTCGCGGTGGAGGGCGACCTCGCCCACCGCGAAGATGTCTGGATCGCTGGTCCGCAGGGCGTTATCGACGATGACTCCCCCGCGAGGGCCGACGTCCAGGCCGCAGTCTCGAGCCAGCTCGTCGCGAGGCCGGATCCCTGCCGAGATCACCACCATGTCCACTTCCAGATACTCGCCGTCGGCGAACGCCAGTCCCTCCACCCTGCCGTTGCCGAGGAACTCCCGGGTGCTCTTGCTCAAGTGGACCCTGACGCCCAGGGCCTCGATCTTGTCGCGGAGCGTCCGCGAACCAGCCTCGTCAACCTGGCGGGGCATCAGCCGAGGGGCGAACTCGACGACGTGAGTCTCCAGGTCCAGGTCGCGGACCGCCTTGGCCGCCTCCAGCCCGAGCAGACCACCGCCCACGATCGCCGCCCGCCTTGCCTTCCCGGCATAGGCCAGGATCCCCTCGAGGTCCTCGATCGTGCGGTAGACGAACACCCCCTTCTTGTCCACGCCGGGGACCTGCGGCACAAAGGGGCCCGAGCCGGTCGCCAGGACGACGGCGTCGAAGTCGACCTGCCGGCCCTGCTCCGAGACGACGATCCGGTCGCGGCGATCAATGGCCTTGGCCCGATCGCCGATGTGCAAGGTAATCCCACTTTCGGCGTACCATTCCTCGGAAGCAAGCTGGAGATGGCTCGCGTCCCTGCGCTCGAAGAACCTAGACAGGTTCACCCGGTCGTACGCCGGGCGCGGCTCTTCGCAGAACGTCACAATCTGCCAGCTCTGGTCGAGGTCGTACTCCACCAGGCGCTCGCAGAACCGGTGGCCGACCATTCCATTGCCGATCACGACCACGGTCTTCCGCTGGCGATTCCGTGCAATCATTCGAGTCCGCTCCCGGTGTTTGAGGAGAGAATGGCGATGCCCCGACATCCCGCCGATGGCTCTGCCGGCCGCGCCCGGCGCACCCGCGCCGCGCACGCCTTGTAGGCCGGCTGACGCGACTGAGGGTCGAAGACAGCGGCGGTCAGAAGATTGGTCGCGGCGTCGTGCATGGGCAGGAAGAGCTGTCCCCGTGGAACGGTCGGGGTGACGAACGCCCGGACCCGGGCCGTTCCCCGGCGCGATTCGACGTCCACCCACTCAGCGGGTCCCAGGCCGAGGGGCTCCGCGTCGGCGGGATTGATCTCGACATAGGGCTCTTTGGGGTAGAGTTTGCGTAGGACGTCGGACTTGGCCGTTCTGGTCTCCGTGTGCCACTGCGCGGCACTGCCTCGGCCGGTCAAAAGCAGGAGCGGAAAGTCTTGATCGGGCAGCTCCGGGACCGCTCGAGGCTCCTCGAAGAGAAACCGGGCACGACCGTCGGGATGGTAGAATCGGCCGTCGGCGAAGAGCCGCCGCTGCGGGGCGGGGTCTGGAGCGTGCGCCGGGAAAGGCCACTGGATGCCGCGGGCCTCGTCGAGCATGTGGTAGTCGGCAATGCCGCTCAAGTCGCACGGCGTGCCGGAGGAAAGCTCTTTGAGGATCTGGAACACCGCCTCCGGCGACTCCCAACGGGTGAACATCGATTCGCATCCGTAGTAATGGGCAACCAGTTTGAAGATGTTAAAATCGGAAAGGGCTTGGCCCGGAGCGCGCCGGACCTTCTTGATCAGCCCGACCCGCCGCTCGGAGTTGATGAAAGTCCCCTCCTTCTCGCCCCAGGCGGCAGCTGGAAGCAGCAAATCCGCGAGTTGGGCCGTCTCGGTGGAGTGGTACATGTCCTGGACCACGAGGTAATCGAGCCGGTTCAGGATCTCGCGGAGCCGGCCCTGGTCGATCCAGGAGTGCGCCGGGTTGGTGGCGATCACCCAGAGAGCCCGGATTCTGCCCGCCTGAATCCCCTCGAGGATCTGGTCATAGGCCCAGCTCGGTGAAGTTGGGATCCGCTCCTCCGGGATCTCGAGCACCCCGGCCACTTTGGCCCGATGGTCAGGGTTGGACAGGTCGTGTCCGCCGAGGAGGTTGGTCGTGTTTGAGAACAGCCGGGAGCCCATCGCATTGCACTGGCCGGTGATCGAGTTGGCCCCGGTGCCGGGGCGGCCGATGTTGCCGGTCAGAAGTGCAAGGTTGATGATGGCCTGCGCCGTCCCCACTCCCTGGTGACTCTGGTTAACGCCCATCGTCCACCAGAAGGAGACACGCGACCGCTCGTGGATCCGCTGTGCCGCATCGTGAATCGCGGCGACGGAGAGTCCGGTTTCGTCAGCCACCCGGTCGAGATCGAACTGGCGGACGAAGGCAGCGAACTGGTCAAAGCCTCTCGTGTGGGCCTCGATGAATGGCCTGTCGATCCAATCGTTCTGGATCAGCAGGTTCGCCAGCCCGTAGAGAAACGTCAGGTCGGTCTTGGGCCGGACCTGTAGGTGCAGCGTGGCAGCCATCGCCGTCTCGGTGCGCCGGGGATCGACCACGACGATCTCGGGCCTGTGGCGGTTCCGCATCACCCGCTCCCAGAGAATCGGATGGGCGATGCAGATGTTCGAACCGATGAGGAAGATGCAATCGGACTCCTCGAGGTCCTGGTAAGTGTAAGGCGGAGCGTCGAACCCGAAGGCCTGCTTGTAGGCCACAACGGCCGTGGCCATGCACTGGCGGGTATTGCCGTCCCCGTGGATCATCCCCATGCCGAATTTCGTCAGGGCCCCGAGCAGGGCCATTTCCTCGGTGGCGATCTGGCCCGTGCTCAGGAAGGCGATCGCATCGGCCCCGTGGACTTTCTGGATGGAGCGGAACCGGTCCGTCATCCCCGAGAGCGCGGTGTGCCAGTCCACCACCAGCCGCCGGCCGTCCTCACCCTTCTGGACCGGCACCGTCGCGCGATCATCGCCGTCAAGCACGCTCAGCGCCTCCCACCCCTTGGGGCAGGCCATGCCGAGGTTGACGGGATGCTCGGTCGTAGGCGTGAGGTTCACGGCCTCGCCATTGCGGAGGTGGATCGTCAGACCGCAGCCCGTGGAACAGAATCCGCAGACCATTCCCGTGGTCGCGTCGGGTGCCTTGCCCGCGGGTACCTGGCCCAGCCCGAACCGGCCCGGTGCCCGCAGCAGTTCTTGCGTCAGGCGGCCATCCCGGGCGCGGATCAGGCTCAGGGTGCGGCGGCTCAACGAGGAGCGATCGCCTCCGGTCTTCACAGAGGCATGCTTCACGGGAGCCCTCCCGGCATCTTCGGCCTGACCACGGCGGTGAAGAAGAGATAGCGCTCGGCTGTTTCACCTGTGATCGACGCTCCGAGGGCAAGCATGGAGGCGGCCGAGGTGATCCCTGGATCGGCCGATGCCGCCCCCACGATCGCCAAGGCCGGCAGAACGACGCCCCCCAAGACCCCGAAGAAGCGCCGAAACCCTGCCGGACGTTTGAGGGGTCCGCGGAGTAACCGAAGCGTCGTTCGCAGCGTTATGAGATCCGATCTAGCGAACCTGCGGACCAGCCACTCCTCGAACCAGAGCTTGGCCGACGACACGGCGATCAGGCCGATGGCGACGGCCCACAAGAGCCGAGCGGACGTCTGCCCGCGAAGTAGCTCGGCAGAACTCACCGAAGCCACACCCAGTGCCGCCAAGGCAGCAGCAAGGCCGAGCACGATCACCGTGCCGACAAACTTGACCCCACCGGAAGATGCCCGCCAGTACGGTCGCCGCACCGCGTGATACACCATCACCGAGCAGGCGACACCCGCAAGGCCCGTCGCGGCGATCGCCCCAAGCAATGCCAGCCGCAGCCCGGACGTGGTAGTGAAGAAGGCAGGCCAGAAGACCTCAAGCGCCACGTAAGCCGTCGCCAGCTTGGCGAAGAGGCCGAAGGCGAGGACTTCGCGGCTCAGCCACGAGTGCCGCAGGCCAATCAGAGCACGGTAAGCGTAGAGCGGCCGGCCCAGATGGAAAACGCTCGCAGCCAGCCCGGCCCAGCCGACGACCAAGCAGAGGATCGTGCTCGTGGGGGCGCCGGACCTCCGGCCCAACCGGCCGCGATGGAGAGGAACTCCACCACGAAACCGCCGACCGAGCATTGCGTCAGAACGAGCATCACGATGAGTGGCCAGTGGGGATGCTCGGGCTCGATCCGATCACCGGCCGATTGGAAGTCCCCCGGCCCCAGCAGCCGGCTCGACCGATAAACCGTCGTGGGCCGGGTCCATGCAGGGTCAGGGCCAGCGGGCAGAAAGCCACTGGCCTGGGCCGGCGCGTGTAGGTCGTCGCGGTCCACAACGCGAATGCGGATAGCCTCGTGAGGGCAGGACTGGACGCAAGCTGGAGCCTCGCCCGCGGCCAGCCTGTCGCCGCACATGTCGCACTTGCGAACGATGCCCTTACCAGGGTGGAACTTGGGCGCATCGTAAGGGCAGGCCAGCGTGCAATACTGGCAGCCGAAGCACTGGTCGTCGAGGTGCCGGACAATTCCCGTGAGCGGGTCCTTTTCGTAGGCGTCGACCGGGCAGGCGTTGAGGCAGGCCGGATCGAGGCAATGATGGCACGCGGATGTCACATGCTGGAGGACAGGCAACTCCGGCCGGCCGCCGATAACGAGGCCGACGTCGCGCCAGGACTCGCCCTCGTCCAGCCCGTTGAGATTGTGGCAGGCCGCCACGCAGGCCTTGCAGCCGGAACACCGGTCGAGATCGACCTCGAACGCGAGCTGCTGCCCGGGGCCTGGCGGCCGGGCCGGTAAGAGCGCCGAGTAGTACCGCCCCTGGAGGGGCTCGACCGCATCTTCATGAAACTGCGCAAACCGCTCAACCGCGCTTAAATCTCCTTGCTCGTCCAGCAAGCAGCCGATCAGACCGACCCCCGGCTTGAAGGCGACGAATGCATCCTCCCTGTCGATCACCGATATCGAACTCCTCGATCCGTGGAACCTCATGAAAACACCTTTCCCGCTCCACCTCCGGGGCCGGAGGAGGAATCACTCTTCATGCATCATGGGAGGGATAGCCCGTGCTTCGTGACCGGTGGGGAGGGAAACCGGCTGATCCGCCATTGGCCCGAGGTGAAAAGCAGACGTGATGCCAGACCCTGCTTATCACCTGCGTGAGGGGTGAATCCCTACGGTAAGACGAAGGTCGTCTTCGGTTCCTCTTCCTCGAGTTGCGCAAAACCGAAGGGTCGGTCACTCCGTGTCACGCTCTTGCCAGCCTAGGAATCGAGCGTGTTTGCCGCCGATCGAGGCACTGCTGGGACGATCGAGCGAGCGGATCAGGCCAGAGGTGGGGTGAGCCAATCAGGGCGCCTCTCGGCGGCGATCGGCGGCCACGTCGAGGCTGACGGAGAGGCGCAAGAGCTCGGCCAGCGAGCGAACGCCGAGCTTGCGCATCAAGCTGGACCGGCGGAGCTCAACCGCCCGAGACGTGATCTCCAGTCGGGCCGCGATCTCCTTGTTAGCCCGCCCTTCCTTTATCAGATCCAGGACTTCGTGCTCCTTGTCGGTGAGGCTGCGGAACCTCGCCAGGAACGTCTCGCGGGCGGTGAGGCGGCTACGGCGTTCGAGGTCGTCCTTGATCGCGCGCTGGACCTTGTCCAGAAGCGTCTGCCGGTTGAACGGCTTCTCGACAAACTCGACGGCGCCGGACTTCAGAGCCCGGACCGCCATCGGCACGTCGGCATAGGCCGTGATGAAGATCACGGGCATGCCCTCACCCCGGGAGACGAGGTCCTCGAACAGATCGAGCCCGCTGGTCCCCGGCATCCTCACATCGAGGATCAAGCAGCCCGGACCGTTGGGGGAAAAATCGCGGAGGAAGTCACTCGCAGAAGGGAACGTCTCGGAGCGTAGCCCCACTGTCTTCATGAGCCAGCGCAGCGAGTCCCGCATGTCGGGGTCGTCATCCACGATGTAGACGATAGGATTCTGCATCGTCCTCGCTGTCGACTGGGAGGGTGAACCGGAAGGTCGTCGTGAAGCCGGGCTGGGACGATACAGTGATCCGTCCCAGGTGAGCCTCGACAATGGTTCGGCTGATCGCCAGCCCCATGCCCAACCCACCGGCACGCGTGCTGAAGTACGCGTCAAAAACCCTCTCGAGACGCTCCTGGTCGATTCCTTCTCCGTTGTCCGTCACGGCGAACTCAACGCGGGCCGTACTGGTTCTCCGGGTTTGCATAACCAATTTCGGCTCAACGGGTTTCATTGCCGCTAGCGCTTCAAACGCGTTCCGCACCAGGTTAACCAGCACCTGCTGAATCTGGACGGAGTCACCCTGGAGCCATGGCAAATCAGGTGCCAAGTCAAGCTCGACGGCGACCCCGCGGTGGTCCGCCTCATCCCGGAGGAACTCCTCGACCTCAGTGACAACTCGATTCGGTTCGAAAGGCTCGCGCCTGGGCTCCTGTCGGGTCACGAACATGCGGATTCGCTCGATGACCTGGCCGGCCCGCAGCGTTGCACCCAGCAGCTTCTCGAGGGAGGCCCGGACCTCATCCATTGCCGGTCGCGGTGCGGCAAGCTCGACCAGACAGCCTTCCGCGTAATTGGCGATCGCCCCCAGCGGCTGCTTGAGCTCGTGGGCCAGCCCGCTGGCCATCTCGCCGATCGTGGTCGTCCGGGCGACGTGACTGAACTGCTCGACCAGCGCCCGCTGGCGCTCTCCGGCGAGTTCCAGCTCGACGGTTCGCTGGCGCACGCGGTCCTCCAGGTCATCACGCCCTCGGCTTAGCTGGTCAACCTGGCGGCGAATCACTTCCACGGCCGGACGCAGGATGAAAAGCCCGATCGCCGCCAGTGCCAGGAGGATGAGGCCGGCTAGACCCCAGCCGGTCCAGAACAACCGGTCAATCCGCCCTCGTGCCTCGCGCTCGAAAAGACCCACCACCCGGTCCATCCGCTCCAGGTACTCGGGCTCAGCCTCCAGGATCGTCGCGATGTCGTCACGTATTCCCGGCTCACCAGGCCGCGAGCGAGCCTCGTCGCGGATCAATCGGCTGGCGGCATCGCGCATCCGCACGAAGAAGGGCTCCAGACCATCCATCGCTGCGGTCACGGTGACGCTGTTGCCGCCGGGAAGCGACATCGCGGCGTTGCCGTGTCGGAGGGCGTCGTGGGCGGCCGACCAGAGCTGGACAACCTGGTCCAGTTCCTCGAGGCGACGACGCCCTCTAGTGCCCCCCTCTCTCTCGAGGGCAAGTGCGGCCTTGGCAAGCCGTTGACTGAGCATGCGCTGGCGGCCCGCGATGTTGATCACCGGGGCGTCGGTCGTCAATCGCAAGAGGGAAGGCAGCACGAGGACCTGATTCAGCACCACCAGCAGGGCTGCCAGCCCAAGCGCCACACGGTAGCGTCGATGGAGTGATTCCGAGGGATACTCGCTCATCGGCAGGTCCAGGCACTGGGGTTGCAGATCGATCGGGTCTCCATCGCGCGAACACGGCACACGAGGAGGGCAGGTCGTCAGACCGCTTTCCGAAGCTTACACACGCGTCGACCTGTGCACTATTCGAGTCGAAGCAGACGATGGAGCCCCGTCGATCGCTTCCGCCCCCAGACGATTGCTCGGGTCGATAAGCCAACACCGGACGGATGAATCCTGCTCTGCTGGACGCGACTTCCGGGAGTATGCAACCTGAACAGAAACCGCGCTGGTGTCCTCAGTCAGAAGTTCGTTAAGTAGCTATTGCGCTCTCGGCATCGCTGCGATACAGTCTCCTCGAAAGGAGACACACCATGCCCCGAGGCCGACACAAACCCGAACCGATTGTGAACGAACTTCTGACTCGGGACACTAGCATGGTGCATTGCTGATCGTCGCGAGTCGTCATCTTCGAGCGCCGCGAGGCAATGACGCCGGTCTTGCAGAGGAGCTGCGTATGGGTCAGCCCAGGGTCTTCGAGCATGCCTTCATGGTCTCCCCGAAGGACATCGACCGGCTGGGGCATGTCAATAACGTCGTTTACCTCCGGTATGCCCAGGATGCCGCGGTTGCGCACTGGTACTCGGTGGTGGACCAGGAGCATCGCGACCGCCTGGTCTGGGTGGTCCGGAGGCATGAGGTCGATTACCTGAAACCGGCCGTGGAGAACGACGGCCTGGTGGCTCGCACATGGATCGGCGCTGCGAGCGGGGCGACGCTCGAGCGGTTCATCGAGATCCGGCGAGCGCGTGACGGCGAGGTTCTGGCGAGCGTGCGAAGCGTCTGGGTGGCGATCGACGCCAGGACGCTTCGCCCCCGCCGCGTGACAGGAGAGCTTCGTTCGCTCTTCCTGGAAGCCGGAGAGGAATTACCCGCAACCTCCGGCTGAGGACGCGGCACAACCCGCTGCCAGGAGTTGCACACCAGCCTTTCAGCGTTGGGGCTGGAGAAACCGTGCGTTCTCACCCTCCCATTGCGCGAGGATCCAGCGGGCGATCTCGAGCATGGCCCGCTCTCCCGCCGCGACCAGCCTGGCGTGCCGGCGGGCGATCTCGCGGACCGGGTTCAGCGATTCACGATAGTCGGCCCGCTTCTGCTCGCCGAGGGCGCCGGCCTGGGCAAGGGCACGCACGCGGGCCGGGCATGCCATTTCAACTCAGGCAGGGGGAGCGGGCCGAGGCGCGTCCGCAACGTCGACAGCGCAGCCCGCTCTGCCCGGGAGGGTTGAGACCTCCTGATCTTACGATTTCTCCTTCTCCTTCTCGGCCGCCTTCTTCGCGGCCTTGCGGGCATCAGCGGCCGCCTTTCTCTGCTGGTCCAGCAACTGTCTCTGCTTGGGTGTCAGCACCTTCTCGACGTCCGCGTCCCGCTTCTCCCTGAGGGAGCCCAGTTGCTTGTCCAGACCCTGGATCTGGGGATAGTACTTGCCCTGGAGTCGCGTAGATCTGCTCCTTTTGCTGGTCGGTTAGCCCGAGCTTGGAGAAGCCGGGGGGAACGCGATGAGTCGCATCAGGAGGAGCCACTCTTCCTGCCGACTTGGTGTTCTTGGAAGTCTCCGGGGGAGCGGGAGTATCGACCTTCGTGGTCTGGTTCGTCTTGGTCACCTGAGACTTTGTGGCTGCGCTCTCCTGAGCCCTCAGGGGATAGATTCCCGTCACGAGCGATGTCATGACCGCGGCACTGGCGACAACGGCAATGGACCGGCGGGCGAACAGCATCATTATCGACCTTTCATGACCGAAACCACTCACGATACGCAATCAACAATGCACTAGAAATGAGTCTACAACCGCTCCACCGGTGGTTCCAGAGCCCGGCTGCAGATGTCGAAATGGTTCAACATGACGGGGCGAGGATCGCTTCAGAGCGAGGCCGCTCATCTCGGCGTCTTACGCTCCATTCGCCGGGCCACCCCATGGGCGGCTCCAAGCTTTGGCGTGTTCGGGCGAAGATCCTTGGGCGATCGAGGCCTCAAGACGGCCGCCGGCACGGGCTCGTTCCGGCGGCGTCCTCACCGGACGGAGGGACTTTACCCAGTCTGCCCGGAGCGTTAGGATGACCACGTTCGGTTTTGGCCGGAATACTCGCTACCTGTGATCTCGGTTTGGTTTGCGATCAATGCGTCTCGTCGCGAGAGCGACTCGATCGTCCAGCACTGGAGATTCCCTGATGTCGATGGATTCGAAGCCGCCCGTGATCAGTCCCACGCCCGCCTCGATCAAGCACCGCGAGAAGGGGATCCGGATTTTCATGTGGCCCAAGATGATCTACATCTTCCCATCGGCGATCGTCGCGTTGATCTGTGCGATCGGCATGTGGTCGCTCAAGGAGAAGCACTACGACCCGACGGAGGTGACGCCGGTCGTCACCGCGCCCACGACGAGCACAGGGGAAACGGCCCCCACAACCCCACAGCGCATGACCAAGCTGGAGCGGTTCAGGCTTCCTCAGAACCTGCTGGGCATGCTCTTCCTGGCCGTCCTGGCATTCAACCTGCTGGTGATGGCGCTGGACTTTCCCAGGTTCGAGCTGGTCGGCGTGATCCTGCTCGTCCTCTTCGGTTTCTTCTTTGTGCTCTGGCTGGGAGCTTTCTTCCATCTGGACCTGATGAAGCCGATCCACACGCTGTTTGAATCGATCTACATCTTCGCCAACGCCGGGTTCTACCTGATGTACTTCCTGGTCGTGCTGGTCCTGCTGCTGATCGTTTATATCACGCGCTGGCTGGACTACTGGGAAGTGCTGCCCAACGAGATCCTCCACCATCACGGGCCGCTCAGCGACCTGGAGCGGTTCCCAACCATGAACCTGAAGTTCGACAAGGAGATCCCCGACGTGCTCGAGTACGTCCTGCTCGGGGCGGGGAAGCTGGTGCTGCACGTTCCCAACGTCGAGAAGGCCCTTGTGCTCGATAACGTCCTGTTCATCAACTCAAAGGAAGAGGCTCTGAAGAAGCTGATGAGCCGGCTCGAGGTCCGGGTGACGACCGATCAGGAGGTCGGCGAGCGCGATACCTGAGCTGAGCCAAGGCGGTGATGGCGGGACGGGGCCATGGGCGAGCGAGGCCCGCTCACGGCCGCTTCTCCACGGCCTGTTCGCTCAGGTCATGGTCCAGGGCGATCGTCGGCAAGTGAGGTTTCAGGAGAGGCTCAACGTTGGGCGGTGGCCCGTCGCGATGACCTTTCGTCCCCTCGAGATCGATCCGCAGCTCGTTGCGGATCGGTCCGTTCAGCGCCTCCTCGATGTCACGCAGGCGACGCGCGATATAGGCTCCGTCGAGCACCCGGTGATCGTAGATCAGCTTCACCACGACCTGGCCCGTGGCCGGATCGATTGGTCCGTAGGTCAGGGTTGTGGTGAGCGGAGAGATCGGGTGCAGGTTCTCGGCTCCAAGATTGCCGTAGCTGCTCAGGCCGAAGGTGCCGAAGCGCTTGCACCGCTTGTACCCGGACATGTTGAGCGTGACCCACCAGAACATGCGCCGCACCGGCGTGGGCACGTGACTGAAGCGAAGGGCCTGGCGGTAGAAGCCGACCCGTTCCAGCGGCTCGTTCTTGTACCAGGACAGGGCGTCCTGAATCTGGGTCAGGCTTTGCTGCTCCGGAGCGCGGAAGATGCCGACGAAGACACCCTCCTCGCCGAGGTAAGTCCGTTCGATAGCCAGGCGCAGTTCATCCAGGGATGTTCGTAGAGGCGCAGCCAGGGGAACTCGAGATAAGACCTGCGCAACGGTGCGTTCTGGCGCCGACCAGGGCGTAGGCCTTCATGAAAAGGCAAGCCCACGAGGGCCGGAAGGGATGACGAGCCCGAGGATCAAAGAGCGGCGAGACATCGAACAACCGGCTGACCGGCGCCGAGGGAACCTTGTGGGCAAAATGCACAAGGTCGCCGATGAACCGCCGTGGTCCCGTGAGAGGAAGATAGCGTCCTTTCGGCTCGTGCATCCATGCACCTCGAAAAGAGTCGGACGGGGATCCAGGGCTATCCCTTGCTCACGCGGAGCCTGGTCTCCGTCCGAGCCGCCAGCGTCGGGGTGAGACCGGCCATCATCAGAACAGCAGGCTAAAAGGTACCGGAAATGCACCAGAGAGGGAAGGCGAAGCTACACCAATCGGACGATGCCGTCCGATCATCTTGTCTCGGGGACCGCGGGCCCATACACTCCGGGCTGAACTTGCTGGGATGCACCTCATCGGGCCAAAGGACTCATCCATCGCGGACGAATTGACCGAAAGTTCACAATGACCCGGAACAAAGCTAAAGCCGGGGATCGGGGGACAGAGCCCCTCCTAGAATTTTTTTAGTAACTTCTCTGACCCCATGGGCCAGACGAAATTCGTCCGCCGTAGCTTGCAGGCCCTCAGCACGGAACTGGCGGGGCAAGGCTATTCGGCCTGTCCCACGACCGTGGCCCGGCTCCTGCGGACCCAGGCGTACTCGCCCCGAATCAACGTTCAAGCGGTTCACGGGACCGGACCACCCTGACCGGGACCGACAGTTCCTCAACATCCAGGAGTGGATCGCCATCTTCGAGGAGTTCGGCCTGCCGATCATCGGCGTGGACGGCAAGAAGAAGGAATTGATCGGCAACTTCCGAAACCCCGGGGCGGTCTGGTGCGATGAGCCCGAGGAGGTCAATGTCTACGATTTCCTGACCGATGCGGAGTGTCGGGCCACCCCCTACGGGATCTACGACCTGCTCTCGGGGCGGGGCCACATCTGTGTCGGTATCTCGTCGGACACCCCGGCGTTCGCCGTCGAGTCGATCCGGTCGTGGTGGGCCCGCTACGGGTGCAATCGGTATCGGGGGCGCACAATAAAAGTCCGGGCAATTCCGCGACGGCATGAGATATTATCCCTGGAATTCCCGAGCAAGTTGGCCTGGAACGGCCAACTTCCTCAGCCCTCCGCCCGGACTTATTGAGAAGTTACGCAGGGTAGGTGTAACCTCCCGGGTATCCTAGCTTTGCGTCTGGCGGGTTTCTCCCGGCCTTCGGACATTCGGACAATGCCACTCTGCCTGAGAACCAAACGGACTGAAGATCGAAGAGATCTGAGAGCGGGTCAAGAGGCCGTAGCGTTAGAGCGGTGTTCGTTCGGGTTCCATACTCCCGGACGTCGAATCTCGTCGGGCAGTTTGAACAGAAACACACTTCCATTTACCTTCGGTCAATTGGCCGGTAGACCGTCGACGGGGTCTCCCCAGATCGACTGCGCTATGCCATAATCGAAATCGCTTTCCGGAAAGGGCCGCAGGGATTTCCCAGGTTGCCCCCCGAGAAGAGACCGGGGGGGGTGGTGGAAATGCCCCGCCGATGACCCTCAGCCGGGCGGAGCAAGCCATGGTTTTCGTTCATCTGCTCCCTGGCCTGATCCCACCGGGTGCTCTTGAGGGGGGCATGGCCGTCGTGATCGACGTGCTCCGGGCCTCGACGACGATGGTCCATGGCCTGGTGGCTGGTTGCCGGGAGATCGTCCCCTGTGCGGAAGTGGACGAGGCCCGTCGTCTGGCGGCCGCGTTTCCGGCGGGCCAGGCGCTTCTGGCAGGCGAGCGGCACGGAGTGCCGATCGAGGGTTTCGACCTGGGGAATTCCCCGGGCGAGTGCACCCGGGCCGTCTGCGAGGGGCGGACGATGGTCATCACCACCACCAACGGCACCCGCGCCCTGCTGGCCTGTGTTGATGCCGAGCCGGTCGTGCTCGGTGCGTTCGTCAACTTCGCGGCCACGTCCCAGCGCCTGCTCCACGAGGCCAGGCCGATTCATCTGGTCTGCGCGGGGACCGAGGGGCAGATCAGCTACGAGGACACGCTCCTGGCTGGGGCCTTCGCCAAGCACTTCAAGGACCTGGACCACCCGATGGGCAACGATGAGGCCGAGATCGCTGCCGGACTCTGGGCCAGGGTAGAGGACGCCATCTGGTTCAAGAGCGGGCGGAAGAACGTGCAGGCCGACGACACCAACCCCCTGGTTCGCTACTTGACCCGGGGACAGGGAGGCCGGCGCGTGGTAGAGTTGGGGCGATCTGCCGATATCGCTGATGCCGCCCGCCTCAACCGGCCCGATCACCAAATCGTCGCCGAGCTCCGTCGCGACCCGCTACGGATCGTGGCCTCGTCTTGACCTGAAAGCGGTGATCAAGGCGGAGCAGAGCAGCAAGCAGAGAAGGCCTGAACCCGGCAGCCGCGTCGTTGGTGGGCCGAGATTCTTGAGATCGGATGGGAAGGCAGGACTGATGATGGACGTGGGAATGGACAAGCTGGTTTCGCTCTGCAAGCGCCGGGGGTTCATCTTCCCCTCCAGCGAGATCTATGGCGGGATCAACGGCTTCTGGGACTACGGCCCGCTCGGCGTCGAGCTGAAGCGGAACATCAAGGAGGCCTGGTGGCGCGACAACGTGCAGACGCGTGACGACATGGTCGGGCTCGATTGCTCGATCATCATGAACCCACGGGTCTGGGAAGCCTCGGGCCATGTGGGCGGCTTCAGCGATCCCATGGTCGACTGCAAGGCCACCAAGGAGCGCTATCGCGCGGATCAGCTCTACATCTTCGCCTATGTCTTTCCCGCCGTGAACCACAAGGGAGAGCCCACGGAGGCCTGGCTTTCAGGCCTGGGCAGCTCTCCCGAGGAAGCCGCCGAGCTACCTGAGAAGAAGGCGGCCAAGCTCGCCAAGAAGTTTGGCCAGCCCAACGGCTCCTCCCACGATCATCCCCTACATGCAGCTTGACCCCACCGACCGCGAGAAGGTGGTCGGCCCGTCCACCGACGACCGCGGCACGCTGACCGAACCCCGCTCGTTCAACCTGATGTTCAAGACCTTCGTGGGCGCCCTTGAAAACGACTCGAGCATCGCCTATCTTCGCCCCGAGACCGCACAGGGGATCTTCGCCAATTTCAAGAATGTCGTAGATACCGGACGCGTCAAGCTTCCGTTCGGTATCGCGCAGGTGGGCAAGAGCTTCCGCAACGAGATCAATCCTCGCAACTTCACGTTTCGTTCCCGCGAGTTCGAGCAGATGGAGATCGAGTTCTTCTGCCGGCCCGACGAGGCCAAGGACTGGTACGCCTACTGGCGGAAGACGCGGTTCCAGTGGTATGTGGACCTGGGCCTGAGATCGGACCGGCTGCGGCTCCGCGACCACGATCCCGAGGAGATGGCCTTTTACTCGACGGCCACCGCCGACATCGAGTATGCCTTCCCCTTCGGCATCAGCGAGCTCGAGGGGATCGCGCATCGGGGCGACTACGACCTCAGCCAGCACATGAAGTTCAGCGGCAAGGACCTGAGCTACTTCGACGAGGAGCGGAAGGAGCGGTTCGTCCCCCACGTGGTCGAGCCTTCGGCGGGGGCCGACCGCGCGACCCTGGCCTTCCTTTGCGAGGCCTACACCGAGGACCAAGTGGGAGGCGAAAGCCGCACCGTGCTCAAGTTCCACCCCAGAATCGCGCCGATCAAGGCCGCCGTCTTCCCTCTGGTCAAGCGCGACGGCATGCCCGAGAAGGCCGAGGCCATCTACCGTGAGCTGAGACGCCAGTTCCACGTCTTCTACGATGAGAAGGGAGCCATCGGCCGGCGGTATCGCCGCCAGGACGAGGCGGGAACTCCCTTCTGCATCACCGTGGATAGCCAGACGCTGGGCGACGACACCGTCACCCTGCGCGACCGGGACAGTTGCCGCCAGTGGCGCGTGCCTTCCGCGGGGATCGCGCAAGCCCTTCGCGACCTGCTTGACGGCCAGCCCATCCCCGGGGTTTCCTGAACCTGTCTCCCCAGCCCCGCCGCTGCCCGGAGACAGCCCCCGGAATCAACGGCGTCCGCCCGGATTTGAAGCCACCCCCAACCCAGCACTTGCCGACCCAACGCATGAAGCCCTGCATCAGCCAAGCCACGACCATGAGCACACCGCTGGACGTCGATCTTCGCGCGTTCGCGCGCGGCGGCTGGCGGGCTGTCGAGCTCTGGCTGACCAAGCTGGAGTCGTTTCTCCAGGAACACACGGTCGACGAGGTACGCAATCTGCTGGATTCCCAGGGGCTCGAGCCGGCGGCAGCCGCGGGCCAGGGGGGACTGTTGCTCTCGCGGGGCGGCGAGCGCGAGGCCCACTGGAGCCATTTCCGCAGCCGGCTGGCACTCTTGAAGCAGCTTGGGGTACGCGTGGTGATCGTCTCGGCGGACTTCAGCCGGGAGGTGTCGAACGAGGACTACGCCCGGGCCGCGGCGGCCCTCGGCGAGGCCGCCGAGCTTGCCGCCAGCCATGGCATCCGCATCGCTCTCGAGTTCCAGAAAACGTCCGGATTTTGCTCCAGTCTCGATACCGCGGTGGCCCTGATCGCCCAGTGTGGGTCGGCGCATGCGGGAGTCTGTCTCGACCTCTTCCATTACTACACCGGGCCGAGCAAGTTCGAGGATCTCGGCTACCTCTCCCGCGTCAACCTGGCCTGGGTCCAGGTCTGCGACCTGAGCGGCACTCCGCGCGAGCTGGCCGGCGACCGCGACCGGATCTTGCCCGGCGAGGGAGACTTCCAGATCGGGCCGATACTCGAGCACCTGGGCCGCATCGGCTACGACGGATACGTCTCGCTCGAGGTGCTCAACCCCCAGCTCTGGCAGGTTCCGGCCGACCGGGTTGCCGACCTGGGTCATCAGGCGGTTTGCCGGGTGCTGGGAACATGGAATCAGCAGACACAGGAACCCTGGGGAGGATCCTGAGCGTGTCGACCGTGGCGACCATGCGACCCGCTGCGACCGTCTTCCGCGAAGAGCAGTTCTTCGACTGGCGGGTCTATGCCCTGATCGCGGCGATCGAGCTGTTTGCCGGGTACTGGACAGTCTGGTTGCTCCGCCACTGGGGCCCCGTCGCCACCCTGCTGGCTCACCGCTGGTCCCTCGAGTTCACCCTCGTCCTGCTGGTTGCCTTGGCCCTTCCCTACCTTCTGGTCGTCTGCCTGCTTCAGATGACGACCGAGGTCACCGCCACCGAGATCCGCATCTGGTTCGGCTGGGTGCCGATCTATCGGCGGGTGGTGCCGATCTCCGGCATCGTCCGTTACCACGTGATCCAGTACCGGCCGATCCTCGACTACGGCGGCTGGGGCATCCGGGCCGGCCGGGATGGTGAGCGGGTGCTCAACGCCCGCGGCGATCGCGGCGTCCGCCTCGAGCTGGCCGACGGCTCCAGGCTCCTCATCGGCAGCCAGCGCCCCGAGGAGCTGGCCGAAACTCTTGAACGCGCCCGCCGACCCGACATCGTCTGAGGCGGTGGGACCCTGGCAGACAACTGAGGAAATCTCATGACAACGCGACGCGAATGGCTGGCGGCGGCAAGTGGCGTGGGAGTTGCATCGATGTGCAGCATCCAGGCCGCGGAGAGCTCGAACGCTCACCGCGACGTGTACGAGCTGCGCAGGTACGCGATCGCGGACGAAGCGCAGAAGCAGGGACTCGGCACGTTCCTGCGAGACGCGGCCATTCCCGCGCTGAACCGGATCGGGATCGCGCCCGTGGGAGTCTTCCACCCGGAGACGGAGATCAGCCCGGTTTACGTGCTTCTGCGGCATCCTTCGGTGGAATCACTTCTCACCTGCACCCCGGCACTCCTGGCGGATGCCGAGTATCGAAACAAGGGTGCCGACTTCCTGAACGCTCCGGCCGACAAACCTGCATTTCAGCGAGTGGAGAGTGCGTTGCTCCTGGCCTTCAAGGGGATGGGAACACTCGAAACACCGGTGAAATCCCCAGGACGCATCTTCCAGCTTCGCATCTACGAGAGCCCCAGCGTCAAGACCGGCCAGAAGAAGATCGAGATGTTCAACGACGCCGGTGAGATTGACATCTTCCGCCGCGTCGGGCTCCATCCCGTCTTCTTCGGCGAGACCTTGGTCGGCGCCAGGATGCCTAACCTGACCTACATGCTGGTCTTCGAGAGCGGAGACGAGTTGAAGGCGAACTGGTCGAAGTTCGGCAGCGACCCCGACTGGAAGAGACTCAGCAAGATGCCCGAGTACGCCGACAAGGCCATCCTCAGCGGCATCACGAACCTGATCCTCGAACCGGCCGAATACTCGCAGATCTAGCACGGGCTTCAGCGGACTGGTTGGCCACTGGACGGTGCAGGCTGGCTTGCCGACGAGGCCGAAGCCGCCGGGGTTCATCATGCCCTGAAGGCCGCGCGTTTCCTGATGGCTTTCCCCTACCGAGGCCTGAATGCGCAAGGCGCGAAGGCCGGGGCCCCTGGCCGGCGGCAGGCGCGGCTGGTCCGAGGTGCCGTGCAATCCTCCTGTCTTTTTACGGTCTGGCAGGAGCTGTGTTGATATAACTTTGGGCAAGAAGGTCGTCACCGTGCGGGAGGGGAGTCTTCGCCATGGAAGCTGTGTCGTCGGGCCGTTCGGGCAGGTTGTGGCCGATCGCCGTTCTCTTGGCCATACTCGCCGCGGTGACGTGTTACGTCGCGATCATGCAAGCGAAGGCGGACCCTTCGGCGGCCGACGATGGCGACGCGACGCTGGCCTTCATCCAGCACCTTGCCTTCCTCGTGATGGTCGGCCTGTTCGCCTGGCACCAGCGCCGGGTGCTCCTTTTCCTGCTCAGGCTCCTGGGCAGTAACTGGATCATCGCCGGCGAGATCGTGCTCCTCCTGGCGATCGTCTACGGTGCATTCGGCAGCTTTGGGGTTCCGGAGCTCTTCTGGGACGATTCGCCGATCACGGTGGGCGTGGCCGGATTCAGTGCCGCGGCGTTTCTGGCACTCGCCTGGTCTGCCATCTACCTGGTGGATGAGTCGCGGCCTGGACGGAGCAGGAGCCGCCGCCTGACCTGGGACCGAGTCGAGCCGGTGGTGATGGAGTCTGGTCTCCCGGCGCTTCTCAGGCTTCCCACCCAGGGCCTCTCTCCCCGCTGGCAGCTTGGCTGGTTCATCGCCGTCGCCACTTTGCCCGGCCTCTTCCTCCTGGCTCTGCCGGCCTTTCTGCCGGCGATCCGTCCCTCCAGCGATCCCCGGCCAGTGGAATGGACCTGGCTGGCTGGCCTGGCTCTGGGGGCTGTGGTGCCTCAGGTCCTCCTGGTCGCCCGGCCGATCTCGATGCTGCTCAGCTTGCTCAGGCTTCGACCTGGCAAAGCACCGCTTCCGGACCGATCGGTCGCGATCTTCCAGCATCCGGGGATCTTGCTCTGGCTGCTCGGGCTGGTCTACCTCGGTGCTCTGGTCGTGGACCGGTTCCAGCCGACCTGGATTGTCCCTGCGGCCCTGATCTGCCTGCTCCTGGCCATGATCGCCGTCTCTGTCGCTTTTTTTCTCTCGATTCGAAGCCGCCTGGTGCGGATCTGCGCCCTGCTCCTTGTGCTCGCCACGATCCTGCTCAACGGGATCCAGACCTATGATCCCTGTTACCGAGGACTGACGGCCTACTATCCGCCCGACCCGCTCCGCCAGTTCGTCGGGCTGCCTTCGCCGTTCTCCGGAGGCGATGAGAAGAAACCCGTGGACCTGGTCGCCTTCCAGGAGAAGGAGGGGGTTGGAGGCGGGTGGAAGAGGGCCCTGCAAGACCGGACGGACATCCTCGAAGCCTGGAAGACCGGCCTTCAGCCGAAGGGGCCGCCGGGCGATGCGCCCTCGCGAAAGCCGATCCTGGTCGCGGTCGCCGCCTGTGGCGGCGCCCTCCGTGCCGGACTCTGGACCGCGGTCGTTCTGGACTCGATTCGAGCGAAGATTCCGGAGTTCCCCAGGCACGTCCGGTTCGTCACCGGCGCGTCGGGCGGCATGGTCGGCGCCGCGCTGTTCGTGACATCGAGCGTGAACGACCCGCCGGATCGTGGTCAGCCGGCTCCGTCCCGAGCCCCGGGCACACTCGCCGACCGGATCGCGAACGATTACCTGAGCCCGATTGCCCGGCAGTTCATCCTCCGCGATCTCCCGTACTTCATCCTTCCCTGGCGGCAATCGTACGACCGCGGACACGCCCTGGAAGACGCCCTGGCCGAGGATGGCACGTTCTCCGAGATGGGCTATACCTTCTCCCGTCTCCGCGACGCCGAGCGCCGGGGCGAGATCCCGTCGCTCGTCTTCTCGCCCATGCTGGTCGAGGATGGACGAAGGCTCCTGATCAGCAACCTCGATCTGGCCGATCTCACCACGATCGGCGGTGAAGACCTACTCTCCGAGAGTCCTAAGGAAATCGTCGAGCGGATCGAGAGGGAGGCGAAGCAACCGCTCGAGCCACGTGACAGTCTTGAGTTCCGGAACATCAACGCCGTGTCCGCGGTCGAGTTCTTCAGGCTCTTTCCCGAGGCGGCCGATTCGTTCAAGGTGGTGACCGCGGTGCGGATGAACGCCACGTTTCCGGTTGTGACCCCGGCCGGAGTCCTGCCCACCGACTCGCCCCGCCAGGTTGTCGACGCGGGCTATTATGACAATTACGGCATCGATCTGGCCTCTGCCCTGATCTTCGCCCATCGCGACTGGATCCTGAAGAACACCTCGGGCGTGCTGCTCGTGCAGATCCGCGCGTTCCGGAACGAGAAGCAGTTGAAGGTGCTGGATCAGCCCATCCTCTCGGAAGGGTTGGTCAACACCGCCAGCAACGTCGTCAACATCCTCGCCCGGGGAGTTCGCTGGCTCACTTCCCCCGTCACGGGCCTCGCCGAGGCTCGCCAGGCCGTCATGCACTTTCGCAACGACGGCCAGGTCAATGTGCTGAACCACTACTTCCGCGACCGGCTCAAGGACGACCCTAGCTTCTTCAAGACGGTCATCTTCACCTGTTACACCGAGATCGCGTCCTCCGACGAGCAGCAGGTCGAGACGCTCAACTGGCACCTCTCGGAGAAGGAAATCAACCTGATCAAGAAGAACATGGACGACCGGAAGCAGAACCAGATCCGCCTTCAACGACTGGCCGCCTGGTGGCAGCAGCGGATGACCCCGATCGCGACGGCAGGACGGCACTGAGCTTACACGGCAGGACACGAGCCTTTCAGCGCGGCAACGGCGGCTTCATCAGAAAAACCGCTCGAGCTGCTGCTGAACAGTCGGGAGCGTGAGCAGCACCCCCGCGACGATGAGCGCTGCGCCGACCAGGGTGAGGGGCCGCACGGTCTCCCTGAGCACGAGAAAGCCCAGAGTCATGGCGATGACGAAGCTCAGCTTGTCGATCGGGGCGACACCGGAGATCGGTCCATGCTTGAGCGCCGCGAAGTAGAAGAGCCAGGAGAACCCCGTCGCCACTCCCGAGAAGACAAGTGCCAGCCAGTCGCGGCCGGAGATCGATTTCAGGTGGTGAAGCTGACCCGATGCGGCCACGATCCCCGTGGCGAAGACCACCACTACGACCGTCCTCACGAGCGTGGCGACGTTCGAGGGCACCTGGCTGACTCCGATCTTGGCCAGGACCGCAGTCAGCCCGGCAAACACCGCCGACAATGCGGCGTATCCAACCCAGTTCACTCCCTGGTCTCCCCCATGCCCGTGGCCGGTCGCCGCTCGCGACACGGCGCGAGCCAGACCGGACCGGGCCTCGGTTCTAGCACTCGAGGGAGCTCAATGACAGGGATGAGCAGTCCGAGCCCTCTCTTTTTCTCGAGATGCCAGAGGCGGAAGAGAAAGCAGCGCTTCGCGAGAGGGAGCCGTCGTTCGTGAATGTCGGTCGGGATCCTGTTGCCTGATGAGTTGGACGGGAGGAAGAGGCCGGCTCCAACCCGGGCCCGGAGCGATCAACGGAAGGTATTGCTGAAGGGCCGAGGGTCGAGTTGCCTCCAGGCATGAGCTCGGGCGCTCGATACGTCATGGAATGATTCGCAGTCCAGCGTGATCCCCAGCCATGAACCCAGCCGTGCCAGGTCCCGGTCAAAAGCGTCTCGTAACCGGTCATGCAGTCCGGAGGGGACGGTCGGGGGACCATTCCTCACTTTCCAGAAGTCCTTCAGAGCCTCGCTCCAGGACCTGGGAAGCAACTTCCGCCGCAAACCGGTGATCCAGGGGCTCTGCACCAGGGCATCGCGGATCGGGCTGTTCCGGAGCCGCTCGCGGCCCACGTTTTGCGGTTTCAGGCGATGATCCCACCGGAGAGTCCGAGAAACGCCGAGGAACCGGCCGATCCGCTCGAGCTCCTTATCGGGCCGGGCGACCAGGCGATCGAAGAAGACGGGATGCACGGACTCCGGACCATAAGCCGCCAGGTAGGGCTGGAGCTGCATGCTGTAACGCCCGTAATCCACGAGCTCGGGATGGCTGTCGATGGCTTCCTCGAGGCCGACCTTCATCCGGCCCACGGTGACTTCGTGGAAGTAATGCGAGGTGAGCCGGTCGATCGGGTGCCGCATGACGTAGATCAGCTTGACCCGGGGGAGGGCCCGCACCATCCGCTCCACGGTGCGAGGATAGGTCGGCAGCTTGGTATAGTGTGTGCTCGACTCGCCCAGCAGGAGCGAATCGTCGGCCCCCTCAAAGAACGACGTGTACCAGTCGAATCCCCTCGCATAGTTCTCATCGTCGCTGAAGAAATTCGGCTCCTTGGGCCGGCTCAGAAACAGGTCGCTCTGACGAGCCAGTTGCTCGTGAAGCGTCGTCGTGGCGCTCTTCATGGCGCCGATGACGATGAAGTCTGGGAGAACGTTGTGCTTCCTGCGGGGTGGATCCATCGTCTCTCATCCTGACGAGCCACGGTCCATGACGCACCGATCGACCCGTTCGTGCGGGGTGCGCAGGTCATGAGCGTATCAGCGATCCCGATTCCTCGTCAGTCCCTTTTGGATAAAATTGTGGACTTTGTCAGAGACATTGTATCATCTACACATTCAGACATTCTCGAGGCTCTGCGCTCACTCGCGAGGAGACGGAGGGAGGGAGCCGCTGGCCGGTGGCAGGGAATCTATCTCGTCACCGCATTCTCTCGTGCGACGCGTCTTGGGGCGTGCGGACAGGGAATCGGCTATGTTGTTGATCCAGAACGAGCCCGAAAAGCTGCGCAAAAAAACGTCGGGCACGAGTTCCGGTTTGTCGGACGAGTGACCGGCGAGTAAAATCCACCCATGGATCTCGAACGAGAGGATCGAGAGGCAAACGGCGGTCGTGGCAACCTTCCATCATCCAAGGCACGTCAAATGAGGACTCCTGACTGGCGCAACCTGGTTCTTGGTGAGGGGATCCTCTCGGAGCCCCCGCGCGAGGACAACCGGGTGGTTCTCTGGCTCCCCACGAATCGGGACCGCGAGTTTCAGTACTGGGAACGCATCGGAACAGTGCCCCGAGGAGAGATCCAGGCCGAGCTGGGAATCTGTGCTATGCCGGCAACGTCGATTCGTGCCCGTCAGCGGCTGAGAGTAGGCTTTCTGGGCAAGCTTACCCGGAAACTGGTGGGGGCCGGCGGCGAGGAGTCCTGGACCCTTCCCAACGGACAGGCGGCGGAGCGGGCGGGCGAACGGAAGACGGACCTCGCCCTGGCATGGCCCCAGGACGACTTTGCCTCGCTGAGCGAGGAGCAGGCGCGCACGCGCTGGCCCGGCCTGACGCGATTTCAGAAGCTGGGACAAGATCTGTTCCTGGTGGCCGGCGTGGGAGCCGAGCCGGCGGCGGAGCAGGGGCCTAAAGCCCCGTCGGGCGTGAAGGGGACCGAGGAGCTGGGCTCTCCGGTCGCGCTGGCCGAGCAACTCCTCGAGGCGGCTCGCCAGAGCGGTGACCAGGTCCGCGAAGCTGCCGCACTGACCGACCTGGGAATCGTGTTCATGAACGAGGGAGACCTGAAGAAGTCGGTCGCCCACCTGGAGAAGGCCCTGGGGCTGGCGCGCCAGCTTGGAGACCTCGGGCGGGAAGTCGATGTTCTGAACAACATGGGTTACGCGCTCCTGGCCATGGGCCAGCCTCTACCCGCCCGGCAATGGCTGGAGCATGGGCTCCTGCTGGCTCGCCAGCTGCGCGATCCTTATGCCGAGAAGCTCATCCTCGAGCGGCTCGGCATGGCTCATCTGAACGTGCGCGACGCGGCCGGGGCCATGTCCTTGCTGAACCGGGCGCTCGAGATGACTCGCGCGATGGGCGACCGGCAGCAGGAGACGAGGGTTCTCTGGAACCAGGCCATCGCCTTTGCCGAGCTGAACCAGCGCGACCAGGCGATCGCCAGGGCCGAGGAATCGTTGGACGTTCTTCGCAAGCTGGGCAAGCCCGAGGCTTCTTGGTATGGAGCCCAGCTCCAGCGGTACCGGATGGACTTCTCGGGACTGAAGGCCAACGGCCCGGGCAGCTCTATCATCACGACGGGCCAGCCAGCCTCCGATCCGAATTCCGGCCCCGGCCTGCTCCGGATGGCTGTCTCGGCCACCAGGGCGATGATGAAGTTCATCGGCTCCGGACTGAAAACCACGGCGCCCGATGTCCAGCAGAAGCGGATGGCAACCTGCCAGGCGTGTACGCATCACACGGGACTGCGGTGCCGCATCTGCGGCTGCTTCACCAACGTGAAAACCCGGATGGCTCACGAGCAGTGCCCGATCGGCAAGTGGCCGGCGTGATCGATTGCGCGGTGTGAGGACAGAGCCATGTTCCTTCGTCTCAAGCGGCGAGCTCGGAAACTCTCGACCCTCGTGGCATCGGCGCTCGCCCCGCTCCTCGTCTCCGGCACGGTCGGTGCCCATGTCGCGAACGGCTCCTCGCCCGCACTCCAGGGTGAGGTCATGAGCTTCGTCTTCGACCGCAGCCAGATCTTCCCCGGCACGGTCCGAGACTACTGGATCTACGTTCCGCAGCGGTATGACCCGGCGAAGCCGGCGTGCCTCTACGTCAACCAGGATGGCATCCAGTACAAGGCGCCCGCCGTCTTCGACGAGCTGATCCACAAGAAAGAGATGCCCGTCGCCATCGGTATGGCAGCGGACGTTTCTCCATCCGATGCTGGCCAACTTCGACGCGCCTCCGCGCGAGGAGTGCACAGCCGCCAGGAACGTCGCCAACACACCCCAGCAAGCCCTCACGCTGCGATCATCACATCCTCGGCTTCTCGATCTGGATGGCCGGCGGTGGCATCAAGGGAGGCGTCACCTACGGCGCCACCGACGAGCTCGGTTGCAAGGCCGTTGGCAACGTCCTTCACGTGCGCGACCTCCACGCCACGATCCTCAGCCTTTGCGGCATCGATCACGCGCGGCTTACCTACAAGTTCCAGGGGCTCGACGTCCGGCTCACGGGCGTGGAACCTGCGCTGGTGATCAAGGAGTTGCTGACGCTCGGTGATGGTGATCTTGGCCGCCTTGCCCGGCATGGTAAGAGAACTCCTGGTGACTGAAAAACTAGCGAAGCTGGGTAGTTTTAGCGCGTCAGTCAACTTTTTGGGCTATCGAAAACGAAAAGTCAGTCGACTGCCCCGTCAACGTGATATTGATAGGTTACCCTGACATCTGTCCCACGTAGGCGCCCGCCGTGCGCCGCTCGTTATTCCGCCAGAAGCAACTTGTCAAAACTCGTGTGACAGCCGTTGTATACACGTAACATGATAAGTTGCCATGCAAGACCAACTCACCCTTTTTCGCTAGACGAGGCACTAGGAGGGGACAGCCCAAGTGCGGGCCGAGCCACCTCTTTACCGCGTCCGGTCCTCGAAGCGAAGACTCTCGCAGCTCCCACTTCTGGTAACCGCTTTCCGTTGATCGGAAGTTTCGTCTACTCTGGAGGGTAACGCCTGACCGACTCGAGCCGGCGATAGGATCCTCCAGGAGTTTCTGATCTTGACGCGAGTGGCCGTCATCTTGCACGAACGCCTCGGAACGTGGGCCGGGCAGCTCCGGCCCCGGCTCCAGGATCGGCCCGTTCGCTGGTTCGAGACCCGCTCCACGACGGACCTGGATGAGGTCCTGACGGGACTGGCCAGCCCGGTGGTCCTGATCGACCTGGCGCGAAACCTGCTTGAGGGTTTGAGCGACCTGGACCGGGTCGTGACGCTGGCGCCGAGGGCGCGGGTGCTGGTCCTCGACCCCGAAGCCCATGAAGGCGTCTCGTCGCTGGCCCGCGAGCTCGGAGCCACCCACGTTATCTCCGGATTCGTCCCGCCCCCCGAGGTTGCTCAGCTCATCGATCGCTGGATTTCGCTGGCATCCCCACCCGCCGAACGCGAGGGCTGGTCGAGACGCCTGAGTCCGGAATCTCCGCTGGACGCCGAGGGCTGGCTCGAGACGGCCGGTCAGGGGCCAGCTTAGAAGGTCTGACAAAACCTGTTGGCATGCCATTTGCGCCATGGCGCTGTAGTCCACCACTACCACGAGGGGAGCCTACAGCATGGCCGATTCCCACATGCCCGAGGAATTCTTCGAGACGGTCGCCCACCATCTGCCTCCCGAGCAGCCCGTCGGCCCCCAGGGCGGCCGGCCCCGGGTCGGCCACCGGGTCGTCGTCCGGGTGATCTGGTTCGTCCTGACCACCGGTGCCCGCTGGGAGGACGTCCCGGCGGAACTCGGCTGCTCCGGGAGGACCGCCCACCGCCGGCTCCGGGCGTGGGAGGAGGCCGGGATCTGGGACCGCCTCCACGCCGAGTTGCTCCGGCTGCTCCGCAAGGCGGGCAAGCTGGACCCCGACACGGTGATCATCGACGGCGTGACCGTCCGGGCGTTCGGGGGCGGCGAGGCGACCGGCCCCAGCCCGGTCGACCGCAAGACGAAGGGCACGAAGCACACGCTCATGGTCGACCGCCACGGGGTCCCACTGGCGATTCGCACCGCCGGGGCCAACGCCAGCGACCATCGACAGATCCTCCCCTTGGTGCTCCACTTCCCCGAGGTCGGGGGCAAGCCGGGACGGCCGAAGGAGCTGCCCGACGAGGCGTACGCCGATCGGGGGTATGACAGCGAGGCGACCCGGGAGTTCCTGCGATGGCTCGGCATCGAGCCGCACATCGCCAAGCGGCGGACGCCGCACGGCAGCGGATTGGGCAAGATCCGTTGGGTGGTCGAGCGGACGATCAGCTGGATGAAGGGGCTGCGCCGGCTGCGGGTCAGGTACGACCGACTGGGCGTGATCATGGACGCCTGGGCGAGTGTCGCAGCCAGCGTGATTTGCTTCCGCATCCTTCATCATGACTGTATATAGTTACTCCAGGTTTTGTCGGTTCCGTCGTCACGAACTGACCAACCACCGCTTCCCGTTGATCGGAAGTTTCGTCTACTCTGGAGGGTAACGCCTGACCGACTCGAGCCGGCGATAGGATCCTCCAGGAGTTTCTGATCTTGACGCGCGTGGCCGTCATCTTGCATGAACGCCTGGGAACCTGGGCCGGGCAGCTCCGGCCCCGGCTCCAGGACCGGCCCGTTCGCTGGTTCGAGACCCGCTCCACGACGGACCTGGACGAGGTCCTGACGGGACTGGCCAGCCCGGTGGTCCTGATCGACCTGGCGCGAAACCTGCTTGAGGGTTTGAGCGACCTGGACCGGGTCGTGACGCTGGCACCGAGGGCGCGGGTGCTGGTCCTCGACCCCGAAGCCCATGAAGGCGTCTCGTCGCTGGCCCGCGAGCTCGGAGCCACCCACGTGATCTCCGGGTTCGTCCCGCCCCCCGAGGTCGCCCAGCTCATCGATCGGTGGATCTCGCTGGCATCCTCACCCGCCGAAAGCGAGGGCTGGTCGAGACGCCTGAGTCGCGGAATCTCCGCCGGACGCGGAGAGCTGGCTCGAGACGGCCGGTCAGGGGCCAGCTTCGAACGCGCCGGCCTGACTGGCCCTTTCGGGGTACCTGGAATAGAATACTCCGGTAAGATACGGACTTCCGTCACCGCGACCGGAGTGTCGCCAGCCGCAGAGGAATCACGCTTGATGTCCGGAATGACCAATCCGACGCTCACCGAACGGGACGTGCTCGCCGCACTCAAAGGGGTCAAGGATCCCGACCTGGGGCGGGATCTCGTCGACCTGGGAATGATCAAGGATATCCGGATCAGCGACGGCACCGTCGCGCTGACGGTGAAACTGACCACCCCCGCCTGCCCGCTCAAGGGACAGATCGAGCGCGACGTCCGCACGGCCTTGCAGAACCGGCTGCCCGGCGAATGGAACCTGAACATCACCATGGGGGCCGAGGTCCGTGGCAAGGGGATCATGGAGAGCGGCGACATCCCCGGGGTGAAAAACGTGATCGCCATCGGGTCGGGAAAAGGGGGCGTCGGCAAGTCCACCATGGCCGCCGCCATCGCCTTTGGCCTTCGATCCTACGGCGCCTCGGTCGGCCTGATGGATGCCGACGTCTATGGCCCTTCCATTCCCCACCTTGTTGGTGCGTCGGGACGGCCGATGGCCCGGGGAGATCGGATCCAGCCGATCGAGACCAACGGTCTGAAGCTGATGTCCATGGGGTTCCTGCTCGAGCCCGATCGCGCCGTCATCATGCGCGGGCCCATGCTCCATGGAATCATCCAGCAGTTCCTCCGCCAGGTGGACTGGGGTCAGCTTGACTACCTGGTCATCGACCTGCCCCCCGGAACCGGAGACATCCCCCTGACCCTGTCCCAGACCCTGCCCCTCACGGGTGCCGTGGTGGTTTGCACACCCCAGGAAGTGGCACTCCTTGACGCCACCCGCGCCATCATGATGTTCCGGCAGCTCCGGGTTCCCGTGCTGGGGATGGTCGAGAACATGGCCTTTTTCGACATGATCGCCTATCTCAAAGACCGGGGCGGCCCCGAGGCCCACCGGGCCATCGACAGCAAAGCCTTCTTCGACACGCCCGGCGATGAGCGGGTGTACATTTTCGGACGGGGCGGCGCCCGGCGCAAGGCCGCTGAGATGGGCGTTCCGTTCCTGGGCGAGGTGCCGCTGAATCTCTATCTCCGCGAGACCGGAGACGAGGGAAAGATGGAACACGCCCTCCTGCCCGGATCCCCTGCACGCCCTTACCTGCTGGCTGTCGTTGAGCAACTCGCGGCCCAGATCAGCATCCAGAACATCAAGACACCCAAGATGCCCACCCTCGAAATCTTGAACTAGGGACCCTCGGACGTCGTAGAGAGGAGGTCTCGGTAGCCATCTTCCTGCCCGGCAGGAAGAAACAGCCGGACCTCGGACACGGTGCTTTTGGAAAATCCTTGAAGGAGTGACGCAGATGAGCATGAAGCACGTCTTCTTCGCCGCGGCACTGGTGATGGTTCTGGGCCTGGCCACGCCGCGGGCCCAGTCGCAGGTCATCGGCGGTGGATACATTGGATTCGGCAGGCCCGGCTTCGGCGGAGTCGTTGGCGTGGGGACGCCCGTGGTGGCTCCTGCTCCCGTCGTCGCCGCACCGGTCGTCCCCTATGCGATGCCCTATCCGGCCGTGGTTGTCCCCCGACCGGTCTATGGCGGACCGGTCATCGGCGCGGGCTGGGGCTATGGACCCCGTTACTACTACGGGCCACGCTATTACCGCCGTGGTTACGGCTACGGCCGCCGCTGGTGGTGAAGCCGAGGGCAAACCAGGTCCAGCTCGCCCCGCTCAACCGACGGGGCGAGCTCCAGAACCGGGCGGTGTCACCGTGATCGGTCCCGATCACCTTGGTGGACCGATCACATCACGCGGCCGATCGTTGTATTCGCATCGCCGCTCATGTCCTGGGGATACGCCCGGTCTCGGTAACAACCCGGAGCAGCTCGCTGAACCGAACCGGCTTGGGCAAGTGCTCATCGGCGCCGACCTCCTTGGAGCGTTGTCGATCCTCCTCGCTGGCATACCCCGAGATGACGACGATCTTCGCGCAGGCGAGCGATTCATCTTCTCGCATTCGCCGAGCGACCTCGTAGCCGTCCATCCCGGGCAGCCCGAGATCGAGGAGGATCACATCGGGACTGAAAGCCGGCGCCTGGGATAAGGCCACGAGCCCATCGTTGCAGATGTGGACGTCGTGCCCGGCGGACTCCAGCAACCGGCGGAGGCCAAGGGCATAGTCCAGATTGTCTTCGACGATCAGGATCCGTCTTCGCTCCGGTGCCCGGTCGGCGCCGGATCGGCCGATCCTCGAGGGGACCGGGACCGACCGCGTTGTCAGCCCCGACGGTCGGGAGTCGGACGACCATCTCGCTGCCGCAGTGGAGACCATCACTTCGAGCCTCGACAGAGCCGCCGTGCAACTCGACGATGGCCTTGACCAGCGTCAGGCCGATACCGAGTCCTCCACGCCCCCGCACCAAGGACGTTGTCGGCCTGCGCGAACGGGTCGAAGACGTGCGGCAGAAAATCCGGGGCGATCCCGTCCCCCGTGTCGCGAACCGTCAAGACGAGCTCACCCCCCTCGGTCCCGACAGAGAGCTCGATCCGTCCGCCCTGCGGCGTGAACTTGACGGCATTGGTCAGGAGGTTGCAGATGACCTGCTCCAGCCGAGCCGGGTCGGCCTCCAGTTGCGGTAGGTCCGGGGCCACCGCGACGTGCAGTTGATGCCCCTGTGCCTCGGCGAGGTGCCGCACGGTTTCAACGGCCCGGTCGATCAGCTCGGCGGGCTGCACCCGCTCCCTCCGCAGCTGGAAGGTGCCGCGCGTGATCCGCGAGGTGTCCAGCAGATCGTCGACCATACGCGTCAGGAGTCGCACCTGGTGCTCGGCCATCGTCAAAGCCCAGTCGCGGTCGCCCTCGTCGCCGGCGGCGGAAAGCAGCGTCAGGCCGCAGTCCAGTGCGGCCAGGGGGTTTCGCAGTTCGTGGGCGAGCATCGCCAGGAATGCGTTCTTGTGGATGTCGGCCGCCTTGAGTACGTCTTCGGAGCACTTCTGGTCGTCGATGTCGGTGCTCGAACCGGTCCAGATCAGCACGTTGCCAGCGGCGTCACGCAGGGCGTTGGCCCGGCTGAGGTGCCATCGGTAGGCCCCGTCGGAGCGTCGGAGGCGGTGCTCGAGCTGGAACGGTTCGCCGGTGTCGATGGAGTGCTGCCACCGACGGACGGTTTCCTCCAGGTCGGCTGGGTGGACGAACTTGCTCCAGTTCAGGTCCTCGATCGGACTCGGAGGACAGGCCGGTGAACTCGGTCCAGTGCCGGTTGAAGTAATCCAAGGCGCCGTTGGGCTTGGCGGTGAAGATGATCTGGGGCATCGATTCGGCCAGGAAGCGGAATCGCTCCCCGCTCTGCCGCAACGCCGCCTCCGCCCGCCTGTGCTCGGTCACGTCCTGAAACGCCAGGAGGATGAGTGGCGAGGCGCCGTCCCGCGGGCGCACCCGACGGGCGTTGAGGATCATCACCCGGTGCCCGATCACGGGGAACTCGTGCTCGACCTCGTACTCCTCGAACGTGTGGTCGCCGGGAAGGATCGTCTTCCAGTAGTGTCCGCAGTGGGGGAATGTCCCATTGTCCGCTCCCCAGGTCGTAGAGGAACTGGTTCAGCGTCTCCTCGGGCTTGACCTGGAAGGTCTCATAGAAGGACCGATTCGCCGACTTCACCCTCAGGTCGCTCGGTGAGGATGAGGAGCGGCTCCCGCACCGTATCCACGATGCTCTGGGTGTACTCGCCGGACTCCCTGAGGCGAATCTGGGCACGCTTGGCCTCGTCGATGTCAGCCAGCACCACAACGGCGCCGTCGATCTTGTTCTCCGCGGTCCGGTAGGGGCGGATGCAGAGCATGTACCAGTGGCCGTCTCGGTCGCGCACCTCGCGCTCCTCCGTCTGAACGGAGTCGATCACCTCCTTGATCAACGCCTCCAGGTCGGACAGATCGAGGACCAGCTTGAGCTCGCCGATGGGGCGTCCGACGTCGCCAGGCAGGAGGCTCAGGACCTTGCCGGCCGCCGGCGTGAACCACCGGATGCGGAGATCGACGCCCACGGCCACCATCGGCACGTTCGCGCTGCCGAGCAGGTTGGTCATGTCATCGCTGAGCCGGGTCAATTCCAGATTCCGGTTCAGGAGTTGCTCGTTGACCGTCACCAGCTCTTCGTTGACGGACTGGAGCTCTTCCTTGGCGGTCTCCAGCTCCTCATTGGTGCTTCGGAGTTCCTCGTTGCTGGAGAGGATCTCTTCGTTGGCCGATTTCAGCTCCTCGTTCACGGCATCTTGTTGCTCGATGACGGACTGGAGGTAGTCGCGCATCGCGGCGAGTTCCTGCCGCAGTCGGTCGACTTCGCGTTCGTCCGAGGGCGCGGTCGTCCCGGCATCGCCGGAGGTCGTCGCGAGGGGGAAGGGGCGCCGCAACCACCGCGGCAGCCAGCGGGCCGGGCTGTCGGGTCCGGTCGCGCCGGCGGAAGACCCCGACACGGCCGCCGGCTCGTGCCTGGGCTCCTCGAACAACACGAGGTAGCAGCGTTCGCCGGAGCCGGGTAGCTTCACCGGGAGGACGCGAAGGTCGGTCTCCCGTACCGCCCCCTCACCACGGATCTGGACCCCGGTTCGCCGCACGGGGGCGTTCCCCTGCCGGCACTCGCTCAGGGCGTCGCGGAGTGCCAGCAACAGGCCCTCGCGGGCCATCTTGAGGAGGTTATGGCTCGGCTCCCCCGGGGGAGGCGCCAGGTAGTCTCCGGTCTGACCGCGGAACTGGAGGATGTCGAGGTCGTCGTTGACCAGCACGCCGGCGGGGGCATACTCCTTCAGCACGACGGAGTCGGCCGCACGCTGCCAGTCCGCCGACGCGGTGGACAGCGGGGTGAGGTGGACGTCGGCAGGCTCCCCCGTGAGCATGTCCCTGCCGTAGAAGTGCGGGTATTGCCGCAGCCCCGCCGCCTTCTTGGCGTAGATGCGGGACTTCGGGTCCACCACGCCGAACAGGCCGGCGAACGAGCCGATCGTCTCCGAGGCCCCCAGCACGAGGAATCCGCTCGGGATTCAAGGCGTAGTGGAACGTCGGGATGACCCGTTTCTGCAAGACCGGGGTGAGGTAGATCAACACGTTGCGGCAACTGATCAGGTCCAGGTGGGAGAAGGGCGGGTCGGCCGCCACGTTTTGCCTGGCGAAGACACACAGATCGCGAATCGATTTGTTGATCCGATACGTTTCCTGCTCCTTGGCGAAGAAGCGGCGAAGCCGTTCCGGCGACACCTGGGCCACGATGTTCTCGGGATAGACCCCCTCCCGCGCCTTGACCAGGGAGCCGGTCTCGCTGAGGTCGGTGGCGAAGATCTGGATCGGGGGTCGGACGGGCTGCGTCTCCAGGAATTCCACCAGGGCGATCGCCAGGGAGTAGGCTTCCTGGCCCGTCGAGCAGCCCGGCACCCAGAGGCGGATCGGCGTGTCCGCGTTCTTGGTCTTGAGGATCTCGGGAAAGACGCTCTCCTTCAGGGCCTCGAAGGTCTCCTCTTCCCGGAAGAAACTGGTCACGTTGATGAGGATGTCCTGATAGAGCGCCTCGACCTCGGCGCGGTCCCCCTTCAGACGCTGGATGTAGTCCGCCAGGTTGTCCTTGGTGTGGAGCACCATGCGGCGGAGGATCCGCCGCCTGACGGTCGTCTCTCGATAGGCGCTGAAGTCGACGCGGAACGCGGACCGCAAGATCTCCAGGATCTTCTTGAAGTGGACGTCGTCCTCGGCGCTCGACCCGGCACCCGCCTCGGCGGCCTGGTCGGGGGCCACGTAGGGGTGCTGGCCGATCCGCGCCAGTTCGCGGGCAATCTGATCCGGCGGCAGGACGAGATCGACGCAGCCGCTCCTGGCCGCGCTCTGAGGCATGCCCGGGTACTTGGCGGAGGACTCGTCTTGAGCGAAGGTGATGCCGCCTGCGGCCTTGAGTTCCTCCAGCCCGAGCGTGCCGTCCGAGCCGGTTCCCGACAGGATCACGCCGATCGCGGCGGCCTGCCGATCCTTCGCCAGCGACTTCAGGAACACGTCGATCGGCAGGTGCGGGACACGCGCCCCGCTGCGCGGCTCCAGTTGCAGCACGCCCTGGTCGATCGTCATCGTCGTGTTCTTGGGGATGACGTAGACGTGGTCGGGGCGGACGGCCAGGTCTTGCGTCGCCTCCAGGACGGGCAGGTGGGTGACCCTGGACAGCAAGTTGCTCAGCTTGCTCTCGTGTTGGGGGTCGAGGTGCTGCACCACCACGATGGCCATGCCGGTGTTGTCCGGCAGGTTCGCCAGCAGGTCGCTGAGTGCCTCCAGGCCCCCGGCCGAGGCCCCCACCCCCACGACGACGAAGGGGCCATCTCTCGACCGCTCATCCTGAATGGCATACGGGGGCTCAGCCGGTGCTCCGGATCGCGAAGGTTCGGAAGAGCCCATCTTGCCCTCGGTCTCGCCTCATCATGGCGTGCCGTCCGTCGCGACATCCCGTCGACGCGTTCGGACGATACGGGGCATCCTGGGTGTCGTAGAACGCAGTCCTTGCCCGTGGTCAGAGTACCACATTCCGAACGGCATATATAAGCTTTTTATA
>CAWFJM010000038.1:0-96647 GCA_963816015.1 uncultured Planctomycetaceae bacterium | reverse complement strand
GGCAACTGGGCCGACTCGCCGACTGCATCGACCGCGGCCGAAACGAAGTGCGCGACGAACAGGAGTCGATCCGTGAATTCATCGCGGAAGTCACGGAAGTTGCCGAAACGCTCGATCCCGGCAAGGGAACATGTGCGGACCGGCAGGCGAAGTTCGAGGAACTGATCGATCGATTCCAGCAAACCGGGGGCCCGATTCATAAGCAAATGGCCCAGGTGATGATCAGTTTTCTCGCCGGCCTGTTCGTGGGCGAAGGACTGTTTGAAGAGATCAAGGACAACCTGGATTTGGAACGATGGTTTCGCTTGCCCAAGAGTCATGAGCGGCGGATTCACGGCCACCGCCACGCGGGGACCCGTATTGTTCTGGAGGGGCCAACTTTAGTGCACGCACTGGATGCACACGCCTTCCATCCGGAGCCGTTCACGGTGGACGACTTGCTGCCCTATCGCACGGCGCGACGAACTACAGTGCCAGAGGCAGGCACTGGATCGTCGCAAGATCATGAGGAAGGCACGCTCGAAGAAGAACCGCCCGATACTCCTGGCCGACCTCGAGCGGCGCTATCAGGAAACGTCGGGGTTCTAGCCCTCTCGCGGATCGTTGAATTTTTTGGTATAAGGCACTGGATCGTCTGTCATAAGGCCGGGATAGGCAACGACATGGAGGTCGTAATATGGTCCTTCCACCCTTCACGACTGCTGCCACGAGACCTGTGGCGAAGCGGACTGATTCGAAGGCACGGCCTCGGCCCCGGCCGCCTGTCCCCCCAGAGCCCCCACCGATGACCGAGTTGCCGGTCTCTATCCTGCCCCCGGCACTCCACGCCCTGATGGAGGCTCTGCCTCCCGGTGTTACGCTTCCGTGGGAAGTTCTCGGCCCGATGGCGATCCAACGGACCCCCCTGGCCAACGCCGTTCTGTCCCTTTGGTCGTATCTGCTTCAGCCTTCCGTCCTCGACGAGATCTTCGACCAGTATCGGGGCCGCGGCTTTGAGGATCTTCTCAGATTCCCCACCTTTGTTGAGTGGATCCGCGATGCTCTGATTTTGCACAACGGGAGTGGCCGCGCAAGCTTCAATCGCGCTGAGGAACAAGGCATTCTGCCGACCTGCCAAGAAGCGGTCTACCACAAGCTGGCGCGGGTGCCCATCTCCCTGGGCCTGGGCTTCTTTGAGGATGCCACCGCCCGCATTCGGGAGCTCTTGCCCACCAACGCTCAGGTCACCCCGGTCCCCGCGTCTCTGAGCGGAATGACGGTCGCCATTCTCGATGGCAAGCAAATCAAGAAGGTCGCCAAGCGGCTCAAGCTGTTGCGGAGCAAAGCAGGCAAAGTTGTCGGTGGCAAGATCCTGGTGGCCTTCCTGCCGCCGCAGGGAGTGGCCGTGGCGATGGCCGCCGATCTCGACGGCGAGGCCAATAAGGATCCACGGCCAGAGGCCGTGGTATTAGGAAGGCCCCCCCGAGGGGGCCATTTCCGTGTGGTAGCCCCCGTTGGGGGCGTGGATGTCAAAGCAACTCATGCGATTACCCGGCGCTCGGCAACGGTTACTCCGACTGGGCGATTGGCTCTGCCATCCGTCCCCTGGGCGTCTTCCTTTGGGGAGGCGGAGCTCACGCCGTTCCTCGGACGAAGCACGCCGGATCGCTCGAAGCTCTTCGGGTCACACGGCCAGAGGCCGTGGCTTCAGCACGCAATGAGTGCTCCATCGTGGTTGACCCGTGTTCTGGGTCTTGCCGCAAGCCTGACGCTGGTTGCGGTCGTGGGAATTGCCGACGAGCCCGGCGCCCTGCCCAGAGCCTGCATCGACGGTACGGGCCCAGGCTGGCGGGCGCTGGGGGAGGATGACTTCACGAACGTCAACTGCGACCCTGAGACCTGGACCTGGAAGGACGGGGTTGCCCACTGCACGGGATCTCCGGTGGGAGTCACCCGGACGAAGCAGCCGGTCAAGAACTTCGAGCTTGTGGCCCAGTGGCGGCACCTCAAGTCGGGAGGCAACTCGGGCATCTTCGTCTGGGTGCCGCAGAAGGCTCTCACTGGTCTGAAGCCGACCTCGCTGCCACCCGGAGGCATCGAGGTCCAGGTGCTCGACCACGGCTACGCCGAGCAATACGAGAAGGACACGGGCAAGAAGCCCGACTGGTTCACCACTCACGGCGACGTCTTTCCCGTGGGCTCCTCGCGCATGAAGCCATTCTCACCGGTGTCGCCCGACGGATCCCGGAGCTTTCCGAGCAAGCACCTGTCAAAGGGGGTTGGCGAATGGAACCACTACCACGTCCGCGGCATCAACGGCGAGATCCGGCTCTGGGTCAACGGTGAGGAAGTCTCGGGAGGAAGCGGATGCGATCCTGCGTCGGGTTTCCTCTGCCTCGAATCCGAAGGCTCCCCCGTGGTGTTCAAGAACCTCCGGATCCGGGAACTGCCCTGAGCTGAGCTCTGAGATCGCCCAGCGGTGTCTCGGAAGGCCACCGGGCATCCCTGGAGCGGGTGTCCACCATCGTGGCGGTGCGATCCCTGGTGCCGCGGCTCCCGCCGGGCATGCCGCGCCGGGGGCTCCTCTTTTGTGTACAATGATGTTGAATCTGAGAACGGCCCTGTACGGGTTTGAAGTCAGGACGAAGCGATGGGTGAGGAATACTCCAAGATCGAGGACGCACTCCAGGCCTTGCGGGATGGCCGGGTTATCATCGTCGTCGATGATGAAGATCGCGAGAACGAGGGAGACTTCGTCGCGGCTGCGGAGAAGATCACACCCGAGATCGTCGCCTTCATGATCACGCATGGTCGTGGGCAGGTGTGCATGCCAATTCTGCCTGAAGTGGCCGACAGGCTGCGCCTTCCCATGATGGTTGACAACAACACCGCGCCGCACAAGACGCCGTATACCATCCCCGTGGACCACGTCTCCAGCGGGACGGGCATCAGCGCCGAAGCTCGGGCCATCACCATCCGGGCCATCCTCGATCCCGTGACAAAACCCGGCGACCTGCTGCGTCCCGGTCATCTCTTTCCCCTTGTCGCGAAGGAAGGGGGAGTGCTCCGCCGCGCAGGGCATACGGAGGCAGCCGTTGACCTGGCAAGGCTGGCGAATCTGACCCCTGCGGGGGTCATCTGCGAGATCACCGACGGGATTCGCATGGCGGGACGGGAGAAGCTGCATGCGATCGCTCGGGAGCATGGGCTGCCGATTGTATCGATCGAGGCCCTGATCAAGTTCCGCCGGCTTCGCGAGAAACTCGTTCATCGCGCCACCGAGGCCGATCTTCCCACGCGGTATGGGAAAGGCCGGATCATCGCCTACAGGGTCCAGCACGAGCCGGGTAACGAGCCGGTGGCCTTCGTCATGGGCGACCTTCAGGCGGTGGAAGCTCCCCTGATTCGCCTCCACTCGTCATGCTTCACCGGTGATCTGCTCGATTCGCTCCGCTGCGATTGCGGCGACCAGCTTCACATGGCTCTGGAAATGATCGGCACCGAGGGAGCCGGCGCCCTCATCTATCTTCCCCAGGAGGGAAGGGGCATTGGCCTGATCGAGAAGATCCGCGCCTACAACCTTCAAGACAAGGGCCTCGATACCGTGCAGGCCAATCTCGCACTCGGACACCGGGCCGACCTGCGGGATTACGGCATCGGCCTGCAAATCCTCAAGGACCTTGGTCTCACCAAGGTGCGACTGCTGACGAATAATCCCAAAAAGACCGACGCATTCGTTTATTATGGCTATGATCTTGCTGTCGTTGACCAGGTGCCGATCATCGCACCGGTCGTCGCCGAGCGCCAGCGCTACCTCGACGCCAAGCGCGACAAGCTGGGGCATCTTCTTCCACCCCGGCCATGCTGCGGCTCCGAGAGATCAGCGCCTGATTCTTGCGCCCATGGGGGGGGCCAGTCGGCAGGCTGCCCCGTGGCGGCAACATCCGTCACACCCGGCAGCGCATCGGAGAGCGGGCGGGAATCGTGAGGTAGAAGATCTCTCGGCTTTCTGGGCGGTGGGGAGCAGTTCTTCTCAGTCGGTCTCAGGTGCTGGCAGAGCTCGGTCCTGTCCCACGGGGATCGTGGCGGTCGACGAATCGTCGGCCGCGGGCCTACAATGGATTCTCATACAAGGTCGGGCCAGCGAGCGGCTTGGGGCGTTCGCGTGTCCGGCGTCTTCGCCTGAAGGACCTCGGAAATGGTGTTCTCCTTGCCCTCGTCGCGATCCGGCTCGCACGCCGTGCTGGCCGCGGCGCTTGTGGTGGGGTTTGCGTTCCGCCACGAACCCGCAGCCGCCCAGGTGCCGAAGCCGGGACCCGAGGCCAAGCCGCCCGCCAAGGCAGTCGATCCCCGTGCCAGGGCCCTTCTGAACGAGGTGGCCAAGGCTTACAAAGCCCTGGATTCCTATGCTGACCAGGGACAGTTCGACGTGGCGATGACCCTCGCGGGAAAGGTCCAGAAACAGTCCCTCCCCCTGAAGCTGACATTTGTCCGCCCCAACAAGATCGACCTTGATACCGGCGCTGTCCACTTGATCAGCGACGGCAAGACGATGAGCACCGCGATCATCCCGCTCAAGAGATACACGACGGCGCCCGCGCCCGCGGAAGTGAATGTCGAGACCTTCCGCCAGGGCCCCACGGGGGCGGTGCTCTTCGGCGGGCCTTCCGGCGCACCCATGTTCGTGTTGCTCAACTTGTTGACCGCCCCGGACGCGGTGGCGGCTCTGGGACAGCTCGGCGGTTCGCTTCAGCTCGCACCCGAGGACCCCAAGGCTCCGGCACCTAAGGCTCCCGCCCTCCTCATCGATCAGGACGAGGGGCCCGATATCCGCATGGAAGTTGATCCTGCCACCAAGCTCCTCTCCCGGATCGAGTTCCAGATCGACCCCGAGCTCCTCGCCAGAAGCGCACCGGCAGGACAGAAAGTCTCGATCGAGCGCTTCGGGTGGACCTCGGGGCCTATCTCGACACAGATCGGCAAGGATCGATCGTTTGCGTACGAACCTCCCAAGGGGTTCACCAAGGTCGACACCCTCCTGGAACAGCCTGGCGCCGGGGACGAGCCGAGATTCGCGGTGAACGAGAAACTGGGCAAGCCCTCCCCGGATTTCACCTTGACCCTGCTTGACGGTCCCGACAAGACCCGGACGGTCACCAAGGCCGAACTGGCCGGCAAGGTCGTGGTGATCGACTTCTGGGCGACGTGGTGCGGACCCTGCCTGCAGGAGCTTCCGGAGATCCAGAAGCTGATCGAGGCGCTCGCCAAGGACAAGAAAGATGTCGTTCTGGTTGCGCTGAGCCAGGATGCGGAACCGAAAGAGCTCGCCGAGGTCCGCAAGCTCGTGGAGAAGACTCTCGACCAGAAGCAGATCAAGCTGACCGGAACCCCGGTCGGGTTGATCGGACTGGATCCCAGCGGATCGGTCGGCAAGGCTTTTGACGTCGAGGGGCTACCGACGATCGTCGTTCTTGACGCGAAAGGGACCGTTCAGTCTGCCCATGTCGGATTCAGCCCCGACATCCGCGAGAAACTGACGACCGAGATCGATACGCTCCTGGCGGGAAAGCCGCTGTTCCGAGAAAAGCCCAAGGAAGCAGCCAGGAAGCCTGGATCCGGGAAGGCCGAAGACTGAACGCCGGGTGGTTCCGGGATTCGGAGCGTTTGGCCTGCGGCAAGGTGTGTCGAGCTGCCAACGGCGCGCCTTGCCTCGCCCAACCGGCCTGAAGGCTGCGTTCCTCAGCACGGTACGTCGTGCCCCGCACGCGTCGGCCTGAGAAGCGGAATCACTCGGGCCTGCTCAACGTCGGAATGGAGAAATCCGAGGAGAAGACCAGGGTGGTCGCGCCCCCCTTGGAAGGGCGGATGGTTCCCGACAGCATCCGCATGGCCAGAGGATCGCCCTGGCGGCTATTCAGGGTGTAGACCTCGCTGGCTGACCAGTCGTAGTCGATGATCCGGATGGTGATCGGATCGCCGAGCTTCCACGTGATCGGGCGGGGGAAGGTGTAATCCCAGATCGGCCGGTGCGTGTCGCGGATCACCGGCGAGGGACCGTGGACCACGCCGGCGACCTCGACCACCACGCCCAGGTCCGGCGCGCCTCCGGAGAAGTACTTGCCGACCGAAGGCTCGACCTCGCCTCGGCGGAGCGTGACGCGGTACTCTCCGGGCACGGAAATCTTGTCCCACCAGTCGAGATAGGTCCGGGCGTCAGCGGCAAAATGCCCGTCCGGATGGTCTCGCAGATAGTCTCGGAGACGACGGGCAACCTCGGCCACGTCATCGTGATGCGCGAGGTCATGATCATAGGCCTGACGGTAGGCGTAGATGTCCCACTCACGCGCGATCCGCTCTCTCGCTTCGATCGCCTCGCTGAGGAATCGCCCGCCCGCCTGGTGGCTCTTGAGGTAATCCTGGAACCTCTCGATCCTGGTGGCGAAGTTCGTGGGGTAGCGCCGGGAATAGTCGCGGGCTCGCTCGATGTCGCGCTCATCGAGCTTGTGCACGTAGTCGTCGAGACGCCCCTGCACCTCGGTGCGGTACGAGCTTTCGGGGTGGTCGGCCAGGAACTGCCGGGCCTTGTCGATCAGATCGGAAAGCGACGTGCCCGGAAGCGACTCGGAACGGATCAGGTCGTCGACGAGCTTCCGCTCCACGGCGGCTCGGCGGGACGTCAATTCGTTCTTGAGCGAGCGGGCCAGGGCCAGGACCTCGGCGCGGCGGGGAGAGTCCGGGAATTCGCGAAGAAACGCGTCGAGCTGGGCGAGCGGCTTTTCCGGGTCGTCGATCGCCGAAAGCGAAAGGGCCTCGGCGTAGACCTCCTTCCATCGCTCGTCGTGCCGTACCAGTTCGCGAGCCTGCTCGACCTTGCGGATGGCGGGAGCGAGCTGCGGCGCCTGCTCCTTGATCCCTTCAAGGCGATCACTCAGATCGGGGCCCGCGGCGCCCGTTGCGATCTGCACGTCGGCGGCCTTCACGGTCCACTCGGCCTTCCGGAGCCGGGCCTGCCGGGCCAGGGTCGGCCAGAAGAGCGAGAGCGACGGGTGTCCCGCCAGGAAACTGGACCACTGGCGCGCCACCAGGGGCGCCGGGTTTTCGGGATCACGCTCGAAGGCGGTCGCACGGTGGAATCCCCAGAAGTCGTAACCCGCGAGCGTCGCCAGCAGGACCGCGGCGGTCACCAGGACTTTCCCCACACGTCGTCGTCGTCGTCGTCGCTCCAGGGCTTTCAGCCGTGCCCGGAACTCGTAGGACCGGTTCGAGCGAGGATAACGCCGCTCGTAGGCGGCCACACACCGCGTCAGACGTGGAAGATCGGTGGGGGCCAGGTCCCAGAGCCACTCCATCTGGGCGCGATCGCGCGCCTCGAGCTGCTCGGCCAGCCACCCCAGGGGACCTTCGAGTCCCATCGGGTGCAGGATCGATGGGGGCCGGTTGCTCGTCGATCCGGGCCCGTACGAGCTGACCGCGAAGATGGCACCCTCGGGAGCGTGCTGCCGCAGCGCGTGGCGAGTCATGCCGTAGCGCTCGTCCACCAGCTGCTCGACGAACGGTCCCGACAGGCTCGGCGAGGCGTCCGACGGCGTCATCGCTTCGGTACGGTCATTCGCCGGCCCCGAGAGACCGGCCAGCACCCGGTCAAACTTGGTGAGCAGGAGAGCGACGGGCCGGTCGGTGCTGAGATCCTCGGAACGTTCGATATAGCGTTCCAGCAGGTTCTCCACCTCCTGCTGCCGCCGCCGCCGCTCGGCAGGATCGGTGGATCCTTCGGGGTCGAGGCAGAGCAGGACGGCATCACAGCCTGCGAAGAACTCCTGGATCGGCTCGTCCGATCCCAGCGTGACGTGCTCGCCCTGGTAATCTTTGACGATCAGCTCGAACCTTGCGGGCCCATGATAGAGCCGGAGGTTGAGCTCGGTCTCTGCCAGCGTTCCGGCCATTGGCTGGCCCGACTCCACCTGGGCGATCTTCTCGGCCAGATACTCGGCGCTATGGGCATCGGCCGCGGCCAGCCGCACTCCGGGAACCTGCCCGCCCGCAGCCTGGCGGTAGAACATCGCCAGGAGCGTGGTCTTCCCCACGTTGCGATGACCGAACAGCGCGATCCGCTTCGGCCCCGTGAGCCGAGTTTCCAGCGCGTCCAGTCGCGTTGTGCGGTGATCTGGCATTCGGTCCTTTCACGATGCGGCCGATCCCGCGTGGAGCGGGAATCTCTGGTGTGACGTCAACCATCGCTTACTAGTGGAGGCGTCCGGGTGGCTGGGGCAGAATGCCCCGGTCTTCGAGACAGCGGACGAACCGGGGCGTCGAAGACTCCACACTAGCCACCCCAATCAGCCCTCAATCGAAGGTTGGCGCGACTCTAGATTATATCGGCCGTCGCCTCCCGACAAACAACCGGATCGGCCAGGTGATGGGCCGTAGCATCATCCGCACGGGAATCCCGACGATCACGAGCAGTGCGGACACGGCCACCAGACTCGCCACCGCCATGCCAAGGTATCGGAACAGGGGTTGATCCAGTCCATGGGCGGCGAGAGCCTCTCCGATCGAGGATTCGAGACCCTGGGCGGCCCCGCTGCCGGCGGCGGCCGCCAGGCTGATCCCGGCCCTGGCAAACTCGCGAACGGCGAACTCGGTCGCCTGACCCGCGTAATCGACAAACTTGTCAGGGTTGGCCAGGAAGGCGGCCAGGATGCCCGCCGCGGCCAGCTTCTTCTTGTGCGGAAGAACCTGGTGCGTGAAGAACGACCAGCCTCCCTTGCCAGTCTTGCGGAGGACGTTCAGGCTCTCCGGCCCTTCCTTGACCATGACCTCGGCCACGTCGTCACCGAAGACGCGGACCGCCGAGAGCCCCTCGGGGCCGAGCTGCCGGACCATCGTCTCGGCCTGCTCGGGGTAGCGCTGGGCAATCCGCCGCGCGGCCTCACCCATCTCGACCACCAGCCGCTTCTCCGCCGGCTCGAGGGCGGCGAACGACCGCACCGCCTGCGAGTCATCTCCAAGCAGGCGGGAGAACCGGCTCTGGAGCAGGGCTTCCGAAGGGTGCTCGATACGGCGGCCCGCCCGCGCCAGCTCGTCGGACCGTTTCACCAGTTGCTCGAGCCCCTCCTCGGTGTCGTGCGAGAGAAACAGCCGGCTCGCGCCGCGAAGCTCGACCCGTCCCGCCTCGCTTCCCCGGACCAGCGACCTGGTTCCCGTCCTGGTCTCGGCGATGACCTCCCGCACAACGTCATCGAGCCAGGACAGCTTTCCCGCCCGGGCGGGTGCCGCGAGACCCAGGAACACGAGCGCCAGCACAACGGCACCTGGCGCCGTGCTCACGGTCCGCAGCCACGGCCTGGGCTGGCCTTGGGTTGTTTCAGAATGGGTATTCATGGCCACCGATCCTCGAAGGCTCCTTGCGGAACCGCAAATCTCTGAATCCAAGTACGTCTGTCGCTCCCGGACCGTTCGATGTCGCCCGGCAATGCCTCACCCCATACCATCTTGCGTCACGACGCTCGCGGCCGGCGCGAGGCCATGTGCTCTTCCATCTTGTGAAAGCCGACAACACCGACCGACGCCTGCACCATCTGCGCCGCCAGATATTTCAGGCCGCGCTCGGGCGGAATCCGGAACGGCACCGCCACTCCCTCGCGGAGGAGCTGGATGGGCTTCCATGTGCTAAGCCTCATGCCGGCCTTGGCGCACAGCGGCCGGGCCACCGAAGTCACCTGGGCCAGGCTCATCCTGGGAAGGGCATCGGGAAGCCGATGCAAGACCTGGTAGAGGCCTCCCGCGGACCGGACGGCCCACCAGCGGGTAAGCTGGCGGGAGACGTCTCCGGCGATCTCGCCCGCGGCCACACCGGCAGCCGAGGCAGCCTCGCGCGTGCCCCGGGTACTCGCCAGGTGCTTCCCGGTTGACTCGCCTCCGGTCTCGACCAGCTCACGACCGATCGATCGGACCCCCTCCCGTGCGGCGGTCTTGACCTCGGAGCGGACGGCCTCGGCGGCCACCGCCCCTTCCGGCTGGATGGCCGCCAGGCTCAGGATGTCGGCCACCACGAAGCAGCCGTCCACGAGGGCCCAGGTCATCTCGCCGGAGGTCGGAGAGTGCCCGTGGCGCAAGACGTTTCCCAGGTGGAGCACGTCGTAAAGCGGCAAGAACTGGGTGAACTGGATCTGGCTGTTATAGAGATAGTCCACTCGCTCCAGCCCGTCCTTCCGGATCGTCCGGATCACCGCCTGACCGTTGTCGCTGGAGGCCAGAAGCGCCATCTTGGCCAGCGTCTCGCTGAACGTCCGGCGCTCCTTCGCCTGGAGCAGGGCGAGTGCCTCCGGGCTCGCATCCGCCTGAGCGATCGGCGGAATGATCGCCCCTCCGTGCAATCGGAGGATCTCGCGGAAGTCGGGATCGGTGGCGTACTTGTCGAGGATGACCAGGGCCATCGTGCCATGTTCTGCCAGGGCGGCGACCGCCTGGTTTCTCAAGCTGGGATCCGTGAAATCCTCGAACACCACGTCGCCGGCGTCGGGACCGGCCTTCGCCAGCGCCCGCTCGCCCCGCTCGCCGAACTCGACCACCAGCTGCAACGCGTGAGGATTTCCCCCGACGGCCGGCACCAGCCCTTTTGCGGCCACGTGGCTGAGATGGCTCGCCACGGTTTCGGGCCGATGCGTCAGCAGCAGCTCATCGACATAGCCCGAGTTGACCCGGAGCAAGATCAGGCTCTGATCGAGCGGCAAGGCGGGCCCCAGTGCCTCGAGCACCGGGCCATAGAGGCTGACCAGGGCAAAGCCCTCGAGTCCCTGTTGACGAAAGGCCTCCAGCGCCAGCGTGCGATGGTTCTCGATCGTCCGCAAGGCCGCGCGGAGGTCGGAAGCCCCGTGTTCGAGACTGATCAGGCTCAGGACCACCAGGCCTTCGCCCAGAGCCGCCTCGTCACCATGAAAGCTCTCGGCGAGCTCGGCGACGCCGGCGGGATCGGCCAGAATCAGTGGCAAGGCGCTGGGATAACGCGCCGCCAGCCGCCGCTGAGCCGGAGTGAGCTCGGCCAGCTCCGTCACCAGGATGCTCCGATCGGTGTCATCGGCGCGTTTCAGCCCGAAATACTCCCGCCAGTGAAGGAGAAGGTCCGCCGCCGCGTCATCATCAAGGATGTCACGCAGGCGGCGAAACTCCTTGGGATGCTTCTCGTAAAGGTAAACCGCCTCGAGATCGAGCCGATCGAGGAGCCGGAGACCCCTCAGTCCGTCGGTCCGGTCGATCGCCACCGCATTCTGGCGAAATCGATCGGCAACCCGAGCGACCAGCTCTCGCTCCGGTTCGGGACGTTCGCATAACGCCGCATCAGCTCCGATTGCGGATCGGCTGTGTGCGACCCCGGTTGCGCAGGAAGCTCCCGCGCCACGGACGCTCCCGGCACCGGTTCCGCAAGAGGTGAGCGCGGCTTCAGCGCCAGCTTGCACAACACCCCCAGGGCAGCCAGCAAGACAACGACGGCGAACGTTTGCTTCATCGGTACAGCGTCCGTTGGCCGAGGCACAAGTCTAGAGTAGACAAAGAATTATACCGTAAGAAGAGTACGAACTGGGGGAAACCAGAGCCGCACGACTTCCCCCCGGGTCTTCCAGGGAGGGTCCGAGGCAGGGTTAGAGTCCGGAAGATGGGTTCTCAAGGCAGGTCAGGTCTGATCGTGTCCTCACCCCGGGAATTCTCCACGACAATCGCCAGAAGGTCAATTCGACCAGCCCATTCTCTGCGGAATCGATCTCGAACGCATCATCCTGACGCGTCTTTTGCCGCCGCCCTCTCCTCTTTAGTTTACTCGACCTTTCAATACCGAGATTGTTCACTTTCTCCGGAAAGCGGCCCGAGTGCATGTCACCTTCGGTTGCCACGCGACGCGCAGACTGGCGGAAGTAAAGACACGACTCGACGGGGGCCGCCACCCGACCGGCTGACTGAGAAATGAAGCTATGAGAGGGAGGTGAAGGTCGACGCGACGGTTTGCAGAACCCCTGAGCCTGGGGAAAACTTGAGGAATTATCCCAGTTTCCCCGTTTACCCAGACCAGGAGCCCTGCAATGAACTACATCGGCGTCGACCTTCACAAGAAGATTATCACCGTCTGCGTAATGGACCAGAACCGTACCGTGCTCGCACGCAAGACCCTTTACTGCAACCAGCCTGACCAGATCGTTGAGTTCTTCCGGAAATTCCAGCCCTTCAAGGTCGTCGTGGAGGCGACGGCCAACTACCACTGGCTCGTCGATCGGCTCGAACCCCTGGCCGAGAAGGTCGTCCTGGCCAATCCCAAGAAGCTGAGGGTAATCGCCGAATCCACCAAGAAGACCGACCGCCTCGACGCCCAGATCCTGGCGGAGTTCCTGGCCCGGGATATGATCCCCGAAGCCTACATGCCCACACCCAGGCAACGGCAGCACCGGATTCTGGTCCGCCATCGACAGTATCTCAGAGAGTGCCTGACCTCCGTGCGGTGCAAGATCCGCCACATCCTGGCCGACCACAACGCCGACCGCAAGGACCTCTTCTCGACCCAGTGCGGCAAGGCTTACCTCAAGCAGGTGCCCCTCAGCGACGCCGAGCGGTTCGTCATCAGGCAGCTGTGGTCGGAGTTCGAGGACTCTCAAGCCCAGCTGTTGGCCCTGGCCAAGAAGATCAAGGCCTTCGCGGCCAAGGCATCGAAGCGGGAAGCCGAGGCCCGGACGATCCTCAAGACGGCGCCCGGCGTGGGGACGGTGACCGCCGAGGTGATCCTCAGCGAGCTGGGCGATGTGAGCCGATTCCGCAACGCCAAGGCGGTCTGTGCCTACGCGGGGCTGGCACCCGTCGTCAAGCAGAGCGGGGGCAAGAGATCCAAAGATCTTGCAATCAGCAAACAAGGATCGGGACTGTTGCGGTGGGCCCTGGTGGAGTCGGCCTGGCGGCTGGTGAACACGAGCCCGAAATGGATGGCCGTGTTCTCCCGGTTGAGGAAGCGCAGCGGCACCAAGCGAGCCATCGTGGCGGTGGCCAGGAAGCTCTTGTGCGTGCTCTACGCCATGCTCAGGACGTCGACTCCCTACAAGGTGATGGCTGCCTAGCGGGCCCACCAACCCCCAGAAAGGAGGGGAGGCCAAGACCGAATCGAACACAATCTCTGTGAGAGCGAGCCACCTGTCGAGCGAAGGCCGGTGGACGTGACGACCAGGAGGACGACCCCGCAACGAACCCCGACAGCGACCCCATCACCAACTGTCGTGAAATTGAATGGTGGCGTCCCTTGGATTCCGGCTGAGTGGCGACATCGGAGCGATCCGGTGATCCCGAATAGATGGTTGAGCGAATCACGTCACGTCGGCTAACGCTTCGTACACTGCCGGCACTGAGGGGGAGCAATCTCCCTCGGCCTCAGGCTCAAAGGATGTGTTGCGGGGTGCACAACCAATTCGTCCGCGGACAGGTCTGAGATGGGCCAGATCGACCGAAGCCGACGGCGAAGGGGATGTGCGGGAGCCCTCCGACACAAAATCTGCACCGCCTCGCTTGACAACGCCCCTCTCATAGATGGGTCCGTTTGACGCCCTTTCGATCGGACCCATCGGACGCTATCCTTTTAAGCATATGGGTTTGAGTCTGCAATCCGTTGGCTTCGTTCGGCGTTTTCCCAGCACATCGAACTAGCGGCATCGCCGGCCTGACACCCGCCGATCCGATCCCTTTGTGGGGAGACCGATTTCCCCCTGGCTCGGGTCTCCCTTCCCGAGGCTGATGTCTGTCATCCGAATTGCCAAAGACGGACGTAGAGAAACCTCCACCCTATCTTGCGCTATCGAACGGGATAGCTCGGCAAGAACGTCAAAATCTGCCCGCCATGAATTGTAGACATTCGTCAGTCCTGGCACGATCCGTCTCTTCCGCACAACGTGTCGATCCGGTCCACGTCGTCAGGAGATGGGGAGTCGGGAACCGTCAGTAGCTGACGATTGGAGTAGATTAGGTGTCCGGTATGAATGCCGCTTCCTTAAGCGCAAGTCCTTTCCTGTAAACGTCTTATGAGTTGGTGGATTCCGCAATTATCCACATTGTTCTAGATGTGGTTGGCGTGGAAATCCCGCAATTCACTGGGAATCATCTTTGTTGAATGGCGGCCCATATGTACATGAATGTGTATGGTAAGCCCATGTTTCGAGCGCAAACATTGAGAAGCGAGTGACTTACGCTTAAGGAAGTGCCATTCGTGTCCGGTATCGATTTCGACTGATGTAAGAATGTCGGTTTCTCGGTTGTCAACCCGACACGAATGGCGCTTCCTTAACCGTTAAGCGGCCTGCATCAAGCGGTTACGCGCTGCTTTCCGAGGCTCGGTCAGCAGATCGTGGGGTTTGGAGCGGCGCTTGATGGCGCCGGCTCGACGCGGCCGGGCCGGTTGCCAACCTCATGGCTGGCGATGGCACGGAGCATGACCTCTACAAGCAGACGGCGCGTTTCCGGCGGGGCCCAGTTCAACACCTCGCGGAATGCCGCCATGGTCTGCAGCGTTCCCGCGAAGCTGATCTGCCTGGGTGCCTTCCCATGGGCCTGGGCCGCCGCCGCCATGACCCCACGTATTAAGTTATAAGCGAGCGAGTGCATCCAGATCTCCTTCTTCACCATCCCGGGCGTTTCGCACCGCAGCACATCCATCTGCATGATACATTTGATCGCGCGTAGATCTAATTCGATGTTCCATCTTTCAAAGTAAAGCCGGGCCAGTTCCTCCCTCGTGTACTCCTCCGCGTCGAGCATGGTGGTCACCAACACTAACTCGTTGATCCGGAAGCCGGGCTTCTGAACCTTGAACCGAAGCTCGCGAACCTTCATCCCCTCGGGAACCTGAGCGTAGGCCTCCTCGTCCATCCATTCCGGACGTCCGGGCTTGGTCCAGGTCACGATGTGATCTTCGATGCCCAGCGATCGACCCTTGCGGAAGTCGAACTTGCGTCGCTGGTGCATCCGGAAGAGGCCATCCACCCTACGCTCCACCAGCGAATTGATGCCGAAATACGAGGCAAAACAGCGGTCTCCCAGCAGCACCTCGCCACCTTTGAGGCGATCCAGGAGGTCGCGTAAGAGAGCTGTCTCGCCGGTCTCTTTCCCCTTGTAAGGACCGATGGCCAGATCGCGCAACACCCCGGTGGCCAGGCTAATGATCGCGACCACTCGGGCGATGGGGAAACCGACGCCGGAGGCCTGAGTCCTGGCCTGGGGGAAGGCCTGCTGGTTCTCCGGCGTGTCGGGCATCGAGACCGTGGAGCCGTCGACCATCAAGGTCTCCCGACGCTTCCAGAGCCAGTCCTCCGGCACTCGCTCTTCGAGGGCTTGGGCCGTGCGGTGAACCAACCCGGTGATGACACCGATGGGCAGCCGCTGCCGCGCCTTGCAGTAGCTGCCACTGTCGGCCGAGCAGGGGTCCTGGCCCCGTGCGGTGCGGTAGGCGATCAAGCATGCCACGGCCTTGCGGCAACAATGGTCGAGGCTGAGCACCTGCGTCAGGAAGGTCCAGAGGGTCACTAATGGGCTGAAGATCCGTTCCCGGTAATGGACGCCTTCCTCCCCCAGTACTTCCCCGACCAAGTCCGCGTCCAGCAGGTCGCTGAAGGGGAGATGGGGCTGGTCGCGAAGCAAATTGATCTGGTCACGAATCCGCCGACAGATACTCTGGGACATCGACGGCCTCCTTGCCGAACGAACCTGGGATTGGGACATACCCCAAGGTTTTCCTAAGAGAGGCCGTCTTTGTCTATCTCAAACAGAGAACAGAGGTTAGCGTTAAGGAAGCGCCATTCGTTCCCGACACCTGTTCTGCGGCTTGCCCCCCTCTGATAGCAAGTGAGAACCAAAAACAACGTCTGACACCACACTGTACTTTCCGCGATTGACTTCGCTCTCATGCCGCCAGGGCAAGCAACCGCTCGGCGACGGCCCGAATTTCCTCCTCGGTGACCCCGGGGCGTAGAACCGCGCGAATCTCCTCGGCCAACAATTCACGGCGCCAAGCCCGACGCTTGTCTGCGTGGCTTGGGCGACGGTTCGGATCGTCCCATGGCGATGCTCGGCGGTCCACCAAGTCGTCCTCCTCCCGACCCCATGCCCAAGCTTCGGTCATCGTGAACGTCCAGAGGCAGATGTGGAATGCACCGATGTTTGCCCACACGAACCGCACCTGCTGCTGGCCGGCTCCGACGATCTCCTTGCAGTCGCGGAACGCGATCTCTAATGAGAACCGGTCGGCGACCGTCGAGAGAATCTCTGCTACGGTCGCTGACACGTCGGTGCAGAAGAAGGCCACCCATCCACTCGGCTCCTCCACCAACACCACCCGGATTGCCCCGCCGACGGGCCGCCACATCGCCACGAACGTCTTATACCGCTTCTTCGCCCGCTTGCCATACAAGTCGAAGATGCTAGTCGTCCAACCGCGACGCTGCCCGGCCCGTTTGGCCAAGTCGATGCGCGTCTCTCCGTAGACCCGCGGCCTACCGCGCCGACCTGGTACCCGGGGCCCTGGGATCGTCCATCAGCGCCGCGTCCTTGCGCAGCCGGCTGACGACCGTCATTCCCAGCAACATCGCCGGTTTGAGGAACGGGGCCTTGGCGTAGGCCCCGTCGACCACCACCCACAGCGGCTTGCCCAGGAACCGGAGCCAGAACCAAGCCCACCGCAGGAGCTCGACTCCCATCTCCAGCTTGGTCCGGAACTCCGGCCGATGCTTTGGGTCGATGCACGGCAGATCCTTGGCCCGCACGTACAGACGGGCCAACAGCGGCAGAGCGATGACTCCCCATGCAGGATGGACCGCCAGGAGCCCGAGCACCACCCAGACGTGGCCGTAGACATGCGGCGAGCCAGCCGGGCCGGGGGTCGGGTTGTGATGGATGCCAGCCCCCTGCACGTAGGGCCCATACCGCTGTGTCGGCGTGTCGTCTAGCGCCACGGTGAGCCGCGTCTGACCATCCACCAAAGGCTTGACCACCTCGTGGATCAACCGGCCGGCGATGTTGTCCGCCCGCTTGCCGGCTGCTGCGACGGTCGTGTAGCAAGGCTGATACTGTCGACTCAAGCCGGCAGCGCGGATCCAGCTGGTGACGGTCCTTCGGCCGCGGGCGAGGATCGCGCCGATAAAGAGCCACACCAGCCTGACGGCAGATCTGCGATCCAGGGGTGAAGCAAGGCAAGAGAACCACTGGCACGATGTCGCGTCCTGGTGCGATGATGTCACGGCCGACTCCGTCCGGGGTTGATTGGCAGGCTTGGTCACCGCCATCGTCCCGGCCGGACCGGCATTCGTCTACCCGAGTCACGTCAACGACCAAGGGAACCAAATCGCGGAAAGTACAGACCACACCCAGCCAGAATTACGTATGGTGTCCTTGCGCAAGAAGCTCGGGAAAGGAGAATCGTAAATGTGAAACCTTTCATCGGAACCCTGCGGGTAATCAGTCCCGTCCGGCAAAGCCGGGCCAGCAGCCGGAAGCGAGTCTTGCGTGGGGACGGGTGACCGTCACCGCGAAGCGTAGACAGTGAGGTCAAACGCTGTGTGATTGAGCCCCGAAATTACCGTAGTTGTGAGCCCTCGTCTTGGACACTCGCGGGGGCTGTGCCAGGCATTAGCGACACTTGGACCCACCAGCGTGCCAGGTCACACCGGGGTCGGAGGAACATGGCGAATGATCATGGGGTTCCCCGGGAACTTGGGAGGACTTGCCGTTTCCATCGTAATGCCGGTCGGAGACCCGGCTTACCAACTCCAGGTGGATCCGCGGCCCACGTCCGAGGCCGACGGGGACGAACGAGGGACGAAACGATGGTATCGCCAAGCGAAGGAAACGAAGTGCGGCGAGAAGGGCGGCAAGAAGTCGGAGCGTCTCGTAGTACCGCTGAACCAGGGGAACCACCCGAGGGACCCTGGGGAGGGAAGGGGACGCCGTCTTATGAACCGTTGGAGGGAAACATGCCGGGTACGCCGAGACCCGATTACGTGTACACGAAACGACAACGGATCGCGGAACTCGCCAGGAATTGCCCTGATATGGCCTTCACGAACCTGGCGCATCACATCGACATCGAATGGATGCTCGCAGCCCATGCACGGACACGCAAGGACGGAGCTGTCGGCGTGGACGGACAAACCGCGGAAGAATACGAGGTTAACCTGGAGTCCAACCTCCAGAACCTCCTCGACCGCGCCAAATCCGGCACGTACGTGGCGCCGCCCGTGCGTCGCGTGCACATCCCCAAGGCGGGCTCGGCCACCGAGACTCGCCCCCTGGGGATCCCCACGTTTGAGGATAAAATCCTCCAGCGCGCGGTGCTGATGGTGCTAGAACCGGTGTACGAGACGGACTTCCTGGACGTCTCGCACGGGTTTCGCCCCGGACGCGGTGCTCACGGAGCCTTGCAGTCACTGTGGCAACAGGAGATGAACCTGGGAGGCGACTGGATCGTGGACGTTGATCTGCGAAAATTCTTCGACACGATCGACCATGGCCATTTACGGGAGTTCCTCAAGCGTCGGGTACGCGATGGTGTGATCCTGCGACTGATCGGCAAATGGCTTAACGCAGGGGTGCTCGAGGAGGGGGTATTAACAATCCCCGACGACGGCACGCCCCAGGGCGGAGTGATCACGCCCCCAACAATGTTGCTAAATCCTCCCTGATTCCTGACTCTGTCGTTTCCCGAACGCGGCTCCGACCGAAGTACGGGCAAGGATGGCAGCCCCGACTCGATCCCCGTCCAAGGCAGGCTGAGGACCGCGGTCTCGGCGAGGAGGAGTCAGCATGATCACGTCTTCACGGAGTTCCAGACTCAGCCCTTTCGTCACCCGCCATTTCGAGTTTACTCGGCTTCAGAATCAGTTGATCGCGCTTGCATACCAGGTCTTAATCCCGGTCGTCTCCCGCCACACGGACCGGCCGCAACCTCGACCCAGCCGCTACCAGCCGACCACGATCCAGAGTCTTCAATCCAAGGCCCAGGGAGCTTGACCAGCCATGCCCAACGACAATCTCCGTGTGGCGATCTATGCCCGGGTCTCCGGCGAACAACAGGCCAAGGAGGATACGATCGCCAGCCAGCTCGAGGCGTTGACGCAACGGATCGCGAGCGACGCCTTGGAATGCGATCCTGAACTGCGCTTCGTGGACGACGGGTACAGTGGCAGCATCTTGGTCCGCCCAGGTCTCGAGCGACTCCGGGACCAAGCCGCCGCCGGGGCCATCGATCGTCTCTACATGCTCGACCCAGATCGGCTCTCACGCAAATATGCATATCAAGTATTGATTCTTGAAGAGCTCGTCCGCTGCGGCATCGAAGTCGTCTTCCTGCGCAACCCCATCGGCCGCGGGCCTGAGGAAGATCTGCTGCTCCAAGTCCAAGGCATGATCGCCGAATACGAGCGTGCCAAGATCATGGAGCGTTGCCGCCGGGGTAAGCAACACGCCGCACGCCGCGGTTCGGTCAACGTGCTCAGCGGCGCGCCCTACGGTTATCGTGACGTCGGCAAGCACGAGGGAGGTGGTGAGGCGCGCTATCAGGTCGTGGCGGAAGAAGCTCGGGTCGTGCGGAAGATCTTCGAGTGGGTCGGCCAGGAGCGGTGCTCGATTGGTGAGGTGTGCCGACGCCTCCGACGCGATGGCGTCCCGACACGGACCGGCAAATCGGCCTGGGATCGGTCGACGGTCTGGCTGATCCTCAAGAACCCCGCCTACAGGGGGACAGCGGCTTTCGGCAAGACGCGCTCGGGCGGGTTTAAGCCGCAGCGCCTCCGCCCGCAACGCGGCCGCCCCGAGCAGCCCAGGCGCCCGGTTTCTCGGGTCGACACATCTCCGGAGTATCAAATTCTCATTGAAGTTCCCGGGTTGGTGAGCGACGACTTTTTCGGGGCGGTCCAGGCTCAACTCGAGGAGAACCGGCAACGCCGTCGCGACCGGCCCGGCGGCGGCCGGTGCCTGCTCCAGGGCCTGGTCGTGTGCAAACGGTGTGGCTACGGCTGCTACGGCAAGCCGACGAGCCGGGCCTCGGCCAAGGGCAAGGTCCCTTACGCCTACTACCGGTGCACGGGCTCCGACGCCTACCGCTTCGGCGGCCAGCGCCTCTGTTGGAACAAGCAGATCCGCACCGATATGCTGGACGCCGCCGTCTGGGAAGACGTGCGCGGCCTCTTGTCCGAGCCGGAGCGGGTCCGGAGGGAGTACGAGCGTCGGCTCCAGGGTGCGGAGACGGGGCCGGGTCAGGAGGTGGAGCATCTCGGTAAACGGGTAAGCAATGTAAAGAAGATGATTTCTCGACTGATCGATGCTTACGGCGACGGGTTGCTCGACAAGTCGGAATTCGAGCCGCGGATCTCGGCGGCGAGGGCGGCGCCTGGCCAAATTGGAGGCCGAGCATCGTCAGTGGATCGGCGAGGCCGCCCAGGAGGCGGAACTACGGCTGGTGATCGGTCAGTTGGAGGAGTTCGCGAGGCGCGTCTCGCAGGAGTTAAAAGAGCCGGACTGGGAGACCCGACGGGAGGTCGTCCGGGCCTTGGTGAAGAAGGTGGAGATCGACGAGCAGGAGGTCCGCATCGTGTATCGGGTCAGTCCATCCCCTTTTGAAGGATGCCCCCAACAAAGTCGTTCGCAACATTGTTGGGGGCGTGAGCACTCCGCCCTGGGGCGTGCCGTCGTCGGGGATTGTTAATACCCCCTCCTCGAGCACCCCTGCGTTAAGCCATTTGCCGATCAGTCGCAGGATCACACCATCGCGTACCCGACGCTTGAGGAACTCCCGTAAATGGCCATGGTCGATCGTGTCGAAGAATTTTCGCAGATCAACGTCCACGATCCAGTCGCCTCCCAGGTTCATCTCCTGTTGCCACAGTGACTGCAAGGCTCCGTGAGCACCGCGTCCGGGGTGAAACCCGTGCGAGACGTCCAGGAAGTCCGTCTCGTACACCGGTTCTAGCACCATCAGCACCGCGCGCTGGAGGATTTTATCCTCAAACGTGGGGATCCCCAGGGGGCGAGTCTCGGTGGCCGAGCCCGCCTTGGGGATGTGCACGCGACGCACGGGCGGCGCCACGTACGTGCCGGATTTGGCGCGGTCGAGGAGGTTCTGGAGGTTGGACTCCAGGTTAACCTCGTATTCTTCCGCGGTTTGTCCGTCCACGCCGACAGCTCCGTCCTTGCGTGTCCGTGCATGGGCTGCGAGCATCCATTCGATGTCGATGTGATGCGCCAGGTTCGTGAAGGCCATATCAGGGCAATTCGTGTGCGTCCGCTGAACCCCATCTTGCAGGCCATGCTACGATCGCGGCATGACCGAAGGGGGGGGTGAATCATGGTGCATGCGAGGCGGGACGGCGAGAAGGAACAGTACTGGCGGCGGCTCCTGGAACGATGGCAGGCCAGCCAGCCCACCACGGTGCGGGCGTTTTGCGCGGCCCGAGGGATCTCACAACCGTTGTTCTACTGGTGGCGGCGTGAGATCCAACGGCGTGATCGGGACCGGCCGCAGTTTTTACCCGTGCGCGTCATGGCTGAGACACCGGTTCCGGAAAGCGATGGCAGCGCCATCGAGGTCGTTCTCGGCAGTGGTCGCTGTCTCCGGGTCAGACCGGGCTTCGATCGGGCGACGCTGGTTCGGCTGCTCGACGTTCTCGGCGAGGGGGGCATGCCATGCTGAGCCTGCCCGCCACGGTGCGCATCTGGCTGTGCGCCCAGCCGACGGACTTGAGAAAGTCGTTCGACAGCCTGGCCGCCATTGTCCGCGATGCCCTGGGCGGCGATCCGCTCTCGGGGAACATTTTCGTCTTCCGCAATAAATCAGCCGATCGCATCAAGCTGCTGCTCTGGGAGGAAGACGGATATGCCATCTGGTACAAGCGGCTCGAAGCAGGCTGCTTCCGCTTCCCTGCATCTCAGAACGACGAGCCACGGGTTGAGATCCGCGCCGCAGACCTCGTCATGCTCCTGGCGGGCGTCGATCTTTCGAGCGTGAAACGCGGTAAGCGCTATCACCGACCCGTGGCCAGAGCCACCGCTTGAGTACGACATCGTCATCAGATTCGCTTTGAAATATCATCCAACGCTTCTGGCTATCTATCCGTAGAAGAGGGCATGAGCGAGGATGCCCGCCCCACCACGCCCAAGCCCCAGGTCGATCCCACGGCGACGCTGCCTGACGATCCCGTCATCCTCCGGCAGATGGTCCTCGAACTGCTCGCCGCGCTCCGCGACGAGCGGCGCGAGAACGAGCAGTTGCAGCACCGCCTCGACCTCCTCTTGCGGCGACTCTACGGCCCGCGCACCGAACGCTCCGACCCGAATCAACCGCTGCTGATACCAGACGCGTTCGAGCCTCTGGCTCCGGAACCAGGCGACGCCGCATCACCCCAGCCCGAGCCGGACAATGGCCCCGCGAAAAAGGCACGCCCACATGGCCGCAAGGCGTTGCCCAAGAATCTCCGCCGCGTGCCTCGGGTCTACGAACTGACCGAAGCCGAGCGCCGCTGCCCGGAGTGTGGCGAGTGCCGGGTCCAGATCGGCTCCGAGCGCAGCGAGCAACTGGATTATGAGCCGGCGACTCTGTTCGTGGTCGAACATGTGCGCTGCACGTACGCCTGCCCGCACTGCGAAGGGCAAGTCGTCACGGCCGGCAAGCCCGCCCAGCCGATCAAGAAGGGCTTGCCTGGACCGGGACTGCTCGCTCATGTGATCACCGAGAAGTATGCCGACCACATCCCGCTCAACCGCCAGGAACACCGGCTCGCCCGGCAAGGGGTGGAACTGTCGCGCTCGACTCTCTGCGATTGGATGGCCAGCGCCGCCAAGACGCTCGAGCCGCTGTACGAGTTGATGAAGACGTTGATCCTGCTCTGCGGCACGATTCACACCGACGACACGCCGGTGAAGGTGCGTGACTCGGAACGAAAGATCAAGGTTCTCGCTCGGCTCTGGATCTACTTCGGCGACCATCTTCATCCCTACAACGTTTTCGACTTCACCATGAGCCGGAAACGCGACGGGCCGAGCCAATTTCTCAAGGGTTTTCGGGGTTACTTGCAGGCCGATGCCTTCAGCGGCTACGACGGGATCTACGCCGGCGGCGATGTCGTCGAGGTAGGTTGCAATGCGCATGCGCGGCGGAAGTTCATCGAGGCGCAGACGACGGATGCAGCCCGATCGGCGGCGGCCCTGGCCTATTATCGACAACTCTACGCGATTGAACGCGACATCAAAGCCGAGATTGGCAAGCTGCCGCCGAACGCCGATGAACCGGCACGCGCCGCGATCCGGTTGCGGGTCCGTCAAGAGCGAGCGGTTCCGGTTCTGGAGAGCTTCGAGAAGTGGCTGGATGCGCAGAAGCCGGAGGTGCTGCCGAAGAGCCCGTTGGGCGCCGCGATCGGTTACATGCAGAACAACTGGGAGGCGTTGAAGCGTTACGCCGGCTCGGGCTATCTCTCGATCGACAACAACGTCGCCGAGCAAATCATGAAAACAATCGCAACTGGAAGAAAGAACTGGTTGTTCACTGGAACTGTACTTTCCGCGATTTGGTTCCCTTGGTCGTTGACGTGACTCGGGTAGACGAATGCCGTTCCGGCCGGGACGATGGCGGTGACCAAGCCTGCCAATCAACCCCGGACGGAGTCGGCCGTGACATCATCGCACCAGGACGCGACATCGTGCCAGTGGTTCTCTTGCCTTGCTTCACCCCTGGATCGCAGATCTGCCGTCAGGCTGGTGTGGCTCTTTATCGGCGCGATCCTCGCCCGCGGCCGAAGGACCGTCACCAGCTGGATCCGCGCTGCCGGCTTGAGTCGACAGTATCAGCCTTGCTACACGACCGTCGCAGCAGCCGGCAAGCGGGCGGACAACATCGCCGGCCGGTTGATCCACGAGGTGGTCAAGCCTTTGGTGGATGGTCAGACGCGGCTCACCGTGGCGCTAGACGACACGCCGACACAGCGGTATGGGCCCTCCGTGCAGGGGGCTGGCATCCATCACAACCCGACCCCCGGCCCGGCTGGCTCGCCGCATGTCTACGGCCACGTCTGGGTGGTGCTCGGGCTCCTGGCGGTCCATCCTGCATGGGGAGTCATCGCTCTGCCGCTGTTGGCCCGTCTGTACGTGCGGGCCAAGGATCTGCCGTGCATCGACCCAAAGCATCGGCCGGAGTTCCGGACCAAGCTGGAGATGGGAGTCGAGCTCCTGCGGTGGGCTTGGTTCTGGCTCCGGTTCCTGGGCAAGCCGCTGTGGGTGGTGGTCGACGGGGCCTACGCCAAGGCCCCGTTCCTCAAACCGGCGATGTTGCTGGGAATGACGGTCGTCAGCCGGCTGCGCAAGGACGCGGCGCTATGGACGATCCCAGGGCCCCGGGTACCAGGTCGGCGCGGTAGGCCGCGGGTCTACGGAGAGACGCGCATCGACTTGGCCAAACGGGCCGGGCAGCGTCGCGGTTGGACGACTAGCATCTTCGACTTGTATGGCAAGCGGGCGAAGAAGCGGTATAAGACGTTCGTGGCGATGTGGCGGCCCGTCGGCGGGGCAATCCGGGTGGTGTTGGTGGAGGAGCCGAGTGGATGGGTGGCCTTCTTCTGCACCGACGTGTCAGCGACCGTAGCAGAGATTCTCTCGACGGTCGCCGACCGGTTCTCATTAGAGATCGCGTTCCGCGACTGCAAGGAGATCGTCGGAGCCGGCCAGCAGCAGGTGCGGTTCGTGTGGGCAAACATCGGTGCATTCCACATCTGCCTCTGGACGTTCACGATGACCGAAGCTTGGGCATGGGGTCGGGAGGAGGACGACTTGGTGGACCGCCGAGCATCGCCATGGGACGATCCGAACCGTCGCCCAAGCCACGCAGACAAGCGTCGGGCTTGGCGCCGTGAATTGTTGGCCGAGGAGATTCGCGCGGTTCTACGCCCCGGGGTCACCGAGGAGGAAATTCGGGCCGTCGCCGAGCGGTTGCTTGCCCTGGCGGCATGAGAGCGAAGTCAATCGCGGAAAGTACAGACTGGAAGTGAGAACGGTGGAAAGACGATGGCCGTACTGTTCAGCGTGGTGTCGAGTTGCCAGCGTCATGGGCACGATCCGTTCGTCTACCTGCGCGACGTGCTGACCCGTTTGCCGGACCATCCCAAGGAGAAGCTGGCCGACCTCCTTCCCGACCGCTGGACGCCAGCGGACGCCACCGACGCGATGGCCGGGACGGGTGGCTCCGCCGTCGTTGAGCCTGGGATGTGAGTCGTCGTGTTCCGCACGCTCCCGGAGGACAGCCCTTGTTGGGTGCCGACCCCATCACTCAAAACGTATGGGCGAGTGACTGGATCGCATCGCCTAGGGTGTACTGGGGGTTGCCCAGCCAGTGTTGCATGGCGACCACCTGCCGGAGCCGTAGTGCCAGCTTGAAACCTTCGATGCCGTCCTCAGCGTAGTGGACAGGAAACCGCTCGATTTCCGGCAACGGCTCATTCGCCCGGGATTTGAGATCCTCCAGGGCGATCTTGAACCTCTCTTCCGGATCCTGGATGTGGGCGACCTTCTCGGTGAGTCGTTGCACCAACGCTTCTTGATCGATGCCGGTGCCGATCTGCGAATCGAAGAGGGCGTCAGGGCTCAGTTGCAGGTTCGCCTTGGTCGCGGGGAAGAGTCGGTTCACGACCTCGGCGTCCTCTACTTCGACGAGCTTCCGGGGAAGATGCGTGTCAAAGAACGGGACCGCCAGCATGGCTCGCTCGCAGGAGCGGAGGTCGAGGAGGAGGGTTTCCTTCGACCGCAGAAAGACGGAGCCGATCACGATCGGATGAAGCTCTTTCGGGAACTGGGCGTAGGACTTCTGGAATCGAAGTTTCTTGGCCTCATGGGCGTAGAGCCACACCCAGCGCTTCCGGGTGGAGTCGTAATCCAGACAGCGAAGCTTCTCGAACGCCCGTAACAATCCCGGGCGGTTCAAGACCTTGTAATGAAGCCGGACCGGCTGGAAGTGCTCGCCCGTCATCGTTGCCAGAAGGGGTTGATCCGCCATTTCCGTGGTCTCACAAAGTCCTGTACTTTCCGCGATTTGGTTCCCTTGGTCGTTGACGTGACTCGGGTAGACGAATGCCGTTCCGGCCGGGACGATGGCGGTGACCAAGCCTGCCAATCAACCCCGGACGGAGTCGGCCGTGACATCATCGCACCAGGACGCGACATCGTGCCAGTGGTTCTCTTGCCTTGCTTCACCCCTGGATCGCAGATCTGCCGTCAGGCTGGTGTGGCTCTTTATCGGCGCGATCCTCGCCCGCGGCCGAAGGACCGTCACCAGCTGGATCCGCGCTGCCGGCTTGAGTCGACAGTATCAGCCTTGCTACACGACCGTCGCAGCAGCCGGCAAGCGGGCGGACAACATCGCCGGCCGGTTGATCCACGAGGTGGTCAAGCCTTTGGTGGATGGTCAGACGCGGCTCACCGTGGCGCTAGACGACACGCCGACACAGCGGTATGGGCCCTCCGTGCAGGGGGCTGGCATCCATCACAACCCGACCCCCGGCCCGGCTGGCTCGCCGCATGTCTACGGCCACGTCTGGGTGGTGCTCGGGCTCCTGGCGGTCCATCCTGCATGGGGAGTCATCGCTCTGCCGCTGTTGGCCCGTCTGTACGTGCGGGCCAAGGATCTGCCGTGCATCGACCCAAAGCATCGGCCGGAGTTCCGGACCAAGCTGGAGATGGGAGTCGAGCTCCTGCGGTGGGCTTGGTTCTGGCTCCGGTTCCTGGGCAAGCCGCTGTGGGTGGTGGTCGACGGGGCCTACGCCAAGGCCCCGTTCCTCAAACCGGCGATGTTGCTGGGAATGACGGTCGTCAGCCGGCTGCGCAAGGACGCGGCGCTATGGACGATCCCAGGGCCCCGGGTACCAGGTCGGCGCGGTAGGCCGCGGGTCTACGGAGAGACGCGCATCGACTTGGCCAAACGGGCCGGGCAGCGTCGCGGTTGGACGACTAGCATCTTCGACTTGTATGGCAAGCGGGCGAAGAAGCGGTATAAGACGTTCGTGGCGATGTGGCGGCCCGTCGGCGGGGCAATCCGGGTGGTGTTGGTGGAGGAGCCGAGTGGATGGGTGGCCTTCTTCTGCACCGACGTGTCAGCGACCGTAGCAGAGATTCTCTCGACGGTCGCCGACCGGTTCTCATTAGAGATCGCGTTCCGCGACTGCAAGGAGATCGTCGGAGCCGGCCAGCAGCAGGTGCGGTTCGTGTGGGCAAACATCGGTGCATTCCACATCTGCCTCTGGACGTTCACGATGACCGAAGCTTGGGCATGGGGTCGGGAGGAGGACGACTTGGTGGACCGCCGAGCATCGCCATGGGACGATCCGAACCGTCGCCCAAGCCACGCAGACAAGCGTCGGGCTTGGCGCCGTGAATTGTTGGCCGAGGAGATTCGCGCGGTTCTACGCCCCGGGGTCACCGAGGAGGAAATTCGGGCCGTCGCCGAGCGGTTGCTTGCCCTGGCGGCATGAGAGCGAAGTCAATCGCGGAAAGTACAGAAAGTCCTAGACTTTCCGCGATTTTCTGTAGGTAAACGGCCGTTGGCGTTGTGTAGACGAAGGCCGGTTCGTCGGGGACGCTGGCGGAAACCACGCCAGCCGATCACACTGGACGGAACTGGCCATGACATCCTCGCACCACGACCCCAGCCCGTGTTAGTGGTTCTTCCGCCTCGACGCCACACTCGACCGGCGGTCTGCCCCCAGGTTTGTCAACCTGCGCGACGTGCTGGAGCAACTCCCGGACGATCCCCAGGACCGTCTGCCCGAAAATCTTCCGGACCGTTGGCCGCCGCCCAAGCCTGCCGAACCGTCGTCGCCCGAGGGTGAGCCGGCACTGTGAGCCGCTCCTGGTCCGAATCATCCATCTCTGACGTCACTCCGTGGCCCTGGTGGCGCGAGCTTTCAGCGCGTCACCTGGGCCACGATGATCTCCGACCTGCGGGCCACGCCGAGGAGGTCAGGCCGCCGGGCTCCAGTGAAAATCCCGGACGGCTGCTCCCTACTCGCCTCGCTCCGGCCGGAAGGCTCGCGGAGTGGGACGGTGTCGACCGGACGCACACGGCAATTCCTGGCGAGTTCCGCGATCCGTTGTCGTTTCGTGTACACGTAATCGGGTCTCGGCGTACCCGGCATGTTTCCCTCCAACGGTTCATAAGACGGCGTCCCCTTCCCTCCCCAGGGTCCCTCGGGTGGTTCCCCTGGTTCAGCGGTACTACGAGACGCTCCGACTTCTTGCCGCCCTTCTCGCCGCACTTCGTTTCCTTCGCTTGGCGATACCATCGTTTCGTCCCTCGTTCGTCCCCGTCGGCCTCGGACGTGGGCCGCGGATCCACCTGGAGTTGGTAAGCCGGGTCTCCGACCGGCATTACGATGGAAACGGCAAGTCCTCCCAAGTTCCCGGGGAACCCCATGATCATTCGCCATGTTCCTCCGACCCCGGTGTGACCTGGCACGCTGGTGGGTCCAAGTGTCGCTAATGCCTGGCACAGCCCCCGCGAGTGTCCAAGACGAGGGCTCACAACTACGGTAATTTCGGGGCTCAATCACACAGCGTTTGACCTCACTGTCTACGCTTCGCGGTGACGGTCACCCGTCCCCACGCAAGACTCGCTTCCGGCTGCTGGCCCGGCTTTGCCGGACGGGACTGATTACCCGCAGGGTTCCGATGAAAGGTTTCACATTTACGATTCTCCTTTCCCGAGCTTCTTGTGCAAGGGCACCATACGCAACTCCGCCACCTAAGCTTGAGGTGAGTTCCGGGGACACCATATGCAACTCCGTGAGTTCCGGGGGGGGGGGGCACCATACGCAACTCCGCCACCTAAGTACTGCTCCCGGCAAATGGGGACTGGAATTCCCTGGATTCGGGTTTTCAGTCATGATACCTGCCTTGTTCAACACCTGGTTCCAAGAGCATGGAGGCTCCGATGCGAGGCCGAAGGACTTCGTTACGCGTGGCGCTGACTCCGGAGGAACGAACCGAACTAGAGCGGTTTACTCTCGGGTTGCAAACGGAACTCGGATTTCAGCCTGAAGAGCCTCGCTTCACCTGCACGGCGTGTGCGCAATCCGAGAGTAAACCGCTCTAGAACGGCGGCTTCGTTGCACGACGACCCCTTCGGGTTTGGCTCGACGATCGCGAGTGATTCTGGGCGTGGCCGAAGGGTTGGCGCTCGTGGAAGTCGCCCGGTTGGTCGGCATGACGGTCAGTGGCTGGTGTTGATCACCAACCTGCCGGCCGACAACTTTACTATTGAAGATGTAAGTGTACTTTATCGTGTTCGCTGGCAAGTGGCGTTGTTGTTCAAGCGGTGGAAGAGCCTGGTGGGCTTGGGTCGGTCGCGGGGTCATCGGGCGGATCGGGTCTTGTGTGAGACCTATGCCAAGCTGTTGGGTGGTCTGGTGCAGCATGGGGGGACGCTGTTGCGTGGTGGCCCACGCCGTGGGATCAGCGCGTACCGCCGCGCCCAGCGGGTGCGGCGGTTCGCGGCCCAGATCGCTGAGGCGTTAGAGGACCTCGGCCAGTTGCTCCGCGTGCTGGAGAGACTGGCCGCGCGGCTGCGCCGGTTGCCTCGCCAGGACAAACGCCGACGTCGCCCAAGCATGCGACCATTGCTGTTCAGACCAAGACTTGCGGCCTAAATTGACTCGCATGGAGTGTAACCCCCAGAACGACCCGGCTCTGCCGCGCCTCAGTCCCACCGTTTCCCTGATCCTCAAGCGGGGATTCCCGACCCGAGAGAAACACGGATCGCCAGACACGTTCGTTCTCACCGCGTTCCATCGCTTCGATCGGACTGATGCCCCCCAGCCCCTCCTCCAGCGTAACAGGCCAGTAGGGGAGGCTGACCTAAGCTCCCCCCACTGCTTACATGACATCATTGCTTACACCTTGCCTACATCCCCGATGCACTGCCTACTTCTTGATAGGGAAGAGGGGGAGTTGGATCGCGCCACCGCTGACGCTCCGCAGGATCCCCGCCAGCATGATGTACCACGCCAGAGCTGCGGTCAGGATGCCCAGCCAACCGCCGATCCTCTTCCACGGGACGGGATTGACCAAGAACCCATAGGTCAGTGCTATGAACGTCAGCAACAGCACCGTGAAGGTCAGGGCCAACGCCCCGTTGATACGGTACGCTCCGATCATGAGGAGGGCCGTGAAGATCGTCCAACCGAGCAAGAACAGGCCGATGGCCGCTTCCGAATCATGGAGGCTGGCCTTGATGTTGAACCAGGGGATGGAGATTGCTGCCAGCGACATCCAGAAGGCCCCGTAGGAGGAGAACACGGTCGCGCCAAAGGTATTGCCGGTACGGTACTCCCACATGCCGGCCAGCAACTGGGCGATGCCGCCGTAGAAGATGGCCAGGCCGATGAAGATGGCGTGGTTCTGGGCGGCGTTCGGGACGATGATTTCCGCGTTGAGGGCGCTGAGCACGAACGTGGTGAGGGCGAACCCGGCCAGTCCCAAGGGACCCGGATCGCCGAGCGTCACAGGACCAGTATTCACGGGGGCTTCGGACTTGACCTGTTGTGCCATGGGCTTCGCTCCGATCTTTGGTTGAACGATCACGCATATCACTGGTTGGACGCATGTGAGACGAGCGACAGCCTCGCACCGATCGCTCAGCCCCGGCTACGAAAGCCTGATGACGCCCGGCCCAATGCTCTCTCTATCCCGCCTCCTGTACGCCGGCAGTAGCATGGGGCACGGGCCCGCCATGGAGGAAACACCACCAGCGCAGATCACACTTTTATAGTCGTCCTTCAATCTTTCTATCTTTAATGAAAAGCCATTGTGGGAACGCATTTCCTTTGAGGCCAAGAGGCTTCGCGAGGTCGGTCCCAATTTCCGGTTTCTTGGATCCAAAGGAACTTCGGGCAATCCTCTCAAAAGCGAAGCCGAGTAGGGAAGGGGCGCCCGGCGGGCTCGATCGAGCTTCGGGCTTCCCCTTCCCTCTCTAAAATTCCGTACGGCGGGTTTTCCCTAGTACGGCTTCAAATGGACCGTCAGTAGCGACCTTCGACGACATCCCGGGGCTTAAGTGCCGTCCACATCCGCCCCATGACTCCGTCTTATACGCCACCGCAGTTGCAGCTCCCAGGAATACGCGATCCCCGAAGGGATTACCCGTTCGAGAACCTCTCGGTTCAATGTGGCACGACCCCCAGCAACTCCAACACGTCCATCCAGAGGCCCTTGGCTCGCCATCGGGTTCTGTTGTCCCGACGGGTCGTCGCTTACTACGGCCTCATCCGAGCCTCTGAATCCCTCCCCGCCACTTATGAATTCGCGGCGGAGGCTGCTGCACCCAAGGAAAATCGGCTTGAGGTGGGAATTCAGAGGGTCCCCAATTTACTCCGCTGGACTGGACTCGCGTGCCGCCTCCCTTACCCCGGTGGCCCCGAAGAGTGCCGATGACTGTTGCTTCCTCTTCGGTTTGAGCCTTCACCTTCCGGTTCCAGGTTCGGCGATCACCTTGGTCGTTTCGAGGCTGCAGAGTTCACTCCGAGTTTACTTCGCACTCATGTTACGGCCCGCGAGCTGGCTAGCCCTCCTGTCGAGGACGTTGACATTCGAGCTTGCGCCAACCCAGGTCACCCTAGATCAGCGTCGAATATGACTACGTGGGTAAACAGTCAATTCCCACGACCGGACTTTCACCGGCAAGTCCAACGGCATTATGGGCTGCAGTACCGGGTTTGACCCCGGCGGACCCCCTTAGAGGGCGTGAGGAGAGAGGAATCGAACCCAGAGCTTGTCGGGAAGTTGGAGAAACCCTGTATGTCCCCCTTATCCCCCTCGGTTTTATCCATGGCTCGTCATCTCCAGCAGCGTCGCCAGTTCCTTGCACAGATCCTGGAGCTGTCTGCACATCTGCAGCAGGTCGGTGTCGGCCTTCTTGAACAGGAGGGCGAGTTGATTCCGGAACTTCTTGAAGAGCGTTGTGGTCTTGGACGGGTTGCGGTCGCCCGCGGCGGCGCTCACCGCGTCGGCCGCGGCCCGGAGCGGCTCGGGCCAGGCGTCGCCCCCCGCGCCCGGATCACCTCGCAGACCGGCGTCCAGATGATCAGAAACTTGTCAAAGTCATCCCGGATCAGCTCGGGGGCCGAGCTCAGCTCGTTCTCGATGCTCTGGAATTCGTCGTGCCGGACGACCTGGGCCGCGAAACGCTCTCCCACCTCGGCCAGCGCATCAAGGCCCTTGATGAAGCTCGCGCCGCCCCGACGCGGCTTCGTCCAGCGGCATCCCCTCAAGCTTCCTCCGGACCTCCGACAGGCAGCCCACAAGCAACGGCAGGTCCAGCACCTTGACCGCGTCGATCAGGCGCCGATTGAATTCATAAAGCCGCTTCACGACGGTTTCATCGATGATCGCGCACGCCGAGTTGAGCTTGTCCTTGTCGTGGTCGGCGACCGCCTGGGAGAAGAGCTTCCCGGCCGACTCGAGCTTCACGACCCAGAGGCTCTCCTTGGCGGCGGACGACACGCCCCGCGCCGCCTTCACCAGGTCGTCGAGCAGCCAGAGCAGGTTCTGGCCCTCCACGTCGAGGTTATCCCAGTCCGGCTCGCCCGAGCCCGCCCCCGCCTCAGGAGGGCGTCGATGGTCCGGTAGACGTTCTGAAGATCCTGGAGCTTGTCGTGCAGCATCTTGAACTCGGAGACCAGCGCGATCTGGGTGCAGGCCGTCCGGAACACCTCCTTGAACGTCACTACCTTGTCCCAGACCTCAGGCGTCTGGAACAGCGCGATCAGGTCGGGCTTGCCTTTCAGGGGCTCGGGGGGGGGGGGCCGGCGGGGGGGGCTCCTCTCCTCGCGGAGGGTGAGGGTCTTGATCAACCGCTTCCACTCGCTGTCGGCGATGGCGGGGTTGGTCAGGTCCGCGAAGTTGAGGACGAGTTTAATCCTCGGAGGCACGTCGCACGTCTCGAGCAACACCGGCGTGAGCCGGTGCCGCCGACCGGTCGGGTCCTCCGCCAGCATCATCTCGAACTCGGCCCAGTCGCTCTTGAGCCAGTTGGGCGTCATCACTGGCAACACATGGCGGCAATGCCCCACCTGCGATTCCATCCAGAGCTGGGGGGATTCGCCGACCGGCATGTCACGGTAGTCTACGCGGACTTCCAGCCCCGCGGCCTCAAGTCGCTGGATGAGCTCCTCGACTTTATTCCGGTCGCTATTGCTGTAGCAGATGAAGACGTCGGGCTGATGTGCCGGCCGGCTCGGAGCTTGAGCTGGAATACTCAGGGGCAGCTCGGCTGGGATGGCGACGGTTTCACACGCGAGACAGTGGAAGTGAAGCTGGCGCAGGGCCTCGGGAGGCAGAGGAGGATCCGACGACTCGGGCATCGGAATCTCCCAATAGGTAGGGCGGATGAAATTGGAACGCTCGAGCACCAAGGCGTGCTCCCATTCCTGGCGCACGTACGGGGAGCGCATCGAGTTGGTCGACCAAAAGAGCTGGAAGACGTCGGCCTCCTCGATCAACTGGCGGAGACGTTCGTCCCACTTCTCTCCGGCGCACAGTTCGACCACGTCACGTAGGTAGCAATCGCCCAGCGCCCCCACCAAATGCTCGAACTGTCGGACGATTTCAACGTCCTTGTGGGAGTACGATGCGAAGATCTTGCGATACGGACGAGCACGGCTTTCTTCCTGTACGGGATCGGAATGGGGAGGCTGGGTGTGGTTGCGATCGACCCGGATCGCCAGGTCCACCTCGGCCAACAAGATCATGCCCATGTAAACCGACAGCCGACCCCGGGCGGTATGGCCGTCAAGCTCGGGAGAGGCTCGCAGGCGGAACTTTTCGTGGTGGACGTCCTCGAGCCAGCGGAAGACACACCGCTTGGGATTGAACTCAATTTCGGGGATGTCCGGCAGGAAAGTGATCTCCTCACCCTGGGGGATGGCCTGCCGGCTGTCGGTTGTAGTGCGGCGGTACTCCTCCGCCTGCTCGCCGAGGATGGATATCGCGTGTTGCTCTACCTGCTCGGTCGGGGCCGGCTCGTCCTTGGACGCGCTGGGCCGGCGTTCGGCGAGGTGGGCGCTCGCTAGCATGATACACCACTCGGCGGGCCGGACGATCTTCGGACGGTAAACGGTAAACTGGACATCCTCGTCCAGGACGGTTCTCTGACGCTGGGGTTCCAATGCCGCCTTGAACGCCTTCCACAGTTCGCGGGCCGACTGGTACCGCTCGTCCGGGTTCTTGGCCAGACAGTGGAGCACGACCTGTTCGACTTCAGGAGGTACCTGGGCGTTCGGGTTCACCTCGCTGAAGGGCGGTGGGGTGAACATATGGTCGTTGAGAATGCTGGCCAGGGTCCCTGTGAAGGGCCGATGGCCGGTCAGGAACTCGTAGAGCATCACCCCGACCGCATACAGGTCGCTGCGCAGCGTCGGCCAGCTCGCCCACCAACTGCTCGGGGCTGGAGTACGGCGCCGTGCCCAGGAACCGGCCGGGGCGGGTGCGGACATCAACCTCGTGATCCGTTGCTCCCAGGATCTGGGCGATACCGAAGTCCAGAACCTTGAGCCACTCCTGGTCCGGCGGCCGTCCGTCGAGAAGCATCAGGTTCGAGGGCTTCAGGTCCTGGTGCACGATCCCCCGGTCGTGTGCGTAGAGGAGCACATCGCAGAGCTGTTCGAGGATGCGGGCGACCCAGTCGAGCGACATCGGCACGCCCGGGCACATCAGCTTGTTGAGACTCTGGCCGCGGATGTACTCCATCTCGATGAACGCGGCGTCCTTGCTCATGCGGGCGTTGTGAACGATAACGGCGTTGGGGTGCGAGAGCCGAGCCATGACCTGCGCCTCGCGCTTGAAGCGGGCGCGGGCCTGCGGGTCGAACGCGATTCCCGGGATGATCAGCTTCAGGGCCCTCGGCACGCCGAGCCCGAGGTAACGGACCAGCCAGACGGCTCCCATCCCGCCCTCGCCGAGCATCTTCTCGACGACCGAGACGATCAGCTTCAGGGCCCTCGGCACGCCGAGCCCGAGGTGGCGGACTAGCCAGACGGTCCCCATCCCCCCCTCACCGAGCTGCGAATCGACGAGGTAGCGGCCGAACAGGACCTGTCCCGGTTTGATTTTCCCGGCGATGCCGATCGAGCTATCGGTGTCGGGCCCGCCGGGCGAGCCCGGCATCCGATCCTCGCGGTATTCGGACTCGGTGAGAGGGGACAGGGGGCTATCATCGGGGTTGAACGGGTTCGGCTCTGCCATAACTGTGCTTTCCGTGATTTCTGCCCTTCAGCCGCTGAACTGCGGTGGGTAGACGGAGGCTGGCCCGGCCGGGACGATGGTGGTTACCACACCTGCCAACCATCCCGGACGGAGCCAGCCATGACATCCTCGCACCCCGACCTCAGCCCGTGCCAGTGGTTCTCCCGCCTCGCCTCCGCGCTCGACCGACGCTCGGCCCCCAGGCTCGTTCTGCTGTTCCTCGGCGCGGTCCCGGCCCGCGGCCGCAGGACGGTCACCAGTTGGATCCGCGCCGCCGGGCTGAGCGGCGAGTTCCGCCCCTGCTACACCGCCATCCCGGCCACCGGCAAGCACGCCGACCACGTCGCCGCCCGGCTCGCGCTGGCGGCAGTCAAGCCACTGGTCGCGGTTGTCGAACGGTTGACCCTCGCCCTGGACGACTCACCGACGCCGCGGTACGGGCCGCACGTCCAGGGAGCCGGCATCCATCACCACCCGACCCCTGGACCGGCCGGCACGCCGTACGTCTGGGAGTTCTGGGGAGTTCCGGGGACAGTATACGCAATTCTTGACCGGCGGTCCTGCTGCCGATAGTCTTCCGTCATGGCCCGATTGGCGCGTGTCGTTGTCCCTGGTTTGCCTCACCACATCACGCAGCGGGGAAACCGCCGGCAGCAGAGTTCTTTTGCGACGAGGATTACCGCAGCTACGTGGAGCTAACAACCAGATCGGCGGGTGTAGCTCGACCCCCGGCTCGGAAATCCCGAACGTCGGCAACCTGATCAAGGGGAACATCCAGACGGGGGTCTACATCACACGCCGCGACTTCACCGGTCTGATCTACGCGATCCCGACCTCCAACCTGGTCCATTCGAACCTCATTACTGTGAACGGCATTTACGGGGTGCTTCGATACGATGCACCCAACAACCCGGTCGTGGCGGTCCCCTACCCGAACTTCAACACGCTCTCGGGCAATCCCATCCCGATCGCCGATTACGTCACGGGGTTCAACACCCCATCCAAGCTGCCTCCGCCCCAGTCCATCCTTCTCCCACCAGTCAAGTAGTCTGCCGGGGGAAGCAGCAAGACGGCAGTGCACGGGAAGGGCCACGCGAAGGGGCATGCGCATTCCCGGGTTCCGGTCACGAAGCAACCTTCACGCAAATCAACTCCCGCAGCGGGGAGAGTCCACGCTCCAGCACCTGTTCGGCCCAAAGTCCCAGCCCTGTTCCGAACCGGCGTGAAGCCTAACCCGGTTCGGCACACACCCTCTTCCCGGTAGGAGAGGCTGACGTCCGGCGTGGCTTCCCGGTATCATTCCCAGCAGAGCCTCTGCGCGAACTGAGGCATGCCCGCTTGACAAGCTGGCTGTTGCTGGCCAGCTTGCGAGCCGTGAGGCGGTTTATTCCCCGCCGGCCCGCCTGAGCGGGGAGCATTCCGCAAAAAGCTCGTCTCCCTCGAACTTCTTGGTGTAAGCTTCACTTGCCCAATCGCAAGGGCATCTTCGAGTCGCGTTCCCAAGATCAGCGAACAGAACTCACCTGGGAGATCGATCACCATGGATGTCAAGCCAGGCTGGCTGGCGGCCACAGCTCTCGTGGCCTTGCTTGCGGGCGAGACAGTCTTTGCATGCCATACCTGCAAGCAGACGCCCTGCGTTCTTGCATCGCCGCCCGAGCCCGCTTACGAGTGCGTGACCGAGATGGTCCCCTTCACGGTGATGAAGACCAAGACAAGGGTGGACCTGGTGCCCGTCTGCACCAAGACGGTCATGGAGAAGAAAATCGACATCGAATATGACGTGCAGACACGAACGGTCTGCAAGCCTGTCTTTGACACGGTGTTCGAGACCCGGTGCATCACGGTCTGCCGCCCTGTCTGCGAGACCACCTTGGTCTGCCAGCCGTACACGACTTGCCGGCCAGTCAGCACGACCCGACAGGTCACCGAGTATTGCCGTAAGCCGTTCACGGAGCTGGTGACCGTACCCGTGAAGAACCGGTGCGGCCGCTGCGGTCATTCCGAGGGGGGCTGCACCTGCATGACAGTCGCGCGTACCTGCTACAAGCTCGTTCCTGTGGTGCGTGAAGTGACCGAGACCCACATGGTGACCGAGGTCCAGACCCAGATGGTTCCCGTGGTTCGCTGGCACATGGTCACGGAGCAAAAGACCGAGAAAGTGCCCGTGACGGTCTGCCGGATGGTGAACCAGGTGGTTCGAGTCAAGGTTCCCCGTCTCGTCTTCCATAGCGAGCCGAAGCAGCTTGTTTACAAGACAGCGGTCCTGACGTGCGAGGAAGTCCCGGTGACGGTCTATCGGCCAGTGACCCGGATGGTTCCCGTGGTCGTCCCCAGCTCTCAGTCGCTGCCCAGTGCCCAGGACGTTCCCGGACCATCGGTACAGACCGGAGCCTTTCCCCCTCGGACTCGCCCGCCCGCTGACCAGAAGGCCAAGCCCGAAGGAGGCCCAGCCCCCAAGAAGCCAACGACAACGAGACCGCCCGGTCCTCAGGCCGCCCGGTCCACCTGACCGCGATGGCCCTCAGAACCGGATGCCCTTGCTCGGCTCGGCGCCTGAACCCGCGCGGAGAGATCCGCAGTCCATCAGTCAGCGGTAAACCTCCGCCTTTTGCTTCCAATCCTTGTTCCTGTCGTGGCCGTAAAGGGCGACGCGGGGCGGCGCTCGCAGAGACGGACCGACTCGATGCCCTGAAAATGGCCGCTGGAATGAGGATTCTTGCCGGTGCACTCCAGGCGCAGGGTGTAAACTCCCGGCTCCGGCCAGAAATCGAGCAGGGGAACTCCTCGTTGACGGTCTCGGCGCTGTAGAGATCGATCGGCTCGAGCAGGAACGGAAAAGGGGGACATAGAACGGAAATGAGGGACATACATCTTTTCAGGACGTAGCTCAAACGGAAATGGGGGACATAAATCTTTTCGGGACGTAGCTCATCAATGAACGCTGTGTCCCCCTATAGCCATGCACCGACACCGGTTTTCTTCCTGCGACACCGGTTTCCTTCCGCCTGCAGAAGATCGAGTGATGACATAGCAGCCGCACCTCAGGGTTAAGGCCAGTGAATTCGCCACGAATCCCGCTTTTCCTTCACGCCCGACCGAGTTACACCCCGTCGAACTCGTTAGGCCTCAACCTCCTCCAGTTCCTGATCCGCTTCCTCAAGCGATTCGTCGTCGAAATCGAGGGTAGCCTGCTCCTCCATCCACTTCCTCTTCAGATCCACGTCAGTCTTCATGGCTTGCTCAAGAGCCAGCGTTTCCCTGTATTGGCTCGCCTCGGCCGCCAGGGAAACAGCATCTTATCTCATGTGTCGAACAGGACTTTCTCCCGGTAGTCATCGCTCATCGCGCACTTGAGCCGCTTGATCTCGATCCCGCGTCGGCAATCCGTCTCGCGCTTGAGGAGCCCGAGGGCAAACCGCCGGATGACACTCAGGTTCGCCGCTGCATGGCCCGTGCGGACGCGGCAGTCGTCCTCACGGAAGCTCACGTCCAACTGCCAGTGCAGATGGTTCTCGATCCCCCAGTGGCCCCGTACCGCTCCGGCGAACTCCTTCGCCGTGAGCAGCCGGCTCAGGATGTAATACCGGCCCTCCAGGCTCGTGCCTCCCCGCGAATCGGTCCGCTCTGAGAACGTTACCCCCACGGCGCTGAGGTTCTGCCACAGGCCCTCCGGATCGACACCCTCCGGGGCCGGGAAGATCGCATACGTCCGTCTCTCCTGACGACCGTGCCCGATCTCCTCCGTCTGATGCTCGTCGATCTGTGCGGCGTCCTGCTCCAGGCCTTCATCGACGGCCTTACAGACCTGTTCATACAGCGTCGGTTGGTTCAGCTTGACCGCCAGCACATAGTCGCCGCCGCGTTCACGAATCGTCGCGGCGATCTCCTTCTGGCAGCCCATCGCGTCGATCGTCACCACCGCCCCGGACAGTTCCAGCAACTCCAGCAACGCGGGGATCGCCGTGATCTCGTTCGACTTCTCGTCCACAACGACCTGCCCCAGCGACAGCTTGTTCTCGGTGGCCCAGGCCGAGACCATATGGATCGCCGCCTTGCCGTCCCGCTTGTTGTACGAGCCACGCAGCGTCTTGCCGTCGATGGCGACCAGGCGATGGCCGGTGATCTCCTGCATCGCCTGCATCCAGCCCAAAAGAGCCGTCTCGAACGCGGTCGGGTCGAGCCGCGCCAGGACGCGCCGGAACGTATCCTCGGAGGGGATACCGTTGGTCATGTCGAGGAAGCGGGTCAGCCACGTCCTACGGTCGGTACCGAATTCGTGGATGGCGGCGAAGGAGTTGGCCCCGGAGAGGACAGCGCAGACGGCGATGAAGGCGATGTTGATCAGGGGATGCTTGCGGGTGCGTTCGACGCGGGGGTCGGTGAGGTCCTGGAAGTGGTCGTGGAACGTGGTGGGTCCGTCGCTGGGCATGATCGCGTCCATTGGGGTCCGGCAGAAGAGCCTCGTGAAGACCCCCCGTTGTACGCCGGCGAGCTTCCCCCAAGCTACGTCAGATCGCTATCTTGATGCGGCGGCCCTGCCTCGGCCGCTAGAGTCCAGGACGCCTCGATTCCCAACTCTTCAGTGACCTTCCTGAGTTCCGTCAGGCCGATCCGGAAGAACTCTTTCCGCCTGTTGATCTTGTCCATTTGCCTATCAAGAAACCGCCTATGCAGCGCGGTTTCGAGAGTCGGGGCGTCGTCGGAGGCGATCATGGCGTGCACGTCGAAGGGGAAAGGCACGCTGGCATTGCCAAGCTCGCCGACCCTTTCCATTGGATCGAGCCTCCGGGTGAGCCCAATTTTATAGACATCTTCTCCGAATGAACCGACGTTCGATATTATGTATACGTGGCCTTTCTTCGTTTGCTGGGCTAGGGAGATCGCCCTCCTCGCCTTCTCCTCCGCCTCGGCCAACTTGGCGTTCAGCTCCATAAGCTGGGCCTCGAACTTTGCCTTTTCCGCCTCGCTGGCCTCCTCGACCTGTTTCCTGACTCTCTCAATAGCCTTGTTTACAAGCTCTTCCTCGAGGGCGGCCTGCTTGATTGCCTTCTCAATCTCTCTTTTGGCCCTCTCCTCCTCCCTGATCTGCTCCCTAATCGCCCTCTGCTCCTCCCTGGCCTTTTCCTTCAGCTTCTGCACCGCCGCCGCCCACTTGATCTCCTCAAGTCGTGAGTCGAGATACTCCTCCTGGATCCTGGCGTTCTTGTAAACCTCCCCATCCTTGTTGACCAAGGCGTAAGCGTCCTTGATCTCCTGAATCAGCTTGCCCTGATTGCCAGACTTCACCCTCGACAGTATGCTGTCAACTCTCCCATCGAATGTGCTGAGGACGAACTTTAGGGCATGGTCTTTCTTCCACCCTTCGGGATAGCCGCAGGTCGCCGCCGCTCTATCCTGCCGCATGAGCTTGGTCCTTTCCCTGGCGAGCTTGAGTTTCTCACCTGCTTTACTAAACAGTAGTTTCCAGGATTTACTGTAGTAACGCAAGTCATGTAAGGTCGAAGACTTCGGTCAAACCACGCTCGTTACGCATGCGTTAGATAACCATAGCCACATTTACAGAAACGACGAAATAACATCAACTTAAATTCGTATGTTGCTTACTCAAAATTGGTGTAAGGCTTTGCGTATTCAGGCTTTGCACCCAACCTGAGTTACGAATCACTAAGATTGAGACATGTACTCTCGCCACTTTCAATGATCGTTTGTATAGACTTAGTACAGTAAATCCTGGAAACTACTGACTAAAGCCGAACTCCTGGGCGAGCTCATCGAGAATATGTTCGGGGGGAACCGGGTAAACGCCTTCATACTTCTCTATTCTGTTCTGTAATGCCTGAGCAGCAGCCTGGTAATCCTTGAGTTTGCCCCTAGCCTCGTAAGCTTCTCCGGCGATCTCCTGCGCCCGCTGCTCTGCTCTTTGTCTAATCATCTGGGCGTAAGTTGTGGCCAAGTTCAACGCAGCCTCGGCTTTTTCCTTTTTCTCCTTGGCATCCCTCCTGGCTTTGGACGCCACTTCCCTGGCCTCCTTCCGGGCTTCGTCGAGGGTGTTTTGTGCCTGCCATCTCGCGACCTTCGAAGCCTCCCGATCCTCCGCTAGCTTGTCTGAAGCGCGTGCCAGTGGTCGAGAGTGGCGAACGAGACCGCGTCGATGGACGGGTCGTCGAGCAGCCGGCGCTGTTCGGTCTCGGTTCGCACCTTACGCCCGGAGAGCTGCTCGAAGGCGGCGGCCCTGGTGTGCAGCACCGTCTCGTCGCAGTCGCACAGGGCGGCGATCTCCACATTTTCCGCCGTAAGCCTGTGCAAGGCCTCAAGATGAAACCGGCTGCGGTCCCCCGCGCCCACGATGGCGATGCGGATCCGATCGTTCGCTCCGGCCGCGGTTCGGCCCAGTGGCGGAGTCGCCAACGGGCTGGCCTCGGCCGCCAGCGAACCGTGCAGAAAACCTCATCTCGTCAGGTCCATGCGCTCTCCTGTTGCTTCCACCAGTTCTCAAGGCCCGGCAAGGGCCATTCGCGCCCCTGTGCTCACGGGGGTCGAGCACCAGCTTATTCAGAAACGGTCGCAAGGTTTGCACGCCATGAGCGGACGCGAAATGGCTTTTTCGGCTGGGACACTCTCTCCCCCTTCGAATGGACGCCGCTCCCCTGGCTGGTCCGCGTGCAGGGGACAGATTTCCGAGCACTCCTCAATCCTTCAGAAGGTTCCCGAGTAGGTCGAGCACGATCGGCAAGCCTCGGGTCGGGTGTCGGAGGAGACCTGATCGCAAACCTCTTGGTAAGCTTCGTTGTTTCAGGTGGCCTCAAGGCGGGGAGAAGATTGGCGCCAAGGCCGAGGTTCGCGACGCGGGCCTCATAGCCGCGGCGCATAAGGTTGAGCACTGTGAAATCGCCGGATAAGGGTGTGTCAGCGTGTTACCGTCAATGTGCCGTTGGCCGAGCGAGACCGAGGCATCCCGGCCTTGTTCGGCTTCGCGGCTCCGACCGCGGTCGCCATCGCGGTGTGGGGCGATCGCTCAAGGCACGGTTTGAGCGTTCCGTGAGCTGCGTGAACTGGGAGAGCGCCTCCTCCAGACACTCCGGAGCCAGGCCAAAGGGCGTATGTGCCGGGTTCCTCCCTGGATCGGTGCTCCTGTCGCGAGGGTCCGTCCTCGGGTGTTCATCTCGGATTGGATGTGTTCTCGGGCCAGTTCCGCAAACGCACGTTGCGACTCAGCAAGCTCCTTCGATCCGCGAGGGAAAGTCAACAGGAACGCGAGGTTTTCAGGGCTCAGCTTGTAGTTGACCCCGATCAGGTGAATCGCCAGAGCCAGCTCAGCCAGAAGCCGCTCACTCCCATCCTCAGCCTCAAGAACCGCCCGGATCAACCCCTGATATTCGCCCCTCTCCTCGACATCAATTCCCGCGCCGTCCCCAGGCGCGGGAATGTCCACCACTGGCCGTCAGCCAGTTGGATCTGCCTTCCCGTGCGAAACTCGCCACGGCGACTGAGAAGCTCGTCAATCACTCCCTTGAACCTCTTCTGGGGGCGCCCGCAATGGATCCCGGGCGAGTCAAGAACCTTCGATGGCAGTATAAGAAATTCCACACTAGAGATTCTACCCTTCGAACCGATCGACATACACGAAGGCGACAGAGAAACTGGAGAGAAGGACGCTGGATGCGCCCAGGGTCGCAACGCAAGATGGTTGGATGTGGCGTTTCATCAACTTCAACCGGGAACATTCGGGAACATTCTGCATCTACGCGGACCTCAACGCACTTTTGATCTGGATCGTCTGGCGGTTCGCTCCCGAGACCAAGGGGCGGACCCTCGAAGAGATCGAGCAGTTCTGGAAAGCGAGGGAATCTTGAGCCGGCTGTTGTCACTCTTTGGTGCCGGTCTCGTCATCGCGGACGGCGCCTGGGGTACCGAGTTCCAGAAGCGCGGGCTCGCGCTGGGGCAGCCCGCCGATGTCTGGAACCTGACTCGTCCGGGGGACGTCGAGGCGGTGGCCCAGGCCTATGTCGACGCCGGAAGCCAGGTCATCCTGACCAACACGTTCCGGAGCAATCCGGTGGCGCTGGCGGCGCACGGGGAGGCCGACCGGGCCGCGGAGATCAACCGCCGGGGGGCGGAGCTGTCGAGGAAGGCGGCGGGCGCGAAGATCCGTGTCTTCGCATCCATGGGCCCGACCGGAAAGGTCCTGGCGACCGGCGAGATCGATGAGCGGACCGTGATCGATGCGTTCGAGCTCCAGGCGGAGGCCCTGGCCGCTGGAGGCGCCGACGCGCTGCTCTTCGAGACCTTCAGCGATGTGGAGGAGGCGCGCCTTGCCGTGCGGGCGGCGAAGCCGCTTGGGCTACCGATCCTTGTGTCCTTCGCGTTCGACAGCGGCAAGAACAAGGACCGGACGATGATGGGAGCCACTCCCGAGGCGGCCGGCCGCGCCATGGCCGAAGTGGGTGCCGACGCCGTCGGGGCCAATTGCGGAGCGGGCCCCGAACTCTTCCCACCGATCTGCCGCAGGCTCAAGGAGTCTTCCGGGCTGCCCGTCTGGATCAAGCCCAACGCGGGAATGCCCTCGCTTGCGGCCGGCCAGGCTGTCTACACCATGGCTCCGGACGTGTTTGCCAGCCACCTTGGCGCATTGATCGAGGCCGGGGCGAGGTTCGTCGGCGGTTGTTGCGGAACGAGTCCCGAGTTTGTCCGAGCACTGGTGAGGGCTGCAGGGTCATGTGCATCCTCCTGATCGATCGAACGTTACGGCGAGGACAATGGCACGTCGAGCTGGCGGCCAATCCACGGTTTCAAGATGCCTTTGTGGATTGCATGTGGTTTCCCGCGAGTTAGAATCGAGGTTGCTGGACCTCCGCGCCGGTGAGGACAGCAGATCGGCCGCCCCAGATCGAGGCGCGACTGGCCCCGACGTAGATTGATCGGGAGGTTTCGTCATGTCCAGCGTTGCACGGGTCTTCATCAGCGCAACCACTCGCGATCTCGGGTCCTTCCGCAAAGCGGTCTCCGACATTCTGGTGACGCTCAACGTGTTGCCAATTGTCCAGGACCACTTCGCGCCCGATTACCGCACGGTGGCCGAAAAGCTTCGTGGGGAAATCGGCAAGTGCGACGCGGTGATTTGCCTGATCGGCCGATGCTACGGCCATGAGCCGCTCAACCGGGCCGACGACGAGCCGAGGCGGTCCTACACCCAGCTCGAGCACGAGATCGCCGTCGAGCTGGGCAAGCCTGTCTTCGTCTTCATCGCCACCGACGAGTGCCGCCTGGATTGCCCCGACGACGAGCCCGACGAGCTCCGCGCGTTGCAGCGCGAGCACCTGAAGCAAGTCGCCGCCGCCGACCGCCTCTGGATGCCGTTCCGCTCGCTCGACGACCTGTCGGCGCAGGTCCGGGTGATGCGGTTCGACCCGGACTCGCTGGCGCGGGAAGTGACGACCCGGCTGGCCGTGCTGCTTCTGGCCGAGCTGGTGGGCATGGAATCCGACCGCGAGCGGCGGGGCGAGATGGCCTGGGTCCGCGACGTTGTTCAACCCTTTCAGGATCTGCTGCAGGGTGTGGTGAAGCGCTGGGGCGGCGCGGTGCAGGCGGAGACGCCGACGGAGTACGAGCTCAGCTTCGAGACGGCCGATGCCGCCGTGACCGCGGCGATCGCCTTGCACCAGGCGGTGCGGGAGCACGATTGGCAAGGCCCGGCGCCGGGGCTCCGGCTTGGGGTCCACGTCGGCCAGGTCGTCCGGTTCGGCGGGGTCGACGAGTCGCGCATGCTCCAGGTCACCCAGGCGATGGACGAGTGCCGGCAGGTCACCCGTCTGGCCGTGGCGGGCCAGACGCTGCTGACTCGCGCCGCGTTCGACATCGCGCGCGAGAACGTCCTCAAGGCTCCGCCCTCGGGCGACGGCGCCGCGGGCGAGTTGCGGTGGCGCTCGCACGGGCGGTACCTGATGACCGGCTCGGAGGAATCGCTCGAAGTGTACGAGGTGGGCGAGGAGGGCCAGGCACCGCTGGCAGCGCCCAGGGACTCGGCGCTGGCGCGGCGGGCCGACTCGGCCGAGCAGGAGAAGATGCAGGGATGGCGGCCCGGGCTGCGGGCAGGAGATCCCGCGCCGGCCGGGCTGGTTCATCGAGCGGAAGCTGGGCGAGGGAGGGTTTGGCGAGGTCTGGGTCGCGCGGCACGAGCGAACGCGCCGGCTTCGGGTCTTCAAGTTCTGCTTCGATGCCAGCCGGCTCAGCTCGTTCAAGCGCGAGCTGACGCTCGGCCGGCTGCTCATCAAGGCTCTCGGCGACCGCGCGGACATCGCCGGGCTGCTCGAGGTGGAGCTGGACGAGGCGCCGTTTTTTCTCGAAAGCGAGTATGTGGAAGGGGGCAACCTCGGCGACTGGGCCGAGAGAGACGGCCGCCTTGCGTCGCTGGATCTCGGGCAGCGGGTGCGGCTGGTGACGGAGATCGCCGCCGCCGTCGCGGCGGCCCATTCGGTGGGCATCATCCACAAGGACATCAAGCCCAGCAACATCTTCATGCGGCAGGGGTCCGACGGCGCCTGGCACCCGATGCTCGCCGACTTCGGCATCGGGGCTCGTCGCCGACCGCTCGCAACTGGAGCAGCGGGGGATCACGGTCGCGGGCTTCACCCAGTCGCTCCTGGACCCGGGCTCCAGCCAGACCGGGACGCGGATGTACCAGCCGCCCGAGGCCAGCCTGGGCCGGACGGCCACCGTCCAGGGCGACGTCTACGCGCTGGGGGTGTTGCTCTACCAGGTACTCGTCGGCAACCTTGCGCAGACGCTGGGGATCGGCTGGGAGCGCCATCTCGATGCGGCGCGGGCCCGGCCGCCGGCCGCCGATCATTCCTCCGGTGGGCTGGTCCTCCGCCTGCTCCGCGAGGACATCGGCGACTGCGTGGACGGCGACCCCTCCGCGCGGCTGGCGAGCGTGGCGCAACTGGTCGAGCGCCTCCAGACGCTTCCCAAGCGGGTGACCGACCGCCAGGCCCGCCAGCGCGCCGAGCGGGCCGCGCTGCGGATGTACCGCCTGCGCATCGCCCTGGCCGCCGCCGTCGCCGCGCTCGTGGTGGTCGGCGGCCTTGGTGCGATCGCCTTCAGGGAGTGGCAGCGGGCAGAGACGAACAAGCAAGCAGCGGACGAGGCTCGCAAAACCGCCGTCGAGAATGAGCAGCAGGCGATCCGAGAAAAGAAACGGGCCGTCGAAAACGAGAACCGCGCCAAGCAAAGTGCCGACATGGCACGCCAGCAGGCCGAGCTGGCGCTGAGCACCCTTAATTCGGTCATCTTCGACATCCAGGATGGCTTGAGCCGCCTCCCGGCGGGCAGCGAGGTCCGGCGCCGCCTGCTCAGCACGGCGCTGGAGCGTCTGGAGCGGCTGTCGGGAGAATTCGTCAAGAAAACAGCCGTCGACCGGAACACGGCGGTCGCACTCACGAAGATGGGGGACCTGGTCCTTCAGTTCGGCGAGGCATCCTCTGACAGGAACGCGAAGCAACCAAGCGTTCCGAACGACCCCCGTGGGAGCGGTGCGGCGCAGGCTGCCCTTCGATTGCACGCGCGGGCCCTGGCGATCCGGGAGGCGTTGGCCAAGGCCGACCCCAACAACGCGCAGGCGAAGCGCGACCTGTCCGTCTCGTACAACAAGCTCGGCGACGTGCACCTGCAGCTGGGCGCGACAGACAAGGCCCTGCAGTCTTACCAGAAGGGCCTGGAGCTGAGCGAGGCGTTGGCCAAGGCCGACCCCAACGACGCGCAGGCGAAGCGCGACCTGTCCGTCTCGTACAACAAGCTCGGCGACGTGCACCTGAAGCTGGGCGCGACAGACAAAGGCCCTGCGAGTACTACCAGAAGAGCCTGGAGCTGAGCGAGGCGTTGGCCAAGGCCGACCCCAACGACGCGCAGGCGAAGCGCGACCTGTCCATCTCGTACGACAAGCTCGGCAACGTGCACCTGAAGCTGGGCGCGACAGACAAAGCCCTGCGAGTACTACCAGAAGGGACCTAGAGCTGAGCGAGGCGTTGGCCAAGGCCGACCCCAACGACGCGCAGGCGAAGCGCGACCTGTCCGTCTCGTATGAGAAGCTCGGCGACGTGCACCTGAAGCTGGGCGCGACAGACAAGGCCCTGCAGTTCTACCAGAAGGGCCTGGAGCTGAGCGAGGCGTTGGCCAAGGCCGACCCCAACGACGCGCAGGCGAAGCGCGACCTGTCCGTCTCGTATGAGAAGCTCGGCGACGTGCACCTGCAGCTGGGCGCGACAGACAAGGCCCTGCAGTCTTACCAGAAGAGCCTGGAGCTGCGCGAGGCGTTGGCCAAGGCCGACCCCAACGACGCGCAGGCGAAGCGCGACCTGTCCGTCTCGTACAACAGGCTCGGCGACGTGCACCTGCAGCTGGGCGCGACAGACAAGGCCCTGCAGTCTTACCAGAAGAGCCTGGAGCTGAGCGAGGCGTTGGCCAAGGCCGACCCCAACGACGCGCAGGCGAAGAGCGACCTGTCCTACTCCTATTCCGAATTGGCTCGAGCTTGCGAGCAGATCGGCGATCTGGATCGGGCCCGGAACTGGTACGAAAAGTCGCTGGAGGTCGATACGCAGCTCGGCCGGATGCTGCCCGGGAGTGCCCCGGCGCTACGTAAGGTCGCTGAGCGACTGCGAGACTCTGAGCCAGCTCTGTGCGCGATCCAGGGACTGGAGGGCTGCCGCGAGCTATGCCCGGCAAGCCATCGATCACGCGCGGGAGGCGCACCGTCTGGCCGGAAACGACCAGCCGTTTCAATGGGATTTCTCGATCACCTGGCAGATGCTCGCGACCGCCCAGACAGGCGCCGGAGAACTGAAGGAAGCCCGCCAGAGTCTCGAGGAGGCCGTGAAGGAAGGACCGAAGTCCGTTGAGTCGCTTAACTCGCTGGCCTGGCTGCTGGCGACCTGCTGGGACCCTCCCGTCCGCGATGGCAAGCGGGCCGTCGAGGTCGCCACGAAGCTCTGCGAACTTACTGACTGGAAGGATCCCAATTCCTTCGACACACTGGCCGCAGCCTGCGCCGAGGCCGGGCAGTTCGCCGACGCCGTGAAGTGGCAGAAGAAAGCCCTTGAGCACCCCGAGGCATTTCAGGCCCCGGTGCTGGAGCAGGTCAAGGCGCGGCTGAAGCTTTACGAAGCGGGGAAGCCGTATCACGAACCGAAGCCAGAACCAGCCCCGAACGCGAAAGACCAGCCCAAGCCCAAATAGTTCTCTCCGACTCACTCACGCAACCGCGATAGGTGCCGACGTCAGTACGTCAGCCCGAATCCATACGGAAACAGCGGCTCCTTCGAATTGTCGTCGCCCGCATTGCAGGGCACCTGGTCCATGGAACGCGGCCAGGTGTGGGGGAGCTTGCCGGCGGGTTTGAAATCGCCGAAGAGGACGTCGGCGACGCCTTGGCCCTCGGTGCCGGGGAGCCAGGCGGCGATGACGGCGTCGCTGGACTCGAGCACGGGGCCGAGCAGGACGGGCCGGCCGGAAAGGACGATGGTCACGACCGGAACGCCGGCCTCCCTGGCTTTCTGGAGGACAGCCAGGTCGTTCGCGGGAAGGCTCAGCTCCTTGCGGTCGCCCCTCATCTCGGCATACGGCCGCTCGCCAATCACGACCAGGACCGCGTCGGCCCCCGAGGCGCCGGAGCCGTCGATGGACTGGCTGATCGCCGTGTCGGGCCCAACGGTCTGGCGGATGGCGGCGAGGATGGTCGTCCCGCCGCGGGTCACCTGGCCCGTCTTGCCCTGCCAGGCAATGGTCCAGCCGCCACACTGGATGCCCAGATCATCGGCCGCGGGACCGGCGACAACGAGCCGCTTGACCTGCTTCGACAGCGGCAGCGCATGCTTATCGTTCTTGAGCAGCACGAGCGATTTCCGCACGCACTCGCGGGCGGCCTCCCGGTGCTCGGCCGAGCCGACCGCCGAGGTCAAGGCCGGGTCGGAGAAGGGATGATCGGCCAGGTGCATCCGAGCCTTCACGAGCAGGATGCGCCGGGCTGCATCGTCGATCCGCGACTGGGGAACCTTCCCCTCGTTCACCAGCTCCTTGAGCAGCGTGATGAAATCCACGTAGCTGTTCTTTTGCCCCGGGCCATTGGGGATCATGACCATGTCGATGCCGGCGTTGATCGAGATCTCGATGGCCGCCTTGTAGTCGCTGGAGAGCTGATCGATGGCCGCCCAGTCGGAGACGATGAACCCGCGGAATCCCAGCTCCTTCTTGAGCAGCTCGGTCAGAAGATGATGGTTGCCGTGCATCTTCTTGCCGTTCCAGCTACTGTACGAGGCCATGACCGATCCGATGCCGGCCTTGATGGCCGTGATGTAACCCGGCAGGTGAATCTTTCGGAGTGTCGCCTCGTCGCACTCGGTATTGCCCTGGTCAACGCCGCCGGTCGTTCCGCCGTCGCCCATGTAGTGCTTGGCGCAGGCGAGGGCCGAAGTGGCGGCGGCGAGGCTGGGCCCCTGGAGCCCACGGATCGCCGCGGCACCCAGGACTTCGGCAAGCTCGGGGTTCTCGCCGAAGCTCTCGTAGGTGCGGCCCCACCGCTCGTCACGGGCGACTGCCAGGCAGGGGGCGAAAGCCCAGCGAATTCCCGTTCCGGCCAGCTCCAGGGCCGTGATCCGGCCGGCCTTCTCGACGAGCCCCGCGTCACGCGTCGCCCCCAGGCCGACGTTGTGGGGGAAGACGACCGCCCCGTCCACATTGTTATGCCCGTGAACCGCGTCGATCCCGTAAATGATCGGGATCTTGAGCCGGCTCTTGAGCGCCCATGATTGAAGCTCGTCGTGGGTTCGGGCCCAGCCCTGCGCCGAGATGTCTCCAGGGTCGGAATCGCCCCCGCTGAGAATCGAGCCGAGCGCGTACCGCGCGACATCGGCCTTGTCCTTGACGGCCTTGAGATCGGCCTGGGTCATCTGGCCGATCTTCTCGTCGAGGGTCATCGCCTTGAGCCACTCGTCGGCCTTTGCCGCCGCGGCCGCGTCGTCGTCCTCGGCTGCATCGGCTGCCCCAGCCCGCCCGCCGGCGATCGCCGGCACAACGGCCGTCGCCGAAAGAACCAACCAACTCAAGGTACGCTGAAGCATCGTCATGGTCGCCTCGTGAGGGTGCGACGAGATCTCGGTCCAGAAGGGAGCCTGGAACATGCTTTCCAGGATGGCGGGTCATCGAAACCAGATCAACCTGTCAGTGCCGTTTGCCTGCTCAGCGACTCTGTCTCGATCTGGGGTTCATCCGGCAGGGACCCAACGCATGGCTGGATCAGGTGTGTCTGAGGATCAGGCTGGTCGGCGATGAGATGAGAGCCGAATGTTTGGGCCCGCGAACTTGATCGGAGTGGGCAAGAATCCGCCCGCCACTCCTGGCCAGTCGAACGGCCCTGTGCCGGCAGGTTAGAATCGAGCCAGCTATGCAGCAAACGATCGCAGGTGGTTCCGTGTGAGATCAGGGCGGGTCAGGAAGGTTACACCTCGAGGGAAAGGTGAGAACCCGAAAGAATCAGAGTGGAGTCAACTGGAGGAACTACCATGGCTTCGAAACACGATGACCGGTCCGCGCTCCATGCCTTGCTCATCGCGGCGGACTGCTACTTGCCCAATCGCTTGCCGGAGGGATCCTATCCCAACCTGGGAGGGTGCGTCCGCGATGTTCAGCTCGTCGAAGACTTCCTTCGCGACCGGCTCCTCCTGAAGGAAGACCGATTGATCAAGTTAACCTCGACCAATGTGGGGACGGGTGCGCCTCCCGAGCCGCCGGAGAGGCGGCCAACCTACGAGAACATCATCGCGGCTTTCAAGGATCTAACGCAGAAGGCAAATCCGGGCGATCACGTCTATGTCCATTACTCCGGCCACGGGGGCCGCACGACGACATTGCTCCCCCAGGTCAAGGGAGACCACGGCATCGACGAGGCCCTCGTCCCGGTCGACATCGGCAACTCCACGGCTCGCTACCTACGGGACGTGGAACTGGCCAAGCTCCTTCAGGACATGGTCACCAAGGGGCTGAGAGTCACGATGGTGCTCGATAGCTGCCATTCCGGTGGCGCCATGCGCGGCCCTGATTCGATGATTCGGGGCGTCGCGTTCATCGACCGGACCGAGCGCCCCTCGGAAAGCCTGGTCGGCAACCCTGAGGAACTCCGGTCAGCCTGGGAAGCGCAAGCGGGACCGAATGCCACACGCAGTCTCACGAGCGCCTTGCGTCCAGCGGAGTACGTCCTGCTGGCAGCCTGCCGCCCGTCGGAATTTGCCAACGAGTATGCCTTCGACGGCAGGCAGCGCAACGGTGCTCTGACCTACTGGCTGCTCGACACCTTGAAGCAACAGGGCCCTGCACCGACGTTCCAGATGATCCACGATCGAATTGTTGCCAAGATCCACGAGACCTTTCCTGCTCAGACTTCGGTCCTGATCGGCGATCCTGGGCGGGTCGCGTTTCAAGACCTGCGGATCGAGCCGGCGTTCACGATACCGGTGGCTGCCGTGAACCTCGGCGCAAAAGCAACTCACCCTGTCCGCCGGGCTCTCCGCCGGTCTGGCGAAGGGAGCCGAGTTCGTGATCTACCCCAGGACCGAGACCGACTTGAGCCAGCTCGACACGCGCAAGGCCTGGGTGCGGCTGACCAAGGTCCGGGACAGCGAGTCCGAAGCCGAGATCGTCGAGCAGTTCGAGGCCAGGGCACCCGAGCCGGGAGACCAGGCCGCTCTTGTGGGAGCAGCCACCCAGGCCTTGGTCCGCAACCTTCGTCTCGTTCGGCGCGACCTGAAGCCGCTGACTGACGATGACACCGCCCTGCTGGCGATCAAGAAGGCACTGCCGGGCAACGGCTGGGTCGAACTCGTCGAGGCTCCCGAGCAGTCCGCCTCCTTCGTCGTCCGGCTCAGCGAGGACGGCGCCCATTATGAGATCTGCACGCCCGACTACGAGCCGATCCGCCTCCATCCCCCGCTGGCAGTCGCCGACGAACAATCGCCCCAGGCCCTCGTGTGCCGGCTCGTTCACCTGGCGAAGTACCAGGCCGTGCTCGAGCTCGAGAACAACGCCCCAGGCACCACCCTCCAGAAGAAGCTGGGGGTCGAGATCCTGGCGCTTCCCGATGACTTCAAGGCAGACGAATATCCCTGGCCGGAACCTCAGCCGTTCCAGGATCCGGTTCCGACCATCCGGCCCGGCCAGTGGGTCTGCCTCCGCATTATCAATCGGTCCTCACAGCCGGTGAACGTCACCGTTCTCGACCTCCAGCCGGCCTGGGGGATCGCCCAGGCGTATCCTCCCGACTCGGATTTCGAGGAGCTGGACCCCGGCGGTGAGCCGCTCGTCATCCCCCTGAAGGCCAGCTTGCCCGAGGGGTATGCCAGCGGTGTGGATACGCTCAAGGTGCTGGCGACGGTCAAGCCGACAAGCTTCCGTCCAGTTGACGCTTCCTCGGCTCGATCAGCCGATCCGAAGCATGCCATCGGCGGCAGGCCAAGAACGCGGCACCGAGAGGGATCCCCTGGAGCAACTGCTGGATGCCGTGAGTGCGGATCGGCCGCCGAGCCGAGACGCCTCCACCGTCACCAGGCCCGGCCGGGAGTGGGCCTCCGCCAAGGTGCAGGTTCGAATCGAGGGGAAGCCGAAATGATCGTGGCAGAAATCGATGGGCTCCGGTGGGGCCACCGCATTTCGACGACTCATTAGGTCGTCGTGCTCGACGATCCTCCGATCCGTCTCCCGCACCACGGTTGCCCGGGCCGAGGCGGCAGACGCCCCCATGATGCCGCCACCGTCGAGGCTCGGGATGCGAAGGGGCAGGCTCATGACGCGTCGCTCCCCTCGGGGTGTTCCTTCTCGAACGCCTCGGCCTGCTTCCGTTCAGCCTCGGGGAGATCATGCGGCCAGGGCAGAGATCGGATCGTGCGGCGGTAAGGGGTCTTGGGGAAGAACCGCGTCCACTCGCGCCGCGTGAAGTTACGGTTGGCCGTCTGCCCCACCTTCCGCAGCCACGAGGCGGGATCGACGTCGAAGAGCACCACGCCGCCGCCGCGGCTGCCGCCATATCCCGCGGCGAGCGTGCCCTCCGGCCCGAAGGCCACGCTCGAGACAGCGCCCTCCTTGACCTCCAGCGGCGTGGGTCGGAGCCGCTCGCCCTGGGCGTCGAAAAGCACCACACCGCTGCCGCCATAAGCCATAACCCGCGGCGATCCTGCCCTCCGGCCCGAAGGCCACGCTCGTGACATGGCCCTCCCTGACCTCCAGCGACGCGGATCGGAGCCGCTCGCCCCGGGCGTCGAAGAGCACCACGCCGCCGCCGACTGCCGCCGATGTTGCCATATCCCGCGGCGAGCGTGCCCTCCGGCCCGAAGGCCACGCTCGTGACCCGGCCCTCCTTGACCATCCAGCGGCTCGGGTCGGAGCCGCTCGCCCTGGGCGTCGAAGAGCACCACGCCGCCGACGCCGAGGCCGCCGATGTCGCCATATCCCGCGGCGATCTGGCCCTCCGGCCCGAAGGCCACGCTCGTGACCCGGCCCTCCTTGACCCCCAGCGGCGCGGGTCGGAGCCGCTCGCCACGGGCGTCGAAGAGTACCACGCCGCCGCTGCCGACGCCATATCCCGCAGCGATCTGGCCCTCCGGCCCGAAGGCCACGCTCGTGACCCGCCCTCCTTGACCACCTCCAGCGGCGTCGGGTCGGAGCCGCTCGCCCTGGGCGTCGAAGAGCACCACGCCGCTGCCACTGTCGCCGCCGCCATATCCCGCGGCGAGCTGTGCCCTCTGGCCCGAAGGCCACGCTCGTGACCCGGCCCTCCTTGACCGCCAGCGGCGTGGGTCGGAGCCGCTCGCCGCGGGCGTCGAAGAGCACCACGCCGCCATCGGAACATCCCACGGCGAGCTGGCCCTCCGGCCCGAAGGCCAGGCTCGTGACAGAGCCCTCCTTGACCAGCAGCGGCTCGGGTCGGAGCCGCTCGCGTCGGAGCCGCTCGCCACGGGCGTCGAGGAGCACCACGCCGCCGATCGAAACATCCCACGGCGATCTGGCCCTCCGGCCCGAAGGCCACGCTCGAGACCCCCCACACCTTGACCAGCTTGACCAGCAGCGGCTCGGGTCGGAGCCGCTCGCCCCGGGCGTCGAAGAGCACCACGCCGCCGCCACATCCCGCGGCGAGCTGACCCTCCGGCCCGAAGGCCAGGCTCGTGACATAGCCCTCCTTGACCACCAGCGGCGTCGGGTCGGAGCCGCTCGCCCCGGGCGTCGAAGAGCACCACGCCGCCGCCGCTGCCGCCGATGTTGCCATATCCCGCGGCGAGCTGGCCCTCCGGCCCGAAGGCCACGCTCGTGACAGAGCCCTCCTTGACTTCCAGCGGCGTGGGTCGGAGCCGCTCGCCGCGAGCGTTGAAGAGCACTACACCGCCGCCACGGCCGCTGACGAGGCTGAAGCCATATCCCGCGGCGAGCTGGCCCTCCGGCCCGAAGGCCACGCTCTTGACCATGCTATCCTTGACCGCCAGCGGGGTGGGTCGAAGCCGCTCGCCACGGGCGTCGAAGAGCACCACGCCGCCGACCGAAACATCCCACGGCGATCCGGCCCTCCGGCCCGAAGGCCACGCTCGTGACAGAGCCCTCCTTGACCTCCAGCGGCTCGGGTCGGAGCCGCTCGCCCCGGGCGTCGAAGAGCACCACGCCGCCGACGCTGTTGGCGTAGAGGCCGTTATATCCCGCGGCGAGCTGGCCCTCCGGCCCGAAGGCCACGCTCTCGACCCGGCCCTCCTTGACCACCTCCAGCGGCGTGGGTCGGAGCCGCTCGCCCCGGGCGTCGAAGAGCACCACGCCGCCGCCACTGTCGCCGCCGCCATATCCCGCGGCGAGCTGGCCCTCCGGCCCGAAGGCCACGCATACTGACAAAGCCCTCGGGGACGTGGAGGAAGCGAACGACTTCCGGACACGCGTCGAGAGCGCGTTGCAGGCTCCCCCGAGCTTCGAGGGTGTCTCCCTGCTTCATGGCTTCCAAGGCCAGCAGCATCGCCAGGTCCAGCCGTTCCGGCCCCACCGCATCCGACAACACCGCCAGGCGACGAGATTCCGCGATCCCGGCCTGTTCCCGCGCGATCTTGGTCTGGGCCTCGGCTTCTTTGGCCGATTCTTTGGCTTTCTTGGTCTGTTCCTGCGCGATCACAGTCTGAGCGGTCGCCTTGGCGGCCGATTTCTTGCTCTCACCCCACTGCCAGACGGCCAGCCCGGCGAAGATAATCGTCGCAGCCAGCGCAGCGAGCAACACATAAGCACGTTGTCGCAGCCGCCGGTTCGCTTCCTGCTGCTCCTTTAACCGCAACTTGGTCTCGTGTTCCTTGGCGAGCCGCTCCTGTTCCTCTCGTTCCCGCGCCTCGCGGAGCTGACGCTGCCGCTCTTCTTCCTCGGCTACGCGGCGTTCCTCGGCCCGGCGGCTGGCTTCGAGCAGGCCCGGCTCGTCTTTCTCCAGGGCGCGCATCCAGGGGAGGCCCTCCTCGACGGACTCCAGGTCCACGCGATCCAGCACCGGGTCGGTGGGCTGGCCTTTCCAGGTCGCCGCCCGCCCCTCCAGCACGTGGCGGGCACGCTGGGCCACGTCGGGGGAGACTCGAAACCGCTCGCGGAGCAGCGGCGCCAGCGTGTCGTGGGTCAGACGGTAGGCCGCGGTGCCATCCTCGCCCACCCCCACGTGAGCCAGCAGGTAGCGGTTCTGGCAGGCTTCGAGCAGGGCATCGAGCCGCTCCGGCGGTTGGAGCCGGTATCGGTCGTGGATCTGCTGACGAGTGTGCGTGTCGGCCGTCCCCTCGTGGGTGGTGAAGAACTCGAGCAGGTCGAGCAGCAGCCCCTTCTCGACCGCCTGACGCAGATCCGTGACCTCCGTGATCTTGTCGAACTGCTCCTGGATCACCTCGTCGAGCTTGAAGCCCTTCCCCTTCAGATCCTGGTACAAGGCGCGATCGAAGGTGGGCCGGCCCCGCAGCCGCTTCGGGTCGTTGGCCTCCTTCCACATCCGGGTCAGCAAGATCTGCAGCGTGGGGGCGATCGGCGATTCCTGCTCGGTCTGGGGGTTCGCCAACGTGTCGAACAGGCCGTCGCTCATGAATTCGGCCAGGGTCGTCTCACCCGGTTCGACACTGTTGCGATCGGGGTTGATGACCAGACCGAAATGGTCCGCCGGCCCTTCGATCGCCTCGACCACCCCGGGACGATCCAGCGGGTCGAGCATCTTGGGCTTGATGTCGAGATTCGACGCCTTGCGGATCTCGTTGAACTCGGCGAGCCACTCCTTGCGGAAGCTGAGGATCAGCCGGCCCTGCGGCCGCTCGGTGCGGGTGGGGGCGAAGGCCTCATGCACGGCCTCGAACAGCGCGCGGACCTCGTCCTTGGGCCGCGAATCGGCCCGAGGCCGGGTGAAGGCCTCTTCGGCCTGGTCGAGCACGATCAGGAGCGGGCGCTTGGCCTTGTCCTCGATTTCCAGCCAGGCCGCCCCGAGATCGAACGGCTCGGCGCCGGGAGCCAGCTCGGCCCGTAGCGTGCCCAGCAGCCCGTCCTGAGCGGATCGGCGGCAATAGCGGGTCGCGAACAAGGTCTCCACCCGCGGCAGCAAGCCCGCCGCCAGCACCGAGGTCTTCCCCACGCCGGTCTGGCCGTAATAGAAGATGAGCCGGGACTCGGCCGATTCGGCCGGAAAGGTGAGCAGGTCGTACAGCTCGCGAATCGCCCGACCGCGGCCGAAGAAGATGCGGGCGTGGTCGCGCTGAAAGTACTCCAGGTTGCGATACGGCTCGACGGGCCAGCCGATGTCGGCGGGCAGGTCGGGCAGGCCGAACAAGGGATCGTCCTCGAAGAGGTTCCAGCGCTCGACGTGCTCGGACCCCTTGCGATACTGCACTACCCACGGGAAACCGTCGTCGTCCGTGACTTCCTCGTGGCTGGGTGTCGCGGCGACGAGGTCGCGGGGCTTTCCTCCGCGCGCTGCTTTGCTCAACCCCTCGGCCTGGGCGAAGGCCATGGCCAGACTGCAACCGCCGGTGATCTTCCGGTTCTCGCCGCTGTAGCCTGTGGTCAGAGCCTGGTAGAAGGCCACCGCGAACTCGGTGGCCACATGATCGTCGATCGGCCGGGCCGTGGCGATCACGGCGGGCACCCCCGCGTCGAGCAATCGCTTCACCTGCGGGCGCGTCGAACAGCCGTTGAGGAAGACCAGCTTCAGTCCGCGCTGTTGCCCCAGGAGCGTGGCGAGCCCTTCGGCATAGGCCGGGCGCGGCTCGAAGGCCGACTGCAAGAGCAGGCGGTCCCCGTCGGCGTGACCCCCGAAATGGAAGAGCGCGATGCGGTCGCGATGCTTCAGAAAGACGGAGTAGATGCGCTCGAGCGAGGCCTTCTCTTCGACCACGACGTCGGCGATCACCCCCCGCTGTTTCAGCTCGTCGAACTGGTCCTTGAGCGACCATCCCTCGACTTTCAATGAGGACAGGTCGCTTCTCGCATCGGCAAACGCAAGGAACACGACGGGGCGATTGGTCGGCATGATCGCCATCCTCGACAGCCAAGCTATTGCATCACGCTTTCATTTTCGCCACGAGGCGGAGACACCCCTCAATCAAAATCTCGTCACTCAGATGTACCGGGCGGACTTGACGTGGGACCTGGTCCCGATGTCGGATCATGCTGTGTCTTTCGTTCCAGGAGCCGCACCTCTGAACAGACGGTCACAAAAAGCTCGATTGCGGAGTTCCCCTCCCCGGGGCGGCCAAGCGCGAGGACTAGGCGACGAGACCCAGCCCCCGCAAAATTTCTGGCCGATTCATGAAACTTCGCGGCCTCTGGACGTGATCGTATAGGGATGGTGAGAACGTGCGCTCGACGCGAACCGTATGACTGCAAGGATCCAGGCCTGCCTCGGAAGCGAATTCGATTCAGCGCGAACGAACCCGAATCAAGACGAGACTTAAGATACAACCATGGAATATGTTAGAGAGACAAAAACGAGTCGGCGCAGTGCGCGAACGAAGCCATTTCGCAGCTTGACCTCATCGCCTTGCCGGGGAGGTGATTCGCCGTTCACGCCGACATCGGGTGGATCTTCTGGGTGGAGCCCCCGTGGTCGACCAGGACGGCGTCGCCCGACTGGAAGCCCGGATCGCCGGAGAACATGGCCAGAACCACGTTGGCGACGTCCTCGGGCGTCGCCGCCATGCCGCTGGGGTTCATCCCGGCCAGTCGGTTCTTGGCTTCGGCTTGGTGGTGAGTCAGGCGATCGACCATGGGAGTATCGGTGAGCCAGGGACAGACCGCGAACACCCTGACGTTCTCGCTAGCGAAGCCGGCGGCAACCGACTGGGTCATGCTGATCACCCCCGCCTGGGTTGCACCCAGCAGGACCGCGTCGGGAAACGGCAGGACCGTGCCCACGAACGACGAGGTGTTGACGATGATCCCGCCCCCCTGCCGGACGAACAAGGGGAGAACCTGCTTCATGCACAGGAACACCCCCTTGACGTTGATCGCCAAGACGTCGTCCACGACCTCCTCGTTACTGGCGCCGATGGGGCCCAGGACACCTTCGATTCCCGCGTTGTTGAACAGCAAGTCCAGTCCGCCGTAGAGATCGAGCGTCTGGTCAAAGAGGGTAGCGATCGCATTCTCGATCCGGACGTCCGTCCGCAGGAACTTGACCTCGTATCCCTGCTTAGCCAGGTCGTAGGCGGAGGTCTTGCCACGAATATGATCACGTCCGGCCATCACGACCTTCGCGCCCTGCGCCGCCAGCCGGGTTGCCACGGCCTTACCGATTCCGGTGGCTCCGCCTGTAACCACCGCAACCTTTCCAGCAACGGCATCCGTCATGAGAGCCTCCTTTATTCGGGCATGTTCGGGTGTCGAATCCACTCCGCGTTGTCGCGTCGTTCAATCGCTTGGGGCGCTGGCTTGCGTCGGAGCGCCCACCCGGCTCGACGCTCCGAGTTGATCAGTCGCTGCGCTGCATCGTCGTTGACGGTCTTCAATCCGGCACGATCCCAGGCAATCTCCCGGCCGGTCCGGAGTGCGACGTTGCCGAGTTGGAGGGCCTCGACGACGGGGCCGGAAAACTCGAAGCACGCTCCCGGCTTGGACTTTGCCCCCTTGCAGACGAGACGTCGAGCCATTCCAGAAGGCTGTCGGGCGAGCGAGGCAATATCCGGGGCGGCTGCTGGAACTCCCTCTTCCGGGCCTCGGGAATGAGCCGGGGCGCTGGCCCGTGAGTCCGCAGAGGATCGTCCCATGATCCTCGATAAGCATCAGGCCCTCGTCTTCCAAAGGGGTCTTCGGGTCCAGGCCCTCGGGCCGGGGCGGCTTCAGTCCACCGTCATACCACGTCAGCGTGGCCGGAGGCAGGTCGCCCCGCGCCGGAAAATGAAGGAGAAAGCCGGGCATCACCCGAAGTCCCTGGGATCCGACCCCGATGAAGGCGATGGCCACCTTCTCGCTGGGCGCCGTGTAGTCGGCTCCGCCCAGAACGTGGCGCGGGACGACGAAGAAGCTCGAGACCGCGGCCGCCGTAACGTACCCCCGACGAGACACGGTCGAATTCCGCGAACCGGGCGTCGAAGTCATGAGAAAGGTGCCCTTGAATTCGGGGTCGATCATCCGAAACGGTGGTCATTCCGCGTTTTGCGGAAGGACCTGGCGGCCTTGCTCCTTGCCCATTTCCTTGATGAAGATGTTCTTGAATTGAAGGAGGCTGGGCGGACCCGTCCACTGGCCGTCACGCCTGCCGCCATGATGCTGGAGAGCCAGCCGGCCGTGAGCCGGCAGGTTCGGGATCGTGGCTCCCGGGATCACGACCTTGCCGTTGAGAACCGTCTTGACCGTCTTGACCCGCACGGTGATCTCGAACCGGTTCCATTCGCCGACGGGATGATCGGCCTGCAGCCTGGGCGTGACGGCGGCGCGAAGCTCGGATGGCGTGCTCGGGTTGGTGCGGGTGCCGTACATCTCGCCCGACCCGATGGGCCAGCGACAGATGTTGACCTGGTGCGTGCCGGATCCTCGCAGGTAGATCCCGGAATCGGCGTCGGGCAAGGCCAGTTTCAGCTCCTTGCCATGAATGTCGCGGGCATGCGTGCCGTCGGGCAGAATGTACGGGACATTCGGGTTCGTGTACGGTGCTTCCTTGATTCGCCAGTCCACCTGAAGCTCGAAGTCGCCGAACTCCCGGTCCAGCCAGAGGCTCTTGTCTCTCTTCGCCTCGCTCTGGGCATCGTAGTCGATCACACCATCGATCACCTTCCAGTGGCCACCATCCCCCTCCGGCACTTTCCACCCGGAGAGATCCTTCCCGTTGAACAGCGCGACGAAGCCCGGCGGAGGCTCGTTGTCGGCGGCGTGTGCCAGGGAGGAAACGCTCAGGAAAAGCGAGGCAATGATCACGGCAAAGCCGAGCAACCGGTCTCTGTCGTTGTCGATACAAGTAAACGCACTGGCACGACTCATGGCAACCAATCCCTTGTTGTGGGTGCGGGCTCACACGGGCTCCAAGCCCATCGTAGCGCAACGATCAGGCTCGAGCAAGAAACTCCTCGGAGCGGCCGGCATTCTGGCACGCTGGGGAGGAGTGTGGTGGCTCAACCGTGGAGCCGAGTGGAGGAGCCAGACGTCCAGCAAGAGAAGCGGAGACTGACGGTCGCACTGTGCCGCATGGCTCGGAGCGGCTCACCCTCCACGGACATGATTCGGGAAGAAGCGGCCGGGATCGAGAGTCCCTTGGCGGAAACCTGGCCGTAAGACTTACGTCATCGGGTCCTTCCCGACGGTCGATCCGCCGGGCTGCCGGGCGATTTGACGACGCTCTGGCAACCTGAGAGAATTCATGAACCAGAAGACGTTTGAGGTCGACGTTCGACCGGGCAGGTGTAGTGTTTCATCTTGCGCTCGAGCAGGGGCATAGCCTTTTGACCATGCTGGCGGTCGCTGCGGTGGCCGTCATCCTGGCCGGGCTTTTCTACCGCCGGATCTTCGCGCAGGTCATGCCGGCGCGGTGGCGGCTCCTCCTGGCCTTGCGGACGCTGGCGATCCTGCTGGTCGTCCTGCTCCTGTTCCGCCCGGTCTTGAGCCTTGAGCACGACGAGCTCCAGCGGCGGAGCGTCGTCCTCGCGCTGGATACCTCGGCCTCCATGTCCACGGCCGATGATGCAACCGGTTCCACCCGGTTCGACCAGGCGCGAACCCGCATCCTGGAGTGGTCGGGGAAGCTGAAGAAGGATTTCGACCTGCACGTCGTCGAATTCTCGGCACGGGCCGCGCCGCTGGATCATCCCGGCGATCTGTCGCAGTTGAAGCCGGAGGGAAAGGCCACCTCGCTCACCCGGGCACTGACGGCGGGCGCGCGTGCCGCTTCGAAGCGGGACATCGAGGCCGTCGTGCTCTTCTCGGACGGAATTCACAACGCCGCGGGCGACCCGGTACCCGCGGCGCGGAAGCTCGGAGTCGTCGTTCATGCCGTCGGCGTGGGCAACAGCCTGAGGAATAGCCCGTCCTATCGGGATGCGCGGGTCTCCGGCCTGGAGTGCCCGGAGCAGTTGCCCGTCAACAATCGGGCCAGGATCACGGCCCGAGTTGGCCAGTCTGGACTGGCCGGCCAGGTTGTGAAGGCGGTGCTCGAGCAGGACGGCAAGCCTCTGGACCAGGCCGAGGTTGTGTTGCGGGACGGAGAGGCGCCCCAGGAGGTTGCCTTCGAATTCGTGCCCACGGTCAAGGGGCGGCATACCTACACGGTTCGCATTCCTCCCGTACCCGAGGAGAAGATCGCCCAGAACAACCACCGGTCGGCCGTGGTCCAGGTGGTCGACAGTAAGATCCGGGTGCTCTACGTCGAGGGGACCTTGCGCGCCGAGTACGGCGGCCTGGTGCAGCGGTTCCTCTCCAAGGACCCCGACCTGGAGTTTTGCGCCCAGGTCCAGACCCGCCCGAACGAGTTCCTCCAGCGCACCAACATGGAGGGGCTCAAGCTGAGCGGGCTTCCCACCGATGCGGCGTTCGCGTGCGACGCGGGTGCACTGCAGCTTCTGCCGGCCCCGCCGAAGTCCGAGAATCGTCAAAGGAAAAAATCCGGTGCCTTCGAGCATCTGTCTTCGCCCCGATCCAGCCCGACGGCCAGACGGAAGCAGCAAGGATTGGGTTTGATCGTCGCCCCCTCGATCGAAGCCGATTGTGCGCTGTGCCTTTGAAAGGCTGGACTTGCGTCAGGAAAACTCATTGGGTTCGATCGCGCTTTCGCCGCATCAGCCAGAGGCGACCCGCAGATTCTGGTCGTGTCCTAGAGGAATTGAACGGCAGGCTCTAAGTTGCTATGATGCAAGAGGTTATGAGAGAGACCGCCGGATGGAGCGAACTCGGCTTCTCTCTCCAGGACTTACGGCGATCATTCAATTCGGCTGGGACACTACCCAGATTCTGAACCACGGAGATCGTGAACCACAAAAACCGCGATGAACACGAAGACCAAGACGGAGACACCGGCAAGAGACTCTTGTCAGTGTTCTCCGAATCATCGCCGTCGTGTCCTTGGTGCACTCCGTGGCCCGATCGAGCTCGTCGTCCATTCTCCTTCGGTGATCCCCTGCCGTTCCCCTCCGCGCCGCGGTTGCTTATCCGCGAAATTGGGTTCGATCGCTCCGCCGAAGTCGGCCGTTTGTTGCGATTAAGATGTTGGCTGGAAGCGAGTTAGGTTATCATGAATTTGGCTTCGTTCGGCGAAATCTCGATGCTCTCTGATAGTCGGCGGCAAGTCGCATCGAGCATTTGAGACCATACCCGTGATGCCGGACGTCGCGATCATCGATCCTGATCCTCCCATTGAGTGATTCCGCACGACCCGCACTGTCATCACGACCGATTCACGGATCTCTCTGTGTCAATCTCCCCTCGGGCCGCGCGGCATGGCCTCGCGAAACCTCTTCATCTCTGCGGATCAAGCCCGCAGCCCGGAAGCTCTCACCGAATTGTCAAAGAGCCAGCGCGCATCCTTCCAGGGTAACTCTACCACACGATCGAGCGGTCCTTGCGAAGAAGCAACGATTTGGCTTCCCTGGGGACGGTCTCCCACGATGCCCAGTCGTTACCACCCGGGCAACCCATGCGACTGCTCTTCTCCTCCATTTACAGTTGTCTCGAGCCCTCCAGCGGCGCTGCGCTGGCCACGCGGGAGTTGCTCGAGCTACTGACGGCCAGGGGGATGGGATGCCGGGCACTGTGCACGGGGGTGCTCGATTACGAGCGCGAGACGACCCTTCATGGGAAATCCGGTGTGAGAGCATCCTTTCGCCTGTCGGACGGGCAAAAATGATGCACTGACTCCGGATTTCCTCTCGCTGACACCGGATTTCCTCTCGCGAGTGAGAGGAACAGGAGGATCGAGAGGTCGCCCTGAACACCGAGCCCGTTGGGCATGGGCGCACCGTGTCCTAGGCCGGGGTGGGCTCCGTGCTCGCCACTGGGCGAAGTGCGTCCCGCCAAACAGGTTGCCTGGATTTGACTTTGTCAAAGCGACAGGAACAATAGAATTGGAGGCTTTTACGGTAAGAGTCGCAGAGTATCGACGCCGATGATCCCATGTCAAAGCAGAAGATCGCGATCGCATGTCAGGGGGGCGGGAACCCTCCCATATTCACAGGCTGATCGAAAACGGGGAAAAGCAAGGACGCAAGTTCTTGGCGAGCCTCGCGACGGACGGCGCCGGGACGCCGTGACCCCTGATCCAACAGGTTGAGGGAGGTGTCCGACGAGACGAATGGCTCTCCACGGCTTGTTTTGCTTCAGCCGCAAATGGAGAAACCCATTTGCGCATGAGAGTGCCACCGTGGATACGTCTTACTTGATCAACCTTCTCACCGTGGCTGCCTTGATGACGATCATGTTATCAATGGGGTTGCAGGTGCGATTCGAGGAGGTGATGGCCTTTGCAAGAGCGGTGCGGCTGGTCACGCTTGGCATCCTCGCCAATTACGTGCTGGTGCCGGCTGCCACACTCGCCCTGCTCAACCTGTTCCAGGCCGACTCGATGGTCTCGGCCGGCTTTCTCGTCCTTGCGGTTTGCCCGGGAGCCCCGGTAGGACCACCGATCACCGCTATCGCTAAGGGGAACGTAGCCTTTGCTATCGGCACGATGGTGATCCTGGCAGGATTGTCAACGATTCTCTCCCCGGCCCTTTTAAGCATTCTGTTGCCCCGCGTAGCGCCAGAGATCAACCTCCGCATGGGCCGGCGCGGCTTTGACTTCTACGTGCGCCAGTTGCGGGACATGAAGATGTCCGCCCCAATCGAGGGTGTAACAGCAGCACAAGTCAAGCTGTATGCCGAGCTGTGTGGTTGGACCTTGGCTCGCGCCCACGCCAAGTCTGGGGATGCAGCGACCATCAGTGGTTATCTCGGGAAGGGCGACCAGTTCGACGAGGCAATGGGAGCGTTTTCGATTGCCTACGCCGACCAAACAGAACAAGATTATGCGGCGCTGGTCAAGGCAGAACGTACGGGTCGCATCAAAGCGTTGATTGAGGAAGCTGCATGATCTCGCCAAAGATCACGGTTGTACTCGACCGTCATCCAGATGAATGAAAACCCCCAGATTGTTATAAGGCCAAACAGTGGGCAGTATCACTGAGCGGGTTGACGCTTGGCTAATCGCATTGGGGTTTACCGCAGCCATGCTTGCAGCGTGGGGTATCGGCTGGCGGATCGAGCGAAAACTCCCAACCGACTCCGGACAAGATCCCGGCATCAAGTTTACGGATGCCAGCATGGCGCTCCTGGGACTCTTGCTCGGCTTCACCTTTTCGATGTCTCTGAGCAGGCACGAGCAACGGCGTTTGGCGGTGGTCACCGAAAGCAATGCGATCGGCGATTTCTACACCTGTGCGAGCCTGCTCAAGGAGCCACACCGGACCACGTTGCAGGCCGTAATCCACGATTATGCCGAGCACAAGCTTGCCATAACACGCGGATCCTTTTCCGAAGCGGATCTGGAAAAGGCGGTTCAACGATTTCAAGAACTGCATACGAGCATGACCGGAATCGCCGCCGCCGCGGTTTCCGAGGGAACCCCGATCGCGGTGTCTCTTACGAATACTTTGAACGGTGTAACCAGCAGTAGCGCTTCCCGTCTCGCCGCCTATCGAGACCGGCTGCCGTGGAGTATTGTACTCTTGCTGCTACTGAGTTCTGTTGTCCCGGCGTTTTTGATGGGTAAGCAGCAAGGGGTTTCGCAAAAGCTGCATCTTACCGGAACGTTGAGCTTTATTTTTCTCGTGACCATGGTGATTTACGTCACACTCGATTTGAACCAGCCGGGCACGGGCACGATTACGGTCAGCCAGGAGCCCATGGAGCGGCTGCTTAAAGTTATGTCCAAATGACAACTGCAGGTTCATCCGACAGCACCCAAGGGCAAGGAAAGCAACTGGGTCGAGACCATGCCGGGCAAGCAGAGGAAATCCGGTGTCAGAGAGGAAATCCGGTGTCAGTGCAGCTTTTCGCGCGGCGGACGGGCAATAATGATGCACCGACACCGAATTCTCCCTCCCAAAGGAAATTCGGGGATAATCAAGGGCGGATGTGCGGAACGTAAGTTGAAAACTTTTCGCGACCGATCTTCAGGATTTACTGCTACCGTGCTATGCTTACCGCTTGGCTGCCGCCAAAGCATTTTTCCAAGAGGCGCCCGAGATCGCGAGAGGGAGGAACGGTATCATGGCCCATTTTCTGTTTCAGTGGACGTATACGGATTCCGCAATCCAAGCCATGCTCGACAGGCCTCAGGATCGCGCTGGGGAACTGCGCAAAGCCGTCGAGGCATTCGGCGGCAAGGTCCACCAATTCTTCTTTGTCTTCGGCGCGTACGACGGCGTTGCCGTCCTCGAATTCCCCGACATCGAGAGCTGCGCTGCCTGTAACCTCACCCTTGCCGGAGCGGGTGCCAACAGGACTCAGTCGACCACTCTTCTGCTCTCGCCTGCGGAGGGTTATGGCGCGATGCAGAAGGCGAGGCAAACGCGAACCGGCTATCAGCCCCCCGTCGGCTACTCGTTCCCGTCCGTTGGGTAGTGGAGCGATTGAGAGCCCAAACGCGAGCCGGCTATCAGCCTCCCGTCGGCTACGGACCGGGCCGAGCCGTTGGGTGTCGTGCCGGAGTAACTGCTCGATGGCCCCCTGGGTCAGGGCCTGAGCGGCCTCGAGCGGGCGGGATTCGATACGTCCTGAACCTTCAGCGCGGAGGAAATCCGGTGTCCGAGGAAATCCGGTGTCAGTGCAGCTTTTCGCGAGGCGGACGGGCAATAATGATGCACCGACACCGAATTTCCCTCCGAACTTCCCCCCTGACACCGAATTTCCTGCGAAGCGATCCGGTTCTCGAACGGGAAGGTTCTCAACCCCCGATTCTCGCGCTACGCTGTTCCTCGTTTCGGAGACGTCCCCCAGATCGAGATCGTCCTCCGCAATCGCAAGGATCTGCCGGCGGCAGAGGGCGGCGAGACCCCGATCGTCGCGATCGCTCCGGCGATCGGCAATGCGATCTTCCATGGCACAGGGACACGGCTCCGGTCCATGTCGCTGGTGCCGCAAGGGCTGCCGAAGGGTTGACGAGGTGCTGTGAACCCTACCCGGCTTACCGGACATCGTCGGCGACGGACCTGGCCTCTTACTGAGCCGTCCAGCCTCCGTCGACGCCGATCGTCTGGCCGCGGATCTGATCGGCGGCTGGACTGCACAGGAAGACGACGAGGTCGCCGATCTGGGCGGGCGTCACAAACTGTTTGGACGGCTGCTTCTCCGAGAGCAACTCGCGCATGGCCTGGTGGAAGCTCTTGCCCTCCGACTGGGCACGGGCCTGGATCTGGGCCTCGACCAGAGGGGTGAGAACCCAGCCGGGCGCGATCGCATTGACCGTCACGCCGGTTTCGGCAGTCTCCAGGGCCGCGACCTTCGTGAGGCCGACGACGCCGTGCTTCGATGCCACGTACGCAGCCTTGTGAACCGAGGCGACCAGGCCGTGAGCCGAGGAGATGTTGATGATCCGGCCCCAGTTCCGCTCGAGCATCCCCGGCAGCACCTCCCGGGTGCAGTGGAACACCGCCGAGAGGTTCAACGCGATCACGTGGTCCCATCGGTCCGGGGGAAACTCGACGATCGGCGCGACATGCTGAACACCGGCGTTATTCACCAGGATGTCGACGCCACCGAAAACTCGGTTCGCAAACGCGACCAGACGCTGGATCTGGTTGATATCGGTGAGATCGGCATAGCAGTAATCAACATCAACGCCGGATCGTTCGGCGAGCCGGCTGCGGATCGCCTCGATCTCGGTGGGATCACCGAAGCCGTTGAGCAAGACACGGGCCCCCGCGGCGGCGAGCCGTTCGGCGATTCCCAGGCCGATGCCGCTGGTGGATCCTGTCACGACGGCGGACTTGTTGGCCAGCGAGGGCATGCGTGGTGGGCTCCTGTCGTCGAGATCCAGGGGAGAATGGACCGGCTCAGCTCAATGTCATCTCAGGAACCGATCCGGGAACCAGAAGCCTGGCGGGGGTGGCGGCGATGATGTCGCCAACCGGGACGCCCGGGGCCCGCTCCCGCAGTACGAGGCCTTCCGGCGTCGGCTCGATGACCGCCATGTCGGTGACCACCAGGTTCACCGGTCGAATCGACGTGAGGGGGAGGGTGCATTCCTCGACGATCTTGGCCGAACCCCTGGCGCTGTGGATCATGGCCACGATCACGCGTTTGGCGCCGGTGACCAGGTCCATGGCCCCGCCCATGCCGGGAACCAGTTTTCCTGGGATCATCCAGTTGGCCAGGCGTCCCTTCGCATCGACCTGCAATCCTCCCAGGACGGTCAGGTCGAGGTGCCCGCCGCGAATCAGACCGAAGGAGAAGGTGCTGTCGAAGCTGGCTGCTCCGGGAATGGCCGTGATGAAGCCTCCGCCGGCGTCCACGAGGTTCGGGTTCTCCATGCCCGGCAACGGTCGAGGGCCCACGCCTGCAAGGCCGTTCTCCGTCTGGAAGAAGACGGTGATCCCCGGGGGCAGGAAGGAAGCGACCTGCGTGGGGAGTCCGATGCCCAGGTTCACCAGGGCGCCGGGCGAGATTTCCTGCGCCACACGCCACGCGATGATTTCCTTGCCATGCCGCCTCATGCCTGACGCTCCAGGAGGTAGTTCACCAGCACGCCGGGAGTTCGCACGGCATCGGGCGGGATCGTCCCCACGGGCACGATCTCGTCGGCCTCGGCAATCACCGTTCGCGCCGCCATGGCCATGACCGGGTTGAAGTTCTGCGCAGTGAATTCGTAGGTCAGGTTGCCCAGGGTGTCGGCCTGCTTGGAGCAGACGAGTGCGAAATCGGCCCGCAACGGCTTCTCCAGCAGCCAGGTCTCACCGTCGATCTCGACCTTCATCTTTCCTTGTTCAACGAGCGTTCCCAGGCCGGTCCGGGTGAGCACTCCTCCCAGACCGAAGCCACCGGCGCGGATCCGCTCCGCGAGCGTCCCCTGGGGAACGAGCTCGACCTGAAGCTCACCGGCGACCATCTGGCGCTGGGTTTCCGGATTGGCCCCGATGTGCGAGGCAACCAGGCGCTTCACCAGACGCCCGGCGATCAGCTTGCCGATGCCGGTCCCGGGAAACGCGGTGTCATTGGCGATGATCGAGAGGTTTTTCCGACCGGCGGTGACGAGTCCCTGGATCAGGCGATGAGGAGAACCGACGCCGAAGAATCCCCCGATCATGATCGTCGCTCCGTCGGGAATCATGGCCACTGCGGCTTCCTGAGTGATCACGGTCTTCATCGCTGTACTGGTCTCGTGTGCCGATTGCCGGGACTTGTCGGGATGTTCTCAGCATTATAACGACGGCCCGAGATCGATTCCGCTACTCGCTTGCAGCCGCTCGAACGAGAGCCTGGGTCAGCCGCTTCCTCAGCTCCTCGATCTTCTCATCGGTCCACTCATGGAACCCGCGGCCCGACTTGACGCCAAGTTCACCCTGCTGGACCTTCTGGTGCAGGAGCTCCGGCACCTGCTGACCCGATGGACTGGCCGTGGCGAGCTCGGGGAAGATCTCCGCGGCGATGGCTGCAATGGTGTCAAGACCGGCCAGGTCGAAGACCTCAAACGGTCCCGCCGCGGCCAGCCTTCGCCCGAAGCCGAACCTGACCACCTGATCCACGGCTTGGGGGTCGGCAATGCCCTGCTCCACGATCGCGAGCGCCTCACGGAACAAGGCAAACTGGAGGCGATTGCCGACGAAGCCCGTTGCCTCCTTCATCAGCACAACTGGCGCCTTGCCAACATTCTCCAGGAGCCCGACCATCGCCGCGATCGTGTCGCTGCTGGTTGCCGGACCCGGAACGATCTCGACCACGGGGATCAGGTACGGGGGATTGAAGTAATGAGCAACCAGAAGGCGGTCCGGGCAAGAAACGGCCTCGGCCAGGCGACTCGGCATGAAGCTCGAGGTGTTGCTGGCGATCAGGGTGTGTTGCCCGCAGAGCGCCTCCAGCGAGCGGAGCAACGCGTGCTTCGCACCGAGTTCCTCAACGATGGCTTCAATGACCAGCTCCGCCCCAGAGACGATTCTCCCAAGGTCGGTGCTCGTGGTGATCGCGGCCAGGGCCGGGTCGATCCGGGTGCTTTCCAGGCGCCCCAGCGACGACAGCCTTCGCAGGTTAGCCCGGATGCTTGTCAGTGCGGCCCGAAGCCGATCATCGCTCAGGTCGTGGAGTCGAACCTGGTAGCCCGCCAGGGCAAACTCCTGGGCGATGCCGTGGCCCATCAGGCCGGCACCGACGACCGCGATGCGCTCGATCTGCGAAGGATTCATGCGATACCCTCTGCCTCACGCGATAATGCTCGAGACGCATACTCGGAATGAGTCAGGTAACGTACCTACCCCTGTGAACATGCAGACCTAATTGTCACAACTTCCTTATTCAATCAGGATTTGTATCTTCGGACAAGGAAGTCCCATGGTTCTCCCAGCGATTCTCTTAGCCTGCTGGCTGCGGAACGACGTTCTGTCGGTGGCCAGTCCGGAGTGCGCCATCTGTTTGACTTCGTGGTGGCGGAGCTGCGCGCCGCGAGCCAGCCTGTCCTCATCGGATCAGGCCGGTAAGGACCTTGCTGGAGAATCAACGGGACAACCTTTTAGCCTTCGCTGTGGAACTGGACCGTGATCTGGCTGCCTTGGCCAAAAAAGTGGCAGATCGGTGTGACGACCGCCCGAGAGGTTTTGCAGGTGCAAGCCCTGCCGACCTGGGACCCGAAGCGGTGGCGTCGTGAGGCGGCCCTGCGAGCGACGCTACGAGGGCGTTATCACGGAGTGTGTTGCGACGTGCAGGAGCTATCCGATCGCGTTGTACGGGCTAGCAGTCTGGTCGAGAAACTCAACAGCCGGCTGCGAAGCGACTTCTTCCTGCACCGGCAGTTGGGGAAGGACTACTTGACCTTGCTCCAGTTCTTCCTACCTGGAGGCCTGGGCCATGCGGGATTTCGGCACTGATTGTCAACGGCGGCCCAAGGGGGTCGTGGAGGTGACCTTATGACCCCGGAGCTCAACGAAGCAGGCTACCCTCAGACCAGGGCCAAGCTGGCGGACCTGCTCGAGCGCCGATCTCGCATCGCGACTCGAGGGGACCTCAGTCCCGCTCATCGTGGGGAAGTCGCTCGCTCGTATGATCGCATGATCCGACAATACCGCCGAGAGATCAAGCTCTACGAGGCGACCCATGCACCCGCCCCCGAGGCGGCCGAGAAGTAGCCCTCGCCGACCACCGAGCGGTTTCCCACGCCTCGTCGCCAGCCGTGCCCCGATGCACATAACGGGTCAGAACGATATATCAATTTGTTCTGACCCCTTTTGGCCCCACCAATTGTCTCTTCCTGTTTGCTAGATTATATACAATAATAAACAGACATTGTAACACAGAAAATCCAGAGATTTCTAAAAAATTTGTTGCAACGAGGTAACGAGGCTTGATAATGAAGCTGGATCGATCGTCCCGGATGGGTTAGTCGGTCTAGGATTCACGACCACCGTGTGCGAGAGGCCGCAACATTCGGGGCCGCCTCATGTAGCGAACCGCCTTATGAATGGGCAGCCGGGACCCTCCAGAGATGATGGTCCCCGTTCTGCGGCAATGGCTGCCGCGCGAGGTCTTGTCCGAGGACGAGAGGCGGGCAAGGCCGGGGGAGACGATTCGGAGCAGATTCGTCGAGAAGACAAGATCGCAGCCGCTGAGATGTGCCGAGCATCGCTCGCCGAGCCGCCTCTTACCGGCGCGTGATGCTCCGTCCTCAGGGGGTGATTCCTCCGCGCATCGCCGGTGCACCGGGGGTGCGAGGAGGCGATGACCCTGCTTCTGCTTTCTTCTTGTCACCTCGATGATCCACGCGTCGGCACGCGCCCATCCCGGGCGACGCGGTCGTCCCAGGGCCGAACTCGCTGGCGGAGGGACGATCGCCCCTAGCCCCTGGATCGCGCGGAGAACAGTGACTTCCTCAGCTCTGCTGCCGCAGTCCGAGGGGCTTCCGGCAGCGACCCCGCATCTTGGTTCCGGGGACTTCAACGACGGCGACAGCCATGGTTACCAGAGGTGACCTCGCCGAGACAGAAAACCGAGTTCGGATCCTCGATCCACCGGGATTCTTCCCGGGCGATGACACACTCCACGGCCCTTCGTGGATGACAGGGCTGAGGCGACAAGAGGGCCTCGGAAATGGAGGAACAGACGACGGCCGGGACGCCACGGCCAGCCGTGGCGGCACCACACCACGAACCCGGGACTCTGCCCTGTACCGCATCGGCCCCCTACGGCAATGAACGATGCGGCGCCCCAATCCACAATCGCGTACTCGTGGTCATCACGAGTGGCGAGAGTGGCCACGACGGCGCAGAGTTGGCACGTAGGGGCTTCCCGATCCGCACGGGTAGGCATGTCCCGATTTCAGGAATCCCGCAGCCGGCTCGCCGCGAAAGGCGTCGAGCCCGGTTGTCGGAACGAATCAAAGCGGAAATCTTGGCCAAGAGGCCGCGTGGGGAGGCCGTGGTCAGACCCGGTTTAAAGTTTCAGTTTCGAAAACCGTCAACCGGGTCTGACCTCGCAAGCCCTCCCCCGGAGGCTGATTTCCCCCAAACGCCCCGCGAAGGCGACCACCACCGGCGGGGAGAGATCCGAGCCCGCCCCGCTGCTGCTGTTGGCCCGCCGATCCGCGTATGCCTCGAAGTCCAGGGACGGGGATCGCCGCAGGAAGCGGCTCGTACATCCCTCGTGCTCGGCCCGAGGCAGGGCTGAGCGAACCTCTCCCAAGGGTCGTCCCACGACGCCCCCGTCTTTCACCGGAGACGTACATCATGGCCTTCACACCTCGAACCTGGAGTCACCAGCACCACCGCCTCGCTCCTCGGCGTCAGCCCCCCCGACGGCGGGCCGCCGTGCCCCGGCTGGAACGGCTGGAAGACCGCACCGTGCTCAGCACGCTGACCGTCACGAGCATCGCCGATAGCGGGCCGGGCTCGTTGCGGGCCGCGATCCTGACCGCCAACGCCAACAGCGATCCGAGCAACACGATCGTCTTCGCTCACCAGCCTCGCACGTGTCAGGACATCAAGCTGACCACCGAGAATTAGCCATCACCAAGAGCCTGGACATCGCAGGTCCGGGGGCGAACAAGCTGACCATCAGCGGCAACGACGCCAGCCGGGTCTTTGACATCAGGCCGGCGGGACCGTGACCATCGCCGGACTGACGATTACCGATGGGCTGGCCGACGAAACGCCCCATCCTCCGAAGTCCGGCGGACGATCGGAATGCGACAACCTGACCCTATCCAAGGTCGTCCTGACGCAGAACGTGGCCAAGGGCGGCGGCGGGACCTTCCTCAAGGCGGCGGCGCGATCGCCAATGAGGCCTGAACCTCACCCTTAGGACTGTTCTGTGGTCAACAACCAGGCGTACGCCGGCCCCGGGCTCGATGTCTTCGGCGGGGGCCTGCTGAATCGGGGCACCGCCAACGTCATCTCCTGCACGTTCACGGGCAACCAGGCCCTGGGCGGTACCGGCCCTGCGGCGGACTTCTTCGGCGGGAGCGTGGGCGGAGCCATCGACAATTTCGGAGGCGCCAAGCTCACCGTGACCGCCAGTACGTTTACCAACAACCAGGCGATCAGCGACTGCTCAGCTGTCGGTTTCTTTTTCGGTGTTGGCGGCGCCATCGAAAACAACGCGGGATTTGGTCGGCCGATCGACCCCTCGACCGCGACTATCAGCAACTCCACCTTCACCGACAACCAGGCCAAAGGCGGCGGCACTGACAGCACCGGCAACGGCGGCGCCATCGATAACGAGGGTTTTGGTGCAACCATGACCCTCACCAACTCTACGCTCACCGGCAACCAGTCCATCGGCGGGGCCCGGGAATAACAGTCCGCGCCGATCATCGCTGTCAGCCAGGGCTTTGGCGGCGGTATCTTGAATCTCTTCGGGACGCTCACCGTCACCAACAGCACGCTCACCGGCAACCAGGCCATCGGCGGTGACGGCAGCACCTGACCCATGCCGCCGACCGAGATCGCCAACCCGGCCAACGGCGAGGCACGGCGGAGGCATCACCAACTACGCTGCCACGCTGCTCACCGTCACCAACTGCACGCTCATGGCAACCAGGCCCTCGGCGGCGTCAGCGACTTCGGCAGCAGCGCGCATTGGCGGCGGCATCGAAAATGATTTCGGCTCGACCGCGATCATCAGCAACAGCACGCTCTCGGCAACCCGGCCATCGGCGGCACCGGCAGAATGTCAGTACCGACCCCACACCGGCAAGGTCGTCCCAGTCGGCCTCGGCATTGGCGGCGGCATCGATGATTCGTTCTCCGCGATAGCGTCCATCACCAACTGCACGCTCATCGGCAACAGGCCATCGGCGGCGCCGTCGGCACGCCCTCCCAGTGGCCACCGGCGGCGACGGCATGGGCGGCGGAATCGCGGTCGGTATCAACGACTTCATCGGTTACCCGTCGGACAATTTCCAGCCGGACACGTCTTCCCTCAAAGTCAGCGGCAGTACGCTCACCGGCAACCTTGCCCAAGGCGGCGCCGGCGGCTCTGGGGCCAACGGCGGCAACGGCTGGGGCGGCGGCATCTGGTTCGGCCCGGACTCCACGGGCACCCTCGACAACAGCGTGATCACTGGCAACTTCGCCCTGGGCGGCCACGCGGGCTCCGGCGGCAAAGACGACGGTGAGGGCATTGGCGGTGGTTTGTACATCACCTCCGAGACTTGTCGATGTCGAAGCCGACGACCAAAGTCAAGGGGAACCATGCCTCCACCAGCAACGACAACATCTTCCCCTCCCTGAGCCCTTGGAGAAGTGCCCACCGTCATCGGAGACGAGCACAGAGGGGTGGCTGGGGTCGCGGCCGCGACCCCAGCCACCCCGACGTTCCTTACACCCGTGCGCCGTATCGGTCCTGAAAACCTCTTGCATTCGTTCAACCAGACGATATAGTAGATGATTTCACGGCCCTGGTTGCTGGCGTAGCTCAACCGGCAGAGCAACGGTTTTGTAAACCGTAGGTTGTGAGTTCGAGTCTCACCGCCAGCTCTGACGAGTGAGAGGGGCGCCGATCGCCGCATCGCCTGGCCTCGCCTTGATGAAGGCCGGCCAATTCGACGACATAACCCAAGACGGGTGGATACCCAAGCGGCCAAAGGGGCCAGACTGTAAATCTGGTGGCACTGCCTTCGCAGGTTCGAATCCTGCTCCACCCATGTTGATTCCCCTCAGCATGGACGGTATGGCTGACCCTGAATACGGGTCCGGACTTGACGGGAGAACTCAGCGGAGAACAGCATCGTGGACCTGACGCTCCCACATCCCGGCCTCCAGGGTCACCCAGCTTGGGTCGGGGGCCGGACGAATCCGGCCGGGGACTGGATCTCATGCGGGTGTAGCTCAGTGGTAGAGCCCCTGCCTTCCAAGCAGGCTGCGTGGGTTCGATTCCCATCACCCGCTCTGGGCCGGAGCGAGAACACCGCGCGAAACTCGAACCGATGATTGGTAAACTGGGAGAGGGTCAAAACACAGAGGACGATGAGACGATCGACAACCCGCTGCCGTGGCTCAGTCGGTAGAGCGCGTCCTTGGTAAGGACGAGGTCCTGGGTTCAAATCCCAGCGGCAGCTCTTGGGTCGTTTGCCCAAGCTTCGGGCGTGACGAATGACGTGCCTAGCGGTTGGCCCCGGCCGTTGGGATGGCCGTCCGAAATGGACCGTGCTGGCGGGTTGGGGCTGCAGCAAGGGTTCCCGCCGATTTGACTTCGACTTCAGGGATGCCGTAGAGGCGCTAGCACATGGCCAAGGAAATCTTCTCCAGAACCAAGCCACACGTCAACGTGGGCACGATCGGGCACATTGACCACGGCAAGACGACGCTGACCGCGGCGATCCTCGCGGTGCTCGCCGAGCAGGGCAAGGCCAAGACCAAGTCTTACGCCGACATCGCCAAGGGCGGAACGGTCCGCGATGCGACCAAGACCGTCACCATCGCCGTCTCGCACGTCGAGTACGAGAGCGAGAAGAGGCACTACGCCCACATCGACTGCCCGGGCCACGCCGACTACATCAAGAACATGATCACCGGCGCCGCCCAGATGGATGGTGCGATCCTGGTGGTCTCCGCGGCCGACGGGCCTATGCCCCAGACCCGTGAGCACATCCTCCTGGCCCGCCAGGTCGGTGTTCCCGCCATGGTGGTCTTCCTGAACAAGATCGACCTGGTCGACGACGAAGAGCTGCTTGAGCTGGTCGAGCTCGAACTGCGGGAACTGCTCACTCACTACAAGTTCCCCGGCGACGAGATTCCGATCGTCCGGGGCAGCAGCCGTCCGGCGCTCGACAACCCCAAGGACGCGACCGCGGCCAAGCCGATTCTCGACCTGGTCAAGGCGATGGACGAGTACATCCCGGACCCGGTTCGCGAGGTCGACAAGCCGTTCCTGATGGCCGTGGAAGACGTCTTCTCGATCAAGGGCCGCGGCACTGTCGGAACCGGTCGTATCGACCGCGGGCGCGTGAAGGTGGGCGACTCGGTCGAGATCATCGGCTTCGGCGCCAAGAAGCCCACGACTGTCACCGGCGTCGAGATGTTCCAGAAGACGCTCGACGAGGGAGTGGCCGGCGACAACATCGGCGTTCTCCTGCGTGGCATTGAAAAGAACGATCTGGAGCGCGGTCAGGTCATCTGCAAGCCGGGATCGATCACGCCGCATACGAAGTTCGAGGCCGAGGTCTACGTTCTGAGCAAGGACGAGGGGGGACGGCATACCCCGTTCTTCAAGGGATACCGGCCCCAGTTCTACCTCCGAACCACCGACGTAACCGGCTCGATCCTCAACCTGCTGTCGGAAGACGGCAGCGAGGCCGAGATGTGCATGCCGGGGGATAACATCAAGATGACCGTCGAGCTGCACTCGCCTATCGCCATGGAGGAAAGCCTCCGGTTCGCGATCCGGGAGGGGGGTAAGACCGTCGGAGCTGGTGTCGTGACCAAGATCCTGGAGTGAGCGGCTTGATCGCGGATGCCCCGGCCGGGGCATCTCTCACGGGGCCAGGGAAGGACTGGCCCCCGTTTTGTGATCCGACATGAGCCGGGGAGGACGGGAACCTCGCTCCCCGGTTGTGAACCTCGAGGTGCGGTCGGCCGCTGAACCCGGAAGGGGTGGCGACAGGCCGCACCGTGAACGTTTGTAGACTGTTGCTTTGCCCGGCCTCTAAACCCTCAGTCGGAAACGAGCCGGGAGATTCACTCGAACCGATCTGGACGCTGGGCAGGAGCGGTTTTGTCATGCGCGAGTACGTTTGGCTGGAATGCACCACCTGCGGGGACCGGAATTACCGGGTCCAGAAGGAAACCCGCGGAGCAAACCGGCTGGAGATGAAGAAGTACTGCCGCCGGGAGCGGAAGCACACTCCTCACAAGGAGTCGCGAAAGAAGTGAGCGGCGGCGACTGGATCCCCTGGTGGGGAACGTGTTCCCGACCACGCCAGGCTTTCCTGCATTGCGAGATCGAGAAGCCTGACCGTCCAGTCAGAAAGCGAAGACCTGTTGGTCTGGGCCCGATTGAGGGGTGGTCTCGAACCTCGCCGAACTGGTTGTTTTGGCCATCATCCCGATCGTTTCCGTATCCGTTCAGGACAGGAGCCGCGTCACGAACCGACGTTTCCGTCTGTTACGAGCGTAGCTCAACTGGCAGAGCACCGGTTTCCAAAACCGGCGGTTGGGGGTTCGATTCCCTCCGCTCGTGCTGCGGCGAAGCCCGTCCTGAGGATACAGATCACCGGTTCCGCTGGATCAGGATTGCCAGCGGGTTCCCTGCGGCAGGACCCTCTGGCCCAGCCCAAATCGTCATCCGCGATGCTCCGATCCGCCGACTGTGCCGCTGCACAAACTCGATCGAGATTCCGAAATCTTCCGGGGTGGTTTCCCCGGCCAATCAAGTGAGACCGGTGCCATGGGCAAAGTGAAAGATGACGTGTCGGCATCGAAACCGTCGAAACCCCTCAAGGGGAAACCCGGCGGCGGCCAGCCGAGCACCCTCGTCCAGTTCTTCATCAACCTGGTGCAGACTGGGCTCTACAAGCCCATGCAGGGGTGGTATGCCCGGCTCTACACGGGGCTGGGCCTGGGTCTGATCGCCGCCGCCGGAGTCTATCGGGTCTACGGCGCTGTCGAGGATAATACGCCGCTCTGGCGTCTTGGAATCCCGGCGCTCTCGCCCTGGCTCTGGGCTGGGTCATCTTCCGGGTGATCCAGTTCCCGCCCTTCGCCGAGTTCCTCATCGCAACCGAGGCCGAGATGAACAAGGTCTCGTGGACCAGCAAGGAGGATCTCTACCGCTCGACGATGGTGGTTCTCGCCACGGTCCTGATCATGGCGGTCTTCCTGTTCGTGGTCGACTGGCTCTGGCTGTTCATTCTCCGCAACATCGGCGTCCTCCAGTTCACCGGAGGAGGTGGCTTCGGCTCGACCGCCTGACAGGTATCGACGCGACACCGCCAACCCGAGACAATCCCCCAGATCCGCGAGCCAGCACCCCCGAGGTGTCCACAGGTTTGCGACACCAGGCCCAATCTTGACTTGAACATGAGTGATCCGACCGAAAAACCCAGTGAATCGAATCCGGAGCCTGAGGGAGCTGAGGCTGGAGCACCAGAGCCTGCCGCCCGCTCCGACTCCCCGTCGCCGGATCGTGATGTGAGCGAGGAGACGCCGGACGGCGGCCAGCCTCAAGCTAAAGCTCCCCAGCGCCGGCGCAAGCCGCGGTCGAACCCGGAGCCAGTCGATACGCCGGCCACGCCGGCCGAGAAGGAAGAGCAGGCGGAGCCCGCTGCCGACGACGAGCCCCAGCCCGAGCTTGTCTGGTACGTTCTCAAGGTCCAGAGCTCGCGCGAGGACACGATCCGCGACGCCCTCCAGCGCCGGGTCAAGATCCAAGGGTTGGAGAAGTACTTCGGTAAGAACGCCGACGGCCGCCCTCGGATCGTGGTCCCGACCGAGAAGATCACGGAGATCCGCAACAACAAGAAGCGGATCGTCGAGCGCAAGACTTACCCCGGCTACATCATGGTCCAGATGGAATTGAACGAGAAAACCTGGTTCCTGGTCCGAGAGACCCCGGGCGTGGGCGATTTTGTCGGGGCCCACGGGACACCGACCAAGATGACCGATGCCGAGGTCAACCAGATGCTTCACCAGGAGGAGGAGAAGACAACCGCCGAGACTCCCAAGGTACGCATCGACGTCGAGCGCGGCGACCGGGTCAAGATCAAGGATGGTCCGTTCGAGAACTTCGAGGGAACCGTCGAGGAGGTGATCGAGGGCCGTGGCCTCGTCAAGGTGATGCTCATCATCTTCAACCGGCCGACCCCGGTGGACCTCGAATACTGGCAGCTGGAACGAATCTGAGCGTGGTCCGCCGCTCGGGTCCGATGATTCGGTCGGCGAGCCAGCACTGTCAAGAAACGCGAACAAAATGATACGATTGGGAAGACGAGACTCCTGCCGGGCACGCGGGGAAATCGGCTCGGCTGGAGCCTGGCCCTCCCGGGAATGCATCGTGGTTCCGTTTCCCTAATCAACGCAAGACTCTGATCCTAAGCGAGAGCGAGATTCAGCGATGGCCAAGGTGATGACGGCGAAGGTCAAGCTCCAGTGTTCCGGCGGACAGGCAACGCCTGCCCCCCCAGTGGGACCAGCCCTGGGCCAGCATGGGGTCAATATTGGTCAGTTCGTGATGCAGTTCAACGAGCGGACCAAGGAGATGAAGGGAACGACCATCCCGGTCGAGATCACCATCTACTCCGACCGCTCCTTCGAGTTCATCACCAAGAGTCCCCCAGCCGCCGTCCTGCTCAAGCAGGCCGCCGGGATCGCCGCCGGCTCCGCGGTGCCGAACAAGACCAAGGTCGGAACCGTGACCGCTGACCAGGTCAAGAAGATCGCCGAAACCAAGCTCGCCGACCTCAATGCACGCGACCTGGAACATGCCTGCCGGATCATCGCCGGCACGGCCCGGAGCATGGGGGTGGAGATCAAGGGATGAATGTCGAGAGTTCGGGGAGAAGTCGATTCGTCATACGCACCCATCGCCGCGAACGATCACGGTGATGGGCGAGTAGCTCAACGGTCAGTGCAGGCCCCTTATAAGGGCCGGATGAGGGTTCGACTTCCTTCTTGCCTCGTGGAGCCATCAACCAAGCCGGAATCCCGGTTGGACCAGGCGCGACCGCCCGCCGCCTACCGGAGAGCACACAACGGCGGCAGCCCTGACGGGCGAAAGGAGTGACGACTTGCCCCAGCATTCGAAGCGTTATCGCGCGTTGCACGAGAAGGTCAAGGCACCCGGCCCGGTTCCCCTGGCCGAGGCAGTCAAGATTCTCAAGACCTTCGGCACGACTAAGTTCAATCAGACGGTGGAGGTCTCGACCCACCTGGGAATCGACCCCCGCCAGAGCGATCAGAACGTGCGCGGATCGGTGGCCTTGCCCCACGGGATCGGCAAGAGCGTCCGGGTAGCGGTCTTCGCCCAGGGTGAGAATGCCGAGAAGGCGCGAGCCGCCGGCGCCGACATCGTGGGAGCCGACGACCTGGCACAGCAAATCAAGGGGGGGACGATGGACTTCGACGTGGCCCTGGCCACGCCGGACATGATGGGAGTCGTCGGTCCCCTGGGCCGCGTCCTGGGTCCCAGGGGCCTGATGCCCTCTCCGCGGTCGGGCACCGTCACCACCGACATCAGCTCGGCCGTCCGCGAGTTCAAGGCCGGCAAGATCGAATTCCGCAACGACAAGGGGGGGAATGTGGCCGTCCCCGTCGGCAAGATCAGCTTCAGCGAAGACCAGTTGGTTGAAAACATCAACGCCTTCCTGAACTACCTGCGGTCGCTCAAGCCGGCCGCGGCCAAGGGAACCTACCTCCAGTCGGTCACCGTCTCGGCCACCATGAGCCCCGGGATCAGGATCACGGCGTGAAGCCGGTCCGCTCTGGGCGAGACGTGTTCACGGAGTCGGTTGATACCGCCAAGCCAGACAATTATCGGGGATCAAATTTGAAACCATGAGTAAATATGTCAAAGAATTGATGATTGATCAGCTCCGGACCGACCTGAATGGGACCCGGTCGCTCTTGATCCTGGATCTCAAGGGGCTGGACGCCATCGCGGAGCACCAGTTCCGCCGCGACATGCGGAAGAAGGCGATCCGGGTCCGCGCGCTCAAGAACTCGCTGGCCCGCCGCGTTTTCTCCGAGATGGGAATGGACGGACTCTCGAGCTATCTCGAGGGGCCGTCGGTGCTCGTCTGGGGTGGAGACGGGGTCGCCGAGCTGGCCAAGGAGGTTTCGACCCAGGTCAAGACCCTCAAGAAGCCCCAGATCAAGGGGGGTGCGGTCGACGGGGTAGTAATTGGCCCGAACCAGGTCGAGGACATCACCAAGCTTCCCAGCCGCGAGCAGTTGATCGGCCGCGTGGTCAGCCTGGCGCTGGCGCCGGTGCAGCGAATTCTGGCCCTGGCCAATGCGCCGGCAGGCAACCTGATGGGCCAACTCAAGACGATCTCCGAAGGAGGCGGCGGCGAGGGGGCTCCCGAAGAGTTCCCCCCGCCGGCGGCCAGCGAGGGGGGTTGAATCGCCAGGCCATGGCTCGCCGCACCGCGGCAGCAACAACCGTCATTCATTCCCGGCAGCGTGCGTCGGATACGCACTCTGGCTGTTTTCTGATTTCGACTGTCCCTGTGCGTTTGACGCACGCCTCTAAAATGATCATGATCTGATCGAGAGAGCAAGAAAGGACCTGACCCGAAATGTCCACCGCCGAAGCCCCCTCGTTCGCCGATAACATCAAGACCCTGGGCGAGTCGATCGTCAAGCTGACCGTCCTGGAAGCCAAGGCTCTGGGCGACTACCTCGAGGTCGTTCACGGAATCAAGCCGGCCGCTGCCGCCGTGGCGGTCGCGGGCCCTGCCGCCGGAGGGGGGGCCCCCCAGGCCGAAGTGGCCCCGCCCAAGACCGAGTTCGATGTCGTTCTCGAGGTTGTGGGTCCCAACAAGATCAACGTCATCAAGGTCGTCCGCGCGGCCACCAGCCTCGGCCTCAAGGAAGCCAAGGACCTGGTCGAGGCGGCTCCCAAGGAGATCAAGACCGGCGTCTCCAAGGAGGATGCCGAGAAACTCAAGAAGGAACTCGAGGACGCCGGCGCGACCGTCAAGATCAAGTGATCCGTCCCGGGCAACCTGTGACACATGCCTCCATGCGTCTTCGCCATCTTACCCCGATGCCGGCGTGATCCCAAACGCCGGTCTCGGGGTATCTCGACGCGCAGCGGAGAACCCCGTTCAACAACGTCTGACTTCTTCTGAACCGAAACCGATCGACCGCAATCCCGTGCACCTTCCCTTCGCCTCGTTTCGCAGCGCTGGGCAGGCCTTGATCCCGACCGGTCCCTCGTTGGGCCGGCTGCGGCCAGGGCCAACGACATTGATCAGGCGGATCTGGACCGCGCCGGTCCCCTCCCGCCTGGCCTGGCCCTGTCCGCAGGCTCGAACCGAACATTCCTGGCGATGCGGAAAACGGGTGCCAGATCGGTCTCCGGACGTCGACCGTACTCCGGCTGGTGCCCCTTTCTCCCCTTGAGGAGCGCGACGACATGCCCACTCCGACCACCGTGCGGCGCATCATCCCCGCCCAGAAACGGAATTTCGGCCGGATCCACGACGAGTTTCCGGTTCCCGACCTGACCCAGATCCAGACCCGGAGTTACGAGCGTTTCCTCCAGGTCGATGATCCTCCCGATAAGCGTACGGACTCGGGACTCGAGAGCGTCTTTCGCGAGATCTTCCCGATCGAGAGCTATGACAAAACCCTCAAGCTGGAATACACCCGCTACGATCTGGGGAAGCCGCGGTACGATCCCGACGAATGCCGGCAGCTTCGCTTGACCTACGGCCGCCCCCTCCACGTCTGGCTGCGCCTCAACAAGGGCGAGACCGTGCTCGAGGAATCGGTCTATCTGGGCGACATGCCTATCATGATCGGCGGGGGCGAGTTCATCATCAATGGCGCCGAGCGCGTGGTCGTCAGCCAGCTCCACCGCTCGCCGGGCGTTGACTTCGTGGTCGAGGTCGAGTCGGGGGACAAGAAACTGCACGCCTGCCGCGTCATTCCCGAACGCGGCAGCTGGATCGAGCTTCAGGTCACGAAGAAGGAGACACTGGGGGTACGCATCGACCAGTCGGGCAAGTTCTCGGCGATGACGCTGCTCCGCGCCATGAGCTCGCAGTACTCGTCCGACGAGGCGATCCTCCAGGCCTTTTACGAGACCGAGGAGATCAACTCGGCAGACCCCAAGGCGGCCCCCAAGCTCGAGGGACGGATCGCCTGTGGCGACGTTGTTGATCCGACCACCGGTGAGGTTCTCATCGACAGCGGTGCGACAATCTCCAAGGCCCTGGCCCAGATGCTGGCTGATGCCGGCAACCTCGGGACGATCCACGTGCTCAAGGACTCGCGCGACCAGCTTATCCTCCAGTCGCTCCAGGAGGATCCCACCTCCGACCACGAGAGCGCGCTTCTGCGCATCTACCAGCGGCTGCGACCGGGTAATCCACCTCAGCTCGAGAAGGCACGCGAGCTCTTCCATGAGAAGTTCTTCGACACCAACCGGTACCGCCTGGGCAAGGTCGGCCGGTTCCGGATCAATCGCAAGTTCAATCAGAACGTGCCCGAAGACCAGATGACGCTCGATCCCCAGGACTACGTCAACGCCATCCGGTACATCCTCCGGCTGAGGCGGGGAAACGACGCCCGGGTTCATGTCGACGACATCGACCATCTCGGCAACCGCAGGCTCAGGACGATCGACGAGCTGGCCGCCGACGAGCTGCGCAAGGGCTTCCTCAAGCTCCGCCGCACCGTTCAGGAGCGGATGAGCCTCAAGGAGGCCGACGACATGACCCCGCGGTCCTTGATCAACCCCAAGAGCATCAGCGCAGCGATCGAGTACTTCTTCGGCCGCGGCGAGCTCTCCCAGGTGGTGGACCAGACCAACCCGCTGGCCCAGCTCACCCACGAACGCCGGCTCTCGGCCCTGGGCCCGGGTGGCCTCAACCGCAAGCGCGCGGGCTTCGAGGTCCGCGACGTCCACATCTCCCACTACGGCCGGATCTGCCCGATCGAGACGCCGGAGGGCACCAACATCGGCCTGATCAGCTCGCTGGGGATCTACGGGGGAGTCGACGAGTACGGCTTCCTCATCACGCCCTACCGCAAGATCAAGCACGGCAAGACGAGCGAGGAAGTCGTCTGGATGCGGGCCGACGAGGAGAGCGAGGCCTACCTCGCCCCTGCCGACGCCGTCATGGACGATCACGGCAAGCTCAAGGGGGCTTCGCTGACCGCACGGTACCAGACCGACTTCGTCTCCGTCCCGGTCGACCATATCCAGTTCATGGATATCTCGCCCAAGCAGATGGTGGGCGTCTCCGCCGGTTTGATCCCGTTCCTGGAGCATGACGACGCCAACCGGGCGCTCATGGGATCGAACATGCAGCGCCAGGCTGTGCCCCTGCTGGTGGCCGAGCCCCCGATCGTCGCCACGGGTCTGGAGCGCTCCGTCGCCGTCAACTCGGGCATGGTCGTCAAGGCGCAGCAGGACGGGACGGTCACCTATGTCGACTCGACCCGCGTGATCATCGATCACAACCACATCTTCAAGCTGCGCAAGTACGTGGGCCTGAACGAGCGGACGTGCCTGAATCAGAAGCCGATTGTCCAGGTGGGCCAGAAGGTCAAGAAGGGCGACATCCTGGCCGACGGTGCTTCCACCTACAAGGGCGAGCTCGCTCTTGGACGCAACGTCCTGGTCGCGTTCATGGCCTGGGATGGCTACAACTTCGAAGACGCGATCATCATCAGCGAGAAGCTGGTGCGGGACGATGTCTACACCTCGATCCACATCGAGGAGTTCGAGATCGAGATCCGCGAGACCAAACTGGGGCGCGAGGAGTTCACCCGCGACATCCCCAACGTGTCGGAGAAGGCGCTGCGCAACCTGGACGACAACGGCGTGGTGCGAATCGGCACCTATGTCAAGCCGGGAGACATCCTGGTGGGCAAGGTGGCGCCCAAGAGCAAGAGCGAGCTGACGCCCGAGGAGAAGCTGCTCCACGCGATCTTTGGCCGCGCCGGCGAGGACGTCAAGAACGACTCGCTCGAGGTGCCTTCCGGCGTCGAGGGCATCGTGATCAACACCCAGCGGTTCAGCCGCCGTATGAGCCTGAGCGAGGAGGAGCGGAAGGCCTTCGAGAAGGAGCTCAAGGACACCGAGCAAGGCGAAAACGCCCGGATCGCCGACGAGTACAAGCAGATGATCAAGGCCCTCGAGGAGGTGGTCGGCGGACCCGTGACCGACCCCTCGATCGGCAAACCCCTGGGCCGCGCCAAGGATGCCAAGGACCTGGTCGAGGAGAGCGACCGGTTCAAACTCGAGGCGCTCGACCTGCGAAGTCCCGACGCCACCTCCAAGGCCAAGAACGTCGTCCGCCAGTACACGCCGAGAATCGAGGCCCTCAAGGATGAGAAGGAGCGCCGGCTCAACAGTCTGAAGCGCGGCGACGAACTCCCCTCGGGCGTGCTCCAGATGGTCAAGGTCTACATCGCCACCAAGCGGGTCATCTCCGTGGGCGACAAGATGGCCGGCCGCCACGGCAACAAGGGGGTCATTGCCAAGATCCTCCCCGAGGAGGACATGCCCTTCCTCGAGGACGGCACCGGCGTCGAGATCCTGCTCAACCCGCTCGGCGTTCCCAGCCGAATGAACGTCGGCCAGATCCTTGAGACCCACCTGGGGTGGGCCGCCGCCAAGCTGGGGTTCCAGGCGGTCTGCCCGGTCTTCGACGGAGCCAGCGAAGACACCATTCGCCAGTGCCTCAAGGATGCCGGGCTTCCCGAGAACGGCAAGGCCGTGCTCTATGACGGCCGGACCGGCCAGAAGTTCGACCAGCGGGTCACGGTGGGCTACATCTACATGCTCAAGCTCCACCACCTGGTCGATGACAAGATCCACGCCCGCGCCACCGGCCCCTACTCCTTGATCACCCAGCAGCCGCTGGGCGGCAAGGCCCGGTTCGGTGGCCAGCGGTTCGGCGAGATGGAAGTCTGGGCCCTGGAAGCCTACGGCGCCGCCTACATCCTCCAGGAGCTCCTCACCGTCAAGTCCGACGATGTCGAGGGCCGTACCAAGATCTACGAGAGCATGGTCAAGGGCGAGAACACCCTCGAGGCCGGCACCCCGGCCAGCTTCGACGTCCTCACCAACGAGATCCGCGGTCTCGGGCTGAACATGCAGCTCGAGAAGAAGCGCGGCTGACGCCTTCAGCTCACCGTCCGACTACGGGCGCCGGCCTTCTCTTCGCGGGCCGGCATGGCGAAGAGAAGCTCCGGCGCCCCTTTCAGCTTCCGAACGAAACCCGTCCTCCCCACCGGCGAGTGATCATGGCCCAATCCGAATCTCACGCCACGAACCGGGCGGGAACGTTCGTGGCGGGCTCGACGTCGAGCGACCTGATCGCGCCGGGCAAGCCAGCCCGACCTGGCACTCCGTATGCTCGAGCAAGAGGAGCAGAGCCGGGACGATTACAAGGCTCGATGTGATGCCTTGGGTTCCGCCGCCAGCGAGTTCTTCTTCGACTATGATCCGGCTGGTGCCCTTTTCTCCCCTTGAGGAGCGCGACGACATGCCCACTCCGACCACCGTACGGCGCATCATCCCCGCCCAGAAACGGAATTTCGGCCGGATCCACGACGAGTTTCCAGTTCCCGACCTGACCCAGATCCAGACCCGAAGTTACGAGCGTTTCCTCCAGGCCGATGATCCTCCCGACAAGCGGACCGATTCGGGACTCGAGAGCGTCTTTCGCGAGATCTTCCCAATCGAGAGCTATGATAAGACCCTCAAGCTGGAATACACCCGTTACGATTTGGGAAAGCCGCGGTACGATCCCGACGAATGCCGGCAGCTTCGCCTGACCTACGGCCGCCCCCTCCACGTCTGGTTGCGCCTCAACAAGGGCGAGACCGTGCTCGAGGAATCGGTCTATCTGGGCGACATGCCGATCATGATCGGCGGAGGCGAGTTCATCATCAACGGCGCTGAGCGCGTGGTCGTCAGCCAGCTCCACCGCTCGCCGGGCGTTGACTTCGTGGTCGAGGTCGAGTCGGGCGACAAGAAACTGCACGCCTGCCGCGTCATTCCCGAACGAGGCAGCTGGATCGAGCTTCAGGTCACCAAGAAGGAGACGCTCGGGGTCCGCATCGACCAGTCGGGCAAGTTCTCGGCGATGACGCTGCTCCGCGCCATGAGCCCGCAGTACTCGTCCGACGAGGCGATTCTCCAGGCCTTTTACGAGTCCGAGGAAATCAGCTCGGCAGACCCCAAGGCGGCCGCCAAGCTCGAGGGGCGGATCGCCTGCGGCGATGTTGTCGATCCAACCACTGGTGAGGTTCTGATCGACAGCGGAGCGACGATCTCCAAGGCCCTGGCCCAGGTGCTGGCGGATGCCGGCAACCTCGGGACGATCCACGTGCTCAAGGACGCGCGCGACCAGCTCATCCTCCAGTCGCTCCAGGAGGACCCCACCTCCGACCACGAGAGCGCGCTGTTGCGGATCTACCAGCGGCTGCGGCCGGGCAATCCGCCTCAGCTCGAGAAGGCACGCGAGCTCTTCCACGAGAAGTTCTTCGACACCAACCGGTACCGCCTGGGCAAGGTCGGCCGGTTCCGGATCAATCGCAAGTTCAATCAGACCGTGCCCGACGACCAGATGACGCTCGATCCCCAAGATTACGTCAACGCCATCCGGTACATCCTCCGGCTGAGGCGGGGAAACGACGCCCGGGTTCATGTCGACGATATCGACCATCTCGGCAACCGCCGGCTCAGGACGATCGACGAGCTGGCCGCCGATGAGCTGCGCAAGGGCTTCCTCAAGCTCCGCCGCACCGTTCAGGAGCGGATGAGCCTCAAGGAGGCCGACGACATGACCCCGCGGTCGCTGATCAACCCCAAGAGCATCAGCGCGGCGATCGAGTACTTCTTCGGCCGAGGCGAGCTCTCCCAGGTGGTGGACCAGACCAACCCGCTGGCCCAGCTCACCCACGAACGCCGGCTCTCGGCCCTGGGCCCCGGCGGCCTCAACCGCAAGCGCGCGGGCTTCGAGGTCCGCGACGTCCACATCTCCCACTACGGCCGGATCTGCCCGATCGAGACGCCGGAAGGCACCAACATCGGCCTGATCAGCTCGCTGGGGATCTACGGAGGAGTCGACGAGTACGGCTTCCTCATCACGCCTTACCGCAAGATCAAGCACGGCAAGACGAGCGAGGAAGTCGTCTGGATGCGGGCCGACGAGGAGAGCGAGGCCTACCTCGCCCCTGCCGACGCCGTCATGGACGATCACGGCAAGCTCAAGGGCGCGTCGCTGACCGCACGGTACCAGACCGACTTCGTCACCGTCCCGGTCGACCATATCCAGTACATGGATATCTCGCCCAAGCAGATGGTGGGCGTCTCCGCCGGTTTGATCCCGTTCCTGGAGCATGACGACGCCAACCGGGCGCTCATGGGATCGAACATGCAGCGCCAGGCTGTGCCCCTGCTGGTGGCCGAGCCACCGATCGTCGCCACGGGTCTGGAACGCTCCGTCGCCGTCAACTCGGGCATGGTCGTCAAGGCGCAGCAGGACGGGACGATCACCTATGTCGACTCGACCCGCGTGATCATCGATCACAACCACATCTTCAAGCTGCGGAAGTACGTGGGCCTGAACGAGCGGACCTGCCTGAACCAGAAGCCGATTGTCCAGGTGGGCCAGAAGGTCAAGAAGGGCGACATCCTGGCCGACGGCGCCTCCACCTACAAGGGCGAGCTCGCTCTGGGACGCAACGTCCTGGTCGCCTTCATGGCCTGGGACGGCTACAACTTCGAAGACGCCATCATCATCAGCGAGAAGCTGGTGCGGGACGATGTCTACACCTCGATCCACATCGAGGAGTTCGAGATCGAGATCCGCGAGACCAAGCTGGGGCGCGAGGAGTTCACCCGCGACATCCCCAACGTTTCGGAGAAGGCGCTGCGCAACCTGGACGACAACGGCGTGGTGCGGATCGGCACCTACGTCAAGCCGGGAGACATCCTGGTGGGCAAGGTGGCGCCCAAGAGCAAGAGCGAGCTGACCCCCGAGGAGAAGCTGCTGCACGCGATCTTCGGCCGGGCCGGCGAGGACGTCAAGAACGACTCGCTCGAAGTCCCCTCCGGCGTCGAGGGCATCGTCATCAACACCCAGCGGTTCAGCCGCCGCATGAGCCTGAGCGAGGACGAGCGGAAGGCCTTCGAGAAGGAGCTCAAGGACACCGAGGCAGGCGAGAACGCCCGGATCGCCGACGAGTACAAGCAGATGATCAAGGCCCTCGAGGAAGTGGTCGGGGGCCCCGTGACCGATCCCTCCACCGGCAAACCCCTGGGCCGCGCCAAGGATGCCAAGGACCTGGTCGAGGAAGGCGACCGGTTCAAGCTCGAGGCGCTCGACCTGCGAAGCCCCGACGCCACGGCCAAGGCCAAGAACGTCGTCCGCCAGTACACGCCGAGAATCGAGGCCCTCAAGGATGAGAAGGAGCGCCGGCTCAACAGCCTGAAGCGCGGCGACGAGCTCCCCTCGGGCGTGCTCCAGATGGTCAAGGTCTACATCGCCACCAAGCGGGTCATCTCCGTGGGCGACAAGATGGCCGGCCGCCACGGCAACAAGGGGGTCATTGCCAAGATCCTCCCCGAGGAGGACATGCCCTTCCTCGAGGACGGCACCGGCGTCGAGATCCTGCTCAACCCGCTTGGCGTTCCCAGCCGAATGAACGTCGGCCAGATCCTCGAGACCCACCTGGGGTGGGCCGCCGCCAAGCTGGGCTTCCAGGCGGTCTGCCCGGTCTTCGACGGGGCCAGCGAAGACACCATTCGCCAGTGCCTCAAGGATGCCGGGCTTCCCGAGAACGGCAAGGCCGTGCTCTACGACGGCCGGAGCGGCCAGAAGTTCGACCAGCGGGTCACGGTGGGCTACATCTACATGCTCAAGCTCCACCACCTGGTCGATGACAAGATCCACGCCCGCGCCACTGGCCCCTACTCCTTGATCACCCAGCAGCCGCTGGGCGGCAAGGCCCGGTTCGGTGGCCAGCGGTTCGGCGAGATGGAAGTGTGGGCCCTGGAAGCCTATGGCGCCGCCTACATCCTCCAGGAGCTCCTCACCGTCAAGTCCGACGATGTCGAGGGCCGCACCAAGATCTACGAGAGCATGGTCAAGGGCGAGAACACCCTCGAGGCCGGCACCCCGGCCAGCTTCGACGTCCTCACCAACGAGATCCGCGGTCTCGGACTGAACATGCAGCTCGAGAAGAAGCGCGGCTGACGCCTTCGGCTCATCGTCCGACCAAGGGCGCCGGCCTTCTCTTCGCCGGCCGGCATGGCATTCGGCTCAAACTCCGACCAGGGGCGCCGGGACTCTTCTTCGCCGGCCGGCATGGCGAAGAGAAGGGCCGGCGCCCTCAACAGAGAGCGAACGAAACCAGTCCTCCTCACCGGCGAGTGATCATGGCCCAATCCGAATCTCACGCCACGAACCGGGCGGGACCGTTCGTGGCGGGCTCGACGTCGAGCGAATTGATCGCCCTGGCAAGCCAGCCCGACCTGGCACTTCGCATCCTCGAACAAGAGGAGCGGATCCGGGATTATTACGCTCGATGTGAGGCCCTGCGTTCCGCCGCCAGTGAGTTCTTTCTTGACTATCACAACTGTCCGGCTAACTGCTCTGAATTTGTCGCAACACACTATAATAAAAGAGGTTATTGCAATAAATGAGCGCGCACGATATCAGCTCGGGTCGTCAGAATCTAGCCCTTGGGGATTCATCCCAGAGGCTGGAGGATGACGCATGGACCCGGGAAAGCTCGTGTTCGCTCAACTCATGGACTTCGTTCCACGACACGATTTCGACGCGTGCGTGAGGCGATACGGTGGAGACCGTCGTCCTCGCGGCTTCTCGTGTCGGGACCAGTTTCTCTGCCTGGCGTTCGCGCAGCTGACCTTTCGCGAAAGCCTGCGCGACATCGAGACGTGTCTGCGGGCCCTCGAGCCCAAGCTCTACCATGCGGGCTTCCGCGGCAAGGTCTCGCGGAGCACATTGGCCGACGCCAACCGCGCTCACGACTGGCGCATCTTTGCCGATTTCGCTCAAGTGTTGATCGGTCGACGCGGAAGCTCTACGCCGACGAACCCCTCGGCGTGGAGTTGGAGCAGACCGTCTATGCCCTCGACAGTACCACGATCGACCTCTGCCTGAGCCTGTTCCCCTGGGCGCGGTTCCGTCGTCGCAAAGGGGCGGTGAAGCTGCACACGCTCCTGGATCTGCACGGCAACATCCCCACTTTCGTGCGGATTACCCACGGCAAAACCCACGATGTGACGGTTCTCGATCATCTGCCGATCGAGCCCGGCGCATTCTATGTGATGGATCGAGGATATGTCGATTTCCGACGTCTTCATCGGTTCACGACGTGTTCGGCGTTCTTCGTGACGCGAGCCAAACGTGGCCTCGACTTCACCCGCCGAGCCCGTCGGCAGGTCGACAAGACGACAGGATTGCGGAGCGACCAAACGATCGTGCTGGTGGGCCCGAAGACGTCGCGGCTATACCCCGACCCCCTGCGTCGCGTCGTGTTCTACGACGCCGAGAACGACCGGAGGTTCGTGTTCCTGACCAACAACTTCACTCTGCCTGCGTTGACGATCGCAAAACTTTACAAATGTCGATGGCAAGTCGAGCTGTTTTTCAAATGGATCAAACAGAATTTGTATATCAAAGTCCTTTTACGGAACGAGCGACAACGCAGTGAGAATTCAAGTGTGGATCGCGATCAGCGTTTACGTGCTCGTGGCCATCGTCAGGAAGGAACTCGGGGTCGACCGCAGCCTCAGCGAAATTTTGCAAATTCTCAGCCTGACGCTTTTCGAGAAAACCCCCATTTTTCAGGCATTGAGCGAGGCAAAATCACAAGACCCGGAACCGCCTTTCTCTAACCAGTTGAATCTGTTCGACTTATAGCCGGACAGTTGTGCTTGAGTATGATGGGCCTCGTCCCTGATCTTTGATCAGCCAGGCCGAGGAGGCCAGGCGGGAGCGGATCTCTCGGCTGTCGCAGATCCTCTGGCTAAGATCTCCGGGGAACCTCGGTGGCGGCTACGCGTGCTTTCGATACGAGCTTGCCGTCTTAAATTCCACCTCGATGGTGAAGCCGTCGGGAATTCGCCAGACCTGGACGACGCGCGTTCCCGATTTCGTCTCGGATCGGGGGACCCCGAGGAGGGCCGCGACCTCGGTGGGCGTCATCCCCGGCTTCAACTGGTCGTACGCGTGGCCAGTCCCGGTATCGTGGAAGACCGCGAAGCAGAGGATGCCAAGGATGGCGGCGACGTAGAACAACCCGATGTAACTGCCGAAGCGAGGAGGTCGTTTCTCGGAGGCTTCGGCACGCGAATCTCCGATCCACCGAACGTCCCATGGCTCTCTCCCCCCAGCGACTCTCGACATCGAGAAGCAAGTCCTTCCCTCACTCGAGATTCTACCGAACCCGGTTTGGCGAAGGAACCAAGGGGGAATCGCGAACGCGGAAAGGGTGGCTCTTCACTGCTCTGAGCACTCCAAGGATCAAGACCAGGCTCGCCTATCTCTTTCCTTGATGCGAGGCGGTGGAGCGCATCGAGCGAGTGCTTGGCAGCCTGCCGCCATTCGAGGAGAGGCCGGGGCAACAGGGGCCGGACGTGACTCGGTAGGTATTACTGGTGAGTCCTGGGTTTCCAGACCGTCTCGAAGGACCGGAGCCTCAACCCCGGGTGCGGCCTGGTCTACGTCCCGATATTGCTGGGGCTCGGGAAGCTTGATTGCGCATTGGGGATGAATACCCGCAAGTGAATAGACGGGTTGATTGCAGATCGAGCAACGTTTCCGGTTCGTGTCATAGATCGGTGTGTGACGGTACCGGGGAAACATCAGGTTCTCCTGGCGCGGGTGAGAGGATCTCACGACACGCTTGGCGATGGTCGCGGGTGAGTCTTGTTGACCGAGCGGTTTCCAGGAGAGTCGATAAAGGGCCAGGCCAGTCGTGGGGTCGGTGGTATCGAGATCCGTCACATCGGTGAGCAAGACACAAACCGAATCGCCGTCCTTGACGTAACAAGCTTCCTGACCCGCCTGGGAAGAGGCGAGCGCGAAGAGGACCAGATCCCCGGGGGAAGGTGTTTTGCCCGGAACCATCGGAACGATGGCGTTGGAGCTTCGACCTCGCTCGACTTCCGAGATGCTCTGCTCGCTGGCGGGGTAAGTATTCAATCGATCCTCCGAGCCAGGGATTGTGTCAGATCGACACTCGGCTCCTTCCCAAGCGACTCTTGCCGACGAATCAGTGGTGGGCGTCACGGGGGATCGAGGGACCGCTCAAGCGGCTCCCTCGAAACCCGCCGGACGGAGGGACGATCAATACCGCCGACCGCCGCCGCCGCTAAAACCGCCGCCGCTGGTGCGGGCAACCCGGGGCTTGGCCTCGTTCACGGTGAGCCTGCGCCCGTCGTGCTCCTGATCGTTGAGGCCCTGGATCGCCGCCTCGGCCTGGGCGTCGGTGTCCATCTCGACAAAGCCGAAACCCTTGCTGCGGCCGGTGTCACGGTCCGTGATCACCTGGGCGTCTGCACGGTCCCGTACTGGGCGAACCACTCCTCAAGCTGAGTGTGGGTCACGCCATAGGTCAAATTTCCAACATACAATTTCTTTCCCACTGGTCATCTCCTTGTGGCAAAGACGGTCCGACCCGTTGGAAGCTTTCTGGGTCGGTTAGAAAGGGGCACGCCAAGGAGCCCAGCGGCGGGAAAGGCGAGGGGGGGAAAGCAAAAGGCGATTCGCTGAGAACCCGAAATGCTCACTCAGTCGTCAGACCAACCTATTGAAGTATAACCAAAGCTAACGAAAAGGAAATAGAATTCCGGGAAATCTTCCGGTTCCCGGTGGGCGTCGCGAAAGTTGGTGGATTTTTTGTACACAAGAGGGAAAATGGACGGCGGACGGAAAATCGACCCCTTTGGAATGGAGGGCCCATGTCGTCCAGCCCATCTTCGCCCGAGAAGCGTGACGAGGTCGAGGACCTCGCCCAGGCGATCCGCGAGGCTATCGATGATGAGATCAGCGAACTCGCCGCCAATCTCGCCAGCACTGACGATGCTCACCTCTTCGGCGACAACGAGTTCAAGATCCGCACCCTTGCCCACAAGATCGCCGCGAAGGCGATCCAGCAGCACCTGGCGCAAAAAAAAACGGATACCGAGGCTCCAGCGTGACCTGTCCGTACTGCGGCCATGCGGCTGAGTTTCACTCGCACCGCGCACACACGTCCTTCAGCTTGGTGGGCACAGTCCACTACGACCGCGCCTATTATCTTTGCCGCCGATGCGGCAAGGGCCAGTTCCCCTTCGATCACGAGGCCGGGCTGACGACCCGGGATCTCACACCGGCCCTGGAACGGGTCACCACCCTGGCCGGCGCGGTTGCTGACAGCTTTGAGAAGGGCGTCGAATTGCTCGAGGAAATGGCCGGCATCCGGCTCTCGGAATCCACCGTCGAACGGACCACCGAAGACGCCGGTCAGCGTCTGGCTGATGCCGTCAGCGCCGGCGCGACCCTCGGGCCCAAGGTCGATTGGCCGTGGCATAAGGACTACGAAGGCAAGAGATGTGCCTATGTCGAACTGGACGCCACCGGCGTGCGGCAACAGGGCGGCGCCGGCGGTCCTGCCGAGGGCCGGATGGCCTATGTGGGCATGGTTTGTAATCCCAGCCCCGAGTGGCCGTGGTTCGATGAGAAACCGCAGCCAATGCAGGCGCGTTACCTCTCCGGACTCTACCCACTGGAAGCCTTTGGGCCCTTGCTCCGCAAGCCTGCCGGTCACGTGGGCATGGACCGGGCCGACCGGTGGATCGGCCTGAGCGACGGCGGCAACGGTCTGGAAGACCGAATCCGGGAGAACTTCCCACGCGTCGAGGTGGTCATTCTGGACTTCTTCCATCCGGCAGAAAAACTCACCGGGCTGGCGCGGTTGGTACACCCCCAGGACGAGGATCGAGCCGAAGATCGCGCGGGCAATGGAGGCAATTGCTCAAGGACGAAGGGGGCGCAGTGCTGGCCGCGGTTCTGAGCGAGTGGGATTGGCCGCGTCGAGCGGGTGTGAGCGAAGCGACCACTGAGTTGATCGGTTACCTCCAGAGGAATGCCCACCGGATGGAATACCCCGAATACCTGGCTCGGGGTTGGTGCATCGGCAGCGGTGCGGTGGAAAGCGCCTGCAAGACGGTGGTGGGCCAGCGCCTGAAGCTGGCCGGGATGCGATGGGGTGAGGACGGAGCCCACGCCGGCTGCCATCTCCGCGCCCTCTATCGCAGTGAGAAAGGCCAATGGCAAGCCTTCTGGAGCGGGGACTTCTCACGGAACTGATCGCCTGTCCCACCAACTTATGTGACGCTCACCGTCCGGTTCCCGAACCCATGCAAGATCTGATCGTGGCAGCCGAGACTTCGCCACGCCAAGTCTTTTGTTCATTTTGTAATATCGAATGGTTGATATATAGTGATGTTGAAATGAAATCACTCACCGATCTCCACACAGGCGGCGCATGGTTCGGTTCACGGTCTCGCGAGCGGTCCATCGGCCGACGTGCTCGCGAGGAGGTTCAAGCTACTGCGGCCCCGCGGTGGGAGACCGAAGGAGCCGCGGAAATTCTTGAGGTCTGCCGCAACCTATTCAAGTTCGTGTGGAAAAGAGTTAGCCTGGAAAAGAGGCCAACGCCCTGAGCGAGCAGATAAGCGCGAGTCATTGCATCAACCACGTCCCGATCCGCCCTTGACGGGACCACCGAACCTCTTGGGGAGCCCACTTCGATGTCAGACGACCAGCCGATGATGGGTAGTTGGTTTCTTCGAATCGACCGATTCGCAGACGTTCACCTTGTTGCGGCGCAGAACAAGGACCAATCCTGCGGCCTCGCTTGCATTAAGATGGTCATCTTCAAGGTCAACAAACTGCGTCCCCAATCCGGATTTGCATTCGAGCGCGACATCGCGGAGCGATACAAGAAGTTAGCCGGAGAGAAGGCGCACGACTTCGATGCGGCGGGGTCGGGCCCGACCGTAATGGTCAAGGTGCTGAACAGCTTTGGAATCGGCAACTGGGCCATCGATCGTCCACCCCTCAACGACGTCGGATCCAGGATCGCACAGTACGTCGGAAAAGACCAGTTCGGGCTGGGCTGGACGGGGGCCAATGCGATCCTTCGCGGTTATCCGGTCATCCTCGCTTGCTACTGGAAGGATGGAAAGGGAGGCTTCAAGGGAGGCCATGGACTCGTCGTGGATACGGTCACCGACGTACCAGTGCTGGGAACCTACGCGACGATCTGTGACCCGTGGGATGCGGACATTCATTTCGAGAAGATTCAGCCTGGCAAGCCTTTTGTTTACCAGCCGACCAGCGGCTGGGGCTCAATTTCTGGGGCGACGTGAAGGGGGATGCCTCCGGCGACGGAGTCGTCAAGTCCATCATCTACTGTCAGAAGAGCCCGGGTTTCTGGAAATGACAACACGGTCAGCGGAGGCATTGATCCTCGGAAATCTTGGAGCAATCAGGATTTCAGGAAAAAAAGCGTCCTTCCTTGGAA
>CAWFJM010000037.1:0-71134 GCA_963816015.1 uncultured Planctomycetaceae bacterium | reverse complement strand
TCCGCGATTTGGTTCCCTTGGTCGTTGACGTGACTCGGGTAGACGAATGCCGGTCCGGCCGGGACGATGGCGGTGACCAAGCCTGCCAATCAACCCCGGACGGAGTCGGCCGTGACATCATCGCACCAGGACGCGACATCGTGCCAGTGGTTCTCTTGCCTTGCTTCACCCCTGGATCGCAGATCTGCCGTCAGGCTGGTGTGGCTCTTTATCGGCGCGATCCTCGCCCGCGGCCGAAGGACCGTCACCAGCTGGATCCGCGCTGCCGGCTTGAGTCGACAGTATCAGCCTTGCTACACGACCGTCGCAGCAGCCGGCAAGCGGGCGGACAACATCGCCGGCCGGTTGATCCACGAGGTGGTCAAGCCTTTGGTGGATGGTCAGACGCGGCTCACCGTGGCGCTAGACGACACGCCGACACAGCGGTATGGGCCCTACGTGCAGGGGGCTGGCATCCATCACAACCCGACCCCCGGCCCGGCTGGCTCGCCGCATGTCTACGGCCACGTCTGGGTGGTGCTCGGGCTCCTGGCGGTCCATCCTGCATGGGGAGTCATCGCTCTGCCGCTGTTGGCCCGTCTGTACGTGCGGGCCAAGGATCTGCCGTGCATCGACCCAAAGCATCGGCCGGAGTTCCGGACCAAGCTGGAGATGGGAGTCGAGCTCCTGCGGTGGGCTTGGTTCTGGCTCCGGTTCCTGGGCAAGCCGCTGTGGGTGGTGGTCGACGGGGCCTACGCCAAGGCCCCGTTCCTCAAACCGGCGATGTTGCTGGGAATGACGGTCGTCAGCCGGCTGCGCAAGGACGCGGCGCTATGGACGATCCCAGGGCCCCGGGTACCAGGTCGGCGCGGTAGGCCGCGGGTCTACGGAGAGACGCGCATCGACTTGGCCAAACGGGCCGGGCAGCGTCGCGGTTGGACGACTAGCATCTTCGACTTGTATGGCAAGCGGGCGAAGAAGCGGTATAAGACGTTCGTGGCGATGTGGCGGCCCGTCGGCGGGGCAATCCGGGTGGTGTTGGTGGAGGAGCCGAGTGGATGGGTGGCCTTCTTCTGCACCGACGTGTCAGCGACCGTAGCAGAGATTCTCTCGACGGTCGCCGACCGGTTCTCATTAGAGATCGCGTTCCGCGACCCGGAAATGAGCGCATGAATTAGCCCCCACCAGGGGGCGAGATGGACCGCGTAAAACTGACCCACCGCAGCCACCTCCGTTACTGTGAACATTCCCACAGGGAGTGGTCACCTCACGGAGGGTCAAGGACGTGCTTACGGTGGACGACTTCGGGGCCATTCGGAGGGCACGGCGCGAGATGGCATGTCCATCCACCGGATCGCCAGCGAATTCCGGCATTCGCGAAACACCATTCGGAAGATCCTCAAACAAGCCAAGCCCAATCCCTTTCCTTCAACCAGGGACCGGTTTGCTCCGCTCCTGGGGCCGGTCCAGGGGATCATTGACCAGATCCTGATCGATGACGAGATCGCTCCTCCCAAGCAGCGGCACACCGCCGCACCACATCTTTCCCGGCGACTCCGTGACGGGCACGACTACCGCGGCGGGTACGCTCAGGTCCAACGCTATACCCGCAAGCACCGGCGTCGGCATCAGGAAACGTTCGTCCCTCTGGGACATCTGCCGGGCCAGCGTCTGGAAGCCGATTTTGGACACATCCACGTCGATTTTCCCGAGGGTCGCAGGCTCGTGCCCTTTCTGGTCACGGCCTGGGCGTACTCCAACGCCCCCTTCGTCCTGGCCCTCCCCTTTGAACGCACCGAAGCGATCCTTGAGGGGATGGTCAGGGCCTTGCGAGTTTTTTGGCAGCGGTGCCCAAGGAGGTCTGGTGGGACAATCCCCGGACCGTCGCCACCTTGATCCACCTCGGCCGGGAACGCCAACTCCAGCCGCGATACGCGGCTCTGGCCAGCCACTACGTCTTCTCCCCGCTCTTCTGCATGCCGGCGCGCGGCAACGAGAAGCCCGACGCCGAAGGAACCGTCAAGGCGGTGCAGAAGCGGTTCGCCACGCCCGTGCCTTGCGTCGCCGATCTTGACGAGTTGAACACCGTCTTTCGCAAACGCTGCGAGGCCGAACGCGAACGCGTCGTGCAGTCGCTCTTCGGCTCGTTCACGATCAAGGATCGCCTCGCCGAGGACCGCGCCGCGGCGTCGCCGCTGCCCAAGCATCGGTTCGACCCGTGCGTGATCAAGCCTGCGGTCGCGGTCGACAAGTATCAAAGTGTTGCCTTCTGACGGCAACCGTTACAGCGTGCCGCCCTCGTTCGCGTTCCAGATGGTGTCGGTCAAGGGTTACGTCGACCGGGTCGTGATCGTGGTGCACGGCCAGGTCGTCGCCACTCACGAACGATCCTTGGAGAAACAGACGATGATTCTCGACCCGATCCACTATCTCGTGGTGCTGGGCCGCAAGCCTGGCGCGATGATGCCGCGTCGGTTCCCCGTGACTGGAAGCTCCCCGCGTGCTTCGCCGAGGTGCGTGCTGAACTGGAACGGATCCACGTTGATGGGCGGTTCTCGTCGGTTCGTGCGGGTCTTGCAACTGCTGGGCGAGCACCCGATGGCACGCGTGACTCAGGCGATCGAAACGTGCCGGCCCCATCATCTCCACATGCCGAGGCCGTGATTCAGTGGTACCCCATCGCTGGCGGCGATCGAGGCCACGAAGTGCGATGCCGCGGTGCCTGCCGAAATGCCCGCCGCGTCTCGTGTCGACGTCCCGCTCCCCGACCTCAGCCGCTTCAATCAGCTTCTGAGCGGCCCCGCTGCCGAGGGCCCTGTCAGCGTCATCTTCGCCTGATCCGGTCTCTTCAACCACGTGTTGGAAAGGAATGTGATGATGGCCGATGCGACGATCGAGTTGCTCAAGACCCAGCTACGGCAGTTGCGCTCCGACAATGGGCCGGCAGTTCGAGAAACTGGCGCGGGACGCCGCCGCGACCAATCAAACCTTCGCCCAGTTCTTGCTTCGTCTGACCGAGTTGGAGCTTGCCACTCGTGCCATCAATGCGGTCGCCACGAGGATCAAGGACGCCGGGTTTCCGGTCGAAAAGGACTTCGACACCTACGATTTCAGCGTGATGCCGCAGCTCTCCAAGCCGAAGATCTTGGAACTGGCGCGTTGTGAATGGATCGCCCAGAAATCGAACTGCTGCTTGGTGGGGAGTCACGGAACTGGGAAGACTCATATTTCGATCGGACTTGGCCTTGCAGTCTGTCGCGGGGCCTGCGGGTGCGGTTCTTCACGGCGGCCGAGTTGGTCAGCCGACTGGAGAAGGAGCAGAAGCAGTACACGCTGGACCGCTTCCTCACCCAACTCGACCGGGGGCACCTCTTGATTTGCGACGAGCTGGGTTACGTCACTATGAGCCGGGGTGGCGTCGAGCTTTTGTTCCGCGTTTTCGCCGACCGCTACGAGCGCGGCAGCATCCTGGTGACGAGCAACCTCCCCTTCAGCGAGTGGAGCCAGATCTTCCAGGGCGAGCGTATGACTGCGGCGCTGTTGGACCGCCTGACCCACCACGCGGAGATTTTTGAGATGAATGGCGAGAGCTACCGCTTTCGCGAGTCGATGAAATCGAAGAAGGGTCGAAAGTCCGCGTGAAACAGGCTTGCCGCTCTTGCCCAGAGCGACCATCTTAAAGAACCAGGTGGGTCCCTTTTATGCGCTCAGGGTGGATCACTCTTACGGGCGCATTTCCACGACTGCAAGGAGATCGTCGGAGCCGGCCAGCAGCAGGTGCGGTTCGTGTGGGCAAACATCGGTGCATTCCACATCTGCCTCTGGACGTTCACGATGACCGAAGCTTGGGCATGGGGTCGGGAGGAGGACGACTTGGTGGACCGCCGAGCATCGCCATGGGACGATCCGAACCGTCGCCCAAGCCACGCAGACAAGCGTCGGGCTTGGCGCCGTGAATTGTTGGCCGAGGAGATTCGCGCGGTTCTACGCCCCGGGGTCACCGAGGAGGAAATTCGGGCCGTCGCCGAGCGGTTGCTTGCCCTGGCGGCATGAGAGCGAAGTCAATCGCGGAAAGTACAGATCTGATGCAACCCTACAGTTAATTCTGAAATGCAGTACTTAGTCCAAGCGGGTTCCACCCCTCAGGCCTTGGTCTTCCGATGCCGGTTAGTACTGCGGGCCGCCGCTGAGGACCATCCCTCCAACCTCAAGATCGCTGCTGAGTTTCGCTGCGATCGCCATACCGTCGCGGTGTGGCGAAACCGCTATATAAAGATGGGATTAGCTGGATTGCAGGACTGCGCCGCGGTCGGGTCGACCGCGACGCTTTCCTCCCCTCGGAACGGCTCGATGTGATCTCTCTGGCCAGCAGCACGACCGACACGATTGTCTGGCCACCCGGTGGGCCCTCGGTGACCTGGCTGCCACCTTGATCAATCAGGCCGCTCATGCCGCGGCCATGAGTCGGTCGACGATCCGGAGGATCCGTAACAGGTTTTCAACAGTATCTCGCCAGTTTTCGACGTAAGTCCTTTCGCGATGGGCCGGGATTCGTCGCGGAGCTGGAATTCTGGTGCCACGTCATAGCCAATTGTCCTTTTGATTCACTGAATTTATCCACTATGCTCATGGCGTCCTGCTTTACTCGCCGTTTAACAACGGGTTGCAGACAGCGAGGATAGTGATAGATGGACACGCCAGGAAACGGAGTGGCAATGGACCAGGAGGATATTGCCATGGCACCCTACTCGAGGGATCTCCGCGAGCGAGTCGCGGCGGCAGTTGATCACCGGGAAGGTTCCCAACGGGAGATCGCCCGACGGTTCCGCGTCAGCCTGTCGTTCCTCGTCGGGCTGCTGCCGCGGCGACGCGAAGCCGGCACCTTGGCTCCCAAGCCACACGGCGGTGGGCCGAGACCGTCCTTGAGTCGTCGTGACCAGCAGCGACTTCGACGGTTGGTCCAGAAGCAGAACGACGCCACGTTGAACCACCTGAAGCAGCAAGGCGGCGTTTGCTGTACCCTGACGACCATCTGGCACACCCTGCGTCGCCTCGGTCTGACCTCCAAGGAGAAGACCCTGCACGCCGCCGAGCGCAGCCGGCCTGACGTCCCGGAGAAGCGACGGCGATTCCGAAGGCAGGTGCGGCGGATTGAGCCGAAACGGCTGGTTTTTGTGGATGAGACGGGGGTCAACACGGCAATGACTCCGACCCACGCTTGAGCGCCGCGGGGTGAGCGTGCAATCGGCTCGGTCCCCACTTCCTGGGGGACGCTGACCGTCATCGCCGCGCTGGGCCTGGACGGGGTGCGGGCACCGCTAGCTAGTAGTTTCCACGAAATCCTGCACTGCTCCTGAACTTCTGTAGCCTCTTGAGCGGGGCATCTCACGAGCGGAACCTGCCGGTTGGTCACGACCCTATCAGGCACTACCCGGAGATGCCCCCATGACTGACGCTAAGCGGCTCTGGTCGATCTGGCAAGCCTTGCTCCTGCCCTTCCACTGGGCCTTCACCCGCCCCGGACACCGTCGGTTCACCGAGTAGATCACGGCCCTGTCCCTCAATGTCGAGGAGCACACCCTCACTCAGTCGGTGCTCGCCCTCGAACGCCCCGCCGACTGGAAGGCGATGGAGCAGTTCGCCGAGTACGGCCGGTGGAACACCACCGCCGTCACCCGCAACCTCACCCGTCTGATCGAGAAAGCCCCCGGTCGGCTCTGGCACGGCTACCACGTCTCGGCCGTCGATGACACCAAGGTCCACCGCTGCGGCAAGCACGTCTGGGGCACCTGCACCTTCCACGAGTACACCGCTCGCTGTCCCAACCGGGCGACCACCGTCCGGGCTCATAACTGGGTGGTGCTCGGGGCGTTGCTCGATGAGCCCGGCCGGCCGGCCTGGTTCCTGCCGGTCTCCGGGCGGCTCTATTTCCGCAAGAGTCAATTGCCCCGGCTCTCGCCGAGTTCGGGCCGCAGGAAACCGTTCTGGACCAAGTGCGAGTTGGCCGTCGAACTGCTTCGGGAGCAGGCCCGGATCACAGGCGGGTGGCACCTGGCGGTCGTCGACGGCGGCTATGCCCTCCGGAGTGTGATCCGGCCGCTGGTGTCGCCCGAGGACGGCTCGGTCCGCATCGAATTCCTGACCCGCTTGCGGCACGATGCCCGGTTGTATGCTCCACTGCCGGAGCGGCATCGCCCCAATCAGAAGTGGGGTCGCCGGTTGCCGCCACCCCGCCAGGGTGGTCGGTGGACCCCATCCGATGCCCTGGGACGTCGACTGGGGGAAGACGTGCTGATTCTTCAGCGTGTCGGGCATCGAGGCGGTGGTGCCGTCGACCAGCGAGACTTTGCGTCCCTTCCAAAGCCACTGGTCGCTGGCGCTGGCTTCGACCTGCCGAGCGGTCTGATGAACCAAGCGGACGATGACTCCCAGGGGGAGCCGCTGCCGAGCGTCGCAGTAGCTGTTGGTCTCCGGCGAGCAAGGCTTGCAGCCGTTGACCGCCAGCCAGACGATCAACCGCGCGACGGCGGCGCGACACGAATGGTCGGGGTCGAGGACCTGGGAGAGGAATAGGCAGAGGGTCACCAGCGGCGCGTCGATGCGCTCGTTGAAGCTGACGCCTTCGGCGGCCAGCGCCGAGTTGACCATCTCGGCGTCGAGGAGGTCGTGAAAGGGGAGGACGTCGGATTCGTGGAGCGACTTGACCTTCTCAGAAATCCACCGTCGTGTAGCCTGGGACATCGTCGGCCTCCTTGCCGGACGGGGCCTGGATCATGTCATCACCAATTCCTGTCCCAGGGATGACGACATTTGTCTATCCCAAGTTACACGATCGACTTACAAAGTTCCGAGTGCCATTCGTTTCTGACCCCTTATCTGGTCCCCGAGAGATGGACCTCGAGCCCATCTGTGCCCGCCGGCCGACCGTCTGCCTGCTGGACGAACTGGCCCAAACCAACGCCCCCGCCAGCCGTTCCCCGAAGCGTCACCAGGACGTCGAAGACCCCGAGGGTTCTGCCGGAACTCGGCCTCCTCTCATGACTGACTCGGTCGCGGATGGTCGAGCCCCTGCACATCCGGTAGAATTCGCGTAACACTGGAAGGACCTGAAGCCATGACCCGGTACGTCTTTTCCTCGGTCACCCGAATCTCCGACCTGCCGCAGGGCGACTTCTTGGTCGAGCCGCTCCCGCGCGGGGCGTGGGAGATGGGCGATTACGTCGTCGGCCATGTCAAAGGGGGCGCCGGCGAGGACCTCACCATCGAGCTGCCCAATGGGCGGATGATCGAGGCGGCCGAGTCCGACCTGGTCGTCGGGGCCTTCGGCAAGCGCCATGCCACGCTGGACGCTACCGGCGACTGGGAAGCCATTGGCCCCGAGGGGCTGTTTCACGCCTTGACGGAGGGAGGCTTGTTCGGGAAATGCCTCTCGCGGTCACCCTACGTCAAGCCCCTCATGTCGCTTGACTACCGCGGACACGTGCTGCGGAACAGTACGAAGGTCCGGATGCAGGACTGCGCGGCCCGCGCGGCGGGCCCAGCCTTCACCACGCCCATCGTGCTTTTGATCGGCTCCTCCATGTCCGCGGGCAAGACCACGACGTCGAAAATCATCATCCGGCTCCTCAAGTCGTCGGGCCGCCGCGTCCTCGCCGCCAAGCTGAATGGCGCCGGCCGATACCACGACGTGCTCACCATGGCCGATGCCGGCGCCGATGCCATCTTCGATTTCGTCGACGCCGGACTGCCCTCGACCGTGTGCTCCGCAGAGGACTATCGCCGGGCACTGAGGCCCCTCCTGTCAAGGATGGCCACGGTTGCCGCGGATGTGGCGGTGATCGAGATCGGTTCCTCGCCCCTCGAGCCCTACAATGGCGCGGTGACGATCAAGGAGATCGGCCGGAATGTGCGGGTGACGATCCTCTGCGCCTCCGACCCCTACGCGGTTCTGGGCGTCATGTCGGCGTTCGAGGTCCAGCCCGATCTGGTGACGGGCATCGTGGCGAACACCGACGCCGGCAGGGAACTTGTCGAGAAGCTGAGCGGCGTCCGGGCGCTCAACCTTAAGGAGCCGTCGGCGCTACCTGAGCTGATGGCGTTGCTCCAAAAGAAGCTCTGGGGAGAAGGCCCCCCCGCTTTCTCGCCCTGGGCGATCTGGACGGGGTTGTGAGCGGACACGGGTTCCGGGCCGGGTCGCCCTGGCGGGTTCCGGGGCCACCATACACAATTAATCGGGATAGATGTACCGTTGAAAGTCAAGGGCCGTCGGGCGTGATGACGGCAGGGGAACGACCCCCGTCTCTGGCGGAGCGAGGACATAAGGGCGAGGGGATCCCTGAGGACCGGGTCGCAGGGATCGGTTCCTCGTAAGCGGTCACGTCGGATTCGCTATCAATCCATCAGTCGATGATGCGATTACACGTACGCTAGTTGCTTGGATCGTCGTGGGAACACGACCCGGCGTCACCGCGATCCCTTTGCCCCCGATGGTGGCGTCGCGGGACCTTGCGCTGCCGCTGCTTCGCGCGGACGACGGGTTCTCGCTACGGGTTCCTCTTCTCTGTTCCGGGGAAGCCGGAACGTCTCGGCCAGGTGCAGGGCGGCTTCGTACAGTGGCAGACGATGGATCGCCGCCCAGAGATCAAGGACGTTCCCCTTAACGGCACAATCCGCGTGAAAGCACTGAAAGGCGTTCTTGCCGAGATGGACCGAGAAGGTCCGCTCCGCGTCCCCGGCGTGGCTGTGCACCGGACAGGGACCACGACGTTGCTCACCCCGGCCACGCAGCTTCGGCATCAGATCCAGATACTGGAGTACCTGTTCCATGGTGACGTGTTCCCTCAAGAAGGCGAAGTCCACCTTGGGCCGCACGACTGAGGCGGGCTGCGTCGAAGGCTTGACCGGAGGACGCATGGGCTCTACGGTGGAGGCGGCCGTGGTGACCACTTCCTTCGCGGGCAAGTCCCGCTTGTGGCCCACGGCTGTGTCGTTGGCGGAGGGTGTGGCGCAAGTGCCGGGGTCGCGGGGGGTCGTCGTTGACGACGGGGCGTCACCGGGAGCCTCCCAGGGGAAGTGCTTCGGGTCGAAGGGGCGATCGGTCTTCCATACGGCGAAGACGAGATGGAGGAGCTTGCGCATGCAATGGCCGATGGCGATGTCGCCGCGTTTGCCCTTGGACCTGAGGCGGTGGTACAGGGCGCGGATGGCGGGGTTGTGGCGGATAGCGGCTCGCGTGGCGTTCCAGAGGTATCCGCGCACGAGATCGTTGCCTTTGCGGCACATGTGGAGCGTACCAGTGGGCAAGGGATGGCCCTGCTTGTCGACGCCGGAGCTGTTTTCCTCGGGGAAAACGCCGAAGTAGTTGACCAGCTTGGCGGGCGTCGCAAAGCGGTCGATGTCCACGATCTTGGCGACCAGGACCGCGGCTGTGGCCGCGCCGATTCCGGTGACGGTGATGACCTGGACGTGGGGCGAGCGGGGCAAGTCCGCGAAGGCGGCGGTCAACAACTGCCGGAGGTCTCCCTCGGCTTTCTGGCAGTGACGGACCTGTGTCACGAGGCCGCGGACCAGGGCCTCGGCCACGGCGCCGCGCAGCGTCGCCACCGATTGCCTCGCGGCTTGATGCAGCGCCTGGGCTCGCTCGCCGGACAGGAACGGGATCTTCTCCAGGGAGGTGCGGTGGGCTTGGGCGATGCGTTCGGCGGTGGGGTACGCGTCGAGGAGTCGCAGCACCCAGCCGGCGGAGATGTCGTCCGTCAGGGTGGCAAGTTCGGGGAAGGCGCGGGCCAGGAGGTTGTGGAGCTGGTTGATGGCCTGGGTCTTCTGTTTGACCTGGGCTTGCAAGCGGCTGGCGACTTCACGCAACAGGACCATCGGTGCGGATGGGGCGGGCGTCGCGTCGGGTCGCTCGACCACGGCGAAGCGTGCCATGGACTGGCTCTCGGTGTCGTCGGTGGTGCGTTTGGGGAAGTGCGCCTTCTGATAATCCTTGTTGCGCTTGGGCTCGCCGACAGACACCGTCATGGGCAAGTCGAGACTGCGGAGGAACTGTTCGAGATTGACGGCGTATTGGCCGGCAGCATCGATGCGAACGTGGAAGTGAGCCTGGGGATGCTGTTCACGCAACTGGTTCAGGCGTTCCTGCAAGGCCTGATAACCGTCGCGGTTCTCCATCACGGTGAGCGGCTTGGCGGCCTGCTGGCGATCGGGCCTGAGAAAGGAGACCCGATGACCGTAGCGTGCGGTATCGATACCGACACCGATGCAGTCGAGGGGCGTGGCGGCGGACACGGGAGACCTCCGGCGAGAGGAGACGGGGAGATGCCAGTGGCGACGCGTGTCGCAGAGCGGAGGCGTGAGTCTCCTCCGGAGATCTTGGGCGAGGTGATCCTTGTGATGAGCGGTCCAGGCCGCAAGATGTACCAAAGCCTTGAGCCCAAGCCGGAGGGAGCAATCTATCCCAAGAGGTCGAGGCCTCAGGGGGTAACCCAGCTCTCCTCACGACACTGGTGCCAGTTTCGCAAACTGGCTGGCGACGAACATACAAGGGGGGAGCCTTGCGGCTCCTCCCCTCCCACACCACCGGGCATACGGGTCCGTACCACGGCGGTTCGATCGAGTTAAGCGGGCGGCGGTGCCGCCAACCGAGGAAGGCCGATCGAGTCGAAGAAGGCGTTGGGCAGGGCCTGCTGCACTGTCACATGGCGAGCCATGCGCCAGAGTCCAGACCCCGTCCCGGCAGCGATGGCCGCATGGAAGTGGGACACACCCAGCCGGCGCAGTTGCGCGTACCGAGTCCGCCCGGTCTTCCACTGTCGCCAGATATACATGCGTAAGCGGCGACGGATCCAGGAGTCCAATCCTTGCAGCACGATCGGAGTCTGGCAGAAGCCGAAATGGCCTCGCCAGCCGATCAGGTATCGCGCCAGTGGCGCGACCAACTGCGGCAGACTGACTCCAAGCGTCCGACACGTCAATTCCCGAATCCGCTCCTTGAACTTCTGCAGGGCTTTCGCGGCGATCTGCCGGGTTGGCTCGGCGTCGTTCAAGATCGTGAATCCCAGGAACTTTCGCTCCCCACTACGAGCCACCGCACTCTTCGACTGATTGACCTTGAGCTGAAGTCGGGTCGTCAAGAAGCGACAGGCGCTTTCCATGACTCGCTCTCCCGCTCGGCGGCTGCCTACGTAGATGTTGCAGTCGTCGGCGTAGCGGCAGAAGCGGAGACCCCGGCGGGTCAGCTCGCGGTCAAATTCGTCGAGCACGAGGTTCGAAAGTATTGGTGAAATTGTTCTACAGCAGCAGAAGATTTTGCCCAGTCCGTATAATGTTCATAGACAGCGAGCTGATTATACAAGAACCGGCCGGTTCGTCGTTCCAACGCTCTCGTCGGGAGGGAGCCTCCATGACACCGGACGACGTCCGCGCCACGGCCGAGCAACTGATTGAGTTCCATGAGCGCTTCGCCCCGCTCTTCGGTAAGGAGCCGGCCCAGGATCATGCCTATACCTATCTCAAGGGGCTCCTGGCCTGCCCCGAGCGCAAGAGCATCGAACCGATCGCCCTGAATGTCGGTACCGGCCAGGTCTCGGGCCTGCAGAAGTTCATCAACATCGCGCCCTGGCCGTACGATGACGTCCAGGGCGAACTCCAAGGCCTCTTCGCCGATGAACTGGTCCCCTCGGCGGCGCCCACGCCCACCGGGGTGGTCGGCGTCCTCGATGAATCGGCCTTCTCCAAGAAGGGGACCCAGAGCGTCGGCGTGGCCCGGCAGCACAACGGTCGCTTGGGCAAGAAGGACAACTGCCAGGTGGGCGTCTTCTTGATCGGAGTGACGCCCGCGGGCATGGCCCTCTTGGATCATCGACTCTACCTGCATCGCTGCTGGTATGACGGTCCCGATGCGGCCAGCCGCCGCGGCAAGGTCCATGTCCCCGAGGGCCTGCCGTTCCGCACCAAGCCCCAGATCGCCGCCGAACTGGTCCGCAATGTCGCCGTGCTGGGGGCCGTGGACCTGGACTGGATCACGGCCGACGAAGAGTACGGTAGGAACGGGGAGTTGCTTGATGAGCTGGAAGGCCTCGGGCAGCGGTATGTGATGGAGGTGCCGACGACCACCACGGTCTGGACCGTCGATCCGGCGAGTTGCGTGCCGGGGTATTCGGGTCGGGGGCAACCGCCGACGCGGCCGACGCGGGAATCAGTCTGTTCGGTCGCTGAACTCATGGCCCGCTTGCCTGCGGGGGCGTGGCAGCGGCGGAAGGTCCGCGCGGGAGCCAAAGGCCCCCTGGTCTTCGAGTTCGCCGCGGTGCGGGCCTGGGCGGTCCGTCACCGCAAGCCCGGCCCACCGATCTGGGTGCTGATCCGGCGTCCCTGGAGGAAGAGCCCGAGATCAAGTACTACGTCTCCAACGGCGAGGCAGAGACGCCCTTGAAGGTGCTGGCCTTGGTGGCGTGCAGCCGCCATCGGGTGGAGGATTTCTTCGAGGACGGCAAGGGCCACCTGGGCATGGCACAGTACGAGACGCGGTCATGGATCGGCTGGCACCACCACATGACATTGGTGGGGCTGGCGCACCTGTTCATGACATTGGCGCAGCGGCGGTTGAAAAAAAAGTTCGGGAGTTGACTCTGGACCGAACGATGGCATTGCTGAAGGCCGCCTTTGAAGAACCCGAGATGAGGTTGACGCGGGCAACGGCTTTGGTGGCGTACTACCTCCAACGAAACAGGGTGGCCAGAGAATCACATGAGAGAACATGGCGGAAGAAACACAAGCGCGTCAGATTTCTGCTGCTGTAGAACTACGTATCTGCTGTGTAGAACCACGTAGATGTTGCAGTCGTCGGCGTAGCGGCAGAAGCGGAGACCCCGGCGGGTCAGCTCGCGGTCAAATTCGTCGAGCACGAGGTTCGAAAGTATTGGTGAAAGGGGACCGCCTTGCGGCACTCCCTCTCCCGTCGGGCTGACCAGCCCGTCCTTCATCACCCCGGCGTTCAGGTACGCCCGGATGAGTCGGAGCAGTCGCTTGTCGGAGATCCGTCTGGCCACCCGATCCATCAAGATGTCACGGTTAACGCGATCAAAGAATTTTTCTAAATCGATATCAACCACCCATTCGTAGCCTTCGGCGACATGGGATTGCGCCTGAGCCACGGCCTGATGGGCCGAGCGACCGGGTCAGAACCCGTAGGGCCCTGACAAAACCTGGAGTAACTATATACAGTCATGATGAAGGATGCGGAAGCAAATCACGCTGGCTGCGACACTCGCCCAGGCGTCCATGATCACGCCCAGTCGGTCGTACCTGACCCGCAGCCGGCGCAGCCCCTTCATCCAGCTGATCGTCCGCTCGACCACCCAACGGATCTTGCCCAATCCGCTGCCGTGCGGCGTCCGCCGCTTGGCGATGTGCGGCTCGATGCCGAGCCATCGCAGGAACTCCCGGGTCGCCTCGCTGTCATACCCCCGATCGGCGTACGCCTCGTCGGGCAGCTCCTTCGGCCGTCCCGGCTTGCCCCCGACCTCGGGGAAGTGGAGCACCAAGGGGAGGATCTGTCGATGGTCGCTGGCGTTGGCCCCGGCGGTGCGAATCGCCAGTGGGACCCCGTGGCGGTCGACCATGAGCGTGTGCTTCGTGCCCTTCGTCTTGCGGTCGACCGGGCTGGGGCCGGTCGCCTCGCCGCCCCCGAACGCCCGGACGGTCACGCCGTCGATGATCACCGTGTCGGGGTCCAGCTTGCCCGCCTTGCGGAGCAGCCGGAGCAACTCGGCGTGGAGGCGGTCCCAGATCCCGGCCTCCTCCCACGCCCGGAGCCGGCGGTGGGCGGTCCTCCCGGAGCAGCCGAGTTCCGCCGGGACGTCCTCCCAGCGGGCACCGGTGGTCAGGACGAACCAGATCACCCGGACGACGACCCGGTGGCCGACCCGGGGCCGGCCGCCCTGGGGGCCGACGGGCTGCTCGGGAGGCAGATGGTGGGCGACCGTCTCGAAGAATTCCTCGGGCATGTGGGAATCGGCCATGCTGTAGGCTCCCCTCGTGGTAGTGGTGGACTACATCGCCATGGCGCAAATGGCATGCCAACAGGTTTTGTCAGACCTTCGTAGCTGTGTTCCGAGAACGTCGGGTCCCAGCGGCCTTGCAGAACTTGCAGGATCGATTGTTGGATCAGGCGATCCAACACGGTGGGAATGCCAAGCTTGCGCACTCCGCCGTCCGGTTTGGCGATTTCGACTCGCCGCACCGGTTGCGGCCTGTAAGTCCCTTTGAGCAGCTGTCCCCGAATGGTTGGCCATTGCTCACGCAGATAGTCCCGGGTCTCGTCGATGGTCCTACCATCGACGCCGGGGCTACCTTGGTTGGAGCGGACTTGATGCCACGCCTGTTCGAGGTTCTCTCGTTCGCACACCTCCTCCATCAGTGACTCGCCAGTCGCCGGGTTTTCGGGTTTCCGCTTCGCCGTGGGTAATTCGGTCCCTCCACGGCCGGCGTCCGGGGTTTCACCCCGACTCTCCGTCATGAAGGCCAGTGGAAGCTACTCGTACTGGATTTTCGGCCGCATGTCACCCATGAGTCGCGAGGCCTACTGGCCCCTCCCCATCGTTCAGGCCTTCGCCCGTCGTTTCCGGCTCAGCTGATCTGTTGCCCCGCCTTTCGGCATTGGGGTGCCTAATTCTACAGCGCCGGGTCCACATTAAAGAACGCCGTAAGGCATTAAATCTGAGTAGGTTAGAACGCATCGAGCATTTTGGATAACGAGCGATCGAAATCCAGAGCAACACCCAGCTTCTTGATGGCCGACGACCGAGTTCCGACCTTGACGAAAGACGGGAAAAGCAGCCTATTTTCGAAGATCCTCGCGTCTCCTAATGAATTCGCGACGCTGATTGCTTCTTGCGGTTGACCTTGGAGTTGCGTCAAGCATAGCGCTGTAGTACTAAGAAACTATCTCAAAACCGAATGGCACTCGGATTTCCATTACGCAGCCTGTAGTAAGCGGTTGCGCGCCTGACGGCGCGGTTCCATCAAGAACTTCTGAGGCTTGGGTCGACGTTTGTTGGCTCGCGGCTCGACCCGGCCGAAGCGGTCTCCTACATGATAGTCCGCGATCGCCTTCAGCATCTCCGTCATCAGGTGGTCCCGTTCGCTCGGCCTCGCCCGTCGCAACGCGTCCTGGAACGCCATCATCGTCTGCAGCACCCCCTTGAAGCTTAACTCTCGCGGCCGTTGATCGTGCACCTCGGCCGCCCTCGCCATCACGCCTCGGATCACATTATAAGCCAATAAATGCATCCGGATCTCCTTCTTGACCATCTTCGGCGACATCCACCGCAGCACATCCATCTGCATCACGACCTTGATCGAACGCAAATCGAGTTCTCTGTTCCATCTTTGAACGAAGAGGTCCGCCAGGTCTTCCTTCGTGTCCTCCTCCGCGTCCAGCATGGTCGTGACCACCACCACCTCGTTGACCCGGAAGCCGGGCTGCTGGACCTTGAACCGAAGCTCACGGACCTTCCGTTCGTTGGGAATCTGAGCAGAGGTTTCCTCGTCCATCCATTCGGGACGCGCCGGCTTGGTCCAGGTGACGACATGGTCCTGGCTGCCCAGCCGTCGACCGCGGCGGAAATCGAACTGGCGACGCTGGTGCATCCGGAACAGGCCGTCGACTTCCCGCCGCATCAGCTCCGCGAGCATGAAAAACGAGGCAAAATAGCGGTCCCCCAGCACGATTTCGCCCGCCTCCAGTCCGTCCAGCAGGGTGCGGAAGAGGGCCGTCTCGCCCATCTCCTTCCCCTTGTACGGACCCACCGCCAGGTCGCGAACCACCCCGGTGGCCAACGAGATGATCGCCACCATCCGAACCACCGGGAATCCCCATCCGATGCCCTGGGACGTCGACTGGGGGAAGACGTGCTGGTTCTTCAGCGTGTCGGGCATCGAGGCGGTGGTGCCGTCGACCAGCGAGACTTTGCGTCCCTTCCAAAGCCCCTGGTCGCTGGCGCTGGCTTCGACCCGCTGAGCGGTCTGATGAACCAAGCGGACGATGACTCCCAGGGGGAGCCGCTGCCGAGCGTCGCAGTAGCTGTTGGTCTCCGGCGAGCAAGGCTTGCGACGGTTGACCACCAGCCAGACGATCAACCGCGCGACGGCGGCGCGACACGAATGGTCGGGGTCGAGGACCTGGGAGAGGAACAGGCAGAGGGTCACCAGCGGCGTGTCGATGCGCTCGTTGAAGCTGACGCCTTCGGCGGCCAGCGCCGAGTTGACCATCTCGGCGTCGAGGAGGTCGTGAAAGGGGAGGACGTCGGATTCGTGGAGCGACTTGACCTTCTCAGAAATCCACCTTCGTGTAGCCTGGGGCATCGTCGGCCCCCTTGCCGGACGGGGCCTGGATCGTGTCATCACCAATCCTTGTCCCAAGGAGGACGACATTTGTCTATCCCAAGTTACACGATCGACTTACGAAGTTCCGAGTGCCATTCCCAGCTGATGCCCATCCGCGCCATTCCTCCCTCGCTGGTGCGTAGGAGGGCGATCTCGGTGCCGAAGGGGTTCCTGTACTCGTTGTTCCCGGGTTGCAGTTCCTTGATGATGCTGGGCATTCCCATGCAGGTAACGTCGGTGAAGGTGCCGCCACTGACGCACACGTAGTAGGCGGTGGTGTGGGTGGGATACCATTGCGGCGGCGGGCCCACGCGCCAGTTGCGGAACGAGGGGATCGGTTCCGGCGTGTGGTGGTAGTACTCGCCTTCGCTGTAGACGAGCTTACCGAACCCGCCCGCGTGATAGATCTGCCGCATGGCGTGACATTCGTCATGAAACGTGGAGGTCTCGAACATCATGTACTTCCGGCCGCTCGACTTGACCGCCTTAAAAAGTCTGTCGGCGTCCTCGATCGAGCCGAACACGGCCGGCACCGCGGAGGCCACGTGCTTGCCGTGACGGAGCACCTCGATGCAGTGTTGGGTATGGCTGGGCGCGTCGGTCGCAACGAAGACGGCCTCGAGGCTGTCGTCCTTGACGAGCTCTTTGAGCGAGGGATAGGTCTTGTCGCATCGGCACGCTTTCGCCAGCCCCGCGCAGCGGTCGGGGATCAGGTCGCTGACCGCGGCCACCGTGACATTGGGATGATCCTGGAAGCCGAAGGCCGCGCCAAACTGGCAGACTCCGTATCCGACAATGCCAACGTGAATCCGTCGATCGGAGAGAGGCAGCCAGATCTTCCTCGGCCGGCTGGACGTCTTCACGCCCTCCGCACCCAGGATCTTCGCATCCGGAGGCTGAGCCCGCGCAGTGCCGAGCAGCCGCTCGGCTGCGACGGCTCCCAGTGAACCGACGCCGAGTTTCTCGAGGAAGATCCGTGGCGAGGTGTGATCGCTCATGGTGAATTCCTCCGAGGTCTGGACTGAAGAAGAGGCCGCCAGGCGCGGCGCTCATCGCGTGCAGCTTCAGTGTGGCAGAGGCGGAGAACGATTGCCATTAGACATTGCTCCCAGGGACGCAGGTGAGATACCGTCGATATCGGAGGTGGCTGGATTCCCGCATCGATTCGGTCGCTGGCGCTGGCCGACCGGGTCGTTTAGCTGACCTTGCCGAAGCGTGTCGGCGCGTTGCGGACCGAGAGGCATTGGCCGACCCGATCGGACGAACGCGGGGAGGAGGGGCGTCGTGTCCGCGCGGTCAGCGGCTATTTTGGCAGGCAGACAAGACCATCACACGCATATTCCGCACCCACACACCCATGCTTAAGCGTGTCGGCGCGTTGCGGACCGAGAGGCATTGGCCGACCCGATCGGACGAACGCGGGGAGGAGGGGCGTTGTGTCCGCGCGGTCAGCGGCTATTTTGGAGGCAGACAAGACCATCACACGCATGTTCCGAACGGAGACACCCATGGTTAGCACGAGGTTCCTGGTTCCGATGTTGCTGCTCGATGGGATTGTATCCTGCGCCCAGGCCCCCGATCCGATTCACCAGCCTTACCGGCTTGACGCCAGGCTTCAGACCCGCTCGATCTCGTTCGAGAATCCCTTCGGCGAACCCGGCGCGGGAGGCAAGCAGGCTCGGGGTGGGACGCAAGGGTGCGCCCAACCGCGACATCAAGCCGGGCGAGACCGTGACGCTCTGCGATATCGCGGGTCCGGGGACGATCCGCCACATCTGGCTGACCACGGTGTAGAAGCCCGTGGTGCAGCGCGCTGCGGTGCTCCGTACCTGGTGGGAGGAGCAGGATCACCCGAGCGTGGAATGCCCGATCGGCGACTTCTTCGGGTTCGCTCACGGCAAGATCACGCCCTATGCGTCTGCAGTCCACTCGGTCGCCCCGATGGGAGGGCGTAACATCTGGCTGCCCGTGCCGTTCGTTTGCCGAGCCAGGATCACCTTCAGCAACGAGGGAGACCAGCCGATTCCCCTCTTCTACCAGATCGGGTACACGCTCGGCGATGAGCACCCAGCCGACGTCGGCCGCCTTCACGTGATCTTCCAACGCGAGAATCCAACGACCGAGAAGCAGGACTTCGAGCTGCTGCCGAAGTGCCAGAACCGCGGCCGGTTCCTCGGGGCCGTGATCGGTGTTCGAAACCTCCATCCTGACCAGTGGTGGGGCGAGGGCGAGATCAAGGTCCACATGGACGGGGACTCGCAGTTCCCGACCATCGCGGGTACCGGCACCCAGGATTACGTCGGGCTCACCTGGGGGCTGCAGCAGGCCACGTTCCCCTATTAACCCGGCAATAAAGTAAATCAGGAGAATCCTGGAAAATTCCCCGGTGGCGTAAATCATATTGACGAGATCTTATTTGCCGGGTTAATACAATGGGGCCAGCCTGGTCGGCAAGGACTTCAACTCCATGTATCGCTGGCATCTTGCCGATCCGATCGCCTGGCAACGCGAGGCGCGGATCACTATTCAGCAGATCGCCTGGAAGCATGGTCTCGCCGAGACTCGCGACGACTGGTCCACGGCGACCTTTTGGTACGAGCCGACTCCCAGCGATCCCCTCCCGCCGTTGCCGGAACTCAAGGCCAGGACGGCCGATTTCCCCAAAGAATGAGCGAGGATCACACCGAGGAAATCGCCAGGCGGTCCGGGGCTGGCTTCAAGACGCCGAGTCACCGGATCGCCTGGGACGGGTCTCAAGCCGAGTTCACCGAGTGCTGGCCGGGCGCCAGGAGGACTCGTCCGAGCAGCACGAGGCCTGATCCTCCAGGGCTTTGAGCAGTTCGCGGAATCGGTCCTGGCTTCCTGCAACCCACTTGCTCGTGCCTTCCAGCCGCATGACATCGGCGGTCTGCCCATCGTTGGGGTCCATGGCGAGCATCAGCTTGGTGAACCGATCGCCCAGCGTTCGATCAAAGTTCTTGCTCGCCGTGAACACGCAGTGACTGAACTGGGGCGAGACCCAGAGGCACTTCAGACCGCTGACCTGATCGGGCTAATCCGTCGCCAGGCGGCTCCACAGCCGCTCACCGATGATTCCCCCCTGCCCTCGACCCTCCTCGAGCGCCTTGAGGACATGAACCTCGCTCGAGCAGGGATTGCCGCGCAGGTCAACCTCGCGATCCAGGCTGAGGATCTTGACCTTGCCCAGGTCCAGCCCCTCTCACTTCAGAAAATGGGTTGGCAAGACGGTCGACTCGGCCGCTTCCCGACTGCCCAGGATCAGGGTCTTTCCGTTCAAGTCCCCGGGGAGCGGACCTCGGAATCCGTACGCACCACGAGTACCGAGCGGACATTGCAAGTCCACGTCACGCATGACGAGGGTCTGGCTGGCGTTTCCGGCCTTCTGATGATACTGGGCATGGGCCAGCGGAGTGTTCCAGGCAATATTGACCTGCTTCTTCTCGAGCGCATCCACCAGTGCGTCGTAGTTGGAATAGAGGACGTAATCGACACTCAGGCCCTGCCGGCCGAAGTAGCGGCGGATGCCCTCGAACACCGTCACGCTGCTTGGTGCGTAAGCGACCGCTCCGATCCGGACTCCGGCTGCACTCGCCTCGAGCCCTTGTCGGTGGAGCAGTCCTCACCGCCGGCTCGCAGAGGTGCATCCGGGAGCAGGGGAAGCCCGATGACCAGGAACAGAGCCACGAACCTGCCGCGCATGGTGAATTCTCCAGAGAGAAGGGAATCGCGATGGTGCCGGGGCGCTCGTGGGACTGCCGGAGACTAGTTGCCACTTTATCGGTTGCTGGGGCAAATGGCAAACCGTCATCGGCTTGTGACAGGTGGGACAACGAGCTCAGCGGTGATGGCTTGCGGGCTCACTAGTCAGCGTCTCTCCGCCTCCTGGCGAATCAATCGCCAGAGAGCATCGATGTGCCCGCGCTCCGTCGGTTCGGCGCCGATCGAGATCCGGACCATCCACCGCCCATCCAGGATTGCCGGGGTCAGGTAGGCGCCACCCGAGCGGTTGACCCGATCAGCCCAGCCGATCGTGTGCCTGTTCAGCGCCTCCCCTTCGAGGCCCGGCGGCTCGTGCCGGATGCAAAGCGTCTGCAGGGGCACAGGTGCCAGGACGCGCCAGTGCGGCGCCGCGCGCACTTGATCGGCAAGCCAGCAGGCGTTCTCGAGGTCGCGGCGCAACCGGGCCTGCAACCCGCTGACTCCTTCGGCCCGAACCAAGCACCAGAACTTGAGCGCACGGAACCGGCGGCCCAACGGGATGCCCCAGTCTCGGAGATTCTTGACCCGCCCGTCGGCCGTCGACTGGAGGTAACTGGGGCTGGTGGACATCACCCGGACGAGGTGCTCTTGGTCCCTGATGTAGTAGAGTGAACAGTCGAACGCCGCGCCGAGCCATTTGTGAGCGTTGAGCACCAGCGAGTCGGCCCCTTCGATACCCTTCCACATCCACCGGTACTCGGGCAGGATCATCGCCGAACCCGCCATGGCAGCGTCAACATGCAGCCAGAGGCCATGCGTCCTGGCCACATGGGCGATTTCCTCTAACGGATCGATGGCGGTGGAAGTCGTGGTCCCTGTGGTGGCGACGATGGCGCAAGGCCGCTTGCCAGTCGCGATGTCCTGCCGCACGGCGTCATCAAGCGCATCGGGACGCATGGCGTGTGCCTCGTCTTGAGCCACCAGCCGCAGGTTGTCTCGCCCGAAGCCAGCGAGCTGAGCCCCCTTGCCCACCGAGCTGTGGGCCTGGCTCGAGGTGTAGACGACCAGAGGACGCGGCTCATCCTGAAAACCGCCGCGGCTCATGCCAAAGGCCGTGGTCCGCTCGCGGGCGCAGAGCAGTGCGACCAGTGTGCTCGTGGAAGCCGTGTCCTGAATCACTCCGCTCCAGGAGCTCGAAAGCCCCACCATCTGGCGAGCCCAGTCGGCGACCACCTCCTCGAGCTCCGTCAGGGCCGGGCTCGACTGCCACGAGAGCCCGAGCACACCCAGTCCTGTGCTGAGATAATCGCCGAGGACGCTGGCGAGTGAGGAATTGGCCGGGAAGTAACCGAAGAAGCTGGGATGCTGCCAGTGGGAAAGCCCTGGCAGGATGATCCGCTCCAGGTCGCGAAACACTTCGTCGAACCCATCGGGCGCATCCGGCGGAGATGCGGGAAACCGCGACGCGACCTCGCCGGGCTCGGTCCAGGCCATGACGGGGCGATCGGCGATCGTGGCACGGTAGTCGGCGATCCAATCAATGAGCTGATGGCCGAACGCACGAAACTCGTCTGGCGTCATGATCCCCTCGCTGAGCTGCCAGCTCTCCTTTCAGCGGACCAGCATACCGGGTGGCGTGAGGATCCTTCGACCCGTTTCTCGAGAGTTCTCGAAGATCTCCGCCGAGCCGTCGGGCCGATTCAATTCTCGAGGGGACCTCCTGAGACAACCCCTGATACCGGCACTCAGGGATCATCCGCTCACCTAGGCCCGCCTGGGCTCGACTCGTGCGATGGCGAGATCTCACGGGACCGGCTGGGCGGCGGCCCGCCTGGACTTGCGGGCGGTCTTCGATGCCGGCTCCAAGCTGGGTTGGGGTTCCGCGGAATCCTTCTCGAGCTTCTCCACCACCTTGACCGTCTCGTGGAACTCGTGAGACGGCCCGAGCTTGGGCTGCGGCCTGATCTTCAGCGACAGCGCGCCCAGAGCCTTCTTGACATCGTCGTCCTTGGCCAGCTTGGTGTACTTTTCCTTGATCGTGCTCACGAGCTGAGCCAGGTCGTGAACCGCCTGATAGTACTCGTCGCTTCGTGCCTGGGCGTCGGCGTCGATCTTCTGCTTCATCTTGGGGTCGGGCGGATGGCTCTTGACCTGATTGAGCAGGTTGTTTTGCTGGCCTAGCTCATAGTTGAGCTGATTCCGATAAGCGTTCAGCTCGGCATTCTGTACCTGCACGTAGTTGTTGGCCAGCCGGTTGCGGAATCGCGACAGCCGGCCGATCTGCTGGTTCACGGCATTGATCTCGGCTCTGATCTGGCCGACTTGGTTGTTGAGATTCTGGATCAAGGCCTGATGGTCCTGGGGCGTCCCGAAGGAAGCCTGCTGGAGCCGGGCGTAGTTCGTCTGCCGTGAGAGCTGCCGGACTTCGGCCAACTTCTTCTTCACATCCTGTTTCCCCCTCCAGAACGTAGAGCGGGCCGACTTGTTTGAGGCCGTTCCGCTTCAGAACCTCCTCGGGCGAATCTCCCAAGGCCCGGGCACCGATTCCCCAGAAGGTCATCGCGGTGAGGAAGACACCCGTCAACCACTGATTCCTGGTTCCTCCCATGATCAAACCTCTTTCTGTGGATGTTCGGTCGGAACTCCACGGTCGGGAACAGCCTCCTTCAATTCTAAACGATGCCGGGCACCGTGTTGATTCAATTTCTCCAGCATCACGCAGGATCGATGAGTCAGCGCGAGCCGTTCGAGATCCCCCGTTCAGGCTGCATCTCGCTGAGTCGGTTCCAGCCGGGACAGGAACCCAAGGTACTCCGGGCATCCCTCAAGGTCCGTGTAGGACGAGGCATTTTCGAGGATTCCCAGCATCTGCTCGAGCTCGTTGCGGTGGTCGTCATCATCGTAATCTTCCTCATCGAGCATGAGCTCGACGCAGGAGAGCGCAGCGTCCCTGGCTTCGGCGTAGGTGGCGAACCGGTCAGAACGGTCGTTATCGTGACGGCCCTCGGGGTCGAACACCACCGTGTCCACGGCGTTGACCGAGAGATGGAGGTAGGGCTTGGCGACGGTATTCATGGATTCCATGTGCTTCTCGAATGGTTGATCTCGGATCCCCTCAGGAAAGAACTATACGCCAGTCAATACGGAGCGGTTCGGGAATGTGTCCGTTTTCCTGCATCCCACGACCGCTTTCCTCCGGTTCTTCTGGGCGAGAGTTCGCCGGAGCCCGCTGCGCAGCACTGGTGCGTAGTAAACTCTCCGCGGCCCGAATCCCCTCGGCCGCTGGGTAAGGCTCCCTCTCCGCCCGAGGCTGGGCTCAGGGTCCACAGACCAGGAAATTGATGTACAGACGGTTCAGTGGGCTTTGAAGGCAGATGGGGAGATCCCGGCCAATCCCAGGTTCTGGCGTGCGCCGCTGGCGGGTTGCAACTGGCTTACAACGTCTGATATGACAGGAGCATCGAACTTTTCGTCAGGACGGAACTATGCCCGACCAGAGTGAAATCCAGATCGGCACTCCCGCGCCGGACTTTGCCCTCCCCTGTTCCACCGGCGAACTGGTCCGCCTGTCCGATTTTCGCGGCAACTCGGAGGTTGTCTTGTTTTTCTATCCCAAAGACAACTCTCCCGCCTGCACCGCCCAGGCCTGCTCGTTCCGCGACCATTACGAGGCATTTCGTGATGCCGGTGCCGAGGTGATCGGCATCAGCTCCGATTCCGAGGCATCGCATCAGCGGTTCGCCAGGCTCTGGAAGCTTCCGTTCTTTCTCGTCAGTGACAGCAAGGGGGAAGTTCGGGCGCGGTACGGGGTCTCCCGGACGCTCGGACTGTTTCCCGGTCGGGTCACATACTTGATCGACCGAGAGGGAGTCATCCGCCATATCTTCTCGTCCCAGCTCCAGCCTGGCAGGCATATCACCGAGATGCTGGATGCTCTCCAGAAGCTGCGAGCGAATCCCAGCAACCACGGCGAAGTCAGTTCGGGTCCTTGAATGAGTTCACAGGGGCTACCGATGCTCTTTCAACAGTTTCCGGCGCTGGCTCTGTACGTGCTGGCTGGACCGCTCGTGCTTCCGCTTCGGGCGGGTGAGACCATGCCGGTCCGACTCTCAAAGGTGCGTGCCGCGGCCGACGGCTCGGGCTTCATCTGCGACGGCAGGCCGTTCATTCCGATTGGACTAACCTACTTTCGACCGCACACTGGCTGGGCGCCTCAGGTGTTGAAGCGGTTCGATCCGGATGCGACTCGAGAGGATTTCCGCCGCATGAAAGCGCTGGGCGTGACGGTCGTCCGCGTTTTCCTGAGCCACGGCTCATTCTTTCAGTCACGGGGCCGACTGGAACCCGATGGACTGGTAAAGCTGGATCGCTTCCTCCACATTGCCGAGGAGGCCGGGATCTACGTCCACCCCACCGGCCCCGACCACTGGGAAGGGACACTCGGCTGGGCACGTGGAGATCGCTATCCGAGGAGGACCTCCTGAAGGTGCAAGAGGCGTTCTGGACCGCACTGGCAGCCCGGCATCGAGGCCACGGCGTCATCTGGGCATACGACCTGCTCAACGAGCCCGAGATTCGGTGGGATGGCGAGACCATGGCGGCAAGATGGAACCAGTGGCTCGAGTCCACCTACAAGACACCTCAGGCCGTGGCGTCGGCCTGGGGCGTACCGATCAGCGAGATCCAGCTCGGCACCTTACCGGTTCCCGCCCGGACCAGTCCGGCCGGTTCGGTGCTCCGCAATTATCAGCGTTTCCGCGAGTCAATCGCCAGTGAGTGGACTCGCCGCCGGGCCGCAGCCATCCGGGCTGCGGATCCCGAGGCTCTTGTGACGGTCGGGCTGATCCAGTGGTCGGTGCCGCTGAACCTGGCCGGGCCGTGGCGTTACGCCGCATTTCGGCCCCGGCAGGTTGCACCTTGGCTTGACTTCCTCGAGGTCCATTTTTATCCCCTGGACGGCGGCGTCTATCATTACGAGAACGCCGAGGCCGAGCGGCGCAACCTTGCCTATCTGCATACCGTCGTTCGCGAGTCGGCCGCGCCGGGCAAGCCGGTTGTGCTGGCTGAGTTCGGTTGGTACGGCGGCGACAAGCCCACACTGGATGGCGGAACCTAGCCGGCGGCGACGGAGGCCGACCAGATACTCTGGTACCGGCTTGCGGTCGAGACGACGCGCAGCCTGGCAACCGGTTGGCTCAAACTGGGGGCTCTATGATCACCCGCAATCCGGGAACATCACCCAGCTCTCCGGTCTGCTGACCGCCGATGGCCGGACCAAGGCGTGGGGTACAGCGTTCACCGCACTTTCCGCCGAGCTCCACTCCCACCCGCCCAGGCTCTACGTCCCCACCGGGGCATTTCTTGACTGGGACGCCTGCACGGTCGACGCCCCGGCACGCGCCGAAGCGAGGGAGCGGGCCATCAAGGCGTTCCAGGGTCCCGGCCCAGCTCCAGAGCCCTGAAGCTGCCAGAACAAGCGACGGAAAACGGGCCATCAGGCGAGTGTCTACCTGGAAGTGGAGACTCCTGGGGGAATCCTGCCGACGCGGATCACAATCGCCAGGGCGAACCCGCGAGCCACTCGGTTCTCGCCACTCGCTCTGCTAAAGTACGCTCTGGTGGCAAGGTGGATCGTATAGATCATCGGTTGGGACGGACTGTACTTTCCGCGATTTGGTTCCCTTGGTCGTTGACGTGACTCGGGTAGACGAATGCCGGTCCGGCCGGGACGATGGCGGTGACCAAGCCTGCCAATCAACCCCGGACGGAGTCGGCCGTGACATCATCGCACCAGGACGCGACATCGTGCCAGTGGTTCTCTTGCCTTGCTTCACCCCTGGATCGCAGATCTGCCGTCAGGCTGGTGTGGCTCTTTATCGGCGCGATCCTCGCCTGCGGCCGAAGGACCGTCACCAGCTGGATCCGCGCTGCCGGCTTGAGTCGACAGTATCAGCCTTGCTACACGACCGTCGCAGCAGCCGGCAAGCGGGCGGACAACATCGCCGGCCGGTTGATCCACGAGGTGGTCAAGCCTTTGGTGGATGGTCAGACGCGGCTCACCGTGGCGCTAGACGACACGCCGACACAGCGGTATGGGGGCCCTACGTGCAGGGGGCTGGCATCCATCACAACCCGACCCCCGGCCCGGCTGGCTCGCCGCATGTCTACGGCCACGTCTGGGTGGTGCTCGGGCTCCTGGCGGTCCATCCTGCATGGGGAGTCATCGCTCTGCCGCTGTTGGCCCGTCTGTACGTGCGGGCCAAGGATCTGCCGTGCATCGACCCAAAGCATCGGCCGGAGTTCCGGACCAAGCTGGAGATGGGAGTCGAGCTCCTGCGGTGGGCTTGGTTCTGGCTCCGGTTCCTGGGCAAGCCGCTGTGGGTGGTGGTCGACGGGGCCTACGCCAAGGCCCCGTTCCTCAAACCGGCGATGTTGCTGGGAATGACGGTCGTCAGCCGGCTGCGCAAGGACGCGGCGCTATGGACGATCCCAGGGCCCCGGGTACCAGGTCGGCGCGGTAGGCCGCGGGTCTACGGAGAGACGCGCATCGACTTGGCCAAACGGGCCGGGCAGCGTCGCGGTTGGACGACTAGCATCTTCGACTTGTATGGCAAGCGGGCGAAGAAGCGGTATAAGACGTTCGTGGCGATGTGGCGGCCCGTCGGCGGGGCAATCCGGGTGGTGTTGGTGGAGGAGCCGAGTGGATGGGTGGCCTTCTTCTGCACCGACGTGTCAGCGACCGTAGCAGAGATTCTCTCGACGGTCGCCGACCGGTTCTCATTAGAGATCGCGTTCCGCGACTGCAAGGAGATCGTCGGAGCCGGCCAGCAGCAGGTGCGGTTCGTGTGGGCAAACATCGGTGCATTCCACATCTGCCTCTGGACGTTCACGATGACCGAAGCTTGGGCATGGGGTCGGGAGGAGGACGACTTGGTGGACCGCCGAGCATCGCCATGGGACGATCCGAACCGTCGCCCAAGCCACGCAGACAAGCGTCGGGCTTGGCGCCGTGAATTGTTGGCCGAGGAGATTCGCGCGGTTCTACGCCCCGGGGTCACCGAGGAGGAAATTCGGGCCGTCGCCGAGCGGTTGCTTGCCCTGGCGGCATGAGAGCGAAGTCAATCGCGGAAAGTACAGAGAGAAGTTCAGGGGAAAGAATCTAAGGCGGGGCCGACCGCCCAGTCTAATAGACTGGAGGGATTGGCTGTTACGGATATTGACATCCAGGTTGGACAGGTTACGATGAAGTTGGACAGAAGTCTAAAATCCTCTTTATGTATCGATTGGAATGAGAGCAGAGACGCAATGGTTGCTGGATTCTCACACGGTGCTAGCTTTTGCTCATTCGAACCGGCCACGGATTGACACCGTGGCGGAGGGGATCGCGGCAGCCGTCCCCCGGGCCCTTCACCACACGAGAGCCTCTCATAATGTGAGGGGCCTTGGAGAGCGATCAGTAAATTCTTACGAGACCTTTTTTCGAGGAGGCCGATCGATGCGAGTCGGTAATGTTCTCAGCGCAAAGGAGCGACGGCTGATTTCAATCGCCCCCGAAGCGTCAGTTAAAGATGCGCTGGCTCTGTTCGTCGAGCACAACATCGGCTCGCTGCCAGTCGTCGATGCCTCTGGAAAACTTGTCGGGATCTTCACTGAACGCGACGTGCTTTACGGGGACCATCGCGACTCCGAGCAGTTCCATCGCCAGCTCATCAAAGAAGTCATGACGCCCGACCCTTTCACTTGCAGCTCCAACGATGCTGTGCACGAAGTGATGGGCAAGATGTCACGGAGTCATGTAGGCCAGTTGCCCGTGGTCGACGAAGGCAAGCTCGTCGGCGTGGTTTCCGTCGGTGATCTCATCATGTCGTTATACAACCATGCCGAGGCTGCGAACCAGCAATTGACGGCTTTTCTCTACGGACCAGGTTGAGACGCGGATAGGGTCACCGGCAGCTATCCAACCCCTGCCTGCTCCCGCCTTACTTGACCGGTCCACAGGCGGCCAGACCGACAAGGTGCAGTTGATCGCCGTGGGCGCACTCGAGATAACCGACCGCCATAAGCAAGTGGAGTATTATGGTCGAGAGGCCAGCCGGTTCACGACCAACCTCCTGAAAGGCCAACGGGTACGGCTGGAAATCCAGACCAGCCCCACGAGCCGCGACCGATACGGCCGGCTGTTGGTTTACGTCTACCGCCAGAGCGACAATCTGCTGCTCATCCACGGACCTCGCATGATTTAGGGCCGCCCGTATCTAATCCTTAAACAAGCGAGGTTTGAGCCCCGCGCCGCGTAAGTCTCGTTCGTCGGAATGGGACGGACCATCACCGGGGAGGCATCGCGCCTCCACGCTACGTACCGCTCTGTCGTCTCATCGTTCACCCCCGGTTTCTGCCGCTCAGCTCAAAATGCCGCGGTGGACCGGGACATCCAGATCCCGGCTCCAATCCTTCGTCGCGTCAGCATCGCAACGCAGAGACCACCCGCAGGAACACCCCTTGCCATTCGTTCCACGACAGCAACCGATACACCAGGCGTCGCCCCCCGTGGACGATTTGGCAGGGCATCTGGATGATCGTGTTCACGAACCGTTTGAACTCCATCCCCAACAGCCGACGCTTCTGCTCACGGTGCGCCTCCTTGTGTCGGGGATGCTCAGGAATCGACAGCGCGAACCACGCCTTCAGGTTCCACGCCAAGGCCGTCATCACCATGTACGCCCAGTTGCTCACCAGGTTGTCCACCGCCGCCCGGAGCGAGTGCACCCCGCTCTTGAGCTGAGCGATCAGGTTCTCCTGGTGGCAGCGGCCGTTCGCCTTCAGCGCCAGTGCGCGGGGAGAACCGTCCCGGTCATTGGTCAGGTAGTATCGGTAGCGGATCTCGTCGAACAACCGTGTCTGCCCCTTCTCCACCGCGATCGTCTGGCGGACGATGATCAGTCGATACGTGCGCTGACACGCCGTCGGGCGGTAAGCGACCTCGGCGACATCCTCGGCGATCCGGGTCAGGGTCTCGAATTCGCGCTGGCGGACGATCTGGTCCTTGACCCGCTCGGGACGTTTCCGAGGTGGTCCTTGGGCCGTGTACTGCGGCGGTCGTTGCAGCGGGCTCCAGGCCGAGGCGGGCCGATCCTCGGCCAAGGCCTTGAGGTTGGGCATGGCGTCGATGCCGAACAGGAACTTTACCTGTTCCGCGTCCCAGGCGTCGAGGCGATGGGTCTGGGTGAAATCCGTGTCGCCGCGGAGCAGGATGCGGCGGAACCCGGCCTGCCGGCAGAGCAGGATGGCCAAGTCGAGCTGCTCGGCGGCGCCTTCGTGCGACGGGCGGTTGCCGGAGCGGTTGACGATGCTGAGTACCTCGCCGGTGTTGGCCAGCGAGACGATCAGCGGGTGATAGCCCCAGGTACCGTCATAGGCGATGTCGATGCCTTGTTTACAACAGGCGCCGGTGGCGACCAGCGTGCCGTCGGCATCGAGGACGGCCTCGTTGAAGAAGTCGGACGGTTGTTGGCGCCAGAGTTTGAGCCGAGTTTGATCGAAGACGTCCTGGAGGGTTTCGACGTCGTCGGGGGAGAAGCGGCGGCAGAAGTCGCCCGCGGTGGTGGGGTCGGGGATGCGGTCGGCGCCCAGGGCGTCGAGGAAGACGAGGTCGTTGCGTCGCTGTTCGATGTCGTCGAGGCAGGTGCCGTCGCACAGGGCATTGTAGGCGAAGTTGAGGACGTGGTCGGACTCGTGGTAGGGGAAGTGGAACTTGAGCAGGTGGAGCCGCTCGTCAATGGCTTCCGCGAGGCCGAGGTCGCGGACCAGCAGTTGAATCCCGCCGATGCCGCCGCACGGAATCGCGGAGTCTTGGTGGCGACCTCGTACTGGATGTTGTTCGCGGTGATGACCGGATCAGGCGAGGGCGCGGTGATCGGGCGGCCGAGCCGGCGGCGGATTTTGCGCTTGCCGGCGGCGTGGTGGTGGTGTGGAATCGGTTTCACTCGAAATCTCCTCGTGGGTTCGGTCGTGGGATCGGTGTAGGTCGATCCAATGTGCCGGAAACGCCGGGAGATTTCGAGTTTCAACCGACCGATCACGAGATTCGGACCTCGCACCACACTTGGTTAAGGTCTAATCACGGGCCTAGTTGGCTCGAGAGTTGACGCCGGTGACGCTCCGGGACTTGTCCGCGGCCTTCGGGCTGACCCATCCGGACAGCGTGCGTAACCTCATTCGCCGGGCCGATTGCGCCCTCCTTGGCTCCCGTCCGCTCCGTGACGAGATCGAGGCAATCCGCCACCGTTTCCCGAAAATCGAAAACCGGCCCAAACCCCGCGAAGCCCTCCGACCTCCAGCTCCCGACACCGGCGATCCGCGTCGACCTGCTCAGGGTCATGCTGCTGTCGCCGGTAATAGGTCATCTCGGCTATGCCGATCTTTCGACAGATGTCGGACACTGTCAGTCCCTTGGCCAGATCGCGATCGGCTTCCCGTAGCAATCGAGCCACTTCGTCGGCGGTCCGTCGCCTGCTTGCGAACCGACAGCGCATCGCTAACCTTTTTCCGACAGCGCATCGCTGACTTTTTGTCGCTCCGGACCGACAGCGCATCGCTCAACACTGAGACCGGACGCATCTGTCCCTGGGCCCCTGAGACGCTTCTCCAGCCCTCTCTCCGGTGTCAAACTACCCCCGGGGGCAACCGCCAGCGGTCGCCACGCGGAGGTAGCCATGCACGACGAACTCGCCGCTCGTTATCGCGCTATTACCCTGCGTCTCGCCGGCCGACCCGTCAAGGCCATCTGCGCCGCCGTTGGCCGCTCCAAGTTCTGGTTCCACAAGTGGTGGGGTCGCTACCTGCAGGCTGGCCCCGAGGACCTCTACGACCTGACGCGGGCCAACTACCAGGGCGCCCAACGCTTCCCGCCCGAACTGGAGAGGGCCATCCTCTCCATCCGCCGCCGGCTCCAGGCCCATATCACGCCGGCCACCCGCTACTGTCTGAGCGGGGCCACAGCCATACGCGCCGAGCTGAAGGCCCTGGGCGTCCGTCCGCTCCCCTGCGAGCGGACCATCGAGCGCGTGTTGCAGCGCAACGGCTTGACCTCGCCCCGGGTCCACCTCGCCCCCGCTGCTGCCGCGCCAGGTGTACCCCGGTCCGCAAGCCCGGGCCTCCAACGACCTCCATCAGGTGGACCGGGTGGGACCGGTCTACCTCAAGGGTCGCAGCCATCGCTACTACATCTGGGTGGGCAAGGACGCCTTCGACGGCGCCGTCTGCCTCCGCCTGGCCGGCTCGCGTCGCATGGACGAGGTCCTTTGGTTCCTCGGGGAGTGCTGGAAGGATCTGGGCAACCCCGAGCAGGCTCAGTTCGACAATGCCCGCGAGTTGTGCGGCTGGGGGTCGGTGGCGCGGACCCTGTCGCGCGTGATCCGGTTCTGCCTGCGCTTCGGCGTCGGGCCGGTCTTCATCCCGAAAGGGGAGCCACAGTTCAACGGCGGCGTGGAGAACTTCAACGACTGGTTCCAGCCGCGGCTGTTCGACCGGCGCTACACCAGGCCGGGCGACCTGCGCCGGGAGTTGGCACGGCTGCAGGAGGCAGTCAACACGCAGCATGTCCACCCGCGACTCGGGGGCCAGACGCCGGCGCAGCATCGCCGGGGCCTGCGGCTGCGGAAGCTGCCGGCGAGCTTCGTGGTGCCGACAGGGCGGCTGAAGCTGGCGGCGGGGCGCGTGACCTTCATCTGGCGCGTGAGCACAGCCGGGACGGTGAGCGTGCTCAGCCAGTCCTTCCGGGTGGGGAAGAGGCATCGGGGGTTGGACCTAAGTCTGGTGATAGACACCAGGCGTGGGTGGCTGACGGCGTGCCTAAACGGGCGAGTGCTGAAGCGCTGGCCCTACAAGCTACGGAACGACTAACTGACATTTAATCACGCGCCTGATGGCGGTTCCCGCGAACATTCAGGGCAGCGATGTGGTGGCGGAAGAAAGTATAGTGGACCCCCAAGGGTGGACCACTCGGGCCAGCTGCATTTGTTATGCTTTTCCCCTCTCAGCCCCCGTGAATCCCAGCCCGATGGACCTCGCCAGGGGTCCGGTAATCGAGTGACTGATGGGGACGCTCCTCATCGGAGAACCAGAAGTAGGACCTCAGGCCCGTCTCTCGCTCTGGTACGCGTTCATAGTCCTTAATGGTATATGTCGTGAATGGCATTAAGCGAAGGTGTAAGTCGTTTCCAGTACATGGCTTGCGTTTTTCGTGCGCCCGACAATGCGGACATCGTAGTGATATGTAGTTTGCTCCATGTGGCTAGAATTTGGGGAATTTTCGCTATTGCAATCTCGTGAAAATATCTATACTAAACGCGATAGGCCCCAACGGAATTGATCGCAAGTACAAAGTTCAAGTTTCGCAGATTTGAGTGAGGTTCTCTGACCAAAAAGACACGTCGGCTTCCTCGCTGTTTCTTGTGTACTTGTCTAGGTTCTCAAGACTGGACAGGCACCAAGGCAAGGAAGCCGACCCATGGAACTTACTCCCTCGTTCGCGTCTCTGCTACTGCACTTTGCGTCGGTCTTCACGGCTCCGACGTTCCGGACTTTCATTCAGATCGTCACTGGCTGGATTCTCTCCCAGCGACACCGCTACATCACTGAGGTCATCTTCTCCGGCAGCAACGTCGGCAACGGCCATTGGTCTCGGTTCCATCGCTTCTTCAGCCATGCCTCCTGGGATATCGATGCCTTGTCCATGGTCCTGGCTAAGCTCGTTGTCGCGATCCTTGCTCCTGGAGCTACGCTGCTCTGGGCGGTAGATGACACCCTCTGCCGAAAGCGCGGGTTGACGCTCTATGGTGCCGGTATGCACTACGATCCGCTCATCTCCAGTCGCGCCAAGTCCCTGGTCAGTTGGGGACACGACTGGGTTGTTCTCTGCCTGCTGATCGTCAATCCATTCTGGCGCCTACCAAAGTCTTCGCCTTGCCGGTTGCCGTACGGCTGTACCGCAATCGGCAGGGGCTGACCAAGGGGAAGAAAGGGAAGAAGCCTCGGCCGAAGCACGATCCGAACCATCGCACACGGCCTGAACTGGCCCTCGAACTCGTTGAACTGGTGGCTAAGTGGTTCCCTGACGATGAGATCATGCTCTCGGGTGACAGCGCCTACGGTGGGAAAAGCATTCTCTCGAAACTACCTCCCAAGGTGCATCTCATCAGTCACGTCCATCCCAAGGGAGGCACTCTATGAACCGGCACCTCCCAGGACGACCAAGACCAGAGGGCCTGCCCGCAAGAAAGGGAAGCGATTGCCGGCCCTGAAGCAGTGGGCCGAGGACACGACCCAACCCTGGACTCGACTCGACTTCAATCAGTTTGGGCTCCATGCCGCTCTCGCGGTCAAGACGATCAAGGCTCTCTACTACAAGGCCGGAGGTGACCGGCTGCTGACCATCGTCTTGGTGCGCGATCTGGAAGGGAAGCGTCCCGATCAGATGTTCTACTGCACCAAACTGGACTGGACTGCCAGGCAGATTCTCTCCACCTACTCCTGCCGCTGGGCCATCGAATGCACATTTGAAAACTGCAAGCAACTCCTGGGACTTGAAGACCCTGCCAACCGTCTTCCCAAGGCCGTCCGGCGAACCGCGCCCATGGCGTTGTTCCTCTACACCATGATCATCATATGGTTTCACCGAACCGGTCATCGGTCGCTCCGGTTTCCATTCCGGCCATGGTATAGCAAGAAGGAAGAACCCTCATTCGCCGACATGCTGACGACCCTCAGGCGAGTCAGCTACCAGGAGAAAACCGCCAGACTGCTTCCAGAACGGTCTCGACTGAAAACCTGGATCGCCCAGTTGACCGAGCTTCTCAGCCGAGCAGGTTGAGCGACAGTTCGGCCCAAGATTCAGGCCTCTCAGGTCAGTGCACGATCGACTTACCCGGGGTAATTTCGCCCTCCGGACGGGTCGAGATACGCCTCAGAATCTGCGAAACTTGAACTAAGAAGTTGTGGGCTTACGCTTAGCTTAATGGCATTCGTATATGTTGTCGTATTTCACGCTCCTCCACAGTCGCTCCACGACCACGTTGTCCAACGCACGCCCCCGACCGTCCCGGCTCACCGCGATCCCGGCCTCCTCCCAGCGGCTGGTGGAATCCCACACCGTGAACTGCGAACCCTGGTCGGTGTTGACGATCGCGGGCCGGCCCCTCGACAGCGCCTCGTCGAGGGCCTCCAGGCAAAACGGCCCCTCCCGCGTGTTCGACAGCCGCCACGAGAGCACGGACCGGCTGAACCCGTCGATCACCGCCGTTAGGTACATGAAGCCATGCCGCATCAGAATATACGTGATGTCCGAACTCCAGACCTCGTCGACGCGGGTCAGCACCCGATCGCGGAGCCAGTAGGGGTAGACCCGTGCGTCTGCCGCCGCCGCCGTGGTCCGCGGCTTGGGGACGATCGCGTCCCGGCCCATCACTGCCATGAGCCGCTGGACCCGCTGGCGATTGACCGTCTCCCCGGAACGCTCCAAAGAAGCCGTCAGCCGCCGGCTGCCGTAGAACGGGGGCCTCAAGAACTGCCGGTCGATCAACCGCATCAAGCCAGGTTCTCCTCCGACTCGGTGGCCGGCGAGAGGTAGTAGCTCGATCGGTTCAGACCCATGAGTTCGCATTGTCTACGGCTGCTCCGATGACTATCCGATGGTTCGATCAGGGGCCACTTGAGGTCAGCCGAAGCGGGCAACTTTTTTTTCCAACGATCCGCGAGAGGGCTAGAACCCCGACGTTTCCTGATAGCGCCGCTCGAGGTCGGCCAGGAGTATCGGGCGGTTCTTCTTCGAGCGTGCCTTCCTCATGATCTTGCGACGATCCAGTGCCTGCCTCTGGCACTGTGGTTCGCGCGCCGTGCGATAGGGCAGCAAGTCGTCCACCGTGAACGGCTCCGGATGGAAGGCGTGTGCATCCAGTGCGTGCACTAAAGTTGGCCCCTCCAGAACAATACGGGTCCCCGCGTGGCGGTGGCCGTGAATCCGCCGCTCATGACTCTTGGGCAAGCGAAACCATCGTTCCAAATCCAGGTTGTCCTTGATCTCTTCAAACAGTCCTTCGCCCACGAACAGGCCGGCGAGAAAACTGATCATCACCTGGGCCATTTGCTTATGAATCGGGCCCCCGGTTTGCTGGAATCGATCGATCAGTTCCTCGAACTTCGCCTGCCGGTCCGCACATGTTCCCTTGCCGGGATCGAGCGTTTCGGCAACTTCCGTGACTTCCGCGATGAATTCACGGATCGACTCCTGTTCGTCGCGCACTTCGTTTCGGCCGCGGTCGATGCAGTCGGCGAGTCGGCCCAGTTGCCGCTCGGCGAATCCCCTTTTTTCGCGTCCAGGTTTCGCTGGAGCGACGCGCGAACCTCATCCAGCGCATCGGCCATCCGCAAGCCGGGAGGGTGGAGCGGTCCTCCCTGATCGTCGTTGAGAATGCCACGCACCGCCGTGCAGTATTCGAGCACCACGGCGCTGGCGGCATCGACTCGGGGCCCGGGCGGGTTCAGCGGCGGCGCGGTCGCAGCAGAATCATCCTCCACGATGCGTTCCGACGCCTGGACGCCCTGCTGTTTGAGTACCGCCTGTTCGATCTTCCGAAGGCCACGCACCTTCTTCCGCATCTGAACCTTGGCGTGGCTGTCAGCCTCCAGAACAGGCTTGGCCACGTCGCGGAGGAAGTGATTGTCGCAGTAGCGGTGCGGCACGTCGGGGAATTCCGCCGCGATGCCCGTCACGAAGGCGTCCTGCCGGTCCGACAACCACAGCGCCACCGGCTTACCCAGGGACTTGGCCCACGCCCTGGCCTGCGCGATCAGGCGGCGCACCTCGTCCGCCGTGGCGGAGATCAAAGGCTCAGCGAACCAGACCCGCTTGCCGGTCAGTTCGCGCACCACGTACAGCGTCTCGTGCCCCTTCTCGGGCTGTAGGCCGTCGATCGAGAGGATGATCTCATCGACGGCTTCATAGTGCCGCCGCAACGACTCGGGGTCCTGCTCGCGCACGGCGAGCATGACCTGGTAGGATCCGATGTACCGGGCGATCGAGTCGGCCGAGAGCTTGATGCCGTAATCATCCCAGAGATCGGATTGGATCTGGGAAATCGACCAATGACGTGAGCATCGACGATGACCGATCCAACAGAGGACATCCCACCCGACCGCCCACTTGGGCGGCGCGATCGTGATCTCGAGTTCGGGGCTCTTGGTCTTGGCGTGGCCGGGGCAGGCGGGATCGGGGCAGTGGTTGAGTTTGCAGACGAGCTGCACCGGACCCTCGAGGGTGTGAACCCGACGGTACCGGTGGTCGCAGATATACATCAGCCGTCCACAGACCGGACAATGGCGGTCGAGGACATCGAGTTCCCACAGAGCAAAATCCGTATCCTTGGGCCAAGCGTAGGACATCCTGCCGACCTCCGTGCCACGGGTGAACGCCATCGTTGACGCCAACAAGGCAAGACTTTACACCGCGAAACCCGTATCTTCTAGCCCTCTCGCGGATCGTTGCAACTTTTTTTTCAACCACTCGACCTCCCTCGTGAGCCGGCCGATCTGCTCGTAACGCTCGGCCTGGATCGCCTGGCTCGCGTCGTGGTCGTGGCGGCGGCCGTCGCGGAACAGCGATTCGATGCCGTCCCGGAGTTGCTTCTTCCCTTTGCTGATCGGGACGGAGTGGACCGGGAACGTTCCTGACAGCTCGGCGAGGGTCCTGGTCTGCATGGCGGCCTCCAGAGGGACCCGAGCCTTGAAGGCTGCCGAATGTCGCTTCGTTGTGCCTGTCATGACGCTCCTCGGAATGGAACAGTAATCTCTGATCAGTTTAACATCCCGAGTGGTCCAGTTTTAGCCCGGATTATTCAAATAGAGGCCAACGAAGAGCCCCCGTTTGACGTATAAACTGTTGTAGACATACAAGTTACACGCCAAGCAAGGGGCTTACTATGAGTTTACAGTCTGTTCCACGTTTGTCATTCGATTTCTTCCCATCGCGGCCGGTTCACGTCGAACTCTCGACTTCTCCTCTCTCGACGGATGCCGGGCTCCTCCCGATCCGGCAGTTCGATGAGCGGATTCGGCTCACCGAGCAATTTGCCGCTGCTCTCCAAGACAAACGGGATCCCACCTTCGTTGAGCACCCACTGCTCACCATGGTTCGACAGCGGATCTATGGCATCCGGGCCGACTACGAGGATCAGAACGACCACGACACACTGCGATCGGACCCCATCTTCAAGCTCATCGCCGACCGATTGCCGGGCGATGCCGATCTTTCCAGCCAGCCGACCCTCTCGCGGTTCGAGAACGCCGTCTCAATCCCCGACCTGTACCGTTTACGCGACGTGCTGGTCGAGCAGTTCATCCAGTCATTCGACCGACCGCCACGGCATCTCACCCTGGACATCGACCCCTTCGATGATCCCGCCCACGGCGCGCAACAACTGATCATGTTCCATGGTTACTATGAACAATATCAGTATCTTCCTATATTGATCACGTGTGCCGAAAACGCCATGGTGCTTTTGGTCGGTCTGCGCCACGGCACCTGCGAAGCATCCCTGGGGGTTGATAATGATCTGCGATACCTGGTGGCCCGACTACGAGCCGTCTGGCCCGACGTGCACATCCACGTCCGCGGCGATAGCGGCCTGGGCGTGCCTCGCATGTACATCGTTTGCCGGGAGCTGGGACTCTCTTACACATTCGGCATTGGCATGAACTCGCGGCTCCGGGATCTGAGCGAGTGCCTCCTTAAGGGAACGAGCAAAGAGTACGAGCGAACGCGTCAGCCGCAACGCCGGTTCCTCGCGACCCGCTACCGGGCCAGGAGTTGGGCGGCAGCGCAGACGATTGTCATCAAGGTCGAGGTCCATGCCCAAGGGACCAACCGCCGGGCTGTCGTGACCAACCGACCTGGCTGGTACGCCCTACCCTCAGCGGTTTACGACGAGTATGCCGAGCGGGGCGAGAGCGAGAATCGCAACAAGGAGCTGAAAACCGAACTGCATGCCGATCGCCTCAGCGACCATCGATTCATGGCAAACTTCTTTCGGCTATATCTTCATGCAGCGGCGCTGAACTTGTTAGTGCGGCTACGACATGCCATCGTCCTGCCGTCCCCCACCACTGAGGAGTTGGGTCTGCCTGCCGAGTTGCCCACTGCTGCGATCGACGAACCGCAGCGCAAGAAGTTCTTCAATCGCCGCCGCCAGCGTGATCCCCTGGGAGAAGGGTTCGCCTGCACGTGGCGCACTCGCCTGATCAAGGTCGCCGCTGAGGTGATCACCCGCGCTCGCCGCGTGATCGTGCGGCTCTCAGCGAGCTGGCCGCACCTGGATCATTTCCTGGCCGTGAGCAAGCTCCTGGCCGAGCCTCCTTCCGGGTAATTCCGCTCTCAGTTAGCAACTCCTGCAACGGCCGAAACAAGAGAAGATCACACCGGGGGTAGGGGTTACTCCGCACTGACCAGGACGCGTCAGCCTCGGCTGCTTCCATAAGCCGATGGGGCCAATTGCTTGAATGGGTGCGAATTATCCGGGTTAGAGCGGTTTACCCATGTGTTGCGCACAGCTGCGCGAGCTGGAACCAGCCGATGATGTCCTGGGTGGTCACCTTTTCGAGCGCTCTCCCAGGGCCTCGTAGATGGCATCCTTGTTCCGCGCCGCGACCCGGCGGAGGTACGCCTTGACCTTCGACCAGAGTCTCTCGATCGGCGTGTAGTCCGGGCTGTAGGGCGGCAGGGGCAGGAGCCTGGCACCCGCCCGCCTGACGGCCGCCGCCGCGGCATAGGCCTGATGGGGGGACAGGTTGTCCCATACGACCACGTCGCCGGCGTGCAGCTCCGGCACCAGCACCTGCTCGACATACGACTCGAACGCCGCGGTGTCGGTCGACCCCGGGAACACCAGGGGGGCACGTACCCCGTCCAGACCCAACGCGGCGATCACGGTCAGCGATTCCCACGAGCCGGGGGCCGAGCCGACGGCCCGCTCGCCGCGCGGGGCCCAGCCGTAGGCCTGGGTCATCGCCGTGGTCACCCCCGACTCGTCCACGAAAACCAGCCGTTTCGGCTCGACCCGCTTCACCTTCCTCCGGAACGACCGCCGCTTCTCCTGGACGTCGGGCCGGTCGCGCTCGTCGGCGTGCTGGGTCTTCTTCTTGCAGGTCAATCTCTGTCGCCGCAGGGCGTGCCAGATCGTCGTCAGGCTGCAGTTGAAGCCGCCCCGCTGCTTCAGTTGGTCCAGGGTGTCGTCGTTGTGCTCCCGGACCAGATCTTCCAGGCGCCGCAGGTCGTCCGGGCTCAGCACGGGGGTCGGGCCGCCCCCGTGCGGCTCAGGGGCCAACCTATCCTTCTGACGCCGCCGCTGCAGCAGCCGGGAGACGAACGAGACGCTGACTCGGAAGAGGCGGGCGATCTCGCGCTGCGGGCCCTCGTCCTCATCCACGGCCGCCGCGACCCGCTCCCGCAGGTCTATCGAAGAGGGACGCATGGCAGGTATCTCCTGATCCGTTGCCGTCTCCTTCCTCGATCGTGTCCTTCTATGTGAATTGTTTCTGTCCGCAACCCGAATGCAAACCGCTCTAGGTTGGGGCCACCTCACGTGTCACCGAGCTGGACCATCACGCCAACATCGACCCCTGGCGAGCCCTCGAGAAAGAACGGGGGGATTCTCGTCCGCCAGACCCGGATGATTCCCGAGACCGGACAGCATGACTGGGACGATCTCGACCGCTCCCTGAGCCAGCACCGAACAAAGCTCCTGGCCATCGGCGCTGCCTCCAACGCCCTGGGGACGATCAACGACATCGCCCGGGCCGTCGCCATGGCTCACGAGTCCGAGGTCCTGGCATTCGTGGACGCGGTTCACTTCGCCCCTCACCAGCTCGTCAACGTCGCATCATGGGGCTGTGACTTCCTGGCCGCCTCGGCCTACAAGTTCCATGGCCCGCACGCAGGCGTGCTCTACGGCAAGCGCGAGCTGCTGCGATCGCTTGAGGTCACCAAGCTGAGGCCGGCGGCAGACACGGCGCCCGAGCGGATGGAGACGGGAACCCAGAACCACGAGGGAATCGTGGGCGCCGCGGTGGCCGTCGAGTTCCTCGCGGGACTGGCCAGGAATCCCGGACAGACCCCGGCAGTAAACCGATCCGCTCCGTCGAGCATGACCCGCCGCCAGCGTCTGGCAACCGTCTTCGAGGTACTCCACGCGCGGGGTTGCGCTCTGCTGGAGCAGCTCTGGGAAGGCTTGAGCCGTACCCCTGACGTTCGTCTCTTCGGACCTCCGCCGTCGGCACCGCGAACACCGACCCTTTCGCTGATCGTCGAGAAGCTCCCGGCCGACGACGTCGCCGTCAGGCTGGCTCGTCGCGGGATCTTCGCCTCTCACGGCAACTTCTATGTACACGCCGCGGCCGAGACGCTCGGCCTTGCTCGCGACGGACTGGTTCGCGTCGGCTGTGCCTGCTACACGACCGAGAACGAGGTGGACCGGGTGATCGAGGGCCTGCGGGCGATTGCCCGAGGTCACGACTGAGCCAGCCGGGGCAGCGGGTCTCGCCCCTCGACGGCCGCGAGCATGGCGGCCAGAGGTTCGGGGTCGGCAAGGCGATGGTCGGTTCCGATCAGGATCAGCGCAGACAGCGGAAGCCCGCTCCTCGCGACGAGCTCGCGGCTGTCGGCAAGGGGCACCACGTCGTCAGCCTCCGCGTGAAGGATCACCGTCCCCGGCTTGACTGTCCGTGCGCTTCCCCACCGCTTCCAGGCGGGGCAGAGCAACACGAGCCGGGCCGGGCCCGAGCGGATGTTCATGGCCACCGCGCCCCGCGCGAGGAACCGACCACAACGTCAGGGTGGTGCCTGTCGAACTCGGCCTGGGCAATTCGCACAGCCCCGGCAAAGTCTTCGTCGGGCAGGGCTGGATTGAGAACCGTGTGGCCGTGGGAGGCGAGATACGTCGGCTTCACTCCCCCTGGTACCGACGTCCAGCCGTGAAGAAAAAGCACGTTCACAAGAACACTCCTCATGCAGGAGCTGATCCCTGGGACGAGATTGCCGTCCCGTCTCACATCGAGATCAACGAGAGTACGTTCCCATCAACTGCCCTTCGGCCATGATGTGCCCTTCGATGGTCCGGAGCACCGTCGAGCGCGTCACGCCCGCGCCCGGGTCGAGCACTGTGTCGAGTGCGTAGAGGCGGAAGAAATAGCGGTGGGTTCCGCGTGGCGGGCAAGGTCCGCCATAGCCGATCTTGCCGAAGTCGTTCTTGCCCTGCTGGGCAGAGCGATCACCTTCGAGCTTGAGCAGCTCTCCCGGGGCAATTCCCTCAACGAGAGTCCTGGCCTGGGGTGCAAGGTTCAAGACAACCCAGTGCGACCACGTTCCCCCCGGCGCGTCGGGATCGTCACAGATCAGGGCCAGCGAGCGGGCCGAGCCGGGAACACCCGACCATTCTAGCGGCGGTGACCGGTCGGCTCCGTCGCAGGTGTACATCCGCGGGATCATTCCACCGTCCTGGAACGCCGAGCTGGTGAGGCGGAGCGTCATGCGGCTCGGATCCTCGGCAGGTAGAGGAGCTCCACCACCGCATCCCGCCGTCCCGATGAAGAGCAGGAAGAGCGACAGTCGCCGGCCCCACGGCAGAGTCACGCCAGTCCTCAACGTCATGAGCCCAACCTCCTCAAGAACGAACTCCGTCATCACACCAGGGATCGGTATCAGTTCCTGACGCGCCGGGTGATTCGGGCCCGGCAGGAGCTTCGCCCTTTCCGTGCTTTCCGGCCCTTGTCACCTTGCCGTCAGCGTAAGGTTGCGATAGATCCGCAACGTCTCTCGATACTCCTCCAGAGCCGGGGCCGGCAAGACCAAGGCGCTGCGGGCGATCTGCTCCTCAACTGGTTGATCAGGTAATCGACCCAACTTTCCTGGGCCGGAGCGGTCGATCAGGAACCTCGATGTGGAAGGGCCCGGTGTGGGCAAACCGAATGCGGCCATCCCTCCGGTCCTCGAAGCAGCGAACCGCAACCCAGGAGGAGCCGTCGATCATCAGGTGCTCATCGATCGGGCTCTCGTACGCATCACGGTCGGATTTCTCGTTCCTGGGGATCAGCGTCCGCGCGACTTCTCCGTTGACCACGATCTCGTTGCGCTTCAGTGGGAGAGCGCCGACGGCCCGGCCCTGCAAGCGATTGGGCCCGCGCCGGAGCACCGCGCCCGGGTCGTGACCGTCGAGCGAGACCAGCAGCATCTGCCCGGTGGTGACGAAGCTCCGGCCCTGGTTCAGCCCATCGAGCCAGGCCGAGCCGTCGAAGCCTGAGTTTTTCCCCAGATGAACGTAGACGGTGTTGCGCGGGTAGATCCAATGCGTCGCGTCGATCTTGATCGGATCCGGGCCGGGATCGCGAGACGACGGACTACGGCGTACAACGGGTGCCATGAACGCTTCGCGCACCCAGTCGACCAGCGGGAAGACGACGTTCAGATCCTCGGCCAGCCTCAGGTTCGGCAGTGCACTGACCGGGCGGTGAGTGTGAGTCTCGCCGGAGTACCAGTCCAGCCGGGGTATGTCGATCCAGCGCCTCAGCGGGATCGTGATTCGCAGGGGCTTGCTGGCGATCTTAACCTGCCTGATGGCCGGGTGATATTCCTTGCCCCGTTCGACCACCACCGTGTATCGCCCAGGCGGCAAGGAGACTTGAAACGGGTGAGCAGAGAGCGTCGTGTGCATCTCGACGATGAACGGGTCGGACAGGCTGTGCTTGTTGTAAATGACCGCGGAGCCGTCGAGCGCCACCGAGCTTGGGAAATGCCAGGCGCCGTTGTCGCCCCGGATCGAGATACGGCAGGGCAGGGGAGCCCTCGTGTCGGCGTCGACTGCCTCGCCGCGCAGAATTGTCGTTTTCACGTCATCGGCCAAGACCGCAGAGACAAGGATCGGTAGAAGAAACGGAATCGTGATGAGGCTCGCTGGGTAACACGATCGAATCCGCATCAGATGATCTCCCCGTACCGCTGTCTCCTTCGCAGGAGGCCGGACGTGAATCCGATGCTAATCGTGCAGGCGATGGAACTCAACCTCGCGGCTGCCTCGTCCACCGGCTGGCCTTCCGGGCTGGCCTCCTCCAATCCCGGAAATCCTAACAGGTGCGGAAAAACCGGCAGGGCTAGGAAAAAAAACCTAGAGTTCAGAAGAAGGACCCTCCGACATACCACACGCAATGATGCACGTTACTTCCCCAGTTGCAAGGATCAGGACGAACGATCATGGACGCCCAACGAAGCCGACGGACGAGGGATCAGGCCCGGAAAACCTGGTACGCATACTACCGGCAGGTTCGCTTTGCGCGATGGCTTGGTTTCATCGAGCTGGAGACCGACGGGAAGCAGACCTTTCGAGGCGCCTCGACCCCGGGTGGAACAGCGCCCCAGTCAACTCTCTCCTATTCGGCCCGGCTGCCCCGCTGGGAGAGGCCAGCTTCTCAGGTCCCGCCAAACGGTCACTCCGCACACTGATCGCGGTTCCGCGCACGCGACACGACCGTTATGATGAGAGCGTGAAAGGGATTGACCCCGCCCGACCTGATCACGCTTTGGCCTCGAGGAGGAAGCCGGCCAGTGAACTTGACCGAGTACCTCTTTCACCGACTTCGCGAGCTGGGAGTCGGTCACACCTTCGGGATTCCGGGAGACTTTGTTCTCCCGGTGTACGCCGTGCAGGAGTCTGTGGGGTTTCCCACGGTCGTCTGCTGCCACGAGCCCGGGGTTGGCTTTGCGGCGGACGCCTACGCACGGCTGAAGGGACTGGGGGTTGCACTGGTGACTTACGGCCCGGGAGCGCTCAACACGCTCAACCCGGTCGCGTGCGCCTACGCCGAGCAATCCCCGCTTCTGATCGTCAGCGGCGGTCCCGAGATGTCGTTCCGCCGGGGGGATCACGAGGTCCACTTGCATCACGTCGTCAAGACGTATGAAAGCCAGTTGCGAGTCTTCGAGGAGGTGACCATCGATGCGGCGATCCTCGACGACCCCGCATCCGCTCCGGAGATCATCGATCGCGTGCTGCGGAACGTGGTCAGCCGGAAGCGGCCGGGATATCTGGAGATTCCTCGCGACCGGGTTTTCGCCCAGGTTTCGCCACCGGCGGGGCCTCTCACGCTCGAGTCGGCAGCCGCGGCCGGCCTGGCTCATGCCGATGCCCTGGACGAGGCCGTCAGCGAGATCGGAGCCATGCTGGCCTCGGCCCAGCGGCCAACGCTCTACGTCGGGGTGGGCACGCGACGCCACGGTCTGACCGGACCGGTCATCCGCCTGGCGGAGCGCCTGCGGTTGCCGGTGGCCACCGACGTCCTGGGCAAAGCCTCGTTTCCCGAGAGCCACCCGCAGTTCGCCGGGGTTTACATGGGCGCGCTGGGAGACCCGGCTGTTCGAGAGATGCTTGACGGGTCCGACTGTGTGCTCGGCATCGGCGTCGTTCGCACCGACCTGGGAACCGGTTTCGGGACCGAGCGAATTCATCCTCGCGCGCGGATCCTGATCGATCCGGACGAGGTTCGTGTGCGATTTCACCGCTATGACGGGCTGACGTTCAGCCAGGTTGTCGAGGCCCTGCTGGATCGGCTTCCCATCAGCGATCGGCCGGCTCCGCGGTTTGACAACATGCCAAGGCCCGCTCAGGATCCCGCCTCCTGCCAGAGGACTGGCTCGGAGCTACTGCGGGTCGCCGACGTCATCGCCGCGCTCAAGCAGCTCGATCCCTCGAAATACAGCTTCACGGCCGACGTGGGCGATAGCTGGTTCATCGGGCTGGAGCTGCGCACCGAGGTCTTTCTTGCCGCGGGCTACTATGCCTCGATGGGTTTCGCGGTTCCGGGTGCGCTGGGCGCGGGGATTGCCGACCGGGCACGGCGGCCACTGGCGATCGTGGGCGATGGCGCCTTTCAGATGACCGGAACGGAGCTGGCGACGATGGTCGATCACGGACTCCGGCCAATTGTGCTGCTCCTGAACAACCTCGGCTATGGCATGCTCGAGGCGATTGACCGCCCTTGCGGCTATTACGCCCGGCGCGCCTGGGACTACCCGGCCATGGCCCGTGCCCTGGGGCGACCGCCGAGCGTGTCACAACGGCGGCGGAGCTGCACGCCGCCATGCGCCGCGCCGAGGCCGATCCCGGCGCATGGCTCATCGAGGCGGTGACCGCTCGAGATGACCTCTCCCCGGTCATGGCGCGGATTCGCACCCATGTTCACCAGACGTCAAGGCCGGCGTCAGCGCCCTGACCGCAACGGGCACTTCACTGGCCGGCGGTGCGCTCGCTTCAGTTCGCCTGCGGATTCTCCGGGATGTGCTTGATCGGGACGAGGGCGGCGATCTGCTGGCGGCCGGCGGCGGTCGTGGCGAGCTTCCAGAGGGCGACGGGGTCAAGGTCGCCGAAAACATGCTCCGTCGTGGCGGGCAGGACGAGCCACGATCCTTCAGACAGCTCGCTCTCGAGCTGGCCGGGGCCCCACCCCGAATGGCCGACATAGAAGATCAGCCGGCCTTCCTCCGAGGCAGCCAGCGACTCCATGGTGTTCAGCTCGGTGGCGACATAGACATCATCGGTGACGACCATGTCCGCCAGCGGCCGGCGATCGTGAAGAGCCATCAAGGTTCCGCTGACCGGTCCTCCATGTCGCACGACTTCTCCCCTCAGGCAGATCGACTTGCTGACCTGGCTCCAGACGTCCTGGACCGTCATGGTGAGCTCGCGGTTGAGGATCAGCCCGAGCGCACCATCATCGCTGTGAGCAGCAACCAGGACCACAGTCCGCGCGAAGTTGGGGTCGACCAGCGTCGGCGAGGCGATCAGCAGCTTTCCTTGGAGCGATTCCATGATGACTCAACGTCGTCCTGAGATCGTGATACCGCCGATGAGCATCCCCAGGGGATGCCCTCGCGGCCTCATGCGGAGCGCGCCCTGGGCACCGCACGCTCATGAAACCATGCGGAACGGCAAATGTCGAGAACCGAGCGGGGATTGGAGCACGATTGGAACTGACTTGCGACCCCGAACATCCCGTCTGGAGAACATGGCTGAATGGTGAAAGACCGATCTGCGGGGGATTCACCCCGGGACGCGAGGCTCGTGCCGGGGGCCCATTGCTCATGGGCCCGGCGCCAGCCTCAGCCTCCCGGAGTTGAGAGAGGGCGTTCAACTCACATGGCGAAGGAACGAGACGCGGCCCGTTGCCACCCATTCCGCGACGAAGATGTTTCCCTCCTTGTCGAAGCAGGCATCGTGAGGATGAATGAACTTGCCTGCCGGCCAGCGGTCCGGCTGGCTGCGGATCTTGAAGCCGTCGAGAACTTGCTTGGTCCATTCCGGATCGTGGCCCAGATGGACGAGCACCTTGTTGTCCTTGTCGAAGAGGCTGACGCGCGCATGCAGGTCGGGTACCAGGAGCACCTCGCCCCGGATGTCGAAGTGGGCCGGGAATGAGACCTCGTTGACGAAGCTCAGGTGCTTGCCATCGAGCGAGAAGTACTGGAGCCTGGCATTGGCACGGTCGGCGACAACCAGGGTCTGCTCCCGACCGGGGCGGTTGTCGAGCCAGAGCCCGTGAGGAGTCCTCATCTTTCCCGGTTCAACTCCCTCGCCACCCCAGGTACGCACCCACTTGGCGTCCTTGTCGAACTGGTGGATGTAGTGCGACCCGTAGCCGTCGCCGACGTAGAATCCGCCATCCGGGGCGAAGGCCACGTTGGTCGGCGAGAACGGCGTGTTCGGCTTGTCGTAAACGTGCGGCTCTGCGGGAGCTTGCTTGATCCAGACAACCTCGCCCTTGAGGTCGGTCTTGACCACCAGGTTCACGGGGAACATGCAGGATAAGTAAAGGAACTCTTGCCCGTTTTCTTCGCGAATGTCGATGCCATGGCCGCCGCCGTGATACTCCTTGCCAAAGGAGCGGACGAACTTGCCGGAGGGATCGAACACGACGATCGTGTCTTGCGCATCGCCGGGCGCCTTGGGCTTTTCACCCCCCGCGCGATGCTTGATGTAAATGAACCCGCTCTTATCGATCGCCACGCCGTGGGTCTCGAACCAGTGGATCGAGCTGGGGATCTCGCCCCAGTTGTGATGGCACTCGTAGCGATGTTCCCCCTGGCCGATGATCGGGTTCTTCTCGCCAGCCTTGCCGCTGGCGTGAACGAAGGGGCCTGACGAGCTGGCGGCCGCGCCGACCAGCGCCGCGGCTCCGGTCTGCTTGAAAAAGTCGCGTTGATGCATGGTAAGGTCTCCCTGGTCGGGCAGTGGCGAGTGGCGAGTAAGGTTGGGACGTGGATCACACCTTTTGACCATCACCTTCTCGCAACTCGCAACTACTTCGTTTCCTTGAAATCTCCGGCGGTGACGACGGAAAGCTGCTTGGGATCGATATACTTACGCAGCGCGGCGTTGACCTCCTCCACGGACAGCGCCTTGATCCTGGATTCGAGGTCGGCCTGGAACTGCATGGTTCGCCCGATGAACAGGTTTTCTGCCAGCGAGGCGGAGAGCGCGGTGTCGTTGGTGCGGCTGACCTCGAGCTGCCGGAGGTAGCCGTCCTTGGCGCGCTTGAGCTCGGCAGGGGTGACTCCGTCGCGGAGAATCCTGGCCACCTCTTCATCGACTCCGGCAACCACCTTGGCAAGGTTGACAGGGTTGTAGATGGCCATGATCATCAGGTTGCCCCGGGGATCGAGGGGGCTGGCCGCGAACATCGACGGCGGCCGAGTAGGAAAGTCCCCCCTTCTGCCGCAGCCGGTCGGCAATTCGCGACGAGAGGGCACCACCGCCGAGGATGTAGTTGCCGGTGAGGAGGGCCGGGTAGTCGGGATCGCTATCCTTCATCTCGACGGTCATGCCCGCGAAGTAGCTGGCATTGGCCTTGTCCGGGGTCAGGATGGTCTCCCGGGTTGACTTCAGGCCAGGCTGGAAGGGCCGCTCGATGCGCGCATAGGGCTCGCGGTTCTTCCATCCCTCGAAGGTCCGGTTCAAGACCGAGAGTGCCTCGGACGGATCGAAGTCGCCCACGATGCTCAGTTCGCCGTGGCTGGCGCCCAGGAAGTCGTGGTAGACCGAGCGCACCTGATCGACCGTGACTCCCTTGACCCGCTGAGTCTCCTCCTCGACGGTCGGCACGTAGCGGACGTCATCGATCGGATATTGCGTCAGGAGCCGCTGGAGATGGTTGATGGCCTGGCGCATCGGGTCGGAGCGGCCTTGCTCCAGTCCGGCGATCCGCTCGTTCTTCATGACCTCGAAGTCGCTCTCCGGCAGCGTGGGCTCGCGGAGGACCTGACGGAGGATCTCCAGCACGGCGGGAAGGTTGGCGCGCTTGGTCTCGATCGAGTAAGACAGGGAGCCGGCCGCGCCGCCGCCTCCGCCGCCCATCCGCATCCGGCCGCCCATGCCACCGCCTCCACCCAGTCGGGCGAAGTTCTTGTCGAGGGCGTCCTGGATCTGCTGGCGGGTGAGGTTCTTCGTCCCACGCAGCATCAGGCCGGACAGGAAGCTTGCCGCGTCGGTCTTGCCCTTGAGGCTTTCCGCGGAGCCGTACCGCAGGCTCAGGGTCAAGTGAACGGCATCGCCGCGGGTCTTCTTGGGCAGCAAGGCCAGCTTGATCCCTTCGATCGGTTCGGGCCTCTGCACCCGGGCCTCGATGGCCAGGGGAGAGACGTCGAACGACTCGCCCGCCGACTGCACCGCGCGGCCCTTGTAGTTCTCGACCAGCTTGGCGATGTCGGGCGACTGGGGGATGGGCGTCCGCTCGGGCTTGGTGCTGGGGATGAAATAGCCGACGGTGCGATTGCTGGATGTCAGGTAGCTGGCGGCAGCCTCTTTCACCTGCGCCGGCAGTCACTTCCTCGAGGCGGTCGCGGTTGATGAAGTAGAGCCGCCAGTCGCCCTGGGAGGCCCAGTTCGAAAGGGCGACGGCGATCCGGTTGGGATCGGCGGCGGCCAGTTCGCGATCCTTGAGCATCCTCTGGCGGGCGCGATCGACCTCCTCCTGGGTGACGCCCGATCGGATGACGTCGTCGATCACCGAGTACATCACGTCGCGGACCTTCTCGAGGGCCGCCAGGTCCTTGGTGTTGACCTCGGCCATGATCTCGAGCGTGCCGGGGTCATGCAGGGCCTCCGACCGGGCCGAGACGCTGGCCGCCTTCTTCGTCTCGACCAGGGCCTTGTACAGCCGGCCCGAGGGTTCGGAGCCGAGAATGCTCGCCAGCACCTGGACGGCGGTGGAGTCGGGATGAGTGGCTGAAGGAATGTGGTAGAGCAGGCCCACGAGGCCGACATCACCCACCCGGCGGAGGGTCACGACGCGCTCGCCGTCCTGCGGAGGCTCCTCGGTGTAGGTGGCAGGCAGCTTGCGATCGGGCCTGGGCAAAGCGCCAAAGTACGTGTTGATGTACTCCAGAGCCTTGGCCTCGTCGAACTTGCCAGCCACGACGAGCATGGCATTGTCGGGCTGGTAGAACTTCTTGTAGAAGGCCCTCAGGCTATCGACCGGCACTCGCTCGATGTCGGAGCGGTTGCCGATGGTCGACTTGCCGTAGTTGTGCCATTCGTAGGCCACGGCCGCCATCCGCTGCGACAGCACGGCTTCCGGCGAGTTCTCACCCATCTCGAACTCGTTACGCACGACCGAGAACTCGGTGGCGAGGTCCTCGCCCTTGATGGGACTGTTGACCATCCGATCGGCCTCGAGCTTGATGGCGAACTCCAGGTTCTCGTCGCTGGAGGACAGCGTCTCGAAGTAGTTGGTGCGGTCATTCGACGTCGTGCCGTTGAACTGGGCTCCCCGCTCCTTCATCGCGCCGGGAATGTCCGGATGGTCGGGCGTTCCCTTGAACACCATGTGCTCGAGCAGGTGGGCCATGCCCGTCTCACCATAGCCCTCATGCCGTGAGCCCACGAACACGGTCAGGTTGACGGTGACCTTGGGGCGCGACGCATCGGGAAAGAGCAAGACCTTCAGGCCGTTGGCAAGATGATACTCGGTGATTCCCTCGACCGAGGCCACCTTGGTTGGCGGCGGAAAATCCGCTCCGGCCCGGCCGGGGAGCAAGGTCAGCGCCAGCCCCAGGGCTAGGGCGGAAGCCAGGAACGCAAGGCGAGGATGAGACGGGATCTTCATGGGGACTCCTCTAGAGAACGTAAAGGTCGTCCGGTTCCACATGGGGGAAACCGGGTGGGTTTCATCGCGGGGGCACACATCGACGCGGTTGACCGCCCTGCGGAACCAGGGAGGCCATCACGCCGCAACCAGTCGTCAAGAAATTCAGACTCTCTGATCCTATGATGTCTTGGTGGCTGGAGCCTCGGGGTTGGGCGCTCCGGCGGGGGCTGCCCCTGGCCCCTGGGGGGGAGCGAGAGATCCCGGCGACCGGGAGTTGCCCGCGTCTGCCGGCGGCTTCTCACGAGCGCGCGGCCTGAGGATGATCTTTCCGTCCTGGATCTGGATGCTCTCGAACCGGCGGATCATCTCGGCGTTTCTCGGGTTCTTGTAGGCGTCCTTCGCCAGGTTCTGCGCACGCAGTTCCTCGAGGAACCTCTGGGGCAACTGCTTGCCGTTCACCTCGAGCGAGTCCAGCGTGACGATCAGCACGCCGTCGGAGAGCGAGGCCTTGAGCTCGGCCTCGCCGTTGAGGAACCGCCCCCTCAAGGGACTCACTTCCAGGTTGTCGAGCGGGATACTGACCTGTGCCTTGAGCTTGTCTCCCTCCACCCTGGCGTAGATCCTGCCCTTGAAGTCGGGAGAATCCTCGATCAGCGCGTTGAGGTCCTCGCTCGGTCAGCACCAGGGGATCAACGGCCGTTCCGGCTTCGATCGCCTGTCCTGAACGCGAGGATGCGTTCCCGCACGGACTTCTGCTGGTCCTCGGAGATCTGGACCCTGGGCAGCTCCATCGGCGTGGGCGAAGTCCATTGCTCGACGAGACCGTAGAAGAAGCGAACGCCGATGAACGCGAGCACCGCCAGCATGATGATCAGGAGAACGGTGAGAACGCCGGCGATCACACACCCGTAGAAGAGGCAGCCGCGCTGCCTGGGGCGAGCTTCGTCATACCTGGGCGGAGACTTGGGCGGCTCGTAAAACTCCGGATCGTAACTGGCCATGGTCTCTCGATCTCAGACCGCGCGTGCCTACCCTCCACGTCATCGGATCTTCCTCGAAGAACCACAAAAAAGGAAGGGGCAAGGGTGCCTGGGAAGAATCCCCGCCCGAGGGCTGCACCGCGCCGGACGACGCCATGACGTCCTCGAACCGGCCATCACCGCGGACCAGTGGCGGGACCATGAGCCACGCCGCCGGCGTAACCCCGATCCCAAGTCCCACGATCAGCAAGCGGCGGCGCATCGTCTTGGGCCAGCTCGATGTGGGGGGATGAAGCGACAAGGCCCTGCCGAGTTGGTTCCTCAGCCGGGCCTTGTCCCTGAGTTCTGCAAGGATCAGTAGTGACGCAAACAGGCGATCGATCAGTAGGAATCGGAGCTGATCACCTCGCCGTTGCCCTTGGTGCCGAGGGCCCACCAGGTCGGCATGCTGATCGAATCCTTGATGAACTTCACGCTGCCGTCAGCAAACAAGACGTTGACACCGCCCGAGTGGTTGCTCTGGGCGTTGGAGAAGAGCGAATCGTCGGGGCTGCAGCCGACGCACAGGTCGCGGCACGAGTTCCACTTGTACTGGTTCGAGTTGGGGGGAACGATCGTGTGGAACATGGTGATCGACGTGGCACCCCAGCCCCAGCGACTGCCGTTGACGTTGCTGATGTGATGGTGCCCGACTGGTAGGCCGTGGAACAGGCCTGGAGGGCGGCTGTCAGGTCGCGATCGGCAAGCGTCGGACACATCCTGAGACTCGGCCGCCGTGGCGACGGTGCCGACGCCGGTCACCGAGTTGTTCCGGAACCTGGGCGAGCTGGTCGATTCGCCCACCAGAGACTCGGAGAAGGCGACTGTGTTGGAGGTGCCGTCGATGACAGTCGTTGATGCCGTAGCACAACCAGTAGCGGAACAGGCCGGTCGCGTACGGCTGGCAATTCGGATTGCCCGGCGGGGTGTAGCCGATCAAGTTGAACGGGTCAGGCTCGCAGCCGCCGTAGCCGGTAACCACGTGTACTGACCCAGTACGGGGCGCTGGTCGTCCCGACACTGGCCCGATAGCAGTTGATGTTCGGCGGGCCGGTCGAAGTCGTGATCGCGCCGCCGCTGTTGGCATAGTTGTCAGACGGGCAAAGGAACGAGTTGACCCGCGCCGTGAAACCCGTGAAGTTGGCGAAGCCAGCGTAGCCGAGGCCGCCGCAGAAGCTGAAATTGATCGCGTTGTAAAGCGGAGTCTGCTCCATGTAAGGGAGCATCATCGCCTGAGCGCTCCACTCGGTCTGGTTGCCATAACCACCAGCGTAGTTGATGTCACGGGCCGCCTGCGAATGGCCCGGAGGGAAAGATCCGACGGCTGAATGGTAGTTGTGCAACCCCAGGCCGATCTGCTTGAGGTTGTTGACGCACTGGGCGCGTCGGGCCGCCTCGCGCGCCGCCTGAACGGCCGGCAGGAGCAGGGCGATGAGAACTGCGATGATGGCGATGACTACGAGGAGTTCAATCAGCGTGAATCCTCGACGCCTTTCGGAACACATGACGATCTCCAATCATTCCAAGAAACACATAGAACGAAAAATCCCCACAACGACGAAAGCGACGCGCCAACCTGAAGTATTCCAAGAACGTCCGACAAATCCTTCGTTTCGAGAGTCGATTTTGAGAAGGAACCGGATCACTACGACAGCATGAAGACTCGCTGAGAATCTGGCAAGACGTCCACCCGTTGGCCGTCCCCTGTGCCAGCCGACACATCGAAGGATTCGCGATACGAAAGAGCCTGAAATGCCTTGAGATGGCAAGACGCTGGGAAGCCTCGATCACGAAGATAAAGAGCGTTATCTCATGAGCCCTGGGCTCAGGTTTCCGCCTTGAGAGTCACGACCTGGGCCCATGGCATCACTTTTTCGGCATGCCCTTGGCCGTCTTGGTTGGAATTCCTGCCTTTCCAAAAGCGGCCTGACGAGCCTTGGTTTCAGCTTCCTCTCTGGCCTTGTTCGCCTCCGGGTCCAACGTAGCCGTCCCAGATCCGCTATCACAGCCGGCCACGAATCCCAGGAGGCACAGCAAACCTGAGCCAAGGAGTACGGCCAGGCGATTCGCATGAAGAACCTGCAGGGTGCGCATCAGCAATTTCCTTGTTCTTGATGAACCAGAGACTGTCAACAGATGAACGCCGGCGCAGCATCGGCCGTTCGATCAAAGAACAATCTCCCTGTCCGTACAGATGGGGATGAACGGCCATAAGCGACAGTGACCCGATCATCAAGAGATCGAGTGACTTTGAGATCCTTGCCTGAATTGATGTTGCAGGCGCGCTCCGCGAGAGCGGCGAGGCGATGGCACATCAATCTGTTTCGAACCCCCCCGTGACCTGGAGGGCCTCATCGCACGCATGAGCCCGCTCGCCAAAGTCATGACACTCGTCAGCTAACCAAGGCAGGATCGATTCGTCCGCCAAGGTGGTCGACCGGTCGCGCTGTCGGCACGATTGGCGAACAGAAAACTTCACGGACCTATTCATCCTGCCTCTTATACCAGCTTCAAGATCAGAGGGTCAACAGAACACTCCCTCAAGTCATTCGGGGCGGGAGAATCTGGGGGCGTTGCAGGCGACTCCGGCATTTTACCAGGGGGGCACACGCTCCTTGACCGGCAACTGCGGTGCCGTTGATCCTCAAGGCCGCTCAGTCCCAGGGAATCAGCGCATGGCGCGGCGGAACGCAAACTTCTGGTCGTCCGATCGCTCGATCATGGATCAGTCGAACCTGGTCACTCCGGGGACGGGCACCGGAGGAACGGGGTTGGGGCCGAACTCGTACCTGGCGGGGCTCAGGTCGAGCTTGGAATTGAGCACCTGGTCGGGCGTGATGGTCTGCCCGGTGTAGGCGGCCACCCGGCCCATGATCGCCAGCAGGGTGCTGGTGGCGGCCTGCTCGCCGTTGTTGGTGGGCTTGCCGGCGCGGATGGCGGCGAACATCTCGTCGTGCTCGACCTGGTACATGTCCCGCTTCTCGCTGTTTTGCCCGCCTCTGGACCTGGTGGTGCGGTGACGCCAGGGGGTCTCGCCGCTGATGGAGTTGCCGAAGACGTCGGCCGTTCCCTTGGTGCCGAGAATGTAGTCTTTCACCTGGTTCGGAGTGTTGACCCAGTGGCGGCAGTGGTGGTAGCCGCGAACGTTCTCGGGATACTCGTACACGACCGAGAAATGGTCCCAGATGTTCCCGTACTTGGGATCGGTACGGGACTGCCGCCCCCCCACGCCCCAGCAGCGAACCGGCAGCTTGTCGCCCATCACCCAGTTCATCGTGTCGATGCCGTGAACCGCCTGCTCGACGATGTGGTCGCCCGAAAGCCAGCAGTAGTAGTACCAGTTGCGCATCTGGTACTCCATGTCCGAGGAGCACTGCTCGCGGGTCTTCCTGGGATCCCACACGCCCTGGGAATTGTAAGTCGTCTCGATGGCGACGACCTTGCCGATCTTCCCGTCAAACACTTGCTTCATGGTCTCGCGGCGAGGCCCGTCGTACCGCCAGCAGAAGCCGTTGACGAGCGACAGGTTCTTGGCCCTGGCGTCCTTGCAGGCCTGGATGAACTTGCGCAGGCCCGGCCCGTCGACGGCCATCGGCTTCTCGACGAAGCTGTTGACCCCCTTCTCGACCGCGTAGGCCAGGTGGATCGGCCGGAAGTGCGGCGGCGTGGTCAAGAGCACGAGATCGACCTGATCGATGACCTGCTTGTAGGCGTCGAAGCCGCTGTACTGGCGGTCCCTGGGCACCTCGACCCGGGGGCCAACGCTCGACCCCTTGAGGGCCGACAGGCTGTCCTCGAGCCGATCGGGGAAGGCGTCGGCCATGGCCACCAGCCGGGTTCCGCTGTCGGCCGTCAGCGCCTGCTCGGCCGCGCCGGTGCCCCGGCCCCCGCAGCCGACCAGCCCGACCTTGATGGTGCCGCTGCCGGCCGCGTGGACCATCGGCACGATCAGACCACTCGAGACAACGGCGGCCCCCGCCACGGTCGAGCCCTTGAGGAAATCGCGCCTCGAGGTGGATGCGAGCCTGGCGGTGGGGGTCTCGGCAGAAGCGATCGGTGCAGGTCGGTCGGTCACGGCGAGATCTCCAGGGCGGAGGGGCGGGGATGTCCCGTGGGCCTCGCATCGCTTGACCCACTTTACCACCCCAGAATGGTAACTTGTTGAACAACGGGACGCCAGCGTCTCGATGGGCCGGGAGCTGCTCGTCGCGGGGAGCCGGGTACTCATGAGTTGCACGATCACCGTCGAAATCTGCGCGGGCGACCTTGAATCCGCTCTGGCGGCGGGTCAGGGCGGAGCCGGCCGGGTCGAGCTTTGCGATAACCTTGCAGTGGGCGGGACAACACCCAGCGCCGGGACGATCGCCGAGGCTTGTCGCCGGCTGGCGATCGCGGTCCATGTCCTGATCCGGCCGCGGGCCAGTGAATTCCTGGTGAGCGAGGCCGAGCTGGCCGCGATGCGGCATGACATCGAGACGGCACAAAGGCTGGACGCAGCCGGCGTTGTCCTGGGCTTCTCGGGCCGGATGGGACGATCGATCGTGACCGGACGGCGAGCCTCGTCGAGCAGGCCCGGCCCCTGAGCGTGACATTTCACAAGGCATTCGACCAGACGCGCGACCCGGACGAGGCGCTCGATGCGCTGATCGGGCTGGGCATCGACCGCGTGCTCTCCTCGGGGTGCCGGCGCCCTAGGCTTCACGTCGCTGCCGCGCAACGAAAGAGGAACCGCAGCAGCCACTCAACCGGAACGTGCAAGACCAACCTTTCATAACCTAGACTCGCCGACCGATGACCTCTTGTAGATCGAAGCCCCGGCCGATGAACGTGAAAGCCCGGCGAAGAGGCGGAAGGGCGGCGAAGCCGGTCCCGAAAGGACGGGAGCAAAGCGTACCCCGAAAACACGCGGCCACCATGAGAACGGGGTGCCTGAAGACCCAAGATGTCGAATTCATTCGCGGAGAGGGGAAGGCTGACTATGGATGAGCGGTCGGATCGTCCACGGATAATCCAAGGAATAGACCGCCATCTCGGCGCTCGCGGATGACAGTCTCGGAAAGGGGCTCACCCTTGATGTCGATTAATCGATCGTCAGGATCGTCATAGTCCGCGCTGGTGTCGGGAAGCTGAGTCATCAGGCCGCTCTCCAGCATCTGCCGCAGGAGCTCTTCCTCGGTGATCGGTGTTTTGGCGGGTGGAGGCTGCTTTCCCAGGAACTGGCGCACTGCCTCATCTTCGGAGGCGAATGCGCCGCTGTGAACGGTGGCCTGGATGCCGCGCTCCAGGTCTTTGGGTAAATGGATTGTCATGCCACGAATGCCTCCGTTATTTTGGCTTATCACCACCGGCGGGATTTGTCGAGCCGGGCGGACGTTACCTCACCTGGTAAGCCGCCACGCTGCACGGCGGCAGCATGAGGACGACTTGCTCGCCTTGAACGTGCGTTGCCTCTCCGACGCCAAGCAGGTGGACCAGGGCCACCCCGGCTCGTGCTTCCAGCGCGGAGGACGTGAAGGACGCACTCACCGGCTTGTCTGAGCGATTGAAAGCAATCACGACGGTCTCCGTCGCATCGCGGCGGGCGAAGAGGTAGTGGTCGGGGCCGGCGTCAAGGTCGAGGAGGGTTCCTCGACGAAGGGACGAGTGGGCGAGGCGGAGGGAGATCCAGTCGCGGGTCCAGGTCCAGAGACGATTCTGATCCGGTGTGCGTCCCGCGGAAGTGAAGGCGTTTTTCGGGTCGCCAAGAAAGCCGCCGGGAAAGTCGCGGCGGTTGTCGGGGTCGTCGTCGCCGGGAAGGCCGATCTCATCGCCGTAGTAGAGTTGCGGAGTTCCACGGAGCGAAAGTGTCAGCGCGATCTGAAGGCGGGTGCTATGAAGGCTCGCGCCCGGCCACGAGGGGAACCGGCGGAGATCGTGATTGCTCGTCAGCGTCGTCAAGCGTGAGGGGTCGGCGTAAAGCCCATCGGCGCGGAGCACACGCCGCAGATCGGTCATCGGCAGCTTGCCCGTCAGCGCCTGGACGGCCACGAACCAGGTCGGGAAATCGAAGACTGAATCGAGCCCGGTGTCGATCCCATCCCAGCCGGCTCTCCCCCCGAGGAAGAAGCTCGTCTGGATCGGGTCGAGATCGAGGACCTCGCCCACGATCGTGATTTGAGGATGCTGGCGGTGCAGGGCACCGGTCAGGTCGCGGAGATAGGGCCGCGGAACATACTGGGCCGTGTCCTCGCGGATGCCGTCGATCCCTGTGATCCCCACCCACCAGAGCGCATTCTGGATCAGGTAGAGAGCCACTTCCGGCTCATCCTGGTCAAGGTCCGGTGAGTCGTCGCTGAACCAGCCGTCGAGGACCCGGGCGCGATCGGCCGCAGTCGCGTGAGGCGACGCCAATCGCTCGGTTTGGAATGAATTCCGCACGTGGCGGCCGGCCGTGCCGTGCAACCAACCTGGCAGCGGCGGGTCGGCAAGCCAGGGATGGTGCAAGCTCACCTGGTTGGAGATCTGGTCTTGAATCACCTTCATTCCACAGGCGTGGGCCTTGTCCACCAGCTCGCGGAGTGTCTCCAGAGTGCCGAAATGGTCTTCGACCGCGTAGTGATCGACCGTGTGATACCCGTGGTAGTAGCTGTAAGGGCACCACGGCTTGTCGCACTCGTACTGACCGTTGAAGTTGTCGTACCATGGGGTCAGCCAGAGCGCGGTGACACCCAGCTCCTGGAGGTAGGGAAGGCGGGCGATCACACCACGGAAATCGCCGCCGTGATAGGCGCGAGGCTTGCGGCGGTCTGTCACGGCGGCCGGGGCGCCGGCCGGGATGTTGTTGGTCGGGTCGCCGTCGCAGAAACGGTCGGTCATGATCAGGTAAATCACGTCGTCCTGGTGGATTCCCTTTGCACCCAGGTGCGGCTCCGACCGCAAGCGTGGCTCCAGCCGGAAGGGAACGGCAATCGAGCCGGTCTCTGTCTCGAGCTGAAGGCCCGCATCGCCAGGCGGAGCTGAGGGATCGATCCGGAGGCTCACGAAGAGGTACGTTCCGCGCTCGTTGACGCGCACGCCTCCGACACTGAGCTCCTGACGTGATGTCACGAGGTGTGCACCGTGGAGGTTCGTGCCGCGGATCAGGAGCCGGACCGGATTGATCGTGTGGCCGGGCCACCACGAGGGCGGATCGACTTTCAGGACCGAGGGAGGCTGCCGGGGATGGGCTCCGTCCGGAGGCACGCCCCCGCCGAGAACCACCAGAACGGGAACGAGAAGCAGGAGAGTCATCGCCCTGGCGCGCCCGTGGGTTTCGCGGAACTCCTCAACTGTTCCACCTCGCGGCGAAGCTCGTTGACCTGCTGCCTCAGACTCGTGTTCTCGCGCTCCAGTCGTTCCATGGCACTTGACTCCTCCTCGACAGCCGGATTGCCTTCCTGGTTCAGAGGTTTCTCGGGTCTGTCAGCCCCCGGACGCGCGGCTATCTCCTCGCGGCGCCGTTGCTCCTCGAGAACCACGGACCGGAGCGCCGCTTCCCGCGCCTCGAGAATCGCGTTCCGCGCGTGGATCATCTGCTGGCGCTCACGGCTCACCCACGCCACCGGCACGAGCAGGAGAGCCAGGGCCAGTGTCACAAGCAGGAGCGTCCGCAGCGAGAACTGGAACCTGTTGCGCTCCATCTCGTTCATCCCGGCAAGTCGGAGAGAGATACCGGTCCAGGTTGTGACCGGGTTTCAAGGATCTTATCATGATCCAGGATTCCTCGCAGCAGAGACTGGACACTCTCCCCGGAGCCAGCGGCCATGCCGATGAGCTACGTTTGCGACATGGACGGCGTGATCTACCACGGCAGCCGTCTGATCCCCGGTGCACTTGATTTCGTGCAGCGGCTCCAGTCGCGGGGACACAAGTTCCTGTTCCTGACCAACAACAGCCAGTGGACGCCCCGCGACCTGAAGCACAAGCTCGATCAGATGGGGATCTCGGTCGAGGAGTCTGCGTTCCACACCTCGGCCCTGGCCACCGCCGACTTCCTCGGCCGGCAGATGCCGGGAGGCACCGCGTACGTCATCGGCGGGGCGGGGCTGACCCACGCCCTGTACAGCGTCGGCTTCACCCTGACCGAGAACAACCCGGACTACGTCGTGGTCGGTGAGACCCGCAGCTACGACTACGAGAAGATCGAGCGCGCAGTCCGCCTGATCCTCAAGGGAGCGCGGTTCATCGCCACCAACCCCGACCTGACCGGCCCCACCGAGCAAGGGATCACCCCGGCCTGCGGGGCCCTGGTTGCACCTATCGAGCTGGCAACGGGGAAGAAGCCCTACTTCGTGGGGAAGCCCAATCCCCTGATGATGTGGACGGCCCTCCGATCGCTTCAGGCGACCCCGGACCAGGCCTTCATGGTCGGCGACCGCATGGACACCGACATCATCGCCGGCACCGAGGCCGGCATGAAGACGATCCTCGTCCTCTCGGGCGTCACGACCCGCGAGCTCATCGAGACCTACCCGTACCGCCCCACTCACGTTTACGAAGACGTGGGACACATTCCCGTCGAGGAGCTGGGATGAGTCGTGGGCTGCGGGTCGTGCCTCCTGCATGATCGCCGTCGCCGCAGGGACGGTGCCTCTGCGATCGGGATTTCCTCAACTGGCTGTGCCTGCCGCGTCCTCCGTCACGCCAGCAGCTTCCGGCAAACCTGGCCCTCATTGACGGTCGGGCGCTCGGGGCGGCCCTGGTGGCGATAGATCAGCTTGGTGTGATCCGCTCCCAGGCAGTGGAGGATCGTGGCGTGGAGGTCGTGGACGTGCAGCCGATCCTCGATGGCGTGCAGGCCGACCTCGTCGGTCCGCCCCACCGTGATGCCCCGCTTGACGCCCCCGCCAGCGAACCACATGGTGAAGCCGTAGGGGTTGTGGTCGCGGCCGTTGCCCTTCTCGGACATGGGGGTGCGGCCGAACTCGCCGCCCCAGACGACCAGGGTCTGGTCGAGCAAGCCCCGGCGCTTGAGGTCCTTGATCAGGCCGGCAACCGGCTTGTCCATGGTCTGACAGTTCCTGGCATGGTTCCCCTCGATGTCGGAATGGGCGTCCCACCGCGCGCCTGCGCCGCTGTAGAGCTGGACGAACCGAACTCCTCGCTCGACCAGGCGACGAGCCAGAAGGCAGATCCGGCCGAAGCTCTCGGTGGACCGGTTGTCGAGGCCGTAGAGGCAGCGCGTCTCCTCGCTCTCCCTGGCCAGGTCCACGGCCTCGGGGGCTTCCGCCTGCATCCGGAAAGCCAGCTCGTAGCTCTGGATCCGGGCATCGAGCTCGGATACGTCGAACCGGGAGCGGTGATGGCGACGGTTGAGCTGGCTCAGCAGCGCGAGCTTGCCGCGCTGGCGGTCAAGGCCGATCTCGGCGGGAGTGCGCAGGTTGGCGATGGGCTCGTCGCCGCCGCTGATGCGTGTTCCCTGGAAGACGGCGGGCATGAATCCCGTGCCCCAGTTCCGGGGTCCGCCGGCAACCTGTCCTCCGGGATTGTCGAGCATCACGACGTAGCCGGGCAGGTTCTGGTTCGCGGTCCCCAGCCCGTAGGTCACCCAGCTTCCGAGCGAGGGCCGGCCGCCGAGGATCGATCCGGTGTTCATCTGGCAGACGCCGCCGACGTGGTTCAGGCCATTGGACCAGCAGGAGCGGATCACGGCCAGCTCATCGACACAGGTGGCCAGGTGAGGAAGCCAGTCCGAGACCCAGAGACCGCTCTCACCGTGCTGCTTCCAGGTTCGCCAGCGGAGGAATCAAACAGGCTCGTTATTTGGGAGCTCTTGGCAAGGCAGGAGCTTTGCGAGACTACAGATCCCTCAGATCACCCAAGTTTTGTGGATTGCCACTTCTCGGCGCTCGGCGCTTGTCGCCTCGTCAGCTCACCAAAACAAGATGCCTGGCCGATTCTCAGGCTGAGTCCATGGGTGGATGATGCTTCGACTCGACTCCATGACTCGTTGGTCCAACGGAAGAAAATCGGAAGGCGAATCTGCCGCGCATTCCTCTCGCCGTTGCGATCTCTCTTGAGGGGAGAACGGATGGCCTCCAGGCTTCTTGGTGATACCTACGAGAGTGTGTTCTTGCTCCAGGCACCCTGACGCGGACTGGATTGATCCCGGAACTTCCTCAGCACCACGGACTTAGCATCTCTGATGAGGTTGAGCATGAGCGACTCGAGATTGTCCGCATGGGCGCGGCCCGGGGAACTTGCGGAATTTCGCCTCCGGCAGCGCAATCGCTTCGACCTGACCTGCGAGAGCCTGGAGAGCCGTTGCCTGCTCTCGACGACCACCACTCCCGCAACGGACCTGAGTCAGATCACGGCCTCGCCCAGCCTCCAGGTCCTTCCCCTGGTCTCCTCCGGTCCGACAGGCCTGTCGCCCCAGCAGATCACGAATGCCTACGGAGTGAACCAGATCAAGTTCTCCGGTGGGACGGTTGCCGGCAACGGAGCAGGACAGACCATCGCCATCGTCACCGCGTATAACGATCCCAAGATCAGCCTCCGACCTGGCGGCGTTCGACAGCCAGTACGGCCTCTCCGCTCCGCCGTCCCTCACCGTCAAGAATCTGGGCGGATCCACGACCGATGCCGGCTGGGCGCTGGAGACATCGCTGGACGTCGAGTGGGCCCATGCTCTGGCCCCTGCTGCTAACATTCTTGTCGTCGAGGCCGCTTCGAGCAGTCTCTCCAACCTGTTCTCCGCGGTCAGCTATGCCAGCAAGCAAGCCGGGGTCAGCGTCGTCTCGATGAGCTGGGGAACGAACGAGTTCTGGGGAGAGTGGTATTATGATTCTCTCTTCACGACTCCGGCAGGTCATTCCGGGGTGACGTATGTGGCCGCCTCGGGCGACTCGGGAGCCTGGTACGGGCCGATGTATCCGTCCGTCTCACCCAACGTCCTGGCGGTCGGCGGCACCACACTGACCCTCTCCGGGGGCAGTTACAGCTCCGAATCGGGGTGGTCCGGCAGTACCGGCGGATTCAGCGGCCTGGACAGCTACTGGCGGTTCTACGAGACCCAACCCTCGTACCAGACCGCGGCCTTGCAGGCGGTCGGGCTGAGCTACGGCGTACGGACCACGCCGGACGTTTCGTTCAACGCCGACCCGAACTCGGGCGTGGCCGTCTATGACTCGGTTGGCTACAGCGGCCAGTCCGGGTGGTTCCAGCTTGGTGGCACGAGTGCCGCTGCGCCGGCGTGGGCGGGGCTGATCGCGATCGCGGACCAGGGCCTGGCGACGGGCGGAAAGGGGCCTCTCTCGGGCACGCAGGCGCAGACCCAGCTCTATGCTCTGCCCAGCTCCGACTTCCACGACATCACGACCGGCAACAACGGCTACAGCGCGACGTCTGGTTACGACCTGGTCACGGGGCTCGGATCACCCAAGGCCAATCTCGTGATCGCCGGCCTGCTCTCGGCCAATGGTGTGTCCCAGACGGCCACCGCGTCGCACGTGATCGCGGCCACGGCGACGACCTCCTCCTCGAAGGGCTCTCATCTTGATCAGACGGTCTCGACGACAGCCGGGACGGGAATCGTGCTCGGAACGCCGACCAACCTTGGTGGAACGGGAACGAGTGCGAGTGCTCTGACGAGCAGTCTTGCCGCCAGCGGCCAGGGCGGAGGAATCCTGGCAATGCAGGCGCTGAGTACCCAGGTCAGTACGGTCCAGGCGCAGCCGGCAATCCAGCATGCGGTCGCCACGACCCTGGTCAGCCAGAGCCCCGCGCCGATCTTCTCTGCCGGGACAGAGCTTGCTCGAGGATTCCGAGCCTCTCTCGCGGCGTACGAGCATCGATGAGACAGCCGAACCAGTCAGGCTCATCGACGATACGACCGTTGTACTGCCGAAGACACCCGTCCAGGTAGAGGCACCGACGCCACTCCAGGAAGAAGCACCGACGCCACTCCAGGAAGAGGCACCGGCGCCCGAGCCGGCTCGCGCGACAGGGGTTCCCTCCGATCTGCCACCGGTCCTGCCGGAGGAGCCGGAGGACGAGTCCGCAACGGATCCGTTCGATCTGGCACTGACGCAAGTCAGCGTGAGCATGGCGGCGAGAGATCTCGAGGTTGCTTCGGCACCATCATCCGAGCAGGAGCAGCCCCCGTCTGATCGGCCTGCTCTGAGTTTGTCGTCGCTCGCCGGCACAGCAGTCCTGGTCGCTGGAGGCTACCGGCTGGTGCTCGGGCGTTCCGATCGGATCCGGAGACGCTGGTCGCCGGTTCGGTTTCGGTGAACGGTTGCGGTCGCTTGTCGTGGTGGAAGAATCGGGGTAAGGTCTGAGGATAGGCAGGAGGCCTAGGAGCGGCGGTCCCGTATCGCGGACCGCCGCTTCTTCAGCTTACCTCGAGGGAACTTCCCATGCTCGGGCTCTTCATGGTCTCACCGCGGCGCTCGTCCCACCCGATCAGGACTCGACCCCACCCGCGATCTCGCCTGCCGCGTTCCAGGCCTGGTTCGACTCGGCGGCCGAGGGCAAGCTGGCAATCCCGGACGACGTCCGAACCAACGCCTGCCGGTACCGTTACGTCTTCGTCGGCGGCCTCCAGGTCGGGATGATGCAGGGATACCTCGCTCAGAATGCCAAGGCCCTCCGGGCCAGAGGCGTGCCCCACCAGGCCATTCACATCATCAATCCGAGCTCGCACAAGACCGTTGTGGAGAATGCCGAGTCGGTCCGCTCCGACCTCCTGGCGATCGCCGAGCAGGGGCCGGAGAAGCTGGTGGTGATCGCTCACAGCCGAGGAGCCTGCGACACGCTTGCGTTCGCACTCCGGAATCCGCGTTTCGTCGCCGACCGGATTCAGGCACTGTTCCTGGTTCAGGGACCGTTCGGCGGGACGGGCGTGGCTGACTACGTGGCCGGCGAAGGACCTCCGATGGACGGGCAAATGCCCCTGGGTTACCGGGTGCTCGGCCAGGGCCATCGGCCGGCTCGAGGCACAGCTTGCTGGGCCAGAGCAAGCACGAGGTCATCACCTCGCTCTCTCACCGGGCATCGGACAGCTTCTGGGACGGGGTCCTTGATGACACAATCGCGAGGCCGTCCCGGTCGTCGCCCCGAAGACGTTCTACGTGACGAGCCGGACCAGGCCCTCGCGGCATCCGCTGCTGCAGCGAGCCACGGCGTGGTACCTGAAAGCGTACTATGGACCCAATGACGGCCTGGTTGCCCTGGAGGACCAGTCGCTTCCCGGCCTGGGGACGGTTCTGGCGGTTCTCGACGCCGGGCACACGGACCTGACCCGCCGCTTTCCCGCCGCCCGCCCCAAGAAGCGGCTGCGGTGGGCGCTCGTCGACGCGATCATCATGGCCGTCGGGACGCCGGGACAGCAGATCGCGCAGCTGACCGGGAGCCACGACAGCCCGGGAATCGTACGGTCGTCAGGGAAGATCTGCGCTGATCAATCCGGACCTTCACGCCCCGAGGCTCTCGGCGGGCAGACCTGGAGCGGGCGAAGCCTGCGCGGCGGGCGAACCCGAGCCCGTGGACGCGGATGACACGCCGTCGAAATCATTGCCGAGACTCGCCGCGACCAACCTGTCGCCAGCTACACCCTCGGCGCCCGTGAGTGTTGCGGCCGGGTGTTCTACTCGTTATCCTCAATGACCCGAAACAGTGCGAGAGCACCAGGTCTCGATGAGGCCACCCTCCTACAAATGTTGTAGGAGCCGGCTCTGCCCGGCGACTCTTGAGCCTTATCTAGCCACCTGTCGGGTCATTGGTTATCTTGACTCCAAACGCGTGCTCGACGTGGCCGTGACCGGTGAGACCTGGCTGGATGACAAGTCCCTGCCTCTCTTGCTCTTCGGTCTCCAGGCTTGATCCGCGTCCTCAAGCAGGTGGAATTGGAGAAAGTCCGGGTAGGACGCCCCAGGAAGATGATCAGCCAAAACGACCTCACCCACCAGTTCACCCGGTACCCACATCCTCTGCTGACCCTGGCCCCCTCTCAGGCTCATCCCTCGCGCCCCCGAGTCTGTGTGGGAGAATGCAACGGATCGCCTCCGGTGAGTTGCCGGCCATGGCTTTTCAGCCAGGGGCAGTGGAGAGTTGCCCGAGGCCCATCGAACGGAGTCGAACCCGAGGTTCGCCTGGCTTGATTCACGAGAGACGAGATTGACCGGCACATTATACAAAAGCTGGGATGGATATGACTGACCCGACGCTGAACCTAATCCTGTCCACGTTGCTGAACATCATCGTGTCCATGGTCGTCAGTGCCCTCGTCGCCGCTTTTTTCTACAAAGTGGCTTTAAAGGATCATCAAGAAGACATCGCCCGGCTCGTCAATTTCCACCGTATGAAGATCCAGGGCTTGGAGAATGGCGGGTTTATCGAGGTGAGTCGCGACTCAAAGGTTAATCCGACTGGGATCATCTTCCTGTTTCATCCAAGTGGTGGGATGACGGCAGGAGGCAGTAGCCAGCCGACCGTCCAACGCAACGTTCCAGGTTCAGGGGCCATGACGCTTGGAGGCTCGGCGCATGTCGAGGTGACTCGCCCGCCAGGACATGTGTCATGAGCCATATCATGCATATCGTGACCGGAGCCGCTGGTTTCGTCGGAAGTAACCTGGTCCGCGCCCTCAACGATCGCGGCATCCGGGACATCCTGGCCGTCGATGACCTGACTCACGGCGACAAGTTTCGCAACCTCCGCGACTGCGAGATTGCCGACTACATGGACCGCGCCGAGTTCCGCGAGTTCATCCGCCGCGGCGCCCCCGGGCTGAAACCCAGCTCGCTCCTGCACCAGGGAGCCTGCGCCGACACGACCGAGTCGGACGGCCGGTACATGCTGGACAACAACTTCACCTACTCGAAGGAGTTGCTCCACTGGTGTCTGGAGCACCGCGTGCCGCTGGTTTACGCCTCCAGCGCGTCGGTTTACGGCGGCTCACGCCACTGTGCGGAGACGCCCGAGCATGAGGGGCCTCTCAACGTCTACGCCTACTCGAAGCTGCTCTTTGACAACTACGTGCGACGGCTGCTTCCCCGGATCGACTCGACCGTGGTCGGTCTCCGCTACTTCAATGTCTACGGCCCGCGCGAGGGCCACAAGGGGCGCATGGCCTCGATGGTTTGGCAGCTTTACCAGCAGGTGAAGACCACAGGTGTGGCGCGGCTCTTCGAGGGGACCGACGGCTACGCCGCAGGCGAGCAGCGCCGCGACTTCGTGTTCGTGGGCGATGTCGTCGCGATCAACGTGTTCTTCGCCACGGGCGTTCCGAAGCAGGGAATCTTCAACGTCGGCACCGGGGCCAGCCGGAGTTTCAACGACATCGCCCGCACCGTGATCGGCCTCCTGGGCCGGGGCGAAATCCAGTACATTCCTTTCCCGGACTCGTTGCGAGGCAAGTACCAGAGCTTCACCGAGTCCGATATCTCACGCTTGCGGGCCGCCGGCTATGATCGGCCGCTGACAACCCTCGAGGAGGGAATTCGCCAGCTCGCGGAACGAGCGGGAAAGGAGGTCTGAGACCCCATGAGCGCGGTGAGCCGAAAGCTCGAGGGGCTGATCCGGGGACTGCGAGCCTGCCAGGTCGCGGTCATCGGTGACGTGATGCTCGACCACTACGTCAAGGGAAACGCGGACCGGCTCAGCCCCGAGGCGCCCATCCAGGTCCTTGACGTGACCGATGAGTTCCAGATGCCGGGCGGCGCGGCCAACGTCGCCATGAAGGTCGTTGGCCTGGAGTCGAAGGTCCGCATGGTCGGCCTGATCGGCGCCGACCGGGCCGCCGCCGACCTCCAGGCCCTCCTGGCGTCGCATCCGGACGTGACCGACAGCCTGATCGTGGACCCGGGTCGATCCACCACGGTCAAGACCCGGTTCATCGCGCACAACCAGCAACTCCTGCGGGTGGACCGCGAGCGCCGGGTGACGCCCACCGGAGAGGTTCGCGAGCGGCTGGCCGAGGCCGCCCGCGCCGCGGCGGCCGAGGCCGACGCCGTGATCCTGGAGGACTACGGCAAGGGCGTGCTCTCTCCCGAGGTCATCGCCGCGGCCCTCGACGGGGCCAGGCGCAAGGGCGTGCCGGTGGTCGTCGATCCCACGGGGCGTGATTACCGCCGGTATGCCGGCTCGACCGTCCTGACACCCAACCTCAAGGAGGCCGCCGTCGCCGCCGAGCGGCCGATCACGGACCTGGAGAGCCTCGAGGCCGCCGCGCACCTGCTGGTCGAGCAGACCGGCGCGGCCCTGGCGGTCACCCGCGAGGCCGAGGGCATCTCGCTGTTCCGCCGCCTCCAGCCGGGCAGCCCGATCGAGCATACGCACGTCCCGACCGTCCCCGTGGCTGTCTACGACGTGACCGGCGCCGGCGACGCGGTGGCAGCCACCCTGGCGATCTCGCTTGCCTCCGGGACCGAGATGGCCGACGCCTGCGCCCTGGCCAATCTCGCCGGCCGGGCCGTGGTCCGGCAATTCGGCGTCGGCACCATCTCACCGGCCCACCTGCTCGCCGAGGCGAACAGCGAATCGGCCGACTGGATGGTCAAGGTCGCCGACGTGGCCTCGGCCCGCCAGCGCGCTCGCGAGATCAAGCAGGCCGGGGGCAAGGTCGTCTTCACCAATGGCTGCTTCGACATCCTGCACTACGGCCATGCCTACCTCTTGCAGTTCTCCCGCAGCCAGGGCGACTTCCTCATCCTGGGCCTGAACACCGATTCCTCGGTCCGCCGGTTCAAGGGCCCGTCGCGGCCCTACGTCTCCGAGGACCAGCGCGCTTACATGCTGTCGCTCTATCCCTTCGTCGACCTGATCGTGATGTTCAACGAGGACACGCCCATCAACCTGATCGAGGCGATCCGACCCGATGTGCTGGTCAAGGGAGGCGACTACACCCCGGAGACCGTCGTGGGCCGCGAGATCGTCGAATCCTACGGCGGCAAGGTTGCCATCTGTCCCCGCCTGGAAGGGCTGAGCACGACGGACCTGGTCCGGAAGATCCAGGACCAGGAGCCATGATGAAGACCACCCCGGCTTGTGGCGCCTCGCGGCTGCGAATCCTGGCTGCCACTCAGCGGTCTGTCAGTCGGGATGTTCGAGAGAAAGACGAGCCTTGACCGATCGAGAGATTCGATTAGAACTATACAACAGCATCGCGACAGTACCCCAGTACGTCTCGCCTTCCAGGCATGCTGGTACGGGTGCCAAGGCTCTTGGTTCCCGACCATCGGCAACTCGATCCCAGCTTGAAGAATCTTCAGCACTCATGACCCGGATTGGACGCCTCCCCCTTTTGCCCACCAGTTTTCTAACGCCGTTGCAGGTTCATCATGTTCACGAGTTTATTCCAGGCTCTTCGCAGCCGCTTGGGCCACATGAAATACCAGTTGCTGCGCGAAGCTCGTGCCCGAGCTGGTACGGTACGCCAGCAGGAAGAGCTCGGGCTTCTACCGCGCCCGAATTATGCCTATGGCATGCTCAGAGCAGCCGATCTCGCGCGGTACCTGGGTTTGAAGCATGTCACGGTCTGCGAGTTTGGCGTCGCCACCGGGAATGGGCTGCTGGCGATGATCGACCTTGCACGACGTCTCAGCCCGGAGACGGGTATTGAATTTCGCATCGTCGGCTTTGACACTGGCGAGGGTTGCCTCCCATAGGAGGCTACGAGGACCACCCTGAACTCTGGTCACCCGGTGACTTTCCCATGGTCAACAAGGAGAAGTTGACACAGCAGATCGATGGTCGTGCAGAACTCTTGCTTGGTGATATCAAGGACACCGTCACAGGGTTTGTCGCCAGCCTTTCAAAAGACGCTCCTGTCGGATTCATCTCGATCGATGTCGATATCTACTCTGCAACCTGTTCTGCCCTGCGTTGCCTCGATGGGCCATCCGAATTCTATTTACCCGCAATCAGCATGTATTTTGATGATGTTACTTTTTACTTCGCCAACCGCTGGTGTGGCGAGCTGAGAGCAATCGACGAGTTTAATCATGATCATGAGCTACGCAAGATCGACCACGATCGCGGCCTGCTTCGCCGGGCCATCGAGGCTCCGGCGTTGTGGTATCATCACATGTATGTTGCCCATATTCTCGATCATCAATTTCGCTCCCGCCCGGTAGAACGCCAGGCAATGGACCTGGAAGATCACATCAACTTCATGCGGAACTTCAATATGCTGTGAGACCGCTCGGTTGCTCTTGTCCGCTACGTCTCGAGTCATGGGTTGCGTGATACGACGCGTGGCTTTTCAGGTGCGATTGAGGGCGGGGACCATCGCGCGACATCAAGGGGTTGGAGTTGACGGTTCAGCGTCGCTGTGCCCCGGTCTCATGCTGGTTCGTCCTCCCGGGTCTGTCGGGCCGGGAACCGTCGGCCGCCCGGAAACGGGGAGGGGGCCAGGTCCGAGTCATCATCGGTCCAGACGCGCGCACCCGGCCGCACCCGAGGTTCCCGCTCTTTGGCGTCCGCCGCGGCTTTCGGCTCGTCGATCTCGACGGATCCTCTACAATAAGCAGCAAAAGGCCTGACCGCGACCGGGGCCGGGGCCACCGCGTTTCCGGGCTGGAACTTGTCGAGAGGACGTTGCCTTGTCACTTCACCGACGGATCGGCAGCCGCCAGCGTTTCACGGAATACCTTCGAAACTACCGGGAACGGATCAAGAGGAAGAACCAGGATCGCGGCCAGGGATCGCAGCCGGGCGGGGAATCCGTGACTCAGCCCGACGGGCGCGAGTCAGACGCCCCGGCCGCCGCCGGCAAGCACCGGTCGCTGCCGGTTCTTTACCAGGAGCTGTACCGCGTCTTGAAGGGCCATCGGCGCACGATTGCGCTGGCACTCCTGGGCCTCTCGGTTTCCACCTTGTTGAAGCTCATTCCCCCCGCGGCCACGAAGGCCGCGATCGACTATGTCCTGCTGGCTCGCCCCATGCCCGAGGTGATCCAGGAATGGAGCCCGATCCCGATCCCGGAGTCGCCCCGGCTCCGTCTGGTGATCCTGGTGGCGGTCGTCACGGGGATCACGATCGTCGGCACCATGATCGGGCTCTGGAGCCGGTGGCTGGGCACGCGGACAACCAAGCGAGTCCAGGTGGCCGTGCGGCGCAAGGTCTATGAGCACGCCATGAGGCTTCCCCTCCACCGGGTGTATCAGCTCAAGTCCGGAGGAGCCTCCAGCCTGCTGCGCGAGGATGCCGGCGGCGTGGGCGAGCTGGTCTTCAGCATGCTCTACAATCCCTGGCGCGCTCTGGTCCAGTTCGCAGGGGGCCTGGTGGTGCTGGCGTGGGTGGACTGGCGGCTCCTGCTGGGCTCACTCTGCCTCGTGCCGGGCGTTTACTACTCCGACCTGCTGTGGAACCGCCGCATCCGGCCGCTCTTCCGGGACGTGCGCAAGCAGCGGCAAGAGATCGACAGCGAGACCACCGAGGTCTTCGGGGGCATGCGGGTGGTCCGGGCCTTCGGCCGCCAGAAAAGCGAATCGGCGCGGTTCATGGGCGAGAATCACCTCATGAGCCGGCTCGAGCTTCACGTCTGGTGGCTGTCGCGGCTCATCGAGTTGCTCTGGGAGTTCGTCCTGCCGATGGCCTCCGTCGTGCTGCTCCTCTATGGCGGGATGCAGGTCCTTGAGGGCCGGCTCTCGCTCGGCGACCTGATGATGTTCCTGGTGTACCTGACCATGCTCCTGGAACCGATGGCCGTGCTGGCCACCAGCGTGACGCAGTTCCAGAATAACCTCTCAGGCTTCGACCGGGTGCTCGACCTCCTGGAAGAGCCTCGCGAGATGACGGACTGCCCCGGCCATCGGCCCGTCCGCAAGGCCGCGGTCGCGGGGCGCATCACCATCGAGCAGGTTGGCTTCGTCTATCCCGGAACCAGCCGCCGG